>NZ_JCAUAZ010000003.1:0-567822 GCF_059692215.1 Paenibacillus sp. J22P51 | reverse complement strand
TGACCAAAGCCCAAGCACAACAAGATATGTTCGAGTACATTGAACTTTTTTACAATCGTAAAAGGATCCATGGCTCTTTGGGTTACCTTTCACCAGTTCAATTTGAAAAAAGCTATTACAGAGTCGTTGGTTAATTCTCTTAGCGAGTGTCTACTTAGTTGACAGAGGTCCATTTTCATCCTTACAGCAAGGGTATCCATCATTTGCAGCTCATTTTGGAGCTGTAACGGTGTTTTTCATCCTTACAGCAAGGACATCTATCATTTGGAGCTCTTTCTAGAGCTGTAACGGTGTTTTTCATCCTTACAGCGAGGAAATCTATCATTTGGAGCTCTTTCTGGAACTGTAACGGTGTTTTTCAACGTTACAGCATTTCACAACTCTCCCAACAACATAAAAACCTGAGGCATCGCCCCAGGTTTTCCTCCTTATTCGCAAACCCTTCACATCCACGCTCAAAAATACCGCGAGGTAATCATTTTCTTCTTCGTATAAAATTCGACGCCGTCCTTGCCATTGGCATGCAAATCGCCATAGAACGAATCCTTCCAGCCTGAGAAGGGGAAAAAGGCCATCGGCGCTGGTACGCCAACGTTGACACCTAGCATTCCCGCTTCTACCTCCTCGCGGAATTGACGCACAGCCTTCGCATTCTCGGTGTAAATAACCGCTGAATTCCCGAAGCGCGATTGATTTACTAATTCCAACGCACTATTCAGATCCACCGCACGGAATAAAGACAAGACAGGCCCAAAAATCTCCTCTTTCGCAATCGTCATCTCAGGCTTCACATGATCGAAGATCGTCGCCCCGAGGAAAAATCCCTCGCCTTCACATGCTTCCACGGTTCTCCCATCGATTAGTAGCTCTGCGCCTTCAACTATGCCTTTCTCAATATAGCTCGCGATTCGCGTCCGCTGCTCGTCTCGAATAATCGGAGTCAGCGTGACCTGCTCCTCCATCCCACTGCCAAGCACCAACTGAGCAGCAGCTTCTTGCAGCCCGCTCACAAACGCCTCCCCATCCCCTACAACTACGACAGCTGAACAAGCCATACAGCGTTCACCTGCAGAGCCAAACGACGACATAACGATATTCTCGATCGTTTTCTCCTGATGCGCATCGGGCATGACGATGTGATAGTTTTTAGCGCCTGCTAAGGCTTGCACTCTTTTACCTGCCGCAGATGCTCGCTCATACACATACTTGGCGACAGGTTGCGAGCCGACGAAGGATACTGCTTTGACAGAAGGTAACGTCGTCAATGCATTGACTACATCATGTGCGCCATGCACGACATTCAGCACACCATCAGGGAGTCCCGCTTCTTGCATCAGCGAGGCTAATTTCATGGCGGTTAGCGGGGTGCGTTCCGATGGCTTCAAAACAAAGGTGTTCCCACAGGCAATCGCAAGAGGAAACATCCAGCATGGCACCATCATTGGGAAATTAAATGGCGTAATGCCCCCTACAACGCCTAGCGGCACACGAAATAACTCGGAATCCATTTCCGCAGAAATGTTTGCGAGCGTAGCTCCCATCATATGCGAAGGTGCACCAGCAGCAAATTCTACACATTCGATGCCGCGCAGCACTTCACCAAGCGCTTCCTTGTAGCTTTTCCCGTTCTCCTTCGTGATCAGCTCAGCAAGCTCGTGCTCATGAGTCTGCAGTAGCTGCCAGTAATGAAACAAGACTCGCGCACGTTTTGGAACAGGCGTTCTACTCCATGCGTCATAGGCAAGTTGAGCAGCGTCCACAGCACGCTCCACATCCTCAGCCGTCGATATTGGCACACGCGCGATCACTTTACCCGTTGCAGGATTGATGACATCACTCATTTCACCGCCTAATGAATCCACCCAAACGCCATTGATCAAATTTTGCAGGTTCGTCATCTTCGTTCATCTCCTGGGGCTAGAAATTTTCACCACAAGTCATTGGACACATTATATAATATAGTTCATTCCCTCATTGTGCATTAGTACGTCAACTTACCTTCCATGGAAGTGGTGATTCGGATTGGTACAGACTCTTTTACAATTAACAGTGCATGATATTTTGCAGCGCCCTCTCTTTCATAAGGCAGAGGCCATTGCTACAGAAGAAGCTTTAGCTCGTAAAGTTCGCTGGGTTCATATCATGGAAGTTACGCAAGTCGGTCACCTTTTGAATGGGAATGAACTTATACTAAGCACGGGGATTGGTTGGCAGGACAACGAGGAAACGAGTCTTTCATTCCTTCAGCAATTGATTGACAGCGGAGCTTCAGGACTGTGTATCGAATTGGGTACTTATACGAAGCATCCGCTAGAGAGTATGAAGACGCTTGCCCTTCAAGCGAATTTCCCGCTCATTTTTTTCCATGAGCAAGTTCGTTATATTGATATCACGCAGGATTTACATACGCATTTCATTCATCAGCATCACAAAATGGTGTCCGATTTAGAATCGCTTTCGACGAAGCTGAATCAGCTGCTTTTATCTGGCAAAGGCTTACAGCCGCTACTAAAGCTGCTTCAAGAGACGACACAAGCGCAAGTAGCCTTCTTCCCTTTCGATACGGATGCCGCGGTTTTCGTCCCTTCACTTCCGAAGGAGGAGGGTGCTGCATTTTATGAGAAATGGATATTTGGAGAAATTTTTCACTTATCCGATGTCAAAAACAAGCTAGCCCATCGACCCATCCTCGCATTAGAACATTTGTTCGCAGACCTGCTTTTATATGCCGAACAGGAGCTGAGTGAGTACCAAATACTCGCGCTGGATCGCTGCGCGACCGCCATTGCGCAAGAAATGATGCGTACCACCTATATCGAGGAGAAAACCCGCTACAAACAGGACCTATGGGTGACCGATTGGTTAGGTGGTAAGCATTCTCTTCAGGATATTCGTGAGTATGTCATGTCCGTCAAGCCTGCAGTGAAGCTGGGTCCAATCATCGTTTGCGTATTCGATAAGGCCGCAGGAAGCGAGAGCTTCAAATCGCAAGAAACGCTCCTTTTTCAGAAGCAAATGATCGCCCGCTCCCTTTTTGAAAGAGATGGCTTCTATTTGCTGCCAACGGTGTATGATCAGCGTATTGTCTTCATTCTCTTAGATCAAACGCCATCTAATATTTGTCACGAACGAGTTCTGCGAACGATCCAGCGCTTGCAAAAAACGCAAGAATCCCATCTATTTCCGACGCTAATGGGCATTGGCAGGGCAGTCAGCGACCCGCTTCACATTCACATCAGCTATGAATCCGCCTTAGAAACAATAGAGATCCAGAAGGATATCGGCGTGCTGCCGAAGCCCTTCTATCACGAACTCCACGTCTACAAGGTAATCCTGCTCCTGAAGCAAGCCGGTCAACTGACCGCGTTCATTGAAGAGTATCTCAGTGGTATTTTAACGTATGATAGCGAGAAAAATGGTCAGCTTCTGAAAACGTTGCGCATGTATCTAACGCTGTCCGGCTCGAAACAAGAAACAGCGAAGGAGCTGTTCATTGTTCGGCAAACGTTATACCATCGGCTGGACAAAATCGCCGCTATTCTTGGTGACGATTTCATGCTGCCGCAGAAGCGAATAGCGCTGGAGCTCGCCTTGCATGGCTATGAATATCTGAACGGAGCCATCCGTTAAGCCTTGGATTTGCCTTGCGACAACAACACGTTTACGTAATACTTTCTGGCGTTGGCCGTCGTCAAATGCAGCCTAGCCGTTTCACCGCCGGGGTGCTCGAGATCCAGCCATGCCCCTTCTAGATCTTCGAGCACGCCGACTATTTTGTATTTCTGTGCGACGTAGTCGTCAAGTTTTTGTTTTTCCGCTTGAAAGAGCTCAAATTCAGACATAGGGGGCACCTCCCTGGACCGTTTCCTTCTTCGCTTTGTTCTCATCCGATGCAAATGGAACATATGTTCTTCTCTTGATGTATTGACCATTTCCCGCTTCTCCAACGAATTGTTTATCCTGAATGACGAACTCGCCACGAGATAGAACCGTCACAGGCTCCCCCGTTATTTCAAGCCCTTCAAACGGATTATAATCCACATTCATATGGTGGGTTTCGACGGAAATCGTACGCTTCGCAGTCGGATCAAAAATCACAATATCCGCGTCCCCGCCAACCGCAATCGTCCCCTTTTTCGGAAATAGGCCAAACAGCTTCGCACTTCGCGTCGACACAATATCTACGAACTGATTCAGCGTGATCCGCCCTTTCCCTACCCCTTCAGAGAACAGAATGGAGAATCGGTCCTCGATGCAAGGCCCACCGTTGGGAATTTTACTAAAGTCATCAAGCCCTAAGTCCTTTTGACCGTTAAAATTAAACGAGCACTGGTCAGAGCCCAATGTTTGCAGCTGTCCTGTTTTCAAGGCATTCCACAGCACTTCTTGATGGAACTTCGGCCGAAGCGGCGGGGACCACACGTATTTCGCGCCCTCAAAATTAGGCTTTTCCAGGTACGTTTGATCGAGCATCAAATATTGCGGACATGTTTCACCCCAGATATCGACACCGCGATTACGTGCTTCCGTAATTTGCTGAACAGCCTCTTCGCATGTGACATGAACCACATAGAGCTGAGAGTTGGCTAACGCCGTGAGCTTGGCTGCGCGACCCGTAGCTTCCCCTTCAATCAGGGATGGCCGAGTCAGCGCGTGATAGATCGGTTCAGTATGTCCGACTTCGAGGGCTTCTTTGATTAAATACTCAATCACATCGCCATTCTCCGCGTGTACCATCACGAGTGCGCCATGCTTTTTCGCTTCCAGTAAAGTACGATACAGTGTACCGTCGTCCGCTTGGAAGACATTTTTATATGCCATGAAAACTTTAAGAGACGTGATACCTTCGTCATGGATCATGGCCGGCAGTTCCGCCAGCACCTCATCGTTGATTTCGGCAATCATTAAATGAAAGCCATAATCAATGACGGCTTTCCCTTTCGCTTTCTGATGCCACGTCTGAACAGACTGACTTAGCGGTTTCCCCTTATTCGTTAAGCAAAAATCGATTACCGTTGTCGTACCCCCAAATGCTGCAGCCATCGTGCCAGTTTCGAAATCATCAGCTGTAACCGTCCCGCCAAATGGCATATCCAGATGGGTGTGCGGATCAATCCCGCCAGGAAATACATATTTCCCCGTGGCATCCACAATTTCAGCACCATCTTGGGTCAGGCTAAGTCCGATCGCCTTAATGATACCGTCCTCGATGAGAATATCACCCTGATACTGATCCGATGCAGTGACAATTGTTCCATTCTTAATGAGCTTGGCCATGACTACACAGCCTCCTTCTTATCGGTATCTTTACCCGCTGACAGCTTGGCAACGGCCTCTTGACGTTCGTTCCACGTCATTGGCTCTTCTGCCCCTTCGACCTCAACCATCGAGATCGCTCCATCTACCGGACAAACAATAGCACATAAATTACACCCTACACAGTCCTCTTCCCTCACCTGCAAAAATGATTTCCCTTGATCATCCGTATGCCTCTCAATACATTGATGCGAGGTATCCTCGCAGGCAATATGGCACTTATTGCAGTTAATACACGTTTCCGTGTCGATCTTGGCAACAACGGCATAATTCAAATCCAAGTTCCCCCAATCTGAGTAACGAGGAACAGATTTTCCGATGAGCTCCGAGACGCTGGCAAGTCCTTTTTCATCCAAATAGTTATTCAACCCGTCGATCATATCCTCCACAATTCGGAAGCCATGATGCATGGCGGCTGTACAGACCTGTACGCCTGTTGCACCCATTAGCATAAATTCAACCGCATCGCGCCAATTAGAAATGCCGCCAATACCAGAAATCGGGATGCTCACTCCTGGATTGCGTGCACAATCCGCCACCATGTGGAGAGCGATTGGCTTCACAGCAGGACCACAATAGCCGCCATGTGAGCCTTTGCCGCCGACATGTGGAATTGTGTTCCACGAATCGATGTCAACACCAGCTAGCGAATTAATCGTGTTGATAAGTGAAATCGCATCCGCTCCACCACGAACCGCCGCTAAAGCAGTGCTCGTGATATCTGTGATGTTCGGCGTCAGCTTCACAATCACGGGTGTCTGTGCAGCTTCCTTTGCCCACATGGTCTGCGCCTCGACGAGGTCTGGCTGTTGACCAGATGCCGAGCCCATCCCGCGCTCAGCCATCCCATGCGGACAGCCGAAGTTTAATTCGAGTCCATCTACGCCGACGGCTTCGACTTTTTTGACGATCTCGTGCCATTTCTCTCGTTTGGGCTCAACCATCAAGGAAACGACCAATGCATGATTGGGGAAGCGCTTCTTCGTTTCATAGATTTCTTTGAGATTGACCTCTAGAGGACGATCAGTGATCAGCTCGATATTGTTGAAGCCAGCAACACGTTGCCCGTTAAAATGAACAGCTGCGAAACGCGAGGACGTATTAATAATCGGATCGCCGAGCGTCTTCCACACCGCGCCACCCCACCCCGCTTCAAAAGCCCGCTGAACCTGATACCCCGTGTTCGTAGGTGGAGCCGATGCCAACCAGAAAGGGTTGGGTGACGAAATTCCAGCTAGATTCGTTCGTAAATCAGCCATGCTGAATCCCTCCTGATTCTGTAGTAATCCTGCTTCCTCAGCCGAGTACCGGAAGTACGATCCTCTATTTCGGCTTTTATTAGCAAATTTATTCAGTTGCGGAACGTCAGGGCGCTACTTTTGCATATTACAGGTCCAAAACCTATCATCTCGCATCAATAGCGAACTCACGTTCCGTATCTCACGGAAATCGCATATATAACATCAAATAGCGGAACGACGTTCCACAACGGCGGAGTCTGATTGGAGCAACTCCTACCTCAAGCCGACGCCTCTTGCCCCTTCACTAGCTGCTTATAAATGGCATACGCCGTCAGTTTCCCTTGCTGGGCTGCCGATACGACCATCGCTTCGCCCTGACCATCGCCGAAAATAACATCGCCTGCCGCGTAAACCTTCGGATTCGACGTCATTCCTGTACCAGGATCCACCAATGTCACCGTACCTCGTGAATGCGCGAGTCCGAACTGCTCGATAAGCGAAATGTGCTTCGTCTGGCCGATGGCTTTGATTACGGCATCCACATCAATAACAAACTCGGTGTCTGCAACAGGTATCGGACGTTTGCGCCCACCATCAACTTCCACAAGCTCCATCCGCACACATTCAATTCCAACGACATTACCCTGCTCATCACCGAGGATCCGTTTCGGCGCTGTTAACCACTGAAAAGCAACGCCATCAAGCTTCGCGAACTCGTATTCAAAATCATACGCTGTCATTTCTTCTTGTGTTCGTCTGTACACGATTTGTACATGTTCCGCGCCAAGTCTAACTGAACATGTAGCCGCATCAATTGCGGTATTCCCAGCGCCAATCACGGCTACCCGCTTCCCAACGAGAAACTCATCGAGATCCGGAGCGATTTTCGTCGATTCTACGAAATCAATGGCGTCATAGACACCCGTCAATTCTTCCCCATCAATGCCTAGCATTGGCACCTTAGACATCCCAACGGCTAATACAACAGTATCGTATTCGCTCAATAGCTCCGCAGGACTAACTTCAACACCTACACGTGTGTTCATACGAAACTCGACACCGAGCTGCCGAACTTGATCAACCTCCCAGAGTGAAATTTCCTGTGGAAGTCGGAACGATACAATTCCGTAAGTATCCAAGCCACCTGCCTGTTCCTTCGCTTCGAACACTGTGACCTTAAAACCGAAGCGGGCTAGCTCCCGAGCTGCCGATAACCCCGCAGGTCCGCCTCCCACGATCGCGACCGTTTTGCCATTACTTGCACCTGCTTTAAATAATATCTGTTCATTCTTGATCGCCCAATCCGTCGCGTATCGCTGTAATTGACCAATCAGGATAGGCTTGGACGAATGATTGAGTACACAAGCCCCTTCACACAATTCCTCCGTAGGACATACTCTTGAACATGAAGCACCAATCGGATTGGCCTCCATAATCGTTCTGGCGGAGCCTTTTAGATTGCCAGAGGCAATCTTTTTGATGAAAGAAGGGATATCAATGCCTGTCGGACAGGCGTTTATACAAGGAGCGTCATAACAGAACAAGCAGCGGTTGGATTCTTCGATCGCCTCTTTGGGCTTCATACCCGCCTTGACTTCGGCAAAATTACGCTTCAAATCCGTTAAAGAAATAAATGTCGTACTCATCTTCGCTCCTCCTCCCTCATTAAAGTTGCGTGATTTGATCATAGGTTTCAGGTCTGCGATCTCGATAAAACTGCCAGACATTACGGACTTCACGAATCAACGATTTATCCATATCCCCAATGATGACCTCGTCATGATCCCGGTTACCTATAGCAACAATAGACCCACGCGGATCCACCAAATACGACTGTCCGTAAAATTCACCCATGTTCCACGGTGCTTCCACCCCCACGCGATTAATAGCAGCAACATAATACCCATTGGCTACTGCATGCGCAGGCTGTTCCAGCTTCCATAGATATTCTGATGTACCTGCAACGGTTGCGGATGGATTAAACACAATTTCTGCACCGCCGAGCCCCAGCGCCCTAGCCCCTTCTGGAAAGTGACGATCATAGCAAATGTAGACGCCTACCTTGGCAAAAGTGGTATCGAATACGGGATATCCGAGATTTCCCGGCTTAAAATAGTACTTTTCCCAGAACCCGCATGATCCGCCGCCTGCCGCAACGTGGGGAATGTGATGCTTCCGGTATTTGCCTAAATACGCCCCATCAGCATCGATGACAGCCGCTGTATTGTAATAGGAGGCAATTCCTTCACGCTCGTAGATCGGTAATATGATCACAATGCCTAGTTCCTTCGCCACATCTTGAAAAAGCTTCGTCGTCGGCCCATTCGGGATTTCCTCAGCTGCATCATACCATTTCGTTGTTTGCTCAGCGCAGAAATAAGGACCATAGAAAATCTCCTGCAAGCAGACGACTTGCGCTCCTTGCGCAGCCGCACTACGCACCAAGCCTAGATGCTTCTGGATGGCCATCTCCTTATGCTTCGCGATCGGTTCATCCCCATGCACGTCATGCGAAGCTTGGATCAAACCGATTCTGACGATACTCATGCTTGGAAGCCCCCTTTGTCTACAACGATCTGGCGGGCCGTTCGATAGAGAAGCTCCGTTCCCAGTGTAATATCCTCTGGGCTAGCATATTCCTTCGGATTGTGACTAATGCCCTCGAGGCAGCGCACGAAAATCATTCCGTAGTCGCATACGTAGGACATAGTCAGCGAATCATGGAATGGACCGCTCATGAGCTCTGGAGGCTTAACCCCCATTAGACCTGCTTCCTTGTGAAGCGTATGCTTGATCCACTCCGCACAGTAGCGAGGCTCACTGTTCGTATCCTCTCGAATTGTGTAGGTGAGTCCATGCTCACAGGATACATTCTCAATGACATTTAGTAACTCAGCTTCAAGCGCGTTTCGGCGACAAATATCGATGTCGCGTAGATCAATCGTGAAGCTGACTTTCTCTGGGATGATGTTCCGGGAATCTGGAAACACCGAGAGCGAGCCAACCGTCCCTACTGTAGGTACACCTGGTTCTCGACGTACAAGCTCGTTTAGTGCGACGATGATTTTGGCACTGCCGAGCAATGCGTCATGACGCATCGACATTGGAACGGAGCCAGCATGGCCAGCGAAGCCAGTCATCTCCACCGTGAGCCATAATGGACCGGAGATTCCGCTAACGATACCAATCGGCTCATTCATGGACTCCAGCACGGGTCCCTGCTCGATATGCAGCTCCAGAAAAGCTCCGATTCGTCCCTCTTGGAACGTATATCCTTCGAAATCCGCTGGATCACAGCCGAATTCCAGCAGTGCTTCACGGCGGGTGACGCCGTTTTTGTCCATCCTTTCCAACTCATCCGCTTCGAGCTTACCGGTCATCCCCCTAACCCCGAACAACCCTTTGTTAAAGCGGCAGCCTTCTTCATCACAGAAAGCGACAACTTCGATATTACAAGCGGGTTTCACGCCTTCCTCCACCATTGTTTGCACCGCTTCTATAGCGCCAAGCACACCGATCGCACCATCGAATCGCCCTCCATAGGGCTGCGAATCGACATGCGAACCGAGCATAAGAACTGGTGCCAGCGGATCACTCCCGCGCCATACGCCGATCAGATTAGCGAAGGGGTCGATATACGTTTCCATCTCTGCTTCCTCCATCCAGGATTTCACCAGCTCCACGCCTGCTCGATCTTCCTTGGATAGCGCGAGTCTGCAGACACCTGTTTCACCTATTTTCCCAATTTGCGCGAGATCATGAATGTGCTGCCCAAGTCGTTCTGCGTTGATTTGGATAAGTGGCATTGTCGACAAGACCGATCATCCTTTCTCTTGCTCGTTTCCAAACACGGCTAGTAAGGTTTCAATGATAAAATTCACATCTTCGTCTGTTGAGGATAATGGAGGACTTAGTGTCACAATATTGGCGTAGCCAGGAACGGTGTCCCCATTCTTACCGACGAGCAGTCCCTTGCTTTTGCAGGCTAGGATAATATTCGTTACCTTTTCTACCGAAGCGGGAATCTTCGATTCTCGATCCTCCACCAGCTCAATACCCATCGCCGATCCGAAAATACGAATGTCACCGACGTGCGGATGCTGCTTCAACGGTTCTAATCGAGTACGGAACGCCTGCCCAATGTCAGCCGAACGCACGACCAATCCTTCCCGCTCGATAATCTCTAGATTCGTTAACGCGACTTTACAAGAAACGGGATTGCCACCAAACGTATTGATATGTCTAAAATGGCTCGTCGCCTCTTTCTCTTTGAAAGAATCGTAGAGCTCGGCTGAAACAGCGGTCGCAGAAAGCGGTGAATATGCGCTTGTTAACCCTTTCGCCATCGTGACGATGTCCGGTCTCACCTCATAATTCATATGCCCGAAGGGCTTGCCCGACCGACCAAAACCACAAATGACTTCATCTACGATCAGCAAAACATCATATTTGTCACATATGCTCCTAACCATCGGTAAATAATCATCGGGTGGAACGATCATTCCGCCGCCAGTAATCGTTGGCTCCAGGATCACACCTGCAACGGAATCGGCTCCCTCCCAAACGATGGCATTTTCGATCGCTTTCGCACACTGTAAGCTGCAGGTATCTTTCGTCTGACCGAAAGGACAACGATAACAATAAGGCGGAGGCACATGCTGGAACCCGACACCAAGCGGCTCGTATTTCAACTTCCGTTGAGCTTGGCCCGTTGCTCCCAAGGCGCCCATGGAATTCCCATGATAGGCACGATGACGCGAAATGAATTTATGCTTGCTTGGCTTTCCATTTTGATGATGATATTGCCTTGCAATTTTGAATGCAACTTCATTGGCATCTGACCCAGAATTGGAGTAAAATATGCGATACTCTCCATCGAGCCACTCATTCAATTTCGCTGCTAATTCAATAGCCGGAATGTGGGACTGGACCAGCGTTGCATAAGCGATTTTCATCATTTGCTCAGCGGCTGCCTCGGCAATTTCCCTCCTGCCATGACCAACATTCACACACCATAACCCGGACATGCCATCCAGATAGCGATTGCCATCAATATCCGTCACCCAGCTGCCCTCGCCGGAGGCGATGATCATCGGATTCTCATTATGCGCGGTCATATGATGCCACACATATTTACGATCTTTCTCGAGCAGCTCCTCTTTTACCAATAATGGATCAACATCTCCATGAGCACTCATAAGCAGTCCCCTCCTGTTGATAAAGCAAGAATCACAAAACCAGATATCATCTACGATCCACGGATTTACCTGTTCGTCTTATATCTGTTGTCTCTTAATATATTTCTATGTTTGAAAAGAGGTTGTCATCCCTAGCTTTTACTATTATTTTCATTTGGTAGAGTTAGTTTGTAGTAGAAATTGAAAGTTTGGAGTTAGATCGTTCGATGGTGGATGAACCATTAGCAGATAACCAAGTTAGTTCTCAGAGGGTTCATTTCCCTCGTAAACACACTTTTGAACAGCAGCGGTTAATTCTTGAAAAAGTGGGGATTCTCGCGTTTGCAAAGTTCGATCACCTAATGGGACTTGGTGGATTGCATGCACACGACCTGGATTTGCGGATAATACGATGATCCTATTTGAGAGGAATACGGCTTCTGTGATGCTGCGGGTGACATAAACGATGGTTTTGTTCATTTTTTTCTTAATTTCTAGTAAGTCAAGCTGCAATTTGTCTTTTGTAAATGTGTCTAACGCGAAGAAGGGTTCATCCATAAAGAGTATGGGAGGATCGAGGGATAACGCACGAGCCATGGCTACTCTCATCTGCATACCGCCACTGAGCTGCCACGGGTAATAATCTTTGAACTTTGCTAAGCCAACTGTGTCAAGCAGCTGGTCCACGCGTTCCTGAAAGGAGTTGCGACTCAGCCCCATAACCTCAAGCGGCAGCTCGATATTCTCTCGCACCGTTCGCCATTCAAACAAGTTGGGTGTTCGAAAAATAATGCCGAACTTTCTACGCAACCGTACCTCTTGGGGGTGTTCCTTCTGAATCGTAATCTGACCACTGGAGGGCTGAAGTAGATCAGCCATCAGTCGAAGTAACGTTGATTTGCCACAGCCTGAAGGCCCTAGTAAGGAGACGAATTCATTCTGAACTACATCGAAGGTGATATCCTGAAGAACAGTCACTTGCCTCCCTTTCTTACCGAACACCATACCGACGCCTTCCAAGGAAATTTCCACTTTCTGACGGGAAAAGTCTGAATTCATCGGGTTCCTCCTTATTGAAACTTGCGGGAGCGTTACGTATCTGTAAGTATAAATAACCCTATATGTTATATTATATAACGAATTTTTGAATTTTCATTATACATAGTGTTCCTAAATTAGTAACGCCATTTAACACAGTGTTACATCGGATACCGATTGCGCTCTTTCATCCGTCACAGTGGATACATAATAAATATTATGTAAACAAATGACCCACTCCCGCTTCCATATCCATATTTTGTTCATTTTCTCTATTTCTTCAATTTGATAGAATGTGTAAGTAACCACATTAAACATCTAGGAGGAAAACGATGAGAAAGCTCATTCTTACAACCGTAGTCGCTACAAGTCTCTTGTTCGGGGGAATGGCGAATGCCGCACCTTCTAATTCATATGTCACTACTGATTCCGACACTTTCTGGTCCATTTCACAGAAGTTTAATGTGCCTCTTAGTGAGTTAATCGCTAGCAATCCGAAAGTTAACGCGCAAAATATTTATGAAGGCGTTATCATTTCAATTCCTGTAAAAGCTGCTCAAAAAGCAAGCTGGGAAGTAAAAGCAGATGCGATCATCGCAACTGGGATGAAGCAGCTTGGCGTTCCTTATGTCTTTGGCGGCAACACACCTTATGTTGCTTTCGATTGCTCAGGCTTTATTCAATATGCGTTTAATCAACATGGCTTTAATCTGCTTCATTCTGCAGCACTACAGAGTCAATTAGGAACACCTGTGGAGAAGAGTAATCTGCGTAAAGGAGACCTAGTTTTTCTACAAGGAACTTATACCACTGGTGTTTCCCATGTTGGGATCTATCTAGGCAATAACCAAATTCTTCAGGCAGGTACGATGGGAACGAGAGAAGTTAAAATAAGCACTCTTTTCGGCACTCCCTACTATGATGAGCATTATTGGGGAGCACGTCGTTTAATTAACTAATAAAGAAAAATAGCCGCGGTTCATGCCGTCGGCTCTTCTTTATTGGGATCAACTTACATGTGCTGCGTTAGACTGTTACAGTCGGCTCAATTACAGTAAGACTATTCGTATTCGTATCGAGGTCGACCATAGCCCCAATGGGAATCGCTGCTTTATATAAGCCATGAGCTGTACTCAAGTTGGTCATCAGTGGTTTTCCTAATGGAGCAATCAACCCGGCAATTAGATCATTGTACGTGGTAAAATACGACACAGAGCAATCCGTGCATTGGCCCATCACCACACCGATGCAATCTCGAAATTTACCAGCCATAATGAGTTGAGTCAGATACCGATAAATCGTATTTGTAGGCTCATGCGTCTCTTCAATGACGATTATTTTCCCCTTGGTATTGACTTCGAATGGCGTTCCAAGTGTACCAACAAATGAAGTTAGGTTACCGCCAACAATCGGCCCTCTTACATTTCCTTTTACGAGGCTGCTCAATTGCATGCCTGGTGGATTTTGAATCGTTCTCGGACTCACAAGTGTTGATGTTGCAGTATAAAATTGATCGAAGTTATAGGCAGGTGTATTCGAGTTGAAGTCAATTAGCAAGAGACTTTGAAACGTAATGAGATTTGCAAATTGGTAGAGGATATTTAGTAAAATCGTAATATCACTGTATCCCGTAACGATTTTGGGATTACTATTTATGATCCTAAAATCCAGAAGAGGCAAAATATCCTTGACCCCTGTTCCACCTCTTGTGGGCAGTATCATTTTCACATTCGGATTTATAAACATATTCATGAGGTCCTCTGCTCGCTGCTGAGCGGTAGCTGCAACGATTCCCCCGTAAGCATACGCGTATTTACCCACGATGACTTTAAACCCCATATTCTCAAGTGTCTGAATCCTTGCATCAATCGTGCTTGCGTCAAGTGGACTTCCTAACGTAACAATGCCAATCGTATCTCCACTTTGTAATATGGGGGGCCGTATTGCCATTATTCTGCCTCCTACCCAAGACATCATTGTGAACTAGATTCTCTCTCTGTTGCCTTATATGCAGAAAATTTACATATTAGTACACTTAGAACCCCATACCAGTAGGAATAAACGCTGATACGCGATTCATCGCATCCTGCTTTTGTTTATCCCCTACGTGCGTATAAATTTGCGTTGTTTGAATGCTCGCATGTCCGAGCAGCTCTTGCAGCGTCCTGATATCCGTCCCTGCAAGCACCTGCATCGTAGCGAACGTATGCCTCAGCTTATGGCTGGAAAACGACTTGCCTTGCAGCTCGATATACTTCCCTTTCAAGCTGCCGAAATGCTTCTCGGCAATCGTTTGAATCATTCGGATACTTATGCGCCGACCGAATTGTGATACAAAGAATGGCTGCTCCGCACCATTCCTCGCTTCCATGCGCTCTTCAAGCGCGCGCTCGAGCACTTGAACGATTTCGCCTGGAAGCGGGATCACACGCCACTTGCGTCCTTTGCCGAGGACCATCAAAGATTTCGTACCACGATTGAAATCGGACATATTCAAGCGGTGAAGCTCACTGACGCGCAAGCCGGCATAGCTCATCAATAGGAACATCGCCACATTGCGAATCTGGTATTTCCCTTCAATAGACTGCAAAAAGACAGAGAGCAGCTCCTCACTCAGAAAGGTCGGAACTGGATTCTTCTCCACCTTCGATTTCTTGACGGTTATCGAGGGATTGTGAACGACAATCTGCAGCTCAACGAGCGCTGCAAAAAAAGTGCGGATCGACGAGAGATAACGATTTCTCGCCGCATCTCCTGCCCCTCCCTGACGCATTCTCGTCAAGAATCGCATAATGTCAATCGCCTCGATTGAAGGCAAAGCTTTCTCTCCGAGGCTCGCTAGAAATAAACGAACATCACCAAGGTAGGCTTGCTGTGTTCGTTTCGTGAACCCCTGGTCCTTCATCCAGGAGTCAAATAGCTCCAAATACTCGTCATCATACGCTAGTCTAGTGTCCATGCTGTTAATCTCCGTCCGTTACAAGCTAAATTGCGTTAAATATAGATTTAGTGCAATTTTTTTATAGAAAAAATCGCTTATTCTCCACTCTTATAACCAGTCATGAAGCTGACGTGGTCTGCAGAAGCAAAGAATAAGCGTATTGTAAGTTTCATTTCCATTCACACAACTTAATCCCGCGGATACTCTACCTTCATAATATCCATAAAAGGCACCTTATCCAACTCGCCCTTACAATCCATATGTACTCTGCCCGTACGTGAATCCATCGTCGCGATCGTGCCCCGTACCGTTTCTTCACGTCCCCAAACGGTCAGCACAATCTCGGAATTTTCCATCTTCGCTTCCGACAACTGGTTCCCGATTTCTTCTAGCACGAATTCATCTCGCGTAGGCCGCTTCGCTACTTTTGCTTTTGCCATGCTCTGCTCTCCTCCATGATCCGTCAGTTAGACGGCGTAATAATTTCCTTCACGCGACCTACCTGGCCATCCGTGAGTCTTACTTTTATACCATGGGGATGTGTCGGTGAATTCGTCAATAAATCCTTCACGATCCCGCGTGTAAGTTTCCCGCTTCGCTGGTCTTGCTTCAACACAATGTTCACTTCTCTGCCGGGCATAACATCTTTCCGATTTTGTCCATTCATGCTGCGTATGTCGCCTGCTTTCATGCCATAGTGTGATTTATTATACCATAGTTTCCCCATCCACCCCATCTCGAGGGACATTTTTCCGTGAAATTATATTTAACCACATTAATTATTTATTCCATTAATTAAATACGTGCACATAAAAAAAGCGGGAATCTATGATTCCACGCCTTGTATAACACTCTTCACAGCTGAATCATCGCTTTTTCTAGAGAAATAAGGGATTAACAAGGCGCTTGAGAAACTAAAGATCATCACAGCCTTGAATACGAATCCATCGAAGTCCTGAATCCCGAGGATCAACGCCAACAGGAACATACGAGAAATAACAAGCATGAGCTCTCGCCATACCATCACTCTCGTTTGATGAATGGGTTCTAATTGATAGGTCGCAAGAAATTGTCTGGAGCTCCAAATCGTAGCGAAGAAAAACAATCCGATCGTCGTTAATATGTTGGATAGAATCAGAATCATTGGCGTCGGGAATAGCGCTAACAAAAAGCCTGCAGCCGCGGCCCCCATGCCAAAGGTTAACCATTTGTTGTCACTAATCTGACGAGTACGACTAAACCGACGATAGATGAACACACACGCAATAGTGAACGTTGTGTACATGATTTGCAGCAAGGCGATGTTAAGCTTATCTTGTGTAACTGAAAAGGTGAAGATCAGCGAGAAAATTCCCTGAAACTGAATAAAAAATCCGCCAGCAACAAGTGAAGGAATCATCCATTTCAACTGTGGAGTTGAGAATACTTGACCCAAGCGGAACTTACGAAACACGGGTTCATTCGCTTCTTTCAAAGAAATGGGTGGAACGAAATACGATGTAAAAATCATAAGTGCGATAAAGATGAACATAATGAAGAAGGATGCTGTAAAACTTAACCACTTAATGATCACTGCGAATAGTAATGGATTTAGGAAAGAAATCAACTGACCGATCACACTAACAGCTGAAAAAAAAGCGGTAAACTCCTTCCCTTTTCCGAAAAGGGAGAGCCCCATATTTTGCGCAGAGCCGTAAAGACCATTCGTAAGCCCAACAGGAATTGCGATCAAAGTAATATACAGGATTTTAGGCTCAAAATGCACCCAAGAAAGAAGGACGAAGGTGATCCCTGCACCGACGGCAGCCACTCGCATAACTGAGCCGATCGTGAACTTGGATAAAAGATTCGCACCATACATAAAGGCAACGCCCCAAGCTAGAAACATGATCAGGTTGAACCATGCGACGTCAAAGATTGAATTTCCCTTCTCCCATATGAAAAGGTTAATAAAAATACCCATATAGTTAAAAATAATTCCAGAACTCAGACTCATCAGTAATAATCGTTTTAGCGCGGGTGTCATGTGTTCTCACTTTCTGAACGAAATTTTGGTAAACTGGGTTACGAAGGCATGAATTCTCATTTATAATGATAATAGACGAAAGTTAATGCGTTTTAACTTTCAATATCATACCACGGAGTTAGCTCGGAAGGAATGTATGTTATGCCCAGGTTCATGGACGATACGATAAGTCCCTATCCACTTCGAATCATCACTTTACCCATTGATGCCAGTAAATTAAAGCTGCAATCCCTCCGTATTCTCCATGTTGGACATTTGCCTGGTCGGATTATGTATCGGAGCCATGCCACGTTCGAGAGCTTTGCTATTGTATATATCGCAGGAGGCATGGGAACATACCAAGTTAATGAAGGGCCAGTTCAGAAAGTCGAAAGCGGCAGCCTATTCTTCTTCCGTCCGAATACAGTTTATCATTATGGTCCTGATCCAGGCGGCTTTTGGGACGAGTATTATTTCACTCTCGAAGGCAGCCGCGTGAAAGAATGGCAGGACAGCTGGCTCACAGAGCTAGATCAAGTAAAACAGGTTGCGCTTGAAGATGCTGCACAGCATAATCGGATTGAACGCATTTTCATCGGGATGGAAAGTGGCATTCCCGCCAATATTGATCGGGCAGCATTGCTTGTGGAGTCATTGCTATTTGAATTTATCCAACGGGCCGAAGCCACAATTGAAACGACGAAGACGCAGACATTCATTAATCTCATCGATGAACTCAGCAATTCGTTATATCAGCCATTTGATGCGCACAGTATCGCCAAACGCCATCACATCTCACTTTCTACCCTTCGCAGAATCGTCAGCGAATATTCCGGATATCCGTTAAATACGTACATGCACAGAATGAAAATGGCCGAAGCCAAAAATATTTTGTTGAATACGACCAATTCCGTGAAAGAAATAGCCGATTCACTAGGTTACAAGGATGTATTCTACTTCTCACGTATATTCAAAAAATATGTAGGTGTGTCCCCTCTCATATTTCGAAATACGATGCATACCTAGCCGCAAAAATTTCCGACTACATAGCACGACTTGTCACATTGCTGCATATGATAGATTGAAAGCAAATCTTCGTATGTGGAGGTGAATCAGACATGGCACTTACACTATCGGGTTTAATGCTTTATGCAATGTGGCTTGTCTTAGGGGTCATGGGTCTTAGTTTTGTAGTAGATTTGTTCAAATCGTTTGCATCTGGAACTTTTTCCGGCTCTACGGTTACGTCTTACTTAAAAGACCTATTGTACTTTGTTTTCCCTTTATTTTTGCTTTCCAACATGATGCCGCTTGATCATACCGATTTCATTCTGAAAATCGCGTACTATCTCGGTGCACTTGGCGTCGTATACCATTATGTCGGAGGCTATTTTAAAAAATAATGTGCAAACGCATTCAAAGCTGCTGAGTCCACTCAGCAGCTTTTTTTAATGCACAAAAAGCTGCTTACCCGAAACACATTGGTAAGCAGCAGCTTTTTAACCAAACGGTTTTAAAACCGTGGTAAATTCGATAGATTATTGCTTGGATCTCCATCGGGATAAGAACGCAAGGTTTTCTCTCCTTTTCGATTCACACCTGTATTCGCATCTTCGATTAGATCAGCTTCCGTCATCTCAATCGCAGTCTGAACATCCACCACTTGCCCATTTTGAAATTGAACAGCTTGGATACTCCCGTCTTCATAATGCACCGATTGAATCATCGCTTTATTCGGATCAATCGTATGTGGACCACTTTTACGTCGCGGCATAAAGATTTCCTCCTGTTCTATTGCGCATTTGAATAACCCCACGAAAGTGGGGCCTCAGCTTCTATGACTGCGTAGACTCACTCTGCGTCTTCATTTCTTGCTTTAAATCTTCCGTCTTCTGCTGCGCTTGCTTGATTTGGGTTTGAAGATCCTCCAACTGCTGCTCAGCCTCAGTGAGAGCGGCAGCCGTAGCTTGCGAATAGATTTGCTGTGCAACTTGCAGCGTTTGCTCTGCTGCTTGTTCTGCCTTTTGGGCAACTTCCTTAATTTGTGCTAAGCCAAGTTCCTTTTGTTGCGGCATGGTAATACCCCCAGCTGTTGTTTTGCATACCCAATTAATGTAGGCAACAATGTCCCATTTTATTCGGGAGAAAGATAAGCATGTGTGCTTAACAGATCAGTTAGAAGGTTGGTCGGTATGATGAATTCAGGTCCACCCATGTAGCCAGGCGTAACTTCATATTTCTGAAACACAATGACAAGCTTGCCATCCTTATTGATATAGAAGCTATGATCCTTTTTGATCGTCTTAAAGTAAAAATTCACGTTATTCGGAACACCCTCCACCCAATAGATTTTGGCAGGGTCATCCTTCATCCGTTGGACCATTTGTTGCTTAATGTACTCACTAATGATTTGAATATAACCCTCATGCTTAAATAAGCTTGGCAATGAAATAAGCAATTGGTTTTTCTTATCAATCGTGTCATATTGGAACGTCGTTGAGGAGGAACCTACCGTATTAACGACATATCTCCCCACTGCAAGGATTTGATCATTGTCTGTTTTAACAACATAACCACTATCTACCCCAAGATGTCCCTCTAAGCCACTTGCCTTCATTTTCTCGATATCTACCATAAAATCCGTGTAGAGCTTTTTACTTTCCTCCAAATACTTCGCATTTAAGGATTCCTCTAGCTCTTTATTTTCCATATCCGTAATAACAGGAACTTCTATTTTCGCTTGGTGCGCACCATCATCATACTGATATTCTCGAAAAGTCAGTACTTTCATCCATTTGCCAACTATGGGCATTTCGGATAAGGTTTGGGCCAACGCTGGGCTCGTATTAAGACCTGCTACCAGTACAATAACCGCTGCCGCGACAGCCGCTGATGACCACTTCAAATTAGTTCTCGGCTTTTTTCTATGTTGTTTAATGGCTTGATTGACAATGAAATCGAGTTCTGCAGGGATCGGAATTTCCATATAGTTTTGTTTCATTTGCTCTAATTTCTCGTCCATGGTTAGTTTACCTCCACTAGCTTATCATCGTCCATTTTTATCCGTAAAAGCTTAAGTGCCTGGTAGAGCCGCGTTTTGATCGTACTCGTATTTTCCTTTAACACCTCAGCGATTTCATCGATCTTCAAATCTTCAAAATACCGAAGCGTAATGACACTGCGATACATCGTCGGCAAATCCTCCAGTGCCCTTTCCAAATCAATATTCGTATAGGCATCTTCACTGCCAGGCGTGATTGCTTCCATCGTTACATCATCCATAACCGTAAGCTTCTTATGCTTTCGTAGGAAATCCAAGGAGGTGTTGACGACAATTCGGTAAAACCAGCTTTTGATCGATGCATTGTTTTTCAAAGAATTAGAGGCTGCAAAAGCCTTCTGAATCGCCTCTTGCACAATGTCGAGTGCATCCTCCTGATTTTTCACATAGCTGTAAGCAAGTCGATATACGTTCTCCTTGTGTTCCGTTATGCAAGTTATTAATTCGGTTTCTAGCTTCCTATTCATACTCATGTGGTTGATGACGCTCCTTTTACCGCGCGGTTTTGAGAACTGAATCTTGTTGTAGCTAAGACGTATCAGGGTCAAGAATAGTTTGATTGTCGTGCCTACCAATTTCATGATTCCACTGGTATACTTACAGCAAGACGCTTATGAGGTGAACTGCTATGAATATTATTAAAGTCAAAGATCGCCATGAGTTAGATCGACGCGTTCCTTCGATGCCGTGGTATATTGAGAAATTTATTAATTATAAGCTGCCAGACCTCTCACCCTCATCGCTACTTGAATATGTACGTGATTATGAAATCTTCCTGTCTTGGCTGCTAGCGGAGGGCTTAAGCACAGCAACTGTCATGAATCAGGTTCCACTTGAGGATTTAGAGAAGCTGCATATGGACAGCATCAATAATTTTCGCATGTTCCTTGCCACCCGTAAAGTACAAGCTAATGGTAAAACAACGATTAATCGCAAGCTTTCCGCACTTCGTTCCTTATTTCATTATTTGAGTCAAATTGCTGAGGATGATAACTTCTACCCGCTCCTGAAGCGGAATGTAATGGCTAAAGTGGAAATTAAGCGTTCACACAAGGCGAAAGACAGCGCGGCGAAACTCGAAGGCAAGCTGCTGCAAGAGGAAGAAATCGTGGAGTTTATTGCTTATGTGAAGGAAGGCTATGAGCACGATGTTGCGAAGAATAAACAGGCGCTTTACGCCTATGAATTAAATAAGGTTAGGGATGCTTGCATCGTTACACTCATCCTTAATTCAGGGTTGCGTGTTTCTGAGGTGTTCAACCTGAACGTTGATGATATTGATTTGAAAATGAAGCTCGCCCATGTCTATCGAAAAGGTAAAAACGACGATACGTTCAAAACGCCGGTATACTTTCGTCTCGATGCAATCCAAGCCCTCACGGACTACCTGGCTATTCGCTCCTCGCGATACAAGCCAGCCAAAAAAGAAAAAGCCCTCTTCGTTGCCATGGCAAATGGCAAAAAAGAAGGCGAACGTATGACGAAAAGAGCGATTCAAGAACTTGTGATCAAATACGCCAAACGCTTTGGCAAGCCGTACTTATCCGTACATAAACTGCGACATTCCTTCGCCACCGATTATTACTTACAGAACGACTTGTACAAAACACAAGAGCAACTCGGCCACGCCTCACCGGAGACAACGCAAATCTATGCGCATCTTACGGATCGAACGATGTCCGAGGCTATTGATAAACGACTGGAATCCTGAAGATTACTTCAGGATTTTTTCGATTGCAGCTAACTCTTCCGGAGCAAACTCCAGGTTTTTCAATGCAGCAACGTTTTCCTCGATTTGAGATACACGGCTTGCACCAATTAAAGCTGAAGTTACGCGCTCGCCGCGAAGCACCCAAGCAAGCGACATTTGCGCCAAGCTTTGACCACGGGAGCTAGCCAATTCATTCAATTGGATAATTTGGTTTAGCTTTTCTTCCGTAATGTCTTTTTCTTTCAAGAATTGGCTTTTACCGCCAGCTCTCGAATCTGCCGGAATGCCGTTCAAGTATTTATTTGTCAGTAAGCCTTGAGCAAGCGGACAGAATGCGATACTTCCTGCGCCGAAATCATCCAGTACATCCTGCAAACCACCCTCGATCCAGCGGTTCATCATGCTGTATGAGGGTTGGTGAATAAGAAGCGGTGTACCCAAGCCCTTAAGAATGGAAGCAGCTTCTTTCGTTTGCTCAGCTGTGTAGTTGGAAAGCCCAACGTAGAGTGCCTTACCTTGACGAACGATTAGATCCAATGTCGCCATTGTTTCTTCGAACGGCGTATTCGGATCTGGTCGGTGGGAGTAGAAAATATCAACATAATCTAGACCCATTCTTTTTAAGCTTTGGTCTAAGCTAGACACCATGTTTTTCTTGGAGCCCCATTCGCCGTAAGGACCTTCCCACATGTGGTAACCCGATTTTGTCGAGATGATAAGTTCGTCGCGATAAGCGCCTAGGTCACTCTTGAGTACACGCCCCATCAATTCCTCTGCGGAGCCTGGTGGCGGTCCATAGTTGTTTGCTAAATCAAAGTGCGTAATCCCCAAATCAAAGGAACGAAGAAGCATAGCTCTCCCGTTCTCGTGTAGATCTAGACCACCGAAATTGTGCCACATGCCCAAAGAAATAGCTGGAAGCTTAAGCCCCGATTTCCCTGTACGATTATATTTCATTTCTGCATAACGAGTTGAACTAGCTTGATAGACCATGATTGTCCTCCTTCACATTTCTAAGAAAACTTTCTTAGGTAAATAACTTATGTATTTACTAAAGTTTTCACAAGTATCCTGTAACCTATGTACTAGTATAGTTGAAGCCTTACAACAAAAAAAGAGCTGAAAAAAACGTGTCTTACTAACCAAAAGGTTAGTAGGACACGTTAAAAGGACTATATTTGTTCAAAACGAAGCCATGCGTTATGCTCTTGCAGCCATTTCGTTTTCTCATACGTATTTCGAATAATATCTACCAATACGCCTTGAGGATCCACCCCATCTAAGTAACGTCCCAGAAAATGAATAAAGACATCCAGTCGGCGGAGCTCAATTAACAATGGTAAAATGCTTATTTCTTCCTCTGACAATCGAACAAACTGACGATACCCTTCATAGAAAGCTCTGCTATTCGCATTGAGTCTCTCTTCCGCCAATGTTGGATCAACTAAATCCGACAAACATACGGCTAGCTCCATGACACGCGCATCAATCGTTACAAATTCAAAATCGAGAATGGCTGCTATACGCCACTCGTCATCCACCAGCATATTTGAGCCATTAATATCGCCATGAACGAGCTGATGTGGCAGCTGTCTTATCGTTGGAATCGCGGCATATATGGCCATATAGCGATTAAATATATAAGCAAGTTCATCCTGCTGATCCATGAAAGGTTCGGGCGGTTGCAGCGCAAACACGCGAATCGCATCCGGATTACAGCTTGGATGAATATGTTCAATTTCATAATAAGGTGCATATTCTGGCTTATCTCCAATAGAAATCCTAGCTAAGCTGGAAGATAATTGTCCTACCGCTTTCCCCATGTCTTGCAGCTGAAGATAACCTAATTCAATCGGATTATGGCCCTCCGTATAAGTAAATAAGGCCGCAAGCTTGCCACCATCATCCCCCAGTGTCACCACCGTTCCTCCCGTTGGCAGCTCTAGAGGCATAGGAATTTCGAAAGGAAGCTCATCTTTCATTTCAGCTAACCGAAGCAAGACGTTATGCTCAAACCTTATTTTGTTCCGGTCCCGGTGCGTTTCATATAACCGTAGAACATAAGTTCGATCATTCACTTCGACGAATCGTGTTGTATTATTCATCCCGCCTGCACCAACACGAAGCGTCCACGTTTGAGATGGAAACCAATTGGCGGGAAGTAACGCTAATTGTTCCTCTTGTTCAATGACTCGCATAATGCCTTGACTCAGCTCCTCTACTTATACCTGATTGTCGCCTTCTACTGCGAACTCAAAATCCTCCACATCGAATGCTTCTACAGGTATTGCAAACTCCACTAATCGCTCAATAAAATCAAACTGATCTGTTAGTAGAACAGATTGTTCCTTGATCGCGGTTAAAATTAATTCCGTTTCGATCGGGTCAAATTGATCCCCATAGGCCTCATTATCTATCGCATATACGATCTTCAGCGTCACATGCTCATTAATCGGTAACGGAGGGCTTTTCCCCCATGGAATGGACAATGCTTTTTCTATTTTTTTCTTATTAAAAGATTCCTCAAAGAACGCAATGAGCTCACCAATCATTTGTTTGACAAAACCATCATCCTCATGCTCTAACATAATGGGTTCAGGACTGCTGTGAAGTTCATATAGCTCTTGTATGGTCGTATAAGGAATCAAATAAGTCACAGGCTTTGATGGCAGCATGAGCTGGCCATGCACGGCTAACATCACAGCTTCGATAATAAACGTTTTGCTCATGGAATTCCCCCCTTATGCTACAATCATCATTCAGCAATACTTCGCTAGAAAGATCGGAAATCCTTTTTTCAGGCAGGTATGTATATCAACGCTCCAATAAAAATAAAACCGCTAGCTCCCTAGATCGCTTTGACCATCCGAGCTAACGGTTCTCTAAGCTGTTTATAAACTGCCATCAAACACCTCGTTGTCCTCATACAGGGGGCGAAATGGTTTCTTGGAATAGCGATTCGCATACGCTGACGCGACATAACAATCAGGTTTAATGACCGGAACCATTCCGACCGATTCCACACGTCGTACCATCTCTTGGACGAATTTTGCCGTCCGATTTCTATTCTCGTCATCTCCCGCATCAATATGAATGAACATATCGAAAGTGGCTCCTTGATACAGATGAGGAAGAACAATATTTTCCATATCTAATCGCTTGTTTTCGTCAAAATACATCGCAATCTCTTCACTTAAAGAGGTTTCCATAGAAAGTTTTTCTTTGATTGAGTGAAGGGCTCTTGGTACGATCACTTGACGATAACATGCCCACGCTCCTTTCCCTAGCCGCTGGATCACTACGCCGGTAATGAATTTCGTATGACCTGTGTGCACCTGACAATCCGTACCAATAATGAATTTATAGGTTGCCACGGGGTCAAGACGCATGAAATGAAGAATACGCTCGTGCACGGTATCCAGGTTAAGTCCTCTTTCCGATGTGTTCCTAAATTCCAGTGGTTGGTTCGTCGTCGAAGGTTTCAAGGATAAGGCTCTCCCTTTCTCCATAATCTATAGAAAAAGGCGGATGCTCAAGGCAGCACCCGCCTCTTCTATAGTATATGGCAAACCTTGCCTGTTCGAACCATCAACTTATTTTAAAACTGACCCACCGTACAAAAATCGATTTTCCCACTGCTTGCCATCAATTGTATCCACACGAACGCCGCCTGATTCAATGGAATAGGTGTGCAGCATTTGACCGTTGCCTAAGTATAAACCAACATGGGTAACCGGCTCGGTTAGTACATTGATACCATCGTAATCAGAAGCTTTGGATCCTTTATAGCTGCTGAAAAATAAGAGATCCCCGCGTTTTAAATTCGTCCATTCCTTCACAATCGGTCCCAATGATCTCACATAGCTGCCTTGAGCAGCAGAATCACTTGGCAAGGACAGACGAAGTGCCTCCCAGAACATCGTTTGAACAAAGTCAGAGCAATCGAATGTAGAGGGATCATTACGTTCGGAACCAAATTCATAGGGAGTCCCCATGTAGACTTCTCCCGCGTCAATCACAGCTTCGATCTCATCCGCTACTGGCATGTTAGGTTTGATAACGGAGAAATCCGCTGTTATGTATTTACTGCTGCTGCTCATATATCCACTGACGCCGTTAGCATCTTTCACTTTATACCAGTTATCATTCACTTTATCGGTGACGAGAACTTCTTCCCCTTTGCTCAGCATTCGAATCACCTTCGAACCTGAACTTGCATCTGATGACGGCAGCGTACGGAAATTAACGCCATAAATGATTTGAGCATTGCTGACAATCGTTATGTATTTGCTGTTTGTTGATACGTATCCGTTTACACCTTGCGCATCCTTAATTTGAAACCAATTCACAGTTGTATAGTCTGTCACGGTAACAATTTCATTCGCTTTCAGCATGCGAAGTACATTACTGGAGGTTGTTGGTTGATCTCGAAAGCTTACACCAGCAACGATCCGAGCCTTGGTCGTGACTCCCTCTTCAGCATGCGTTTCTTTGGGTAGTATAGTTGTCAATGCCACCATCAATACCGCAATAACCATCGTCCACTTTCTCACTGTATTTCCACCCACCCCATATGTTGTTAAATTCTTGAATCGTATCCTTATTATAGTTTGAGGGGGCCAAGCACGAATATAGGTGAATGGTAGGGTTTATTGCCAAATGGTGTATGGCGATTAGCCTATTGACGCCACGGTTTAATTTTCCAATTTGCGAACTTCAGCCTTTCTTGTTAATACAGACCAAAATAACTGCATCTGAGAGGAATTCTTTAGCTTTACATTCCCTATTTTCATCTCATTTTCTTCCAGTTCGATAATATCCCATTGGCTTGTATGACTAACCGACTGTGATTCTAAAAAAAGCAGTGCCTGCTCATTCGCTTCATCCTGCTCTGGCCAAAACTTCACACCATAATAAGCTAGACCATAATGATTAACTAGCATACACGTATAGATTTGTTCGGTTTCTTTGTTCTGCAAGACATAAGGCATTTCCTCTCTACCTCCAATGAAAAAGGCACATTCACCACGAGGGGAATGTGCCTTCGTTTGTTTGCTAATTACAAATACGCATTCTCATGCTTGGCTTTCAACATATTCCAACGACGCTCTACTTCCGTCTCAAAGGATTTCAGCGATCCCTCATACTCTGGTTTCGTGAGATGCTTCGTTTTACCCATCGTTTTCAGCCAGTCGGATAAAGGAATCTTCTTACTCTTATCTTCCGGATTGTACGTGATAGACGTGACACCATGCTCTACCTCATAGAGCGGGAAGAAACAAGAGTCAACCGCAGCCCCAACAATGTTAGAGCCTTCTTGATCATCCGACAGCCAGTTCAGTGGGCAAGCAATGAGGATTTTCCCATATACTAATCCCTCATGCTGCGCATACCACTGTGCCTTTGCTGCTTTCTTAACCAGATCCTGCGGGTACGCCTCGGAACCGGTAAATACATATGGAATATGAGTGGCAGCCATAATTTGGGCCGTATCTTTGTGATGGAACACTTTACCACCCTGATGCTTCCCAACGTTGGACGTGGATGTCCGATGTCCCATCGGCGTTGAATAGGACAGCTGAGCGCCTGTGTTCATGTAACCTTCATTATCGTACTCTAGAATAATCATTTTATGATTCCGTAAGGCAGCCCCAATAGCAGGACCCATCCCGATATCCATACCGCCATCGCCCGTAATCATGACGAAGGTGAAATCATCCTTCAATCCCAGATGATCAAGTTCACCGCGACGCTTGCGCTCCCAGAACATCTCTACAACGCCTGACAGCGTTGCTGCGCCATTCTGGAATAGATTATGGATATATGTAGCTTTATGCGCTGAATACGGATACCCCGTCGTAACAACCATCGCGCAGCCTGTATGGAAGATGGAAACAATGTCGCCTTCTATCCCTTTGAAGAACAGCTCAAGCCCAGAGAAAATACCACAGCCAGGACATGCGCCATGTCCCGGAGCTATCCGCTTCGGCTTCTTCGTTAAGGAGCGGAGTGGCGGAATGCGTACATTCAGTTTCCCCGTATTCTCGTCCGGTGTGACCGTGATAAGCCCTGTATTCAAATCCTCATACTTCATTGGTGTCAAAACCCGCTTCGGTGCTTTCGAGGGATCCCCCGGCGTGTGGCCGTAGTAATCGAAAGGCACGTCCACCTTGCCGCTCTCCATCGCGTCAATGGCGAATTGGAACAGATTATGCCCATCCTCGGCATAAAAGTCTTTGCCACCTAAGCCATAGATTCGGCTTATTACAAGCGTATCTCTGTTCCCATTCGTGAACAGCGCCGCTTTAATTTCGTTGACCATATTGCCGCCATGCCCGCCATAGGAATCCGCGCGATCGCCCACGGTGATCGCTCTGACATTCTTCAGCGCCTCTGCGATCTGCTTCGCTGGGAAAGGTCGGATCAGGTTCGGTGCGATCGAGCCTGCTTTAATTCCCTTCTCGCGGAGCTGGTCGACGACATCCTTGATGATTTCGGAAGCCGAATTCATCAGGAATACCGCGACTTCCGCGTCCTCCATCCGATATAGCTCAAGAATCGGATAGTCACGGCCTGTCAGATCGGCATATTCCTGCCGGATGCGATCATACACACCCTCAGCGTTATACATGGCCATCGACTGCTGGTAGCAGTTATTAATATAATCCGGTTCATTCATATACGGTCCAACCGTTATCGGATTATTGCGATCTAAGGTGTCTGGGAAGCCCTGTGGCTTCTCACCTACGAATGCTTGCACATCAGCCCGATGTGCGAAGGTTTGCACTCTGCGCTTTTGGTGAGAGGTGAAATAGCCATCTGAAGCGACCATAACTGGCAAACGCACCTCAGGATCCTCGGCTAATTTGAGCGCCATAATATTCATATCATACACGGCTTGAGGATCACGACACATTACGATCGGCCATCCCGTATTCAAGGCATAATAAAGGTCTGAATGATCGCCGTGAATATTCAGAGGTCCTGAAACGGAACGACAAACCAAATTCATAACCATGGGGAAACGGGTTCCGGATTGAACCGGCATTTGTTCCAACATGTACAAATAACCGTTAGCGCTCGTCGCGTTAAATACGCGGCCGCCAGCAGTTGAAGCGCCATAGCATATGCCTGCTGAACCGTGCTCACCGTCTGCAGGAATTAAAACAATGTCATGCTGTCCATTGGACTTCATGAGATCTAGAAACTGAGCTACCTCCGTTGATGGTGATATCGGAAAGTATCCCATGACATGATAATTAATTTGATGCGCCGCATAGGCCGCCATCTCATTCCCTGATTCATACACAATGCGCTGCTCGACTTTGGCTTGCCCTAATTCCTGTTTGATATCAATGGACATGCGAGTAGTTCCACCCTTCTCCCTAAATACTCTCTAAGAGTTTATAGCTAGATTGAATCGATGAGGCATGCGGTTTAGATCTGCATAACCATCTTCTTCCCGCTCACTGGAGAGCGCATCGGTTGGACAAGCCTGTACACATTTAAGGCAACCCTTACAGTACTGATAGTCTATGCCTTGCAGGAACATTTGGGGACGCCCCTTCTTGTCGGGTAGCTCATCCCATACAAAACAAAAATCAGGACACACATTATCACACGATGCGCAGTGAATACATTTATCTTCATGAAAATGCGGCATCATCCCTGCACGGGATATACTCAAATCTTTTAGAATACTATTACCAGGATTCGTAACGACACCGCCGATTGGCTGCGTAGCAAAGCCCAGAACTGGTGTATCATACCGTACAAAATCTGGCATGGATTCCCCTTCTGGAAGCGCATACGTTTGGAAAACCACTTCGTTATAGCCCCGATCGAATGTACGTAAGGCTGGAGCAACCGCAAGCGGGTATTTCTTCTCTAACGATTTCCGAATGACACCTCGCATGACGTCTGGATCCAGAAAATCACACAATCGGAACATCGCTCCTAGCATCGCCATATTCACGCGATTCTTCTCTTCGAGTGAAATACCAATGGCATCAATTACTGCAATCGTTCCCCCTCTGAGTTTCATCTTCTCCTTCAACTCATCAGGCGTTTTGGTTGAATTTACTAACACTGTACTATCCTCGTAGATGCCACTGATAACGTTTACAGTTTTGGAAAGCGATTCATGAAAAACACCTACAACATGCGGTCGCTCAACGGGCGAGGTATCCCGAATTTTCGTTTCCATGTCACAAAATCGAATATGTGCTTTTACTGCTGATCCTTTCTTCTCAGACCCATAGGAAGAGAAACTGACACCGTTTAAACCAACGCCAACGACTCCTGCTTCTGCCAGCATCTTACCCGCTAGATTAGCGCCTAGACCGCCGATGGATTCCAGTCTTATCTCGAAAAATCCGAGATCGTTCAATTTAGGTAAAGTTACCATGCTTGGTCTCCTTTCAAAAATGAACTGCATAAAGAGTGAATAGAGTGAATAGTAAATCTACTATTATTGTAACAAGAAATGGCTGGTAATCAACCTTTTTTTGAAGCAGCCATTTAAAGCAAATAATCAATGATCAGACCGCACTTCCCAAGATAAAAACATAAAGATTCTGGATCGGCTTCAACATCCATCTTTCGTTCCTCACAATCCTCACAAACGTCTACATAATCGTCTTCAATCGGATTAAACACTACACCGCAAACCTGTGAGCACGTCCGCATTCACATCTCTCCTCGGCTTCAAATCCCCCAAAATTGTAAACGTTTGCAAATCATGTTTTCTTTATTATACAGTGGTTTATACGCCCTTGACCATAAGTCTTTATGAAATCTTTAGCATTCTAATAAGCCCATTTCTCTTGATTCAAATCGCTTTTGTGAGATAATGTAGAAATAATTAGCAAATTGTCGAATTATGGAAAGGATGTTAGGATTGCTTCATTTCATAGTTTCCAATGAACTGCACAACCTGTTCTACATCATGAGTGCTGTGCTGCTTCACCTTATTCTTGCTCCACATTTCATTCATAAAGAACTGCATTTGAATTTCTTTTTCTCGTTGATTCTAAGTGTCTTCTTACTACTTTACTGGAACTTTGCGGACATCGACCCTCTGATTTACTCACTTCAATTAGTGCCTGTCTGTTTACTCTTCGTGACGTTAAGCGTTGGCATTGTGCCATCCATCATGACATGGCTCATTTTCAATTTCGGTTGTATGTTCGTTCTTCACTATTACTGGGAACCAGCCTTGCTAAGCAGCACCTTCCTGCTTATTTTCGGCTTTCTAATTCGAAATCGCATAGCTCTCGTATCTTTGCGGATAAAACTTGCTTATGCAACTGGCATACTCATCGTATATGAACTATTGTATGCTCCGCTTGCCCCTTATGTCTTAGCGCCAATTTCCTTATATACAGGGTACGTTGTATGCTTTGCCTTCATCTCACTATGGATCATGATCTCATTACTTTTTTATATTAACAAATATGAAATACAGAGAACGCAAATTGCTCATTTAGAGAAAAATCGCATGCTTGCTGAATTATCCGCAACGATCTCACATGAGATCCGAAATCCGCTTACCTCAACACGCGGTTTTCTACAATTACTGCTGAAAGCAGATTTGTCGAGTTCGGATCGTAGTCGTTATGTCGATCTTGCATTATCCGGTGTAGACCAATCAATTAACATTCTGACCGATTTCCTAAACTATGCGAAGCCATCACTCGACTTGAAAGAACATCTTGATATTAAAGAGGAATTAGATCATACCGTTCGCTTTATTACACCGTATGCCTTAGATTTTCAAGTTGCAATCGATATTTCACATGAATGTGAAGCTCCCCTTTATATTCTTGGTGAATCCCAAAAACTGCGCCAATGCTTACTTAATCTGATCAAGAATGCGATTGAGTCTATGCCTAATGGCGGAAGGTTATCCTTACGCACCTGGAAGCATCCTAGTGCGGTTCAGATCTCGATCACGGACACGGGTGTAGGAATGACGAATAAACAATTGAATTCCTTGGGTAGACCCTTCTATACAACCAAAGAACATGGCACTGGGCTTGGGCTTGTTGTTGTGATGAGTCTAATTAAGAAAATGAACGGCAAAATTACATTTTCAAGCAGCCTCAATCGCGGCACGCAATGCTCCATCATTTTCCAACAAAAGTAAACATACCAAAAAAGCAAGCTAGACAAGAGACTACTCTTTTCTAGCTTGCTTTTATTAATTTCTAATGAATTATGTAGCTAATTTTTCCTTCTCAACGATAAATGCGAGTAATCGGCTGCAGCTTTCCTCAACCATCTCAAACACTTCTTGAAACTTCCCGGTATAATACGGATCAGGCACGTCGGTATGCTCCTGATTACCTGAGAAATCCAACAATTTATGAATCGATGCTCTCTTCTCATCTCCCGCTAATTCAGGAGAAAATGTGGCTAGATTCACAATATTACTTTCATCCATCGCAATGATATAAGTAAATTGGGTGAAATCATCCGGCCTTACTTGTCTGGCCTTTAGGCCTTCATGACCAATTCGATAACGGTCAAGAATGTCCCTAGTACCTTGATGAGGTGGATGACCGATATGCCAATCCCCTGTGCCTGCCGAATCAATGGCAATGACACCTTCGAGACCCGCTTCCTTGACTTGATGACGAAACACAGCTTCCGCCATGGGGGAACGACAAATATTACCTAAGCAGACGAATAAGACCCTAATCATATTTGACCAAAAACAAGCATCTTTTCATTTAAAGTGAGCGGTCGAGCTGGAATATCCAATACAATACGGCCTTCCGACACACCCCAAATACGTGTTGCGAAACGCTCAGCTAGTTCAACCTTATGCAGAGTTGCGATGACACTCATGTTGCGTTCTTTACACAAGGACTTCAAATCTTGCAGGATGTACTCTGTAGACTTAGGATCAAGGCCAGAAACAGGCTCATCTGCGACGAGTACCTTAGGTCCAAGAATCAAAGCTTTGGCAATCGCGACACGTTGCTGTTCGCCACCGCTAAGCTGACCAACCTTTTTATCCCCTTTATCCAAAAGGCCAACCTTTTCTAGGAAATCCATACTATCCACATGTTCATTTCTGGACGTCATGCCTGTAAGAATACGTAGTGGGGCTTGATACACTCTGCCCATCAACACATTTTTGACAGCGCTTTTATTCCGATTTAGAAAAGGCTTCTCTTCCAAGTAAGCGAAATCCTTCCCTAATTTAAATCGATCCCAAGCACCTGGCTTCGTAATATCATTCGAGTTATAAATGAGCTGACCGCTTGTCCATTTCTCTTGATGACTAATACATTTAAGCAGCGTAGTTTTCCCGCTTCCACTGCTGCCGATCACCGCGATAAATTCTCCTGCATCTACCTGAAAGCTTATTTGCGATAGTACCTGATTGTCCGGAGGAAATACTTTACTTAAATTTCGAACTGTCAGCATGACAACTCTCCTTCACGTAAGTCCATATAAATGCTTATATTTCGGAAAAAATCGCCACTCAAATCAAGCCTACTCTGCTCGTTGAGGGCGATTTCCTTCTCTTTTACAAGATAACCTTAATCGCAAGAAGTCGGTGCTTCTGCCGCGCCTGCTTCAACATTAATTTTATCCGAAATTGTATCTCTGACTACCGACATAACTAATTGTAGCAAATAGTTGATATCTTCTTGCGTTTGCTTGAACTCGTTAACGATCGGAATTCCATCTAACTCATCCTGGAGAACTTCGATTTCATTCTCGATTTTTTCCACCATTTTCTTGTTCTGGAACGTTTCAAAAGCGACAATCTCTTTTTGCTTTTTCTTAATAGCACTAATAAGGGATTGAATATCGGGATTCGTTGCAATTTGCTTTTCAGCTTTTTGATAGAACTGAACTTCATTGGAAGTGGTTAGCAAATTAGCTAACTCCTTTGCTTTCGCCAAAATATCTTGGCGAACGATCATTTCTGTATTCGTAAATTCCTCTACTTTGAATGCATGAGGCAGGTTATCATCATGTGCATGATCACATTGGGACATTTCTAAACACGCTCCTATTTATCCAGTTCATAATTTATACGGACATTTGAAGAGGCTTGGGTACGATCTCGCCTTTCAAAATCCACGTTTGTGCATGTGTGACTTTAACATTAACCATTTGGCCAATTAAGGATGGGTCTCCTGTGAAGTGGATGAGTTTATTCGTCCGCGTACGGCCGGCAAGCACATCCGTATTGTTCTTACTTTCACCTTCAACCAACACTTCGACGGTTTGATGTAATAAGCGCTCATTGCTGTCTTTACTTAGCTTATTAACCAGCTCATTCAGTCGATATAGACGCTGCTTCTTCACTTCCATCGGAACATTATCCTCCATCTCAGCAGCAGGCGTACCTACTCTTGGTGAATAAATGAAAGTAAAAGCAAAATCAAACCCAACTTCCTCGTACAGCGTCATCGTATCCTCGAATTGCTCATCCGTCTCGCCTGGGAAACCAACGATAATATCCGTTGTCAACACAACGTCAGGCATTGTCGCCTTGATTTTACTCGCAAGCTGCAAATAATGATCTCTCGAATACTTTCGGCTCATCCGTTTTAAGACTTCTGTATTACCAGCTTGCACTGGCAAATGGATGTGCTCAACGAGATTACCACGTTTGCCTAATACCTCGATCAAGCGGTCATCGAAATCTCGCGGATGCGAAGTTGTGAATCGAATACGTGGAACATCAATTTTACGTATATCGTCCATCAAATCAGCGAACGTGTACGTTATATCTTCAAAGTCTTTGCCGTAGGCATTGACATTCTGTCCAAGTAGCGTAATTTCCTGAAAGCCTTGACGAGCCAAGTCTCTGACTTCAGCCAAAACGTCCTGGGGTCTACGGCTTCGCTCTTTCCCACGTGTATATGGAACGATACAGTAGGTACAGAACTTATCGCAGCCGTACATAATGTTAACCCAAGCACGGATACCTTCCCGTTTTTTGGGGAGATTTTCTACGATATCGCCTTCCTTTGACCATACCTCCACAACCATTTCTTTGTTGAAAAAGGCATCCTTCAAAAGGCTTGGCAAGCGATGAATATTATGCGTTCCGAATATCATATCGACAAACGCATGCTTTTGCATAATGCGATTGACAACGGATTCTTCCTGCGACATACATCCGCATACACCAAGAATAAGTCCTGGCTTTTGTGCTTTCAAGGTCTTCAAATGACCAAGCTCACCGAACACTTTATCTTCGGCATTCTCACGGATTGCACATGTATTCAGTAAAATGACATCTGCGATCTGTTTGTCTTCCGTGGCTGTATAACCCATCTGCTCGAAAAGACCCTTCATGACTTCGGTATCGTGCTCGTTCATTTGACAACCATAAGTTGTGATTAAATAATGTTTGTCCTTACCAAATTGCTGCATATCTTCCGGAATGGCAAAATCGTAATGAACCTGAATGTCCTCTTTACCACGTTGCTTCTCATCCTTATAGTTGGGTGCAGAATTAATTTGGATATTCCTACCTTTAATTCGATAAGTCGTTTTGCCCTCTTCTTGGCTTAACACTTTCGCATCCGAGAAGTCAAAGTATTTGGAGTAATCCTTAACCTTGTCGGATTTTAAGTCCGATGTATTTTGGTTCTCCTTCGACATGATGAATTCACTTCCCTTTATCTATAAATATAGCTCTAACTTGTATTAACCCAATATCAAATTATAGCACAAATGATACCTGTATATCCATATTAGCATCTTCAACACAATGAGGACAAAAAAACCTTCTCCTAAGAGAAGGCTCTGAAATCATTTTTAACCATACGTGTATTGCCGTTTGATAAGACCCGTCATTTCTTGTGCAGGAATTGGGCGGCTAAACAAGTAGCCTTGTGCTTCATTACATTCCTTTTGTAATAAGAACTGAAGCTGTTCCTCCGTCTCCACGCCTTCTGCAATAACCTTCAAATCTAAATTATGAGCCATTGAAATAATCGTATGTACAAGTGCAGCATCCTTGGCATCCTCAAACATATTCCGAGTAAAAGATTGATCAATTTTTAAACTGTCGATAGGAAAAAGCTTCAAATAATTTAAAGATGAGTAGCCTGTTCCAAAATCGTCGATCGATAAAAAGATACCCATCGTTTTTAGCTTATGCATGGTCTCAATCGCGTACTTCGAATCTTGGATTATACTTTCCGTTAGCTCAAGTTCAAGGTATTGAGAATCTAGCCCGGACTCTTTCAATGCGTGGCTAACCGTTTCTATTAGATTATTCTGCTTGAATTGCCTTGAAGAAATATTAACTGCCATTCGAAATGGCTCATAGCCTTGATTCTGCCATTCTTTATTTTGACGGCATGCTTCATTCAGAACCCACTCTCCGATGGGTATAATTAAGCCTGTTTCTTCAGCTAAAGGGATGAAATCAGCAGGAGGAATTTGACCCCACTCCGGGTGATGCCAACGAATAAGTGCTTCTACACCGATAACCTTACCTGAATTCACATCAATCTGCGGCTGATAATAAACTATAAATTCATTTCGCTCCAAAGCTTTACGCAGTCCAATTTCCATCTGCATTTTTTTGGTTACCGCTTCGTTCATCTCCGGTGTATAAAACTGAAAATTATTTTTACCATGTTCTTTCACACGATACATCGCAGTGTCTGCATTCTTAATTAATGTCTCAATATCCCCACCGTCGGATGGATAAAGACTGATTCCAATCGAAGGTGTCACAAATAGCTCGTGTTCAAGAATGGTAAAAGACCGTGAGAATATACGAACAATTTTTTGAGCATTTTTTATCATCTCATCAGCGTTGGTATGCGTCCATAATACGATAAATTCATCGCCGCCTTGCCGAGAAACCGTGTCGCCTTTCCCAATGCTAGCTTCGAATCGACTCGCAACCTCTATCAGTAGTTTATCGCCCATCGCATGACCAAGCGTGTCATTAATATATTTAAAACGATCCAGATCAATAAACATGATCCCGATGCTTTGTTGGTTTTCATGGGCTTGAACAAGAGCGAGCTCGAGGCGATCATTCAATAAGAGCCTATTTGGTAGACCTGTTAACGGATCGCGATATACCATCTGATTGATCTTTTCTTCAGCCCGCTTGCGCTCGGAGATATCTCGTATAATGCAGCTAAAATATGTGTTTCCTTCTTCTTTCCAAACTGCGATCGAAAGTTCGACAGGTAACTCGCTTTGATCTTTTCTTAATCCTTGTAATTCATGCATTTTGCCTAGCTCATTCGCTTCCTCAGTGGTAAGGAGAACTTCAAAACGTTCTTGATGAGTTGCTAAATAGCGATCAGGGAAAATAATATGTAATTTTTCACCGATTAGCTCCTGTTCTTCGTATCCAAAAATGAGCTGAGCACCTTTATTCCAAGTGATAATAGTCCCTTTGTTATCTGTTAAAATAATAGCATCATGAGCTGATTCTATGACGGATCGAAATCTTTTCTCTGACATCAACAATTGCGATTCAAATCGTCTATCGATGAAGGTGCTAATGAACGCTAATCCTAAAATGAATAAAACACCAAAACCAATCAAGTATGCTAATAATGACGTGTCAAATGTAAGCTCTGAAACCATGTTTGCATGATCGTGCTTAAAGGTTGCAGCTGCCATACCCGTATAGTGCATCCCGCATATGGCAATCCCCATAATTAACGAGCTGACTAGCTTACGTAACAAAATACGAGGTGAGGTCGCGTTCTGCTTTATGGAGAATAACAGCAGGAGTGCTACTAATGAAACAACATAGGCAATGATGGCAGAAAGAGCCCATAGAAAAGGGTTATATACAATGGTTGCACCCATCACCATCGCTTCCATACCGATGTAATGCATGGAAACAATCCCAGTGGCAATAAATGTAGCTCCAATAAAAACATGAGGCTTCCGCATGACAGGTCGACTGATGATATGTAAGGCTAACCACGATGCCAGCAGCGCTGGGATAATTGAATAAAACACCGTAGATAATTGGTAAGTGACGGATATATTTAAATGAAAGGCCAGCATAGCGACAAAATGCATCGACCAAATGCCCATCCCCATTGCAAATGCGCCGCCAGCTAACCAGGCTTGCCTTGCTGAACCTTTGGCCTTATGGATTCGAATGCCAAGATCCAATGCTGCAAATGAAGCAATGATGGCAATGAGGATTGAAAAGCCGACGAGTGGGATGTGATAAGTACTTGAAATAGTTTCCACAATGATGTCTCCTAACTTTAGAGGCATTGATAGTTACAAACCAAAGGAGTCACTGGTTCAGATATATTTGCCTATCCATACATTTAAATATGTATCTATTGAAAACTATTTTACCATGATTTACATGGAGCCTCTATATGTTTATGTCGAATGTACTCGAAAATATGCAAAAGTTACATCTTCACGTAATTTTCATGCAAAAGATGCAAATAAAAACATCCTTTACATGTCCGAGTAAAGGATGTTTTTATTTGCACAATTAGCCCGTTAAATAATTAATGACATTAACTTTAGAGAAGAAGTTCCGCTTCGTCTCCCGTTTTAACACCTGCAGCATTTCCTTCATCCGTATCAATATGCATGTCCAAAGCAAATTGGTCAGATACACGCGCAATCACATCTTCAAAAATTAAAGGGCGTTCTCCACGTAATAGAACTCGAAGACGTTGTTTATCTTGTATCCCCCATTGATTTGCATCAGAGGTATGGAAATGAATATGTCTCGCTGCAACGATGACGCCTTTTTCTAAGGTAACTTCCCCTTTTGGTCCAATCACACGTAATCCAGGTGTATCTTGAATTTGACCTGATTCACGTACTGGTGGATGGATCCCTAATGAGAAGGCATCTGTTCGCGAAACCTCGATTTGTGTTTGTGGTCGTATCGGACCTAATATCCGAACTTTATCAAATTGACCCTTTGGCCCTACAATGGCAACCGTCTCCTGTGCCGCGAATTGTCCTGGCTGTGAAAGGTCTTTGAATATAGATAGCTCATACTCATCACCGAATAATGTAACCAAATCAGACTGGGAAAGGTGGATATGCCTTGCTGAAACACCGATTGGGACCATGGGCATGGTGGGAATCTTCCTCTCATATAGATCATATTTGTCAGTATTACCGCTCATCAAAAAAGGCATACGGAATTTCACCGTATGCCTTCGTAGGAAATTGCTTATTTGAACTCAGTAAGCATTTTGCTGAAGTCAGCTTCGGAAAGCTTAAGGTCTTGTTTGCTAAGACCTTCTTTAGCAAAGCTAGGAATGGAATCTTCATAGCTCTTTTTATCTTTGTTTTGGTAGATGATACCCGTCAACATGGAGTTTGTTTCCATGATCTTCGTCATCGCCATCACACGGTTTGTGTAATCATAGTCTGGAATTTCATCCAAATCTACGATATTCTCTTTGAACCAGTCATACGTGTTTACTTTATTGAAAGTAACACATGGGCTGAATACGTTGATCAAGGAGAAACCTTTGTGGTTCAAACCAGCTTCAATAACAGCTGTTAACTGTTTCAAGTTACTGGAGAATGATTGTGCTACGAAAGAAGCACCAGCAGCCATTGCGATTTCTAATGGTGAGATTGCTGACTCAATTGTACCTGAAGGTACACTTTTCGTTTTGAAACCTTCCGCACTACGTGGGGATGCTTGACCTTTCGTCAAACCGTAGATTTGGTTATCCATTACAATGTAAGTAACGTCAATGTTACGACGAATAGCATGAACAGTGTGCCCCATACCAATTGCAAAGCCGTCTCCGTCTCCACCGGAAGCAATAACTGTCAAATCGCGGTTAGCCATTTTCACGCCTTGTGCGATAGGCAGGGATCTTCCGTGAATACCGTGGAATCCGTATGCATTGATGTATCCAGAGATACGTCCAGAACATCCGATACCTGAAACGATTGCTAAGTTTTCTGGCTCCAATCCAACGTTTGCTGAAGCACGTTGAATTGCTGCTTGTACGGAGAAATCTCCACATCCAGGACACCAGTTAGGCTTTACATTGTTACGAAAGTCTTTTAATGTTGCCATGCTAAAGTCAACTCCTTACATTTTTGTTCAATTTCTGCTGGCAAGAATGGGTTACCGTTATATTTAAGAACGTTTTTGATTTTATCTGCATGACCAACATGAAGTTTGATTTGATCTGCTAATTGACCAGTAGCGTTGTTTTCAACAACGATAACTGTTTTCGCTTTTTCAACAAGCGGTCTTAGTTGATCTGCTGGGAACGGGTGAATCAAACGAACTGTAGCATGGTTGGTTTTGATGCCTTCCAATTCAACACGACGTCTAGCTTCATCGATTGTTCCACCAGTTGAACCCATACCAATAATAAGAAGGTCAGGATTTTCATGAGGCGCATCGAATTTGATCGCGTCTGTCACTTGAATGTGTTTCAACTTCTCAAGACGCTTATCCATCATACGTTGACGGTTTTCAGTGCTTTCCGAAGGACGACCTGTTTGGTCATGCTCTACACCTGTTACATGGTGAATACCATGCTTAACGCCTGGAATGACACGTGGTGAAACACCGTTTTCAGTGAACTCATACCGTTTAAACAATTGATTAGGTTCTTGTTCAGGAGCTTCTGATACGAGTGCGCCGCGGTCAATAACGATGCGGTTGTAATCCAGCATTTCTGCAGATTGTTTACCAAGGGAAAGCTGAAGATCTGTCATAAGAATTACTGGTACTTGATATTTCTCAGCAAGGTTGAAGGCTTCAATTGTATCGTAGAAGCACTCTTCGATCGTGCTTGGGGATAGTACGATTTTCGGGATTTCTCCGTGTGTTCCGTAAACCATTGCGTTCAAATCGGATTGTTCTTGCTTCGTTGGAAGTCCTGTACTTGGACCACCACGTTGCGTATCAACGATAACAACTGGCGTTTCTGTCATACCTGCAAGACCGATTGCTTCCATCATCAAGGACAAACCAGGACCTGCAGAAGCTGTAAGAGCACGAGCACCTGCGTAGTTAGCGCCGATTGCCATTGTACATGCTGCAATTTCATCTTCCGTTTGAATAACAGTTCCACCCAATTTAGGAAGTACTTTTTGCAAGTATTCCATTACTTCAGACGCTGGTGTGATTGGATAAGCCGGCATGAAGCGGCAACCTGCAGCAACAGCTCCAAGAGCGATTGCATCATTACCGATCATGAACAATTTTTGTTGTCCATCAGCAGGCTCAAGTTGGAAGTCAGCGATAGGTCCGCCAGCAAGTTCAAGTACGGATTCTGCACCTTTACGAACTGCCTCGATGTTCTTCTCAACAACCGCTGCGCCTTTACGTCCAAATTCTTCTTCAACTGCTTTATTAAACACGTCAATCGGCAAGCCAAGTAGAGCCCATGAAGCGCCTGACGCGGCCATGTTCTTAAATAGGGAAGTTCCTAATTCCTCAGCGATCGCAGTGATCGGTACTGGGAACAATCTAGCTTTAATGCCTTCTGGTAAAACAGGGTTAAATTTAGCATCCGCAACAATAACACCATTGTCGCGAAGTTCGTGTGCGTTGAAATCGATACTTTCTTGGTCAAAAGCAACAAGAATATCTAAGTCGTCTGAAATTGCGCGAATCGGCTTGGTGCTGATGCGAATCTTGTTATTTGTATGCCCCCCCTTAATCCGTGAAGAGAAATGACGGTACCCATACAAATAGTAACCGAGACGGTTCAATGCAGTAGAGAAAATGCGGTCTGTACTTTCGACCCCTTCACCCTGCTGACCTCCGATTTTCCAAGATAACTGACTAATCACCGTACGTCCACTCCTTTTGATTGTAGCTGCATGAAGAAAATTTGATAAGCTTATTGTTTAGTATTTTAAGATGCTGCAATAAAAAAATTCTTTCACTTGTCATCCAAATTCTATGCCTTTAAAGAGTAAATTGCAAGAGGTTTCATCGTTTCTAAAAGATAGAGTTTTTAGATTGTATCCATATCAATATTAGATCGATTCCTTTCTATCATTGCGGAAGGTTCACCAACATGAAATTGCGCCAATTCCCATACAAAAATGCCTCTACTTGCGACTCCGTATAGTTTTTACACAAAGCTTCTATAATATTTCCGTATTGTCCAACATGTCTTAAATCTTTCACCCACTGCTCGATCCCATCAAAATCCGAACCAAAACCAATTTGGGACTCTCCACCTAATGCACAGATATGATCAATGTGTTTCAGGATCGATGGTATCTGAACCGTCGTATTCGAGTTATCCAGAAAGTATGGAACAAACGTAATTCCCATCAATCCATTACATCGTATGATAGCTTTAATTTGATCATCTGATAAATTTCTTGGATGGGGGCAGATGTGATAAGCATTGGAGTGCGATGCTATGAATGGTTTTTTGTAAACTTCAACGAGTTCCCAGAAGGCTGCAACGGAAAGATGGGACACATCGACTATTATACCCATAGTTTCGATTTCTTTTAACATCAGCTTCCCTTTTTTTGTAAACCCGCCTTTTCTCGGCTCCATGACTCCGTCCGCAGCCCAATTCGCGTAGTTCCACGTCAGCCCAGCGCAGCGTACACCTAAATGCGCGAGAATCCGTAAATGTGTTAAATTTCCCGCGAGCGCATCCAACCCTTCTAACGTCAAAATAGCCCCAACCTGCTGAGTCTGCTCCAACGCAACCCAGTCCGAAGCCGATTGAATAAACCTCATTTGTGGATGACTTATGATTTTCCGGTGGAAAACATCAACCATTTGCAAAATATGCTCAAAGCTTGGATTAGAGATGGAATCAGACAGATAGATTGCGAAATATTGTACCTTAACCCCTGCTTGCTGGAGCTTAGGAAAGCTTACATCGAGTTCTAGCACATCCTGATTGAAATCCAACTTATCGTTCATATACAGCTTCGTTAATGCGTCACAATGTCCGTCTACAATTTTCATCTCATAACCGCCTCTCGACATCGAAATTAGGTGTCTAAACAGCACAAAAACCTCTATACAGAGGTTTCTTAGGCAATGTGATAACATTTCGTTTTAACTTACTGTTAGTCATGAAAGTCAAATCTTATACTTTGCTTTGCCTTCTACCGAGGCTCGACAATCAATTTAATAGCTGTCCGGTCCTCCCCATCAATAACGATATCCGTGAAGGCTGGTACACATATTAAGTCGACTCCACTAGGCGCCACAAATCCTCTTGCGATAGCTACTGCTTTGATGGCTTGGTTCAACGCACCTGCACCTATCGCTTGAAGCTCAGCGGCTCCACGCTCACGCAATACGCCTGCCAATGCACCTGCTACGGAGTTTGGATTGGATTTTGCTGAAACTTTTAACACATCCATGAATAGTACCTCCTCGGAAATGATGGATAGCTTCCAATACCCATCATATTCGCAAGGTTGACTAAACATGCTAACTCATCCCATTATTACTGATTACTGATTACTGATTACACCAGAAAGCTCATCTAATCCATGAATACCTGATCTTCATCATATCGAATCAAGTTAATTCCTTTGGCGAAGCCTGTCTGATCATTTAAGTCTATGACTACCGCATGGAAATGCCATTTCCCCTCATCCGTAATGAAACGAACAGGAAGCTGTGTTTTGAACTTCTGGAGTACTGCGTTACGTTCTACCCCTAGAATGCCATCACGAGGCCCTACCATCCCCACATCTGTCACATACGCCGTCCCTTGAGGCAACACACGGTTATCATTCGTTTGCACATGTGTATGCGTTCCAACCACAGCAGAAACCCTACCATCCAAATGCCAACCCATCGCGATTTTCTCTGAAGTTGCTTCCGCGTGAAAATCGACAAAAACAAATTTATGTTTTTTCTTATCGCCTTCCAAAATTTCATCCACTTTACGGAATGGACAATCAATCGGCGGCAAGAATGTTCGTCCCTGTAAATTAATAATTAGAAGCTCTTGATCCTTCACTTTAATAATTGTATGGCCTCTTCCGGGAGTCCCTGGCGGGAAGTTCGCTGGACGTACCATTTTATCATCACGATCAATGAAATCGAAAATTTCTTTCTGATCCCATGTGTGATTCCCCATCGTAATCGCTTGAATGCCCATTTCATAAATTTCTTTCGCGATTGCTGCTGTAATCCCCTTGCCTGCCGCCGCGTTCTCCCCATTAGCAATGAACACAGCATGTGGATGTAATTGCTTAAGTCTAGGCATGATATTCTTCAATGCTTTTCTTCCAACAGAACCTACGATGTCACCGATAAATACAATTTTCATAACGTGAAACTAGCTCCTTTATGACCGAAAATGTTCTAATTAGTAGCACTTGAAGTTTACATTCGGCCTTGAAAATAAGGAAAAGTGGCTATGATAGCCACTTTTCGCATTTGGTTCTTATTTAGCGTATTCAACTGCTCTTGTTTCACGAATGACCGTAACCTTAATATGTCCTGGATAATCGAGTTCACCCTCGATTTTCTTCGTAATATCACGGGCTAAACGGAACGCTTCAGTGTCATCCACTTTCTCTGGCTGCACCATAACGCGAACTTCACGGCCTGCTTGAATGGCATATGATTTCTCAACACCTTCAAACGACTCTGAAATCTCTTCCAGCTTCTCAAGACGTTTGATATACGTTTCTAGCGTTTCTCTACGAGCACCTGGTCTCGCAGCTGACAATGCGTCTGCAGCACCGACTAGCATGGCAATAACAGAAGTTGCTTCCACGTCACCGTGATGTGAAGCAATACTATTAATAACGATTGGATGCTCTTTGTATTTCTTACCTATCTCAACACCGATTTCGACGTGAGACCCTTCAACTTCATGGTCTAACGCTTTACCAATGTCATGAAGCAGCCCGGCACGTTTCGCCAAAGTTACGTCTACCCCGAGCTCCCCGGCCATTAATCCAGCCAGATACGCTACTTCCATGGAATGTTTCAACACGTTCTGTCCGTAACTTGTTCTGAACTTCAGGCGCCCCAAAATTTTGATCAAGTCAGGATGCAATCCGTGTACCCCAACTTCAAACGTCGCTTGCTCCCCATATTCGCGGATACGTTCGTCCACTTCTTTGCGGGACTTCTCAACCATCTCTTCGATACGTGCTGGATGAATACGTCCATCCGCCACAAGTTTCTCAAGTGATGTGCGAGCAATTTCACGACGGATTGGGTCAAAACCTGATAAGATTACTGCTTCAGGCGTATCATCAATAATGAGGTCAATACCTGTCAATGTTTCCAATGCACGGATATTTCTACCTTCACGACCAATAATGCGGCCCTTCATTTCTTCATTAGGCAACGAGACAACTGAAACCGTGGTTTCAGCTACGTGATCTGCCGCACATCGCTGAATAGCAAGTGTGATGATCTCACGCGCTTTCTTATCGCCTTCTTCTTTGGCTTGTTGTTCGATCTCTTTGATAAGCTGCGCAGTTTCATGGCGAACTTCTTGCTCTACATTAGTAAGGATGATGCTCTTAGCTTCTTCCATCGTAAGACCAGAAATTCGTTCCAATTCTGAAACTTGGCTCTTATAAAGCTGATCAATCTGTGTTTGTGTATCTTCGATACGCTTCTCTTTGTTGGCTACTAACTCTTCTTTACGCTCGAGAGATTCTAATTTTTTATCCAGCGATTCCTCTTTTTGCAACAATCGTCTTTCTTGTCGTTGAATTTCATTCCGACGCTCACGAATGTCTTTTTCAGCTTCGGACCTAAGCTTGTGCACTTCGTCCTTTGCTTCCAGAACCGTTTCTTTTTTCAGTGCTTCTGCTTCCTTTTTGGCAGATTCTCTAATCTGCTCAGCGGCTGTTTCAGCACTGGAAATTTTCGCTTCTGCAAGAGATTTACGGATAAAATAACCAATCCCTAAGCATGCAGCTCCAACAACGAGAATGATCGCGATCCAGATGGCAGTCATCTTGTTCACCTCCTCGTTGGTTTCTCCAAGGTGTTAGCCTGGGGTACCTTCGGTTTTTTAATCCGATTTAATTGTTTGACTAGTCATACATACCCTTAACAATGTAGAGTATGGCTTTTAAATGAATGCGCACAGTGCGTTAGGGCACTATAGTGCTAATAATCCATAATCAACAGTGTAAAAATTGGCGGTTTTTACATCTGCCCTCTCAAAATCAATGAATTTAGTATGATTTTGAATACATTATGAAAATATACACTGTTATTTTATCTTTTGTCGAAGAAGCTTGTCAAGCGAATGTCCAAGAGATGATTAATTAGGCCCAATATTCACGAGGATATAATTAATGTCATTAAATAATATAAAATTAATTAATGTCATTAATTATCATCAAACTCATCTCCACTATAATCCATTTCCTCATCATCGGTTTCATTGCTGATCAATCCCAAAACCTTAGTAACAATTGACCCTGTATAACCTCTTCGCATTAGAAATGCCGCAGTCTTACGCTTTCTATCCATCAGTTTTCCTGACGTTTGCTTCCATTTCGTTCTGGCTATTTTAATTGCTCCCGCATATTCATCTTCTGGATTTATGGACTCCATGGTACTTTTAACCACATCTTGATGAATCCCTTTTTGTTGAAGTTCTTGTCGAATCAGGTTACGCCCTTTGCGTTGAGAAATCACACGATTGTCTGTCCACATCTTCGCGAATTCTTCATCATTGACGTACTTGTTCTCAATCAGCTTCTCACTCGCCCAATCTATGATTGGAGCTTCAAATCCCTTCTCTTTCAGTTTACGTTTCACCTCTGATAGAGAATGAGGACGTCTTCCAACCATATGCAGTGCCTTCACATAGGCCAAATTTCGCTCTTCATCCAAGATAATCGCTTCAATCGCTTGTTGATATAAGGATTCGCCTTTATTTAGACGATGTTTGATCAGAATATCCTCATGTACTGAAAAAGCGTACTCTTCATTTAAATAAATGTTAAAGCGATGTCTTCCTTGTTTTTGTTTTTCCACCTTGGTTATTACCTGCGATTGTTCTTCTTCGTGATTCATCTACAAACCCCCAATAATGGAGAAAAAGCACCCCAACACAAGGTTAAGGTGCTTCTTTCATCCTATCTTACAATCCTATTCGAAAGCTGTTTCCAACTCATCTTCATCATCATCCGCATTTGGACCAACCACTTTAATCAAGTTGCTGTTTTCTCTAATTCTTAGTTCAATCGTTTCAGAGATCGCTTTGTTATCTTTCAAGAATTGCTTTGCGTTCTCGCGACCTTGACCAAGACGCTCACCTTCATATGAATACCAAGCGCCGCTCTTATTCACGATATCCAGCTCAGTTCCGATATCAATAATGCTACCTTCGCGTGAGATGCCTTCACCGTACATAATATCGACTTCAGCTTGCTTAAATGGAGGCGCTACTTTATTCTTAACGACCTTAATTCTCGTACGGTTACCAACCATGTCATTTCCTTGTTTGATGGTTTCAATACGACGAACATCCAAACGAACAGAAGAGTAGAACTTCAATGCACGACCACCCGGAGTTGTCTCAGGGTTACCGAACATAACGCCAACTTTTTCACGCAATTGGTTGATAAAAATAGCGATAACTTTGGATTTATTGATTGCACCAGAAAGCTTGCGAAGAGCTTGTGACATCAACCGTGCTTGAAGACCTACGTGAGAATCACCCATGTCGCCTTCGATCTCCGCTTTAGGAACTAGTGCAGCAACGGAGTCGATAACAATAATATCTACCGCGCCACTACGTACAAGTGCTTCCGCGATCTCAAGTGCTTGCTCACCCGTATCTGGTTGGGAAAGCAATAGTTCATCTATATTAATACCAAGCTTACTTGCATAGGAAGGATCCAACGCATGCTCAGCATCAATGAAAGCAGCTTGTCCGCCTACTCTCTGAACTTCAGCAATTGCGTGTAGAGCTACAGTTGTTTTACCTGATGACTCTGGTCCGTATACTTCAATAATTCTTCCGCGTGGGAATCCACCTATTCCAAGTGCGATATCAAGGGCAAGAGCACCCGAAGAGATCGTTTCAACTTGCATATGTGTAGATTCTCCTAGCTTCATAATGGAGCCTTTTCCGAACTGTTTCTCAATTTGACGTAATGCGTTATCAAGTGCGGCACGACGATCTGACAAAACGACCACTTCCTTCTATCATTATAGGTATATGATAACTTGTTTTGGCATGTTTGCCAAGCATTTTTTCGAACATACATTCGTTTTTCTGCGAACAAACAAAAAACCGTAACAAAGTTATCGCTTTGCTACGGTTCTTCCGTTAACTATTTCTGATTATAGAGGATTTCTAGTTTTCTTTCAACTGTTTCCACAATTGATAGAGTGCACGCTTAGCGGCTCTTTGTTTGATAAACTCTCTATTCCCTGATAGTTGGAGAGTAAACACCTCTGTCTTCGCTTGCTTTTGTGCCAATCCAACATAGACAAGTCCCACAGGCTTCCCTTCAGACGGGCTTGGACCCGCCACACCGGTCACCGAGATGCCAAAGTCACTACCAGTCCTAACTAGCAGCTGTTCGGCTAAAATGACTGCTGTTTCGCTGCTTACAGCACCTGGAGCACCTTCTCCCTCTAAAACATCCATCGGAACACCAAGTAGTTTATGTTTTAAAGTGTTGGAGTACACGATAATTCCGCCAAGGAAAGATTCAGAGCTGCCCGGCACTGCCGTTATTAAATCACTGAGCAAGCCCCCTGTACAGCTCTCAGCCACAGCAAGTGTTTTCTTGCTCGCTGAGAGTAACTGCAAAACGATCGTCTCAATAGGGACGTCTTGATCCGCGTAAAAATACTCCCCTAACCGATTCGTAATTTCAGTTTCCGTAGCAAGTAATTTCTGCTCGCCTTCTACAGCCGAATGTGCACGCGTAGTTAAGCGAATTGTTACTTCACCCTCTTTTGCGTAAGGGGCAATCGTCGGGTCAGATTGCGCTTGGATCAAATCCAACAATTGATGCTCCAAATTGGACTCTCCAATACCTGCAAACTTCAACATTTTCGAATATAGCGGCACTTCATTTGTCATTAATAATTTAAGCCAAGGCACAGCATAATTGGTGAACATCGGCTTCATTTCCTTAGGAGGACCTGGTAAAAGTATAAAATGCGTCCCTTCGAACGTGATCGCATTTCCGACTGCCAAACCTGTATCATTATGTAAGGGATCGCTGTCTTCAAGCATTAGAGCTTGGCGTCGATTGCTTTCCACCATATGAATCCCTCTTGAAGCAAACAGTGATGTAATAGCCTCCATAGAAGGCTCATGAAGTACCAATTTACGCCCCGTAAACGCCGCTAATACATCCTTGGTCAAATCATCCAGTGTGGGCCCTAGCCCTCCAGTACAAATTACTACATCAGCTCGTGATGCAGCTAATTTAAGGCTATCTAACAGGCGCTGATCGTTATCTCCGACCACAGTTTGAAAGTAAATATCAATCCCTTGTGCAGCACACTCCCTCGATAAAAATTGCGCATTGGTATTCACAATTTGACCTAGCAGCAATTCCGTTCCAACCGCGATGATTTCAGCTTTCATCTACTGAACCCTCCTTAAAATGAGAAAACCTCTAACGCGATCGCTCAATTGATCGACTGCGTTAAGAGGTAAGTTTCGCTCTATTATGACTTTTCCGAAAAATCTATGACATGCTTATTTTTGACGAAATACTCCACACCTGAATAAACAGTAATAATTGCTGCTGCCCAACTAGCTATTACATCAAAGGGGAAATCTAGAAACGTAAATGGAAAATTATTAATTAACAGTGCAATGATGGCTGTAATCTGAGCCGCCGTCTTCGCTTTACCCCATTTGCTGGCCGCCATAACAGTACCCTCTAAGAGCGCAATTTGACGAAGTCCAGTAACTGCCCACTCTCTGCTAATAATAACAATAACGATCCATGCATCAACTTTATCCATTTCTACTAGTGAAACAAGTACAGCGGTAACAAGCAGCTTGTCTGCCAAAGGATCCAATAGCTTGCCCAAATTCGTGACAAGATTACGTTTCCTTGCAATGTAACCATCTAAGCTATCTGTACTCGCAGCAACAATAAAAATTAAAGCAGCAATAATTTGATTATACGTTATGCTAAACTCCTCTATCCGTATTTGAGGAAATTTCACCTTAATCAACAAAAAGAACATGATGATAGGTACTAATAAAATTCTCGCTACGGTGATGCGGTTAGCTAAGTTCATGCAATTACCTCCCCGGATAAGTCAAACTCATAGGAGTGGGTAATACGAACTTTGGCTAGCTCTCCAATGTTCAATTTCGCATTCGAAACGAACACTTCACCATCAATTTCAGGTGCGTCGAATTGGGAACGACCGATATAAACATCGCTTCTGCCATCGTATCTTTCAATAAGTACGTCAATTTCTTGTCCAATACGGCGACCGCCGCGGATATTCGAAATTTCACGTTGAATTTCCATAATAGCATTGGCACGGTATTCTTTGACATCATCCGGCACTTGATCCGGCAGTCTTGCTGCTGGCGTATCATCTTCCTTGGAGTAAGCAAATACACCAAGACGATCAAATTGAACATCTCTCACAAATTGTTTCAAATTCTCAAAATCTTGTTCGGTTTCGCCTGGGAAACCAACAATAAGAGACGTACGAAGGGCAACATCCGGAATAGATTCGCGAATTTTACGAACGAGCTCGCGAGTATCCTTTTGGCGTCCTGGTCTACGCATACGTTTAAGAATAGAATCTTCACTATGCTGCAACGGCATATCAATATACTTGCACACTTTAGGATTAGTTGCCATCACTTCAATCAATTCATCACTGAAGAAGCCTGGGTATGCATAGTGCAGACGCACCCACTCAATACCTTCAACTTCACTTACTTTGTTCAACAAAGTAGGAAGCATAAAGCTATCATATAGATCCGTACCATAGTTCGTAGAATCTTGAGCGATTAAGCTGATTTCTTTAACCCCTTGTGCAGCAAGGGTGGCTACTTCTGCAACAATAGATTCCATACTTCTACTTTTGAAGCTGCCGCGCATAATTGGAATTGAGCAGAATGTACAAGCGTTATCGCAGCCTTCCGCAATTTTCACGTACGCTGTATAACGAGGTGTCGTCATCAGTCTAGGAAGATCCGCGTCATAGTTAAATACCGGATTCCCTACTAGAACTGGTTTCTTTCCTCTGAGCGCTTCATCAACAATATGATTAATTTTATCAAAATCGCCCGTACCGACAATGCCATCAATCTCTGGCATTTCATCCATTAACTGCTTCTTGTATCGTTGTGTTAAACAGCCCGAAACGATAAGCGCCTTGAGATTCGCTGTTTGCTTCAGCTCTGCCATATCCAAAATTGTATTTACGGATTCTTCTTTTGCAGCATCAATGAACCCGCAAGTGTTCACGATAATGACTGTGGCATCTTCCTTGTTCTCTACAAGTTGAAAACCACGGCCATGAATTAAGCCTGACATAATCTCGGAATCGACTAAATTCTTCTCACATCCGAGAGTAACTACTTTAACCTTTTCTGTCATGAAAGAAACAACCTCCAATAGTCCTAAAAAACACTCCCTACCAGTATAATACAAGCCCAATGGGGTGTCAAAATGTAAAAACCCCCTGCATCCAGGGGGTTTTCCTTACTGTAACCTTATTTTCCTGATTATTTCATATTAACAAACTGCAAGTCCAATGGAATATCTGCTTTCCGAAGCAGAGCAATGACGGCTTGTAAATCGTCGCGACTCTTACCAGTTACGCGAATTTGATCTCCTTGAATTTGCGTTTTTACCTTCAGCTTTGAATCACGAATCAATATATTAATTTTCTTGGAATTGTCTTGATCGACGCCTTGCTTCATGCTAATTTTCTGTCTAACCGTGGAACCAGCGGCTGGCTCTACTTTGGAATATTCGAGATTCTTAATCGATATTCCGCGCTTCGTCATTTTCGCATGCATAATATCAAGGACATTTTGAAGCTTAAACTCATCATCGGATGTGACAACGAGCTGATCCTTATCCAATTTAATGCTGCTTTTACTTCCTTTAAAATCAAAACGGGTCAAAATTTCTTTCTCCGCTTGTTGAATCGCATTATTTAGTTCCTGCATATCCACTTTGGATACAATATCAAACGAACTCTCTGTACTCATCTACATCCCAACATCCCTTCCATCAAATTACATTAGCATTATAGCAAGAACGCCAAAAAAAAGAAATATCCTACCGCCAATGGGCTTCGAATATTTCCTAATAAGCTATTTTAATTACCCGGGAAAGCGCAGGAACTGCCAAATTGCTAGCTTTTTTGCAAATTGAGTTGTACCCGCTTCGGATTCGGCGTATCTCCAACAGGAACGAGTGTGCCATTGACCATGAGCTGCAACGCACTAGCCGCGCCAACATTCAAGAATGCTGAGGTTGCTAGATCAAACGTATCGGTTTCACCGGCATTATACAATTTCTGTCTTAGCAAGGCTCCCTTCTCACCCTCAGGAGTTAAAGCATTAACAGCAATCCAGCAAGAGCCGGTTATCTTGAATTGAATATTTAAATTTGCAGTTCCTGTAATGATGTAGTTGTCTACACCTTTTTCATTGGAGCTAAATTTAACCTGAACCGCTGGCGGCGTTGGTGTCGGAGCTGGTGTAGGGCTTGGCGTTGAAAGAACCGTAGCTTTACCATCCCCCGTAGCATTGACAGATGAGCTCGGCGACGGATTCGTGGAATCCGTTATCCGCGGCGATTGCGTTTGCGTCGGCTTCTCGTCTGCAGGTGTTCCCTTATAATTCTTATATGTATAGTAGTATACGATCCCAAATATAAGCAAAATAAAACAGACAAACATTAGGCTGGATGCCCAGCGGCTCATCTTTTCTGTGTTGCGAACGCTTGATCTATTCTTGCGAATCGCTTCGACAACAGGCTTCTCTATCGTTGGGGCAGGAAGCGTAGACTGATACATATTCAGAACTTCATTTGGATCAAGCCCCAATGCTTCCGCATAACTTTTAATAAAAGCCCTTACGTAGAAACTCCCCGGCAACACCTTGTAGTTTCCTTCTTCAATGGCTTCTAGATAGCGCTTGCGTATCTTTGTTACTTCCTGAAGATCATCCAGCGATATCTTTTTTTCCTGTCGTGTTTTGCGCAAAATATAGCCTAAGTCAGACATATGGTCACCTCCCCGAAGGAATTATGAATCCTGTTATTGACGTTTGAAATCTCAAAAAGGTTCGGACGTATACGTAAATGAATCATAATTAATTTCTTCATCCGGGCTATTCCGAAGCTCAATGATATAATCAAAGTGATTATAGGTGTATTCCGATTCACGAATAAAAATGTCTGGATGTTCGATAACCTTTGTTGAAGGCAGACCCATAATATCTTGTAACAAACTATAGTGCTTCTCATTGGAACGAATCGTTGAAACGATTCCGTCAATGATATACACATTGTTAGGGGCCATTTCATCCTCGGAAAGCTGGCTGCGAACGGTTTGTCTCAATAAGGTTGAGGAAACGAAAGTCCAACGTTTGTTTGCGCAAACACTGCCGGCAATGATAGACTCTGTTTTACCAACTCGCGGCATACCCCGAAGTCCAACGACTTGGTTTCCTTCACGCTTGAAAATTTCACCTAGAAAATCAACTAATAAGCCTAGCTCGTCTCGTGTAAAACGAAACGTTTTGCGATCATCAGAATCGCGTTCAATATACCTGCCGTGACGAACAGCCAGAATATCAACTAATTTAGGGGGTCTTAAAGCAGTAATAGTAATATTATCTACTTTTCTCAACATTTTACCCATTAAATCAATTTTTTCTTCATCATTTGTTTGAAGCAGCATACCGCGCGTACGATCTTCAACCCCATTAATCGTCACGATGTTAATATCCAGCATCCCCATCAAAGAAGCTATATCACCTAATAAACCGGGACGGTTCTTGTGAATTTTGTATTCCATATACCATTCTTTAACGTCCAATTCTTCCACCTCATCATTATCTCTGTCACACTTGTCAACAAATGAACTAGACAGTTCATGTCCATTTAATTAATTTCTACAAATTCCGCCATTTTCCTTCTCTAAAACCAAGATAAACTGACATTATTTCATCTTTAGTTCTTTTAGCTCTTGCGAATTGTAATTTTGGATCCCTTTTTGCCAAGCATGCGTTTTCATCATTGCGAGCCGGTTATCAAAAATTTGTTTCCAATTGAGATCAGCGGTTAACGTCCCCGTAAAGTCCATAACTGACACACCTAACGATTTCACTTTCTGAAGCTGCGCTTCTTCAACAGGACTATAGAAAATAACCCAAGCAGCGTGATGTTGATGTATTTGAAATGTCAGTTGCTGAAGCCACTGGCTATTGTTCAGCAATACAATGTGATCAGCTTCTTCTGAAGGTGCCCAAGCGGAGGGAATTGGACGATCGCTTTGTGTTACCCATTCTATGATCGCATTTTGAAATAAGAGATCCTGAATCGCTTTGGTTTTCATTGTTTCCATCTGTTGCGTATCCAATTGGAGCAAGGCTGCCTGATCATTCACAGCAATTGTGCTGCCCTCTGGGAAAGGCTGACTTTGTAAAAATGTCCATTTGCCCGATGAAAGTCCTAACGCAATCGTCTCATTAGCTGAAGGGAACAGTTCATTGCCGACAACGTATATGTAATCATATGATTTCGTTTTCAGTGTCGAAACCACGCTCTCATCCAATGCATTCAAATCTTTAACCCAGTCGAACGCAATCGAGTTTGCATCGCGCCAACCCTTTAATGTTTGTCCTAGAGCTTCCTTCGCTGATGCCGTTAACCCTGCACTCGAGATCATCAATACGGACATTTTCTGATTAAGCACTTCTTGTTTAATGACTGGAATTCCACGATTCCCGCACCCAGCAAGTAAAAATATTAATAGGATTAAAATAAGTAAGAATCGATTCTTATGCATACAATTATAATTCCTTTCCAGCTTATAAAGCATGCAAAAGCCTCCGAAAGAGGAGGCTTTCACATCATACCCTATTGAATTGTAAAACGGTTATTAGCCTTTGTCTACTAATTTTACCATCAGGCGGGCAAGTGTATGCTTTTCTTGATCATCGCCAGCGTCCCACAACTCTTTGAGAACTCTTTCTTGCTCATTTTGAGGATCTACTTTGTCTGCCAAAAACTCCCCAATTTGAAAAGCGAGCTTGGAGATGGTTTCATCATTCATCCCTGCTTGTCCCGCCTGACTCACGCGTTCAGCCAAAAACTCTTTCCATTTGTCGAACACCTTAAGTACAGTAGCCATTGTAAGAAGCCTCCTTCGAGTTATGAGAAATGGTCATTACATACGTAATATGCACTTCCCAAAACAGAATTATGCGTGGGCTTCGTTGCCAAGAAGACCTGCAATTAAGTTAGCCAGCCGCCATTAGGTGAGATGATTTGGCCCGTAATGTACCCAGATTCAGGCAAAGCTAGAAAATAGACTAGTGATGCAACCTCATGTGGGGACGCTAGTCGCCCAACGGGTATTTCGTTCGTAATGGCATCGATCTCCTCTGACTGAAAGCCAGCCATCATATCTGTCTGAACGGCTCCAGGTGCCACGGCATTAACCGTAACACCTGATGGAGCTAGTTCTTTGGCTAGAGCCTTCGTAAAGGCATTTAAGCCACCTTTTGCAGTCGAATATAAGACTTCGCAAGAAGCGCCCGAAATCCCCCAAATCGAGGATACGTTGATAATACGCCCATATTTTTGCTTAACCATTGCCGTCATGAAAGCCTGCGTGCAAAGAAAGGAGCCCTTCAGGTTGACATTCATGACACGATCCCAATCTTCTTCTGTCACATCAGATAGCATCCCATAATGGGAGATACCTGCATTATTAACGACGATATCTGGTATCATATTCATCTGCTCCAGCTTATCTCGCATTTTGAGAATCTGATCATGGGATTGAATATCCGCAGATACAGTCATTACAGTCGACCCTTGCTTCATGCAAGAGCGGGCTATTTCATTAGCTGCTTCATGTGAATCGCGATAATGAATCACAATCTGCATACCTACCGCGGCAAATCGTTGTGCTATGGCAGCTCCAATTCCTCTGCTTGCGCCCGTAATAAGCACGGTCTGTTCACTAAATGGCTTTACAACACTCACGACTTTTCACGACTCTGTACGATGGACACTGCGAGCTTACTCCAATCAAAATGCTCACGGAATCGACGATTAACATCTTCTAGAGTCAACTGTTCATAGACAGGCAAAATATCGAAGAGATCAATCCCTTTGAATCGATATTTCGTGTACTCATTGGCAATCGACTCAGGCGAATTCATCATTCGAAGGAAGCTGCCAATCTTTTTCTTCCTGCTGCGTTCGAATGTAACCTCATCGAGTCCAGTCGCTTTTCTTTTTTCAACCTCTTCACGAATCCTTGCAATCAATTGGTCTGGATCTTTGGTATCCCCTCCAACAATGGAGAAAGCATAGCCGTCACTGCAATTATATTCATGACCGAAATTATCAGATATAAGCTGATCATCATAAAGTGTTTGATAAATATCCGAGCTGGAGCTAAATAAAATATCTAACATTAATTTCGTGGTTAGTTCTCTTACTAATAAGGGTTTGCCAGTAATGTCTGGGGCTGTTTCCTTGAAGCCCATTAAACATTTGGGTAACGAAACTGGTAGTAAAATAAGCCTGCGTGCTTCCTTGACATCAACGGGCTCTTCAGGGAAAAACCTTTGGATATCCCCTTGCGGCGGAAAGGTTTTCGCTGCTTGATTTTCTTTTACCAGAGAAATAACCTCTTGTGGATCCACGCCGCCAACAACGAATAAGCTCATGTTGCTCGGATGATAAAACGTGTTGTAACACTCGTACAACGTCTCTTTGGTAATTTCCGCAATAGACGCTACAGTACCCGCAATATCAATATGAATCGGATGCTTCGCATACAGGGATTCGATCAAGCCATAATAACTGCGCCAGTCCGCATTATCCTCGTACATTTTAATTTCTTGCCCAATAATCCCTTTTTCTTTTTCTACATTTTCATCTGTAAAATAAGGATTTTGCACGAAATTAATTAATGTCGTTAAGTTTTCCAAGTACTGATTAGTTGAGGAAAATAAATAAGCCGTTCGATCAAAGCTTGTAAAGGCATTGGCCGATGCACCATTCGTAGCAAACGTCGCGAAGATGTCACCTTCGGGCTCCTCAAACATTTTGTGCTCTAAGAAATGCGCAATACCATCTGGTACTCGCACTGCTTCTTTTCCATGAACCTGGAAATGGTTATCGATGGAGCCATATTGGGTTGTAAAGGTAGCATACGTTTTCTGGAAACCTTCTTTGGGTAACACAAACACATGCAGCCCATTATCAAGCTTTTCATGATAAATGGTTTCACCGAGATGTGGATATGGAATACTCTGCATGGTCTACTCCCCCTTCTGATCCCGTAAAAAGTATATCGTGTCCAATTGTACCTTCTTCGCCGCTTCGGCGATGGCAGGTATATCTACTTGTTCAACAGCTGAGATCAAGCCCGCAACTGAGCGTTCTTTTCCTGATAAAATGGCATTAAAATCAAATGAAATCAACTCAAACGCAGAGTCTTGTATTTCACGTAATTGATTGGAAATCATAGCTCTTGTTTGACTCCATTCAATATCTGTTATTTCTCCTTGTTCCAATGCTTTAAGTTGCTTACGTATGATATCAACGGCTTTCTCATAGTTGGCCATCTCAATACCAGACTGAATCGTTAAAATACCTTTATGCCCATCAAATCGAGATGAGGCATAGTACGCGAGACTCGCTTTCTCCCGAACATTGGTAAATAATTTGGAATGTGGATATCCGCCTAGGACCCCATTGTACATGAGTGCAACCGGGTATTGATCATCGCTGTACGAAATATTCGTACGCAGACCCATATTCAACTTGCCTTGGTTAACATCCAACCGTTCGACGATCGTTTTCACTTCACCTGTTACACCTCGCGGCGCCGAAGTGACATAGCTTACGTCAGCATTACGCTCGATAGCGAACGATTGCTTCACGATTTCTTCTACCTCGCTAAGCGTTGTGTTGCCAACGACATAAATGTCCATTGGTGAAGTTTGGAGCCATTCTCTATATTGTTCGTAAAGCTTCTCCGCATTCATGCCGTCGAGGTCTTCAATTTTGCCTAATGGATGAAGACGGTAAGGTTCCCCGCTGCACATCTCTTCCATACAACGCTCTGCAGCATAGCGGATTTTATCATTGATGACGGATTCAATTCGTTTACGAAGTGTTTGCTTTTCTGCATCCACATATTTCGTACGAAAATGCTGATCTTCTAGAGCTGGACGAGTTAACGTTTCACCCACAAATTCAAGCCCCTGCTTCAGTAAGGAATCCGCCGATTTCACGAAACGATCATTAATAATGTCCATTCTTAATTGAACGATTTGGTAATCCCCACGCTTATAAATATCAAACCCAAATCCAGCGCCGTATAAATCATCTAAATACTCACGGAACTGCTTTGTCTCAGGACGCAATTCTGTACCTCTACGGAGAATAAATGGTGTTAACGCGGTGCTTGTGACCGTTTCCTCATCTAACTGACGGCCTATGTAGACGGAAATGGCAAATGTTTTGAAACGGTCTGTCGGCAGAACATGCATTCGGATATGCTTCCAACTGCTGCGCTCAAATTGATTAGGCTTCAAAGGTCAGTCTCCCTTCTATGTCCGTGTAATAAATCCATTATATTCCTATACGAAGAGGAGAAGCAACCAATGCTGGTTCCTTCTCCTTGTCCTTCTCTAAATTACACACAGAAAATGTGTTTACCGATTTTTTTAATCTGTTTTCTAGTCCAAATCCATTTGGACGTTGCCGTTTCGGGATTAAAGTAATAAATACAACCACCCGTTGGATCCAAACCATTCAAAGCATCCCTTACGGCTTTTTTGGATGATTCATTCGGTGTTAACCATATTTGACCATCGGCTACGGCTGTGAAAGCACCAGGTTGGAAAATAACACCGGAAACTGTATTCGGAAAACTCGCCGATTTCACTCGGTTTATGATAACTGCCGCTACAGCAACTTGTCCAATGAACGGCTCCCCGCGCGCTTCTCCATTAACGGCATTGGCCATTAAATTGATATCTTGCTCCGAATAACCAAGATTATTGGAAGGAGTTAGATTAGCGGGCTTAGAATCTGTTCCTGTACCTTTATTGTTAGCACCTTGATTATTGGAGGCTGTTTCTGGCGCTGAAGGTTTCCAGCTTTTCGTAGCTTCCCAGAGTTTCAGCTTAGTTTTCGGTCCAACAATGCCGTCTACCTTCATTCCAAACTCACCTTGGAATCGCTTCACTGCTGTTAATGTCTTGTAGCCATAATCGCCGTCTATACTGCCGTTATAAAAGCCAATGAATTTCAATCTGCCCTGCAGTTCATTCACATCTGAACCTGTGGCGCCATATCGAACTTCATTTTTGCTAAACGTTTCTTCCGTCGGCGGGTTTAACCTTCCCTTCAATTGAAAGGAAACTACCAAGACAAATACGATACAAAATGTAATGACGATTAGTCGTTTATTCATTCCCCTACTCAACCTCACTTTTCAAATTACAGCCTTTTCTTGCTTATTATGAGAAAGCGAGTCAATGATTATACAAATAAAAACACTCTCCATCGGAGAGTGTTAATCTGACCGGATTAGGAGCTAATCCGATTATGATGATATTGTTCAAGCGAGAGGAGTACTTCTCGCGGCTTACTGCCTTCATAGGGACCAACAACGCCCTTGGCCTCCATGGCATCTACAAGTCTGGCTGCACGTGTGTAGCCGACTCTCATTCGCCGTTGAAGCAGTGAAACCGAAGCTTGTTTCGCTTCCAACACAATTTGAACAGCTTGATCGTAAAGCTCGTCCTCAAATTCATTCTGCTGCTCTGGCATTTCCTCGACCTGTGGAACTAGCTCCTCGCGATAGTTTGCTTGTTCTTGCGTACGTACGAAGCCGACAACCTGCTCCACCTCACCATCGGAGAGGAATGCCCCTTGAACACGTACTGGCTTGGATGCACCTACAGGCAAGTAAAGCATATCTCCACGACCTAGCAGCTTCTCAGCTCCTACCATATCCAAAATTGTCCGTGAATCCACTTGCGACGAAACACCGAATGCAATACGGGAAGGGATATTGGCCTTGATAACACCGGTGATGACGTCAACAGAAGGTCGTTGTGTTGCAATAATTAAGTGAATTCCTGCTGCCCGCGCCATCTGAGCAAGTCGACAAATCGAATCCTCGACATCATTTGCCGCAACCATCATTAGATCTGCCAACTCATCTACAATAACAACATAATAAGGTAGAGGCGCTGATGTACCGCTCTCTGTCAACAGGGCATTATAGCCTTCAATATTCCGCGTTCCGCTCTTGGAGAATAACTCATAACGTTTCTCCATTTCGACAACGATTTTCTTGAGCGCTAAAGATGCACGACGCGGATCCGTTACGACAGGTGCTAAAAGATGTGGGATACCGTTATACACGTTCAGCTCAACCATCTTCGGATCGATCATTAAGAATTTCACTTCATTTGGCTTCGCTTTATACAAGATACTCGTAATAATCCCGTTGATACAAACAGATTTACCTGATCCAGTAGCACCGGCAACAAGTAAATGCGGCATTCTTGCAAGATTGCCAACAATCGGTTGACCAGAAATATCTCGTCCAAGCACAACGGATAAACGTGAGCTAGACTCCTGAAAAGCTGAAGTTTCCATTACTTCACGCATCGTAACAATGGAAACTTCCAAGTTAGGTACTTCGATACCAATCGCAGATTTACCAGGGATCGGAGCTTCCATCCGGATATCCTTCGCTGCAAGTGCAAGTGCGATATCATCCGTCAACGAAACAATTCTACTGACTTTCACACCAACATCAGGTTGAATTTCATATCGTGTAACCGCAGGACCTCTAACTACCTCTAAGACCTTAGCTCGAACACCAAAACTTTCTAATGTCGCTTCAAGCTTTCTTGCATTAGCCTTATAATCCGCCATCTCACTTCCCTTGCCTAAAGCAGGTCTTGCTAATAAATCAAGCGAAGGGATCTCATACGGACGTGACACAATAACGGGTGTATCTTCTTGAAACTCAAGTGTGACCGGCTCACTCTCATTGTCATTCCCAGTAGTAGCCGCTGTCTGTACATTTGTTGCCAAAGGCGTAGGTACTGCTGACGGTCTAACCACTTGTTGTGCTTCTTGAATAACCTGTTCTTGAAAATCACGAATAATTGGCGCACCAGGCTGATCACCTGAATTATGTATAGGTTCATCCGTTGTTAGTACCGGACTCGAGTAAACGACTTCCTCTTGGACTACATCATCTTCTGTAGCTGACATGTTGTCCTCGATATCATCTCGATCTCTTGCAACTGACTTCTTGCGACTCTCCTTGATTGGACGAAGGAGTTCCATGAACAGAGGAGATTTCTTTGCCCTCTTCACTGGTTGGAAAACCTCTTCATCAAACTCATCATCGATAGGCACATAGGCTGGCTTTTTCACTTTAGTCGGTGCATTCCCAGCTGAAGCTGTCTGCGGCCCACGACCTTCTCGGTCCTGCAGCCATTCCTTCATTCTGTCTTTGAAATTTTGCCCAACATTGCTGAAACGCCCCTTCACGATGTTACCTAAATCCACATAGGAAATACCAGTTGCTAGAATAAAACCCATCACAAAAAGCATATATTGGATTAATCTTGCACCAAGATAATCAAACAGGAAATAGAGTATGCTGTATAAAAATGCACCTACCATTCCTCCACCAATGCCGTGCTCTAATGAAGCCCTGCCAGCTTCCGTTGGATGCAACCCCTCTAGCATGGCAGACCAGGTTGAAGAAATCACTTTCCCTGACGTAAAATCGTTGTTTGGGTATAGCTGAGCGAATAAATCAATATGATTCTTGATTAATAATCCAAGAATGAATAATAAAATGCCCGCTTTCTTGGGAGTCACCATTTGCGGCCATGCTCGTTTGATCATCGCATACAGCGCCACATAAATGAATATGAGAGGTATGAGTGAATACCAAGTTCCCACAAAAAAACGAAACAAATAAATCAATGAATTCCCTACATGTCCTTGATGTGCAAGAGCAATGACAGAGAAAATCAAGATGAGGATTCCATACAGCTCGAATAATAAGCTGGTTTTTACAGCCTTCGTCTTTTTCCTGCGTTTCGCCAAAATTGTCACCCCCAAGTCCACATTATACCATAATTGACTTGAGGGATGATAGAGAACACGACTTACCGAGTTGAAATCGTCTCGATCTGAGGACGGTAGGAAATAATGCTTCCTGGGGCATATTGTTCATTCAAATAGTCCTGTGGATTGCAGCTGTATAGCCTTACAATACGCGCTTGATAGCCGCTTAGAGGTTCAATTTGCATCATGAAGCCATCCTGCTCGATATCTACGTATTGAGGAGCAAATGAATCGAATCCTTCAAATATGATTTCCATCGGAATCACTGAATAATGGATCATTGAACAAGCCCCCCAGAATTCGTCGTTTTCTTGGCTTCTATTCGGCTGTTCAGCTCCTTGATGGCATCACCTATACCTCCAACTTGATTGATTAATCCATATTTAACCGCGTCGATCCCAATCACCGTGGTGCCGATATCTCTCGTGAGTTCACCGGTTTTAAACATCAGCTCTTTAAACTTCTCTTCGGTAACGTTGGAATGCTTAGTTACAAAACGTACGACGCGCTCTTGCATTTTATCTAAATATTCAAAAGTTTGTGGCACCCCAATGACCAAACCATTCATACGAATCGGATGAATCGTCATCGTTGCGGTTTCGGCGATGATCGAATAGTCAGCTGAAACCGCAATCGGAACACCGATACTATGTCCACCTCCTAAAACTAAAGCAATGGTCGGTTTCGATAATGTCGAGATCATTTCGGCAATTGCAAGCCCCGCCTCCACATCGCCGCCAACTGTGTTTAAAATGATCATAACCCCTTCAATTTTGGGATTCTGCTCAGCAGCTACGAGTTGCGGAATTAAGTGTTCATATTTGGTTGTTTTATTCTGAGGAGGTAGTACGATATGACCCTCTACCTGCCCGATTATCGTTAGACAAAAAATATTCGATTCGCCAGAAACTGTGTTGGTTTGGCCTAATTGTTGAATATTCTCGAGAACGGCATTTTTCTTGGTTTCCTCTGTTCCCTGTTCTTGTTCCTTCGAGCCTGGTGCTGACGCCACTCCAAAATCCCCTTTCAAATTATGCTGCAAAGACAAGTTGTTCAATATCTCCCATAGTATGAATAAATTTGTATATATTCATGCATACTTCACTTGGCAGTAACAAGAAAAAGCTCCCTCCAATTGGAGAGAGCTTTACTATTTGCATAGGCTCAAGTGACTTGTTCGAGTACCTAAACTTCCATAATGATAGGAAGAATCATTGGTCTTCTTCTGGTTTGTTCATATAAAAAGCGTCCGAGAACATCTTTCACATTAGTTTTTAAAGATGCCCATTCATTTACATTTTCATTCATAAGTTTAGTTAACGTATTTGTTACGATACGATTGGCTTCTTCGAGAAGTCCTTCGGATTCACGAACATAAACAAATCCGCGTGAAATAATATCTGGGCCTGACAAAATTTTGCCATCTTGTTTACTAAGTGTAACCACGACAACTAGAATTCCATCTTGCGACAGTAATTTACGGTCACGCAATACGATATTGCCTACATCCCCAACACCTAGTCCATCAATTAGGATGTTACCGCTTTGAACTTTTGATCCTTTGCGTGCAGCACCATTTTGAATTTCAACCGTGTCCCCAATATCGCACATAAAAATATCTTCTTTAGCAATGCCGACAGACTCGGCAAGAATGGCATGTTGACGCAGCATTCGGTATTCGCCATGAATCGGAATAAAGTATTTAGGCTTCATTAGGTTCAGCATCAGCTTTAATTCTTCCTGACTACCGTGACCTGAAACGTGAACACCAGTTACTGATCCTGGTCCGTAAATCACGTGGGCACCGATACGCATGAGTTCATCAACTGTTCTGCCTACGTAACGCTCATTTCCTGGAATCGGAGTTGCCGCAATAATGACCGTATCCCCTGGTAAAATATCAATTTTACGATGAGTGGAACGCGCCATTCTTGTAAGAGCAGACATTGGCTCGCCTTGACTACCCGTGGAAAGAATAACTACACGATCGGCTGCAAGTTTATTAACTTCCTCTGGCTCAATCAACATGCCATCTGGAATGTGCAGGTAGCCTAATTCGCTAGCAATCGAAACAACGTTCACCATACTGCGACCAATAACCGTTACTTTGCGATTCGTTGCTGCAGCTGCATCAAACACCTGTTGAACACGGTGAATATTCGATGCAAAAGTCGCAATGACAACTCTTTGCTTCGCTTTACGGAACACTTCTTCAATCTCAATACCTACACCACGCTCTGAGCCTGTGTAGCCTGGACGTTCTGCATTCGTACTGTCTGAAAGCAAGGCAAGAACGCCTTTCTTTCCGATCTCAGCCATACGATGCAAATCTGCATATTGTTCATTAACTGGAGTTTGATCAAACTTAAAGTCTCCCGTATGGACAACAACACCTTCTGGCGTATCAAGTGCGACACCCACAGAATCCGGAATACTATGATTGGTTTTAAAGAATGTTGCCGTAAGTACGCCCAGGGGAAGAACGGATTCCGAATTGATTAGAATTCGGTTCGTCGTTCCGAGCAAGTTCGCTTCCTTCAACTTAGCTTCGATAAGTCCCATCGTTAACTTCGTTGCGTAGAGGGGAACATTAAGGTGCTTAAGCACGTAAGGTAAGCCACCAATGTGATCTTCATGGCCGTGAGTGATGATAATTCCGCGTACTTTATCCCGATTCTCCGTTAAGTAACCAATATCTGGGATGACAATGTCAATTCCGAGCATGTCCTCCTCAGGAAATTTCAAACCACTGTCAATGACGATAATATCGTTCGCATACTGAACGCAATACATATTTTTTCCGATTTCGCCCACGCCGCCAAGAGCGAAGATCAAAAGTTTATCAATATTTTTTTTGGACAAGAATATACCTCCTTCATAGATTGGACGACGAATTTTAAATGAAAAAACCGAACTAGTCACTTGCAACCATTATACATGAAAAAAAACAGCAAATACAAGTTAATACTGAATACGTCTAGATTTCCCAAAAAAAGAAAACCGATGCCGGAAGCACCGATTCATTAGGCCTGATCATACAAAAAGTGATTGAATGAATTGTCCCTCTTGCTCGGATACACGAACTAATGGAAGTCGAACGCCGCCTGTTTCAATGCCCTTGAGAGCCAGAGCATGCTTAATTGGCGCAGGGCTCGGTGCACAAAAAATACCAGTAAATACAGGATGAAGCTTACGATGAAGCTCTGCAGCTTGCTGAATGTTGCCTTCTAGATAATACTTTATCATAGTTTTCATTTCTTTTCCAATCACATGACTCGCAACACTGATAATTCCTTCGCAACCAATAGCTAAAGCTGGCAAAGTATTACTATCATCACCACTATAGACGAGGAAATTAGGAGCAGCATGCGTCAGAATCCGCGTCATCTGATCCGTATTCGAGCAATCTTTGGTTGCGACTATATTCGGAATCTGAGAAAGACGAATCGTTGTGTCGGCATCCAAATTAACACCTGCTCGACCTGGTACATTATAGAGCATGACTGGCGCCTTAACAGCCTCAGCGATCGCTTTAAAATGCTGGTACAACCCTTCCTGTGACGGACGATTGTAATAAGGTGTAACAAGCAGTAAAGCATCAACACCAAGTTGCTCAACTTTACGTGAAAAAGCGATTGTATGCTCGGTGTCGTTACTTCCAGTACCTGCAATGATCTTGCAACGACCAGCCGCAACTCGAACGGAAAGCTCAATAAGTCTCAGCTTCTCATCTTCTGATAATGTCGGCGACTCCCCTGTCGTCCCACAAATCACGAGACCGTCCGAATGTTGTTCTTCAATTAAATAATTAATTAGGGGCTCTACTTGATCCCAATTGACCTGTAACTGCTCGTCAAATGGTGTAACCATTGCTGTGACTACTCTTCCAAAACTCACTGGTACGCCTCCTGATTTACACATTTTTATTTATATAAATTAAATTTTCGATGAAGTGCTCGAACGGACTTGATCATATCCACACCTTGTACAAGAACCCAAATGGTAGTGTTCGAATCCGCAGATTGCAGAATTCGAATATCTTCCACGGTCAACGCTTCAACAATGTGTGCCATAATGCCAGGTACACCATTCATTCCGCCACCAATCACGGAAACCTTCGCACAGCCGCTCGTGAACTTTGGCTCGTAGCCCTGCACCTTGAGTAATTGAACTGCACGTTCTGCTTCGTGATCGAAGACGGTATATACCACGCCTGAAGGATTCACGTTAATAAAATCTACACTAATCTGATGCTGGGCCATTGTTTTGAATACACGTAGCTGAAGATCGAATTCTCCATCTACGGCTGCGACCTGAATCTGTGTAATATTCGTAAAATGAGCAATCCCTGTAACAAAGCGATCTTTAACATGGTTAACTTCTGATAACGTGTTGTCAGAAGCCGTGACAAGCGTACCTTCTTCTTTGGTGAAGGTTGACCTCACGCGAATCGGGATATTCGCTTGCATAGCAACTTCGACTGCTCGCGGATGAATGACTTTTGCACCATTATGGGCCATATTGCATATCTCACTAAAACTCACGCGCTGTAACGGTTTAGCGTCTTCAACGATTCTTGGATCCGCTGTCAAAATACCATTTACATCCGTGAAGATATCCACAATTTCTGCTTTGACTGCAGCGCCAAGAGCAGTTGCTGATGTGTCACTGCCACCGCGGCCCAGCGTTGTCAACTCATCAGAACTCGTTTTCCCTTGAAACCCTGTAACTATGACAACTTGGTCCTGTTCTAACAATTCAAGGATCCGATTGGGCTTCATCGCAATGATCTGAGCATTGCCATGATTCTCATTCGTGATCAGACCAGCTTGCCCACCAGTCAAAACTGTAGCACGAATACCTGTTTTGTGTAATAAACTGCACAAAAGTACTGCAGATATTAATTCACCGCAGCCCATTAACATATCGAGTTCCCGCGCGGGCAGCCCTTCCCCGTTCTTACGAACAAGGTCTAGGAGCGTGTCAGTCGCATAGGGTTCCCCTTTTCTTCCCATCGCAGATACAACAACAACTAATTTATAATGTTGGATTAGTGCATCTTGAATATGTCCAATAACGTGTTCTCTAGCTTGTGCGGTGGAAAGCGAAGTACCTCCGAATTTTTGTACAAGAATTCGCATGAGTTTCCCCCATTTTCACTGCTACAAGTAAGCAGTATGCTGATTATTGCTCTATAGCAATATATTCAGCAATTTGCACTGCATTCCAAGCAGCACCTTTTAACAAATTATCTGAAACAATCCACATGTTAAGCGCTTTAGGGTTACTCAAATCGCGGCGTACACGCCCAACGAAAGTTTCGAGCTTACCTGCAGCATCTGTAGCAAGTGGGTACTGTTGTTCTGCCGGATTGTCAACCAGGACAATGCCAGGCGCATTTGCAAGCAGAGTTTTCACTTCTTCAATATCAAAATCTTCTTTCAATTCTACATAAACGGATTCCGAGTGTCCGTAAACAACAGGAATACGCACGCATGTAGCAGTAACTTCAATGGACTCATCGCCCATAATTTTCTTCGTTTCAAGAATCATTTTCATTTCTTCATTCGTAAATCCATTGTCAAGGAATTTATCGATTTGCGGAATCGCATTGAAAGCGATTTGGTGCTTAACTGGCAAGGAACCGACTGGTAGAATATCCGGGTTCGCCTCATTACCTGCTAGTACTTCTTTGGACTGTCTAAGCATTTCATTAATTGCCTTAGCGCCAGCACCGGAAACGGCCTGATAGGTTGAAACGATAATGCGGGAAATACCAAAACGGTCATAAAGCGGCTTAAGCGCTGCAACCATTTGAATGGTGGAGCAGTTCGGGTTCGCGATAATCCCTTTATGTTCATTGATTTTCTCAACATTTACTTCAGGAACAACAAGTGGTGTTTCTGGGTCCATCCGATACGCACTTGTATTATCAATACAAATCGCACCTGCTTCTACCGCATGCGGAGCCAATGCTTTCGTAACATCGCCACCAGCACTGAATAGCGCAATTTCAACGCCTTGAAAGCTTTCAGGAGTTGCTTCTTGCACGACAACTTCCTGACCTTTAAATGAAAGCTTTACCCCTGCAGAGCGAGCGGAAGAAAGTAATTTCAATTCCTTGATGGGGAAATTCCGTTCTTCTAATAGACGGATGATTTGTTCGCCAACGGCGCCTGTAGCACCTACAACTGCAACGTTGAATAGCTTCTGGTTGGACATATGCTGGTCTCTCCCCCTCAAGTTGTTATCTATAAGTTAGTATTGAAATCTCTCAATAATCATAGGCTGCAATTGTTTACCTTCAAGGGCAGCTTCACAAGCTTCCATAATCAAGTCCATCCGAGCCACCAGCGAATTTGGTTTAGCTCCCGGCGCATCTTGACCATAGGGTACAAAATAAATATTCTTCGTTATCAACAGTTTCGCAATATTCATCGCATTTAAACCCAAACCATCATTCGTTGAAATCGCTAATACTAGCGGTCTCAAGTTTCTCATTTGTGCTTTAGCTGCCATAAGAACGGGACTTTCCGTCATTGCATTTGCTAGTTTACTAGTTGTATTACCCGTACAAGGAGCAATTACCATCACATCCAATAGCTTGGATGGACCTAGCGGTTCTGCATCTACAATCGTAGAAATAATCTTATTCCCCGTAATATCCTTCAGCATTTGCTGCCAATCGGCTGACTTACCGAATCGTGTGTCGGTCGTCATAATTGTATTCGATACAATCGGAATAACCCGAGCACCCGCATCTACGAATCTCTTAATTTGAGGCATGACCTCTTCAAGTGTACAGTGAGAACCGGTTAATGCATAACCGACTGTTTTCCCTTGCCAATTCATTCCACATCGCTCCTGTCTTTGAAGTCTTCCTCGATCAGCTGACTTAATGTGTTAGCCATAATTCGGCCAGCTGTTTTGGGGGCGACGATTCCAGGTAAACCGGGCGCTAGCATCGCTTTAATGCCTCTCTTCTCGGCAAATCGAAAATCGGTTCCGCCGGGTTTGGAAGCTAAATCGATAATAAGCGCGCGATGTGGGATATTGGTAATAACTTGCGCTGTGACTATCATAGTCGGAATTGTGTTAAAAAGCAAGTCAATATTCCCCACTTCCGGGTACAGATCCTTCGTATAAAAAGGCTGAAAACCCATCTCCCACGCCCTTGCATAATGCTCCGGCTTCCTGACGCCAACCTTAACGGTTGCCCCTAATCCTTGCAAGGTTTTGGCCATTGTAAACCCTGTTCGACCAAAACCCAAAACCATACAAACGGATCCATGAATTGTAATATCGGTGTTCTGGATGGCCATCATAAGCGCACCCTCTGCAGTTGGAATCGAATTATAAATAGCAATGTCATCACGATCTAGCAGCTCCACAAGTTCAATCCCATGTGCCAAAACGAGCTTCTTCAAGTAGCTCTTCGCCATACCGGTATACACCTTGGCATGCTTCGGCAGAGAAGATATGTGTTCATCCGTCAGAATCATTTCTTCGCTTGAGAATATTGATTCCACTTGTCCTGTCTCATCCGTACCTACAACTGGCAAAATAAGTGCATCCACATGTTGAAACAATTCCGGTTCTAGTTTCACATTCGTAACACCGTGAAATTGCCTCCCGAGATTGTCAAATCCGAGTAATATAACGGTAGCGTCTAGCTCAGTAAATTTCTGAATTACTTCTAGTTGCCGGGCGTCTCCCCCCATAATAGCAACCGAAATCCCAGTAAGCATTCTTGCTTACACCCCTTCCTCGGTCCGTTTCGATAAGTTATAGTATGCGTTCGCCTAAGGATGGGTGACTTCCGACTTTGCATCCTCGAAAACAAGAAAGAACCCCTTCCTAAGAAGAGGTTCTTTCTTGTACCTGTTATGTAACCGTCAGACTTACCGCCCTGTATGGCCAAAACCACCAGATCCGCGCACAGTTTCTGACAACTCACTAACTATGTTCAATTGAATTTGTGGAACAAGTTGGAAAACCATCTGAGCGATCCGTTCATTTCGCTGAATGACGAATGGCTCTTGCCCATGATTAATCAGTAATACTTTAACCTCACCGCGGTAATCTGCATCGATGGTCCCTGGTGAATTAAGCGTTGTAATGCCATGTTTAAAAGCAAGCCCGCTTCTTGGGCGAATCTGTGCTTCAAGTTCTGGCGGCATGCTAAGCGCGAAGCCTGTAGGAATCAATTGACGCTCACCAGGTGCAAGCACGACTGGTTCATTAACAGCAGCATGCAAATCAAAGCCACTGGCAGCTTCGGACATTTTCTGCGGTAACAGGATGTCTTCCTGACCCACCATGCGTTTCATTTGAACTTCAAAATCAAAGCGAGACAAGCTGATCCCTCCTGAAGCCGCTAATTACATCATCCGCATTTCCAACCATGGACAAAGCAAAAGGTGTCGAGAACAGCGTTTTCGTCAATTGCCGAATATGTTCCATATTCACACTTTCAATGCGTGCGATCATTTCGTCCAAGCTGTAATGCTTGCCTGTCATCAATTCATTTTTACCAAAACGGTTCATCCGACTGCTCGTGCTTTCTAAGCTAAGAATCAAGCTTCCTTTCAACTGCTCTTTCCCCTTCTTCAACTCAGAATCTGTCATGCCATTAACAGCAATGTCATGAAGCAGCTCCATCGTCACTTTCAGCACTTCTTCCGTCTGTTTGGGGGCTGTTCCCGTATAGATCGTAAACATCCCGCTATCAATATGTGAGGAATGATACGAATACACCGAATAGGCTAATCCGCGTTTCTCCCGAATTTCTTGGAAGAGTCTTGAACTCATGCCTCCGCCAATGGCATTATTCAACAATACCATCGGATACAGATTTTCCTCCTGAAGCGATAATCCAGGTAACGACAAACAAATATGATTTTGTTCTGTTTTCTTTGCATGGAAAATCAACTCGCTAAGGAAATCTGGCGCATCATAGCTCGTTTCAACACCAGACTGTGAAAACTCGCCGAAATGCTTTTCAATCAATTCTTTCACACTATCATCAATATTCCCAGCAATACTAAGTACAGTGTTCTCCGTATTATAATTTTGCTTCAAGTAAGAACGCAGATCATCAGATTTCATTTTGGACAAATTATCTTGCGTTCCTAGAATCGTATATCCCAGCGCATGAGTGCCATAAGATGCTTTCGCTAACAAGTCATGAACAAGATCATCAGGCGTATCTTCGTACATTGAAATTTCTTCATAAATGACATTCTTCTCTTTTTCTAACTCACCTTCATCAAAAGTCGAATTGAAAAACATATCCGATAGTACATCCATCGCTAAAGGCAGATGTTCATCCAGCACTTTGGCATAATAGCACGTGTATTCTTTGGATGTGAAGGCATTTACATTTCCGCCAATGCCATCAAAAATCTCCGCAATATCTTTCGCCGAATGACGTTCCGTGCCTTTGAACAGCATATGCTCAATGAAATGTGAAATACCATTATCCGTTTGCGACTCATTACGCGAGCCTGTCTTTACCCAAATTCCGAATGTTACCGATCGAAATGTAGGGATTTGTTCCATGACGACTCTCAAGCCATTATGTAAGCGATATTTGATCACCAAGGTTCCTCCTCGAAATGGTACACCTAAAAGTCCAATTCTCCTATTATACTTCCTCAGTCTAACAAAAATGTGCCTAGGACTCAAATTAGCGGCATTAATTCATGACTAATTCGTAATTTGCCCCTGCCCAGTGACCCTTTTTGAGGAAAGAAGGTCGGAAACTGTGCCAAGCACTAGCCCTTTTTTCTTAATCAGACTAATCATCCCTGGCAATGCATCTCGAGACGAAAAAGTTGGATGCATTAGGATGAGAGTACCGGGTTCAACATTGCTTGATAGGCGTTCAAGAATGCGACTGGCGCCTGGATTTTTCCAATCGATGGTATCAAAGGTCCAAAGTACCGTTTGCAGCTTGAATTCTGAGGCTACCTGAATCGTTTCTTGATTGAAATAGCCTGAAGGCGGTGCGAACAATGTATTTTTTACACCGAGCAGTTTAAGTAAATCTTCGGTTTTCGAAATCTCCTCAACCGCTTTGCTCCGCGAGATACTCCGCATGTCTTTATGAGAATACGCGTGGTTCGATATTTCGTGACCTTCACTCTGAATTCGTTTGGCCATATCTGTATTTTTCTTCAGCCAAGAACCATCAAAGAAGAATGTCGCATGGACATTTTCTTTACGAAGCGTCTCTAACATACTAGGCAAAAATTCATTGCCCCATGCGACATTTATCATAAAAGAAACCATCGGCTTCTTCGGATTGCCTTTATATACAGGATTAGGACCAAGATCATTTAATTGAATACTTGGCTCAACTTCCTTCATAACATAATTAATTTTATTAGGCGTTAATTGGTGCTCTGCTAACTTCAAAGTCTCCTCAATATCAACCTCTATGCCATTGTAACCAGGGATCGCTTTCCACACGGAATCTACCTTGGCATTAATAGGCGCAATTTTACGCTTCTCTGCTTCTTTGGTTATCGTCTCTAATAAGGTAGATTGCTTAGAAGACGCAAAAACAGGACGCGCTTCTTCCCTCGTCCAATCTTTCTCATCGACGATTAGAGCATGATCGTATTTCACACTTTGTATATAGGTTCCTATACTTGGGATCGAGTTCACTGTTATTAGAACCATAGCAAAAAAACTCCCAATCAGAATCCATTTTTTATGGCGCATACACAGGCCCCCATTCTTCATCTCCTGATTCTATGAAGGTTGGGACAAGAGTAGAACCTGTGCATGTCCTTCCATGCTGTGAAAAGCAAAAAAGAGACAGATAGCTCTGACTCTTTATCCTTTAACTATGAATGAAACGACTTCAAGAATTGAATTCTCTAGCTTTGGGCAGAGACTTGTGAAGTTAACGTTGCTTTGCGTGAAAGATTAACTCTTCCTTGTTGATCAATTTCCGTTACTTTAACTGTAATTTGATCGCCAACGTTCACAACATCTTCAACTTTTGCTACACGCTCTGTAGAAATTTGTGAAATATGAACGAGACCTTCCTTACCAGGTAAAATTTCAACAAATGCGCCAAATTTCTCAACGCGTTTAACTGTACCAAGATAAGTTTCACCAACGATAACTTCACGCACGATGCCTTCAATAATGGAACGAGCTTTCTCATTCATTTCTTGATTCGACGATGCAATGAATACGCGACCGTCTTGCTCGATGTCGATTTTCACGCCAGTTTCCTCAATGATTTTATTGATGATTTTACCGCCTGCACCAATAACATCGCGGATTTTGTCCGGATTGATGTTCATGGTAAGAATCTTAGGCGCATATTGAGATAGATTTTTGTTTGGTGTGGAAATACGGGATACCATTTTGCCCAAAATGTGCAAACGGCCTTCTTTGGCTTGTTGCAAAGATTGTTGCAAGATGCTGCGATCGATGCCATCAATTTTGATATCCATTTGTAAAGCCGTGATCCCCTCAGCTGTACCTGCAACCTTGAAATCCATATCGCCAAGGTGATCTTCCATACCTTGAATATCTGACAAGATGGAGAAATGATCGCCGTCTTTGATTAGTCCCATTGCAATACCCGCAACTGGAGCTTTAATCGGAACACCAGCATCCATAAGCGCAAGTATACTTGCACAAATACTTGCTTGGGATGTTGAACCGTTTGATTCCAACACTTCAGACACAAGACGAATTGTGTAAGGGAACTCAACTTCGTTCGGGATGATCGGCTCAATAGCTCGCTCACCTAACGCACCATGTCCAATCTCACGACGGCCTGGCGGACGCAATGGTCTTGCTTCCCCAACGCTGAACGGCGGGAAGTTATAGTGATGCATGAAACGTTTGGTTTCTGTCAGATCTAAACCATCCAAGATTTGAACATCACCTAACGCACCTAGTGTACAAATGCTTAGTGCTTGTGTTTGTCCGCGTGTGAACAAGCCAGAGCCGTGTGTACGCGGCAGCAAGTTGATATCGCATTCAATCGGGCGAATTTCTTCAGGTTTACGTCCGTCTGGTCTTACTTTATCATGTGTGATCAAGCGACGAACTTCCTCTTTGACGATATCATAGAGAGTTTCTTTCACGTCACCTAGAAGTCCTGGCGTTTCTACGTACAACGCAGTGAAATGTGCTACAGCCTCTGCATTCACAACATCGATAGCATCTTGTCTTGCGTGCTTTTCAGGGATTTTAATCGCATCAACTAATCTAGCTTGGGCAAATTCGCGAACCGCGCTATTTACTTCAGCATCAACCGCATGGAGTTTAACTTCCATTTTCGGCTTACCAACCTGCTCTACCAGTTCTTCAATTGTCGCAACGATCTTGCGAATTTCATCATGACCGAACATGATCGCTTCAAGGACAACTTCCTCTGAAACTTCTTTCGCGCCTGCTTCAACCATCATTATAGCATCTTTGGTACCAGCAACCGTCAGATGAAGATCACTTTTCTCCGCAACATCACCAGTTGGGTTAATAACGAATTGACCATCTACACGACCAACAATTACGCCACCTACGGGTCCATTAAAAGGAACATCAGAGATCGCAAGTGCCGCGGACGTACCGATCATTGCTGCCATTTCTGGCGGGCATTCCTGGTCTACGCTCATAACGATAGACACAATTTGAACATCATTACGGAAGCCTTCTGGGAAAAGAGGACGAATCGGACGATCCGTTAAACGGCTCGCAAGAATCGCTTTCTCACTCGGACGTCCTTCACGCTTAATAAATCCACCTGGAATTTTACCAACCGCATATAATCTTTCTTCGTAGTTCACTGTTAACGGAAAGAAATCTAAATCTTTCGGTCCGCTGGAAGCCGTTACTGTGCTAAGCACAACCGTATCGCCATAACGAACAGTTACTGCTGCATTGGCTTGTTTGGCTAGTCGGCCTGTTTCAAGAATGAACGGCTTACCGCCAAGTTCCATTTGTACCCTTGTCTCCATAAAATCCTCCTAAGGCGTGGTTTGAATTTCAATTCATATGTGTTGATTAACAAGTACAGAAATCATAAGATCCAGAGACCAATCCGAATCTACTCCGTATGTATGCAAATGGGTAGCTGTGGAGTTATCCTCTATTTCTGCGTTATGTCTAGTATTTCCTTCTTTTCCCGTTTTAAAAATACAAGAAAAAGCAACCTTTTGCTGCTCTCTGCCAGAGCTTTATCAAGCCTAGCAAAGGAGCAACAGGTTGCTTCTCATTGTCGGTTTTATCGACGCAAACCAAGCTTTGCAATCAAAGCACTATAGCGGCTTACATCTTTGTTTTTAACATATGCTAGCAACTTACGACGTTGTCCAACCATTTTAAGCAAACCACGACGGGAGTGGTGATCTTTCTTGTGCGTACGAAGGTGGTCTGTAAGGTTAACAATGTTTTCTGTAAGGATTGCTACTTGTACCTCAGGTGAACCTGTGTCGGTATCGTGTACCTTGTGAGTTTGAATCAGTTGTGTTTTGCGCTCTTGCGTAATTGCCATAATCGTTCATCTCCTAAATTCTATTAGTATCCCCGCTAGCCTAGAAAGCGCCGATGAAAACGTCAATCCAAGCTAAGGTTCATGCCAAAGGAACACGTCCATTTGACAACGTTAATCAGTATATCACAATTGACTAGTAGAAGTAAATGTATGATTACGCCTCTAAGGTCAATTTATGCTTAGCTTCTTCTGAGTCACGCTTAATTTGAGTAACTAATTCATCTAACGAGGAAAATTTACGCTCTGGTCGAAGGAAAGAAATAAGCTCAACCATCACAGTTTCTCCATAAATTTGCTCAGAAAATTCAAATAAATGCGCTTCAAACGACGGTTTTAATTCCCCTGTCTCGAAAGTTGGTTTCACACCAATATTCATGACACCTTGATAAACTTCCCCGCGAACAGTAGCTTTAATCGCGTAAACACCGTTTGTTGGACTGACATAAGGTTCGTCCAATTGAAGATTAGCTGTAGGAAAACCAAGCGTTCTTCCTCTCTTCGCTCCATCAACCACTATGCCGCTTAAACTGTATGGACGTCCTAGCAGCCTAGTCACAGTTTCAATTTCTCCTAGCTGCAATGCTTCACGTATACGCGTACTGCTTACTTTTTCACCATTCATATGAAAAGGTCTCACCACTTCAACAGAGAATTTCCCGTGACTCAACTCACAGAGAGAATCCGGAGTACCTTTACCTTGAAAGCCAAAGGTAAAATCAAAACCGCAAATGACACTGTCAACACCAAGTCGATCAAGGACTTGATCCACGAATTGTTCTGGAGATAATCGCATTAGGGAAGCATCAAACGTTACAATGTACGTATGATTCACTCCCATGCTCTCAAAAATCTCCATCTTCTTTTTCATTGGTGTCAGAAGATCCACGTATTTATCTTGACCCATTACGGCTCTAGGGTGTGGATAGAAGGTCATAATGGCTGTCTTCAGACCAAGCGACTTAGCCGTATGTAAGGCCCGTCCTATAACCTCTTGGTGCCCTAAATGTACGCCATCAAAGTCACCAATGGCCACCACTTGTTTGCCCACAAACTGGGTAAACTGATCCAGTTCCATCGGATATGATATTGGTATTATTTTCATATAAGTTCGTTCACCTATCCATTTCAACCCGTCCCGCGACGTTATGATTAAAGGAAAACTTTGGCCGGGACCAAGACGTGGCTAGTGCTTTTCCATTCAAACAGACCAAGAAATCGTTCATCAGGTGAATAGGCCCGAAATATGGTTTGTGAAGCATCTGCATGAGCCACCCGATTCGCAGCTAGAGCTATTTTCTTACCTTGTAATGAATGAACAGCTTCTTGATCAGTGAGTGCTATAGATGGAATATGCGAGATGGCAATGTCCATAGGAATCATATGCTGCTCTAATGTACCTGCTTCTTTCATTTGAACAATTTGCTCAAACGTTAAACATTGCTCTTCGCGAATATTCCCTGTCGACGTACGTATCAAACTTACCATGACGGCAGGATATCCAAGTGCTTTCCCGATATCTACACACAACGTTCTGATATATGTGCCCTTGGAGCACTTGGCGCGGAAACGAATTTCAGGATGCTTCTGATCTAAGTTGAGCTCGAGAATTTCTAGTCCAAAGATCGTTGCTTTCCGTGATTTCCGTTCAACTTCTTTACCTTCTCTAGCCAATTCATAAAGACGTTTGCCATCTATTTTGACAGCTGAGAACATAGGAGGAATCTGCTCGATGTCCCCGACGAAAGTTGCAAGAACTTCGCGCACTTGACCTTCCTCGAGTGAAACATGTGAAACTTCTTCCAACACGGTTCCCGTCATATCTTCTGTATCCGTAGATAAGCCAATACGTAATACAGCTTCATATTCTTTCGGAAGTTCTTGAATATATTCAACCATCCGAGTTGCCCGACCAATGCAAAGTGGCAGAACACCTGTCACTTGCGGGTCAAGTGTACCGGTATGACCAATTCTTTTAATACTCAAAATCCTTCTAGCTTTGGCGACAACATCATGCGATGTAAAGCCCGCTGGTTTCCAAACAGGCAAAATGCCTTCTAGCGTCATTTCAGCTTGTCCCCTACTTCCTTAACCATTCTAGCTATAGCTTCGTCTAGCGTACCATGGATTGTGCATCCTGACGCCCGAACATGCCCTCCACCGCCTAGCGATTGAGCAATAGCAGCAACATCAACTAGCCCAGAGGAGCGAAGACTTACTTTAATGACACCGGCTGCCTTCTCCTTAATCAGCATGCCCACTTCGACACCTTCAACATTACGCGGATAATTGACTAGTCCATCCAAATCATCACTCGACGCCCCCGTTAACTCTAAGTCAGCAAGTGAGACAGCTAGCCAAGCCAGTTTTCGATCATACGCAAAGGAAAGTGTGGATAGCGCTTTTTGGAGAAGTACAATTTGCGCATACGTCATTCGTTCAAGAACATGCTCTGCGATTTCGGCACCTTTGACACCTAACTCCAACATCGAAGCTCCGATTTTCATGACCTCTGATGTGGTATTGGAGTATCGAAAGCCGCCTGTATCCGTCAGCAATCCGGTATAAATGCATTCACCAAACGTAATGTCAGGTTGCAGCTTCATATGTATCGCCAAATCGAACAATATTTGAACAGTTGCCGCGGCGTCATGCTTAATTAAATGACAGGAACCAAAATGATCATTCGTTGGATGATGGTCAATATTGAGTAACTGTACCCGCTCATCAAAAAGAGTGCTGATCCTACCCATTCTGGAGAAATCAGCACAATCTACACTTATGATGGTTTGATAAAGTCGATTCGGTGCCAATTCGCTATAATCAATGGTTTGTTTACTTCCTTCTAAATAGGAAAATTTAGAGGGCATTGCGCCCTCATTAATCATAGTGAATGACTTCCCAAGTTGACTTAGAATCCAACCCGTTGCATACGTTGAACTGGCAGCATCTCCATCCGGTTGGATGTGAGACACGACCAGGAAATCATCATGCTGCTCGATAAATGCAGCTGCTGCTGCCAGCTGCTGACAGTATTCGGTGGCATGGATCATTCCGTTATTCATACGTTTGTATTTCCTTCCTGATTGAGCTTATACAACAATTGGTCGATGTGAGACCCATAGTCGATAGAAGCATCAAATTTAAACTGAAGCTCTGGAATTTTCCGCAAACGAATTCGTTTGCCTAACTCAGAGCGAATATATCCTGAAGCAACAGAAAGCGCCTTAAGGGTGGCAGCTTTCTCTTCTTCAGTTCCCATTACACTTAGATAAACACGAGCCAGGGATAAATCATTCGTCACTTCAACGCCTGTAACGGTCATGAAACCAATACGTGGGTCTTTCAGCTCCGCTTGAATGATTTGACTTAACTCTTTCTTGATTTGTTCACCAACTCGACCTACACGAACTCTAGCCATTTATTATCACCTCTCAACGGACTCCATGATAAAGGCTTCAATGATGTCGCCCTCTTTAATATCATGATAACGCTCAAGAGATATACCACATTCGTAGCCTTGTGCAACTTCTTTTTGATCATCCTTGAATCGTTTCAAGGAATCAATTTTGCCTTCATGAACAACGATTCCACTACGAACTAAGCGGGTTTGCGCATTACGAGCAATTTTGCCTGAAGTTACATAACAACCAGCAATCGTTCCTGAACCCGTAATTTTGAAAACGTTACGAACTTCGGCTTGACCAAGAACAACTTCTTTGAAGATTGGATCCAGCATGCCTTTCATAGCTTGCTCGATTTCTTCAATGACATTGTAAATGATGTTATGCAGACGGATATCAACTTTCTCTTGATCAGCTGTTGCTTTTGCAGCAGGCTCAGGACGAACGTTAAATCCAATAATAATCGCATTTGATGCAGAAGCAAGAATAATATCAGACTCTGTTACTGCGCCAACGCCATTGTGAAGAATTTTAACGCGAACACCCTCAACTTCAATTTTCTCAAGAGAGGATTTCAGCGCTTCAACAGATCCTTGAACGTCACCCTTGATAATGACATTCAGATCTTTCACTTCACCCTCTTTAATATGTTTAAAGAGATCTTCAAGTGTAACGCGAGAATTAGCTGTCATCTCGGATTGACGAAGTGCAATCGCACGACGGTCAGCAATGTCTCTTGCTTTACGCTCATCTTCATATGCCAAGAATGGATCCCCTGCTTGAGGAACTTCGGTCAGACCGGTGATTTCAACTGGTGTTGAAGGACCCGCTTCTTTCAATCGTTTACCTTTATCGTTCACGATCGCACGAACACGACCGAAGCATACACCGGCAACGAAGCTATCTCCAACTTTCAAAGTACCATGCTGGATTAGGATTCTAGCCACTGGCCCTCTTCCTTTATCCAATTCAGCCTCAATGACAGTCGCTCTAGCACGCTTGTTCGGGTTAGCTTTGTACTCTTGTACTTCAGCCACGAGCAAGATCATTTCAAGCAAGTTTTCGAGACCGATACGTTGTTTTGCGGAAATTTCGCAGAAAATTGTATCGCCGCCCCACTCTTCCGGAACTAACTCGTAAGCCGTAAGAGCTTGCTTGATTTGATCAGGATTAGCGCCTTCTTTATCAATCTTGTTCACAGCGACAATGATTGGTACACCAGCCGCTTTAGCATGACTAATCGCTTCTACGGTTTGTGGCATTACACCGTCATCTGCTGCAACAACGATAATCGTAATATCCGTAACTTGAGCACCGCGGGCACGCATGGTTGTAAACGCTTCGTGACCAGGTGTATCCAAGAACGTAATTTTCTTATGATTAACTTCAACTTGATAAGCACCAATGTGCTGTGTGATTCCGCCTGCTTCGCCTTCTGTTACACTCGTTTTACGAATGGCATCAAGCAAAGTTGTTTTACCGTGATCGACGTGACCCATGATCGTAACAACAGGTGGACGCTCTAGCAAATCAGCCTCGTCATCGATTTCTTCGAAAGTTTCGAAGTTATCTTCTTCGACTTTGATCTTAATTTCAACTTCAACGCCAAATTCAGTCGCAATCAATTGAATGGTTTCCAAATCTAGCTCTTGGTTGATCGTTGCCATTGTTCCAAGGAACAAAAGCTTTTTAATCACTTCAGAAGCATCTTTGTGAAGCAATTTCGCTGTTTCACCAACAGTCATATTGCCACGAACAATGATTTTCTTAGGTGTGTTATCCACTTTTTCTTTCTTAACCATATCTTGTTGGTAACGACCTCTGTTGTTTCCGCGTTGATTGCCTCTGTTGTTGCCACCAGGACCACGATTGCCGCCAGATCTGTTATCATCAAAACGTTTCGGCGTTGGTTTGGATTTCTTTGTTGTAATGATCCCAGCTTTTGCTGCTGCATCGTCCAACTCAGCTGCAGTTGCGCCTACATGGAATTGCGGCTTCGCTTCTTGAACAACCGGTCTTCCGCTTTGGTTATTGTTGCGGTTCTCAAATGGCTTGGACTGACGATTAGGGCCAGCACTGCGGTTTGGACTGGATTGAGGACGTCCGCTGTTCGCGCTTTGACCACTAACTGCTCCTGGGCCTCCTGCACCTTGATTAGGACGGGTACCTGCATAGTTACTATTCGTACGTGGCGCTCCGCCTTGTCCTTGTCCTTGGCTATAGCCTTGGCTAGCTGGACGGCTGCTGTTGTATCCACCACTGCTACCACCTGCTGGACGTTGTCCACCTGGGTTGGAACCCTGGTAACCCGTACGTTGTCCGCCTTGGCTTGAACCTTGGCCAGCTGGACGTTGTCCACCCGGATTGGAACCTTGGTAACCCGTACGTTGTCCACCTTGGCTGGATCCTTGACCATTTGGACGTCCACCATTCGGATTGGAGCCTTGATAGCCCGTACGTTGTCCGCTTTGGCTGCTAGGACGATTACCGCCCTGGTAGTTGCTGCTTTGACCACTTGGACGTGACTGTGGTGGGCGACTTGATGTGTTTTGTGTAGACTGACCTTGCGCTGGAGTAACTGCACCCGTTGTAGTCGTTGGTTGACTACTTGATTGTTCCGAAACTGCTGACGGCTTAGCCGCCGGAGTTACTGCACCTTTATTCTCTTGTGCTGGAGCCTGCGATGCAGGATTCTGATTCGTCGTAGATGAACTCACATTTCCTCCGTCCGTAGCTGCTCGTTTGGCAGCCGCATTAGCTTTAATATCTCTAAAAAACTTTTCCACACTGCTAACCGCGTCATTCTCCATTACACTCATATGGTTGTTAACAGGTATATTTAATCGTTTGAGAATGGTAATAATTTCTTTGCTGCTCATATTGAGCTGCTTCGCGTATTCGTACACGCGTGTCTTGTCTTTATTATCTTGTTTATTGGTCAATATGTTTCACCTCCGCAGGATTTTCTTGACTCTTCTGCAGCATCTGCGCGAAGCCTCCGTCCAATACACCTATGGTGACACGCATTTCTTTCCCAATGCTGCGGCCCAATTCATACTTTGTACCGATTTCCATGAGTTTCACCCCATAAAATTGGCATTTATCTTGAAATTTCTTACGTGTATTAGCTGAAGCGTCCTCCGCCATGATAACAAGCTTGGCTTCACCCGCGCGAATTGCTTTGAATACACCTTCATCGCCCGTTACGAGCTTTCCGGCTCTCATTGCCAATCCTAATTGATTAAAAAATTTAGGATTCATCTTCCGATTCCTCCTCTTTCGAAGATAGGAATTCATCTTCCACACGAATGAAATCTTGTTCCAGTTGGTCATAAATATCTGCGCCTACGGCATGCTTCAGAGCTCTATCCAGGGCTTTGCTTTTCTTTGCCAATTTAAAACAAGAAACTTTACCGCACAGGTAGGCACCGCGCCCAGACTTCTTTCCCTTGAGATCAATGAGAATGTCATCCTCAGGCGTTTTGACGACGCGGATCAAGTCCCTCTTCGGCATCATTTCCTGACAGGCAACGCATTTTCTCAGAGGGATTTTTCTCTGCTTCATTCCGATCACCCCTTGTTCCTAACAAAAACTTAATCGATGCTAATCGAATCCTGATGCATCTCTTCCGAGTAAGTTTTCACTCTACCATATTCTTGTTCTGCTTGTGTTTCGCTCTTGATATCGATTTTCCAGCCAGTTAGCTTAGCCGCTAACCGTGCGTTCTGCCCTTTAATCCCAATTGCCAAAGAAAGCTGATAATCAGGCACAATGACGCGCGCCATTTTTTCATTTTCATGAATTTGAACTTCAAGCACTTTAGAAGGGCTAAGGGCATTCGCCACGTACTCTTCAACGCTCTCCATCCAGCGAACGATATCAATTTTCTCACCGCGCAGTTCAGTAACGATCGTTTGAACACGTAATCCTTTAGGACCAACACAAGAACCTACTGGATCAACCTCAGGATTGCGAGAATGAACAGCAATCTTCGAACGGAAGCCTGCTTCACGTGCAACGGAACGAATCTCAACTACACCATCAAAAATTTCAGGCACTTCAAGCTCAAATAAACGCTTTAACAAACCTGGATGTGTTCTTGACAAAATAATTTGAGGACCCTTGGTCGTGTTCTCGACTTTTGTGATATACGCTTTAATACGATCTCCCTGCTTGAACTTATCCGTAGGCATAAGCTCCGTAAGAGGAAGAACAGCTTCTACTTTACCCAGGTCAACATAAATATTACGTTGATCTTGACGCTGTAGGATACCTGTTACGATATCTTCTTCTTTATCGATAAAAGCATTATAAATTAAGCCACGCTCGGCTTCGCGGATACGTTGCGTTACGACCTGTTTAGCGGTTTGTGCTGCAATACGTCCAAAATCACGAGGCGTCACTTCAATTTCAACAATATCATCCAATTGGTAGTTTGGATTAATTTCACGCGAAGCATGCACAGAAATTTCCAATCTCGGATCCAATACTTCCTCTGTAACGGTTTTTCGTGCATATACCTTGATAAGACCCGTATGTCGATTGATATCCACACGCACGTTCTGTGCCGTGTTGAAATTACGTTTATAACTTGAAATCATCGCCGCTTCAATAGCATCAATGAGTAGCTCCTTGGAGATACCCTTCTCACGTTCAATTTCCGACAGCGCTTCAATAAAATCCGTGTTCATTTGAACTGAGTCCCCCCCTTCAATAAGTAACGATCACTAAAATACGATAGCTAGACGTGCGCTTGCGACTTTAGCCACCGATATGCTGATTTTCTTTTTACCAATCTCAATCACGAGAACTTCCTCGTCATAAGACAGCAACAATCCTTCAAATTCCTTAGAACCATCGATCGGCTCATACGTGGTAACAAATACGTGACTATTCACGGCTTTATAAAAATCTTGTGTTTTCTTGAGCGGACGTTCTGCCCCTGGTGAAGAAACTTCCAAGAAATAAGCATCAGTAATCGGATCTTTCTCATCCAATTGAACACTTAAGTATTCACTGATGCGGCCGCAATCATCTATATCAATTCCGCCTTCTTTGTCAGCATAGACACGAAGGAACCAATTGCTGCCCTCTTTGACATATTCAATATCAACGATTTCAAACCCATTTTGTTCAACAAAATCCTTCAGCATGTCCTCAATGATGGATTTGATTTGCTCTTGTGTAGCCACAGATATGTGTACCTCCTAAATTGACTTCTCCTAGTCGTAACCGGAAAAGTCCTATATCAAAATGTAAAGAGTGGGTTTCCCCACTCTTTAATCACAAGATGATATCCTCATTATTGCCAATAAAAATTATACCATAACCATTCTTTGCATTACAATAGCAAACTTGTTAATCATTTTCACTTGACAGCTAAAAGTTTTTCAAAGAAAAACTGACTTCGTAAGCATCTACTTTAAAGTTTTTCGCGGAAAAACTGGCTTTGAAAGCATCCATTTTAAGGCATCCTTTAGGAAACTTGCTTCGGAAGCATACATCTCACTAGAACAATGAAAGTTGATTGGATTCAGGCAACCCGCGGAAGCATCCCATTTGACTCAACAATTCAATCACCGTTTTGGAAGCTTTGGAACGATTCTGGAAATCCTCAATAGATAAGAAATCCCCTTCATCCTTAGCGGCAGCAATGTTTTTCGCAGCACTTTCACCTATCCCCGACATCGCAGCAAAAGGAGGAATTAAGGAAGTACCATCGATGATAAACTTTGTGGCGTCAGAACGATATATATCAATTGGCTTGAAGCTAAACCCGCGTGATGTCATTTCTAATGACATTTCAAGAATGGAAACCATAGCTTTCTCTTTCGGAAGTGCTTGGAAACCTTTTTCCTCAATCTCGATCAATTTTCTAAGAATAGCCTCATAGCCTTGGCAAAGCAGTTCAAGATCAAAGTCCGCCGCACGAACACTAAAGTAAGTAGCATAGTAAGCGATTGGGTGATATACCTTGAAGTAGGCCGTTCGAACAGCAGAGATTACGTAAGCGGCAGCATGCGCTTTAGGAAACATATATTCAATCCGTTCGCAGGATTCAATATACCACGCAGGAACATTACAGCGTTTCATCTCATCTTTCCACTCGTCGGTTAGCCCCTTCCCTTTACGAACGCTCTCCGTAATTTTAAAAGCAAGACCTGCATCCATACCCGCTTTATAAATCAAATAGAGCATGATATCATCCCGACAACCGATAACTGTCTTAATGTTACAAATTCCTTTTTTGATGAGCTCCTGTGCGTTCCCTAACCAAACACCCGTTCCATGTGACAACCCTGAAATTTGCAATAAATCGGCAAAAGAAGAAGGCTGTGTTTCTTGAAGCATCTGACGAACGAATTTGGTACCCATCTCGGGAACCCCATACGTAGCAACCGGGGAACGGATCTGATCAGGTCTTACTCCGAGAGCATCCGTAGAATTGAAAATACTCATGGCTTTCGCATCATTCATAGGAATGGTAGTCGGATCGATACCTGTCAAATCCTGAAGCATCCTCATCATCGTCGGATCGTCGTGTCCTAGAATATCTAATTTAAGCAAGTTCGCATCGAAGGCGTGATAGTCAAAATGAGTCGTCATCCATTCCGAGTTTTTATCATCGGCCGGAAATTGAACCGGCGTGATATCATCAACCTCAATATAATCCGGAACTACGACAATACCCCCTGGATGCTGCCCTGTACTTCTTTTTACTCCTGTACACCCTGACGCCAATCGTGCAATTTCTGCTCCGCGCCATTTCTGACCTTGTTCTTCTTCATACTTCTTTACAAATCCGAAAGCGGTTTTCTCTGCGACAGTACCAATAGTCCCTGCCCGGAATACATTCTTAGGTCCAAAAATCTCCTTCGTGAAATTATGAGCAACGGGCTGATAAACACCGGAGAAGTTCAAATCGATATCGGGAACTTTATCCCCTTTAAAGCCTAGGAACGTTTCGAACGGAATGTCATGTCCATCCCCTTTTAAATTTCCGCCACAGGAAGGACATACTTTATTAGGTAAGTCGAAACCACTCGGAACGCTTCCGTCAAGGAACCACTCACTATGCCTACAGGAAAGACAAATATAGTGAGGAGGCAATGGATTAACCTCGGATATCCCCAACATCATCGCAACAACAGAAGACCCAACCGATCCCCGTGAACCCACGAGATAGCCGTCCGCATTCGATTTTTTCACGAGACGTTCAGAAATCAAATAGTTGGCAGAGAATCCGAATTTAATGATTGGAACAAGCTCTTTCTCTAATCGAGCAATAATCACTTCTGGCAGCTCTTCCCCATACATACTTTTCGCAGTATCATAGCATGTTGTACGAATCTCTTCGTCAGCACCTTCGATTATAGGTGTGAAAAGCTTATCCGGGAAAAGTTCGATGGATTCAAAACGATCTGCAAGATCATTCGTACTGCGAATGACCACCTCAATTGCCTTCTCTTCACCTAAAAACTTAAACTCTTCCAGCATCTCCTTGGTTGTGCGGAAATGCGCATCCGGCTTCTTCATCGCTTTCAATGGACTAAAACCTGTTATCCCATTAATCGTGATGTCACGACATACTTTTTCCCGCGGATTGAGATAATGAACGTTACCTGTCGCAATGACTGGTTTACCCGTTTTATAACCAATTTCACATACGCGCCGAACGGCATTCTCGAGATCTTCGACAGATCCTACCAGCCCCTTTTCAACGAGATGCATGTTATAGCTAACTGGCTGAATTTCTAGGATGTCATAAAATTCCGAAACTTGCTCGGCTTCTTCAATTGATTTATTAAGAACAGCTTCGAAAAACTCCCCTTTTTCACAACCAGAGGTAATCAATAGCCCCTCTCTATGCTCAACTAACACACTCTTGGGAATCGTCGCCGCTCGCTGTAGATAAGTTGTATGGGACATCGAGATCAGTTTGAATAAATTCTTCTTACCTACTGCATTTAGTGCATATACACAGCAATGAAATGGACGTTGATTGGACAAATCTTTACCTACATAGTCATTCAATTTCGCTAGGCTCGTAATCTGACGATCATTAGCCTCATTAATTAAATGATAAAGCACATAACCCAAAGCAATCGAGTCATCAATCGCACGGTGATGATTATCAAGACCTACTTTAAATTTATCTGATAGTGTATTTAAACGATGATTTTTCATGGATGGGAAGAGAAATCTCGCAAGCTCCAGCGTATCAAGCACCGAATTCGTAACCTCTGGCAGGTTCATCCGCTTTAAATTCGTTTGAAGAAAGCCCATATCGAATCGCGCATTATGCGCAACAAGTACGCAATCCCCAATAAACTCAACAAACTTAGGTAGCTCGTCCTCAATGTCCGGAGCATCCTTCACCATATCATCATTGATATTCGTTAATTGCTGGATGTTATACGGGATCTTTTCATGCGGATTAATGAAGGTGGCGAACCGATCGATTTCTTTGCCATCCTGCATTTTCACACCGGCTAGCTCGATAATGCGATTATTGGTTACCGATAGACCCGTGGTCTCCACGTCGAAAATAACATAGGTCGCTTGTTTCAAATCGATATCTCGACCATTCATAACAATCGGTACTGAATCATTAACAACATTCGCTTCAACGCCAAAAATCACTTTAATACCATGCTTTTTGGCCGCTTTACCCGCATCAGGAAAACATTGAATATTACTATGATCTGTCACAGCGATCGCTTTATGTCCCCATTTGGCCGCCATCTTCACATAATGATCTATAGGGGTCAACGCGTCCATTGTACTCATCGTAGTGTGCAAATGGAACTCTACACGCTTCTCAGCAGCATCATCCATACGATCCCTTGGAGCCATAACTTCATAGAGATCATTCGGGATCATCACTAGCTCAGGAATAGGCATGAAACGATCATACTCTACTTTCCCTCTAGCTCGAATCCAAGTACCATTAGCAAGAAGGCTCATGATCTTCACGTCATCTTTGGTCTTGGCAAAAACCTTCATAGCGAGTGAATCGCTGAAATCCGTAATGTTAAACGTAAATAGGGTGTTCCCATTTCTTAATTCCTTAACATCCAGCCCAAAAACAGTTCCTTGTACCGCAATTTTCTTCTCTTCTTCTTGAATATCCTTCAGAGGCGTTGGAACTTCCTTTATATCAATACCCATGACTAGCTTCAAATCACCCTCTGGCAAAGAGGACTCTTCTTCCTCCATGTCGATGGACATCATGATTTCTTGGGTGTATGTTTTCTCACCTTGTTCACGTTGCTTCGCAAATTTCTCATACTCCGCAACGATTTCAGTCGAATCACTCATAGCATATTTGATAGATAATTCCGTTTGGAAAAAATTATGGAAAAAGTTTCGAATAAACATATCGATATTTTTTTTCTTCGCTAGCTCAAGACCAATTGCATCCAGCATAACCAATGAAAGTGCATGCCCCTGTACATCGAACTTTGCCTTCGACATCCAGCCATTTACAGAGGGTACTTCCCGCTGCAGCCATTCCATAAATAAACCCCAGTACTCTTCAACAAGATCGGCTGGTTCAGCCTGCTCGAACTTCCAAATAAAGCGAATTTTTGCGATTTGCGCGAATTTCTCTTGAATCATTTTACAAAATGAACGATAAATGTTCAGAGGCACAAGGTCATTTTTAACCAAATAGAACGTCCAATCGCGATTTTTTCGACTAATTTCTACTTGATCAATGTACCCTTCTGCAAAATATGACCGTACAACATCGGCTGGAATCTCGGCTTGCTGCATCAAAAGCTCAAAGCGATTCCGTTTATCAGCCAAATTACTCATGAACAGCCTCCCCATAAACATACCAAGGGCAATGGAGTTAGACCTCCATATGCCCTTGATTGTAATTAATAGCTTCGACCAAAGACAACCGTATGTTTAGCAGCTTCGCCGCACACAAGACAAGTCGATTTGGTTTCGGATGGTGTGAACGGGATATTACGACTTGTTGCTCCTGTTTCTTCCTTCACTTGCGATTCGCAAGCGTCAGATCCACACCAGCCAGCCAAGGCAAATCCGCGTTTCGTCTCCAAAAACGTCTTAAATTCATCGATCGTATCTACCGCAATATAATGCTCGTCACGGAATTGCTTCGCTTTATCATACATCTGCTGATGAATCTCAGCAAGCATATTTTGAACTTCTTGCACGAAGTCAGCTTGTTGAACGATTTTCTTCTCTCCACTTACACGAGAAACAAGAACAACTACCCCATTTTCCATGTCACGAGGCCCTAGTTCAACACGAATCGGAACACCGCGCATCTCGTACTCGTTGAATTTCCAACCAGGACTTTGATCCGCACGATCATCTACTTTGACGCGAACGCCGGCTTTTTTCAACTCGGCAAAAAGCTCGTCCACACGCCCAATAACCTGTTCACGCGTCTTTGGAGGTCCAATTGGAATCATGATGACTTGCGTAGGTGCAACCTTCGGAGGTAGAACTAGGCCGCGATCATCCCCGTGAACCATGATAAGAGCACCGATTAATCGTGTACTAACTCCCCATGAAGTTGTGTGAGCAAATTGATGTTGATTCTCACGATCTAAGAATTTGATATCAAAGGCAACAGCAAAATTCGTTCCGAGGTAGTGTGACGTACCGGCTTGAACCGCTTTCCCATCTTTCATCATCGCTTCAATGGAGAACGTATCGATTGCACCCGCAAATTTCTCGGATGGCGTCTTTTGACCTACAATAACTGGGATCGCTAGGAAATCTTCTGCAAACTGACGATACACATCAAGCATTTGCATGGTTTCGCGGCGAGCATCCTGCTCGTCCTCATGAGCTGTATGCCCTTCCTGCCACAAAAACTCAGTTGTACGAAGGAATGGAAGCGTCCGCTTCTCCCAACGAACCACGTTCGCCCATTGATTAATCAGCAACGGTAGATCACGATAGGAATTAATCCACTCGGCATACATATGACCGATCATCGTTTCGGAGGTTGGACGAATTGCCAGACGCTCTTCTAACTTCTCTCCACCAGCTTCAGTTACCCAAGGCAGCTCTGGATTAAAGCCCTCAACGTGCTCTTTTTCCTTTTGGAAAAAGCTCTCCGGGATAAACAACGGGAAGTATGCATTGCGATGTCCCGTTTCTTTGAATTTGCTATCTAGCTCACGCTGAATATTTTCCCAAATCTCGTAACCATCCGGTTTAAATACGATACATCCACGTACCGGAGAATAACTCATCAAATCTGCTTTCTTAATGACATCTATGTACCATCGGGAGAAATCTTCTCCCTGCGGTGTAATTTCTTTGACAAATTGCTTATCGTTTGACATAAACCCTCCCACAAATTAGGACTAGCCCTTAATCAATCGTAAAATATCATTGTACGTAACTGCTACCATTAGCAGCATTAGCAATGCAAACCCGACAAAGTGAACCATACTCTCTCGATTCGGATCAATCGGTTTACCTCTCAATGCTTCTAAGCCCATAAAGAGTAGACGACTTCCGTCTAGAGCTGGAATTGGCAATAAATTGAAAATACCAAGATACAAGCTTAATGTAGCTGCCCAAGAAATTAAGTAGGTCAGTCCCATTTTGGCAAATTCAGCTGATACCTGAGCAGTTCTAACCGGACCGCCGAGATCATCAAGTTTGAACTGCAGCATGACAAGCTTCTGCAAGCCCGTTACAATTCCTATGGTTGTACCTACAACTTGGTCATACGTCCCAGTAAATACTTCACCAAGCGTTGCACTTCTACGATCACCGCTAATGACAACACCAAGCTTGCCTGCTCCTGCTTCCATTTCAGGTGTTACTTGGAGTGTAATTGGATTGCCTGCACGATCAATGACCCATGTCATGGGTTTCCCTGCAGAGGATTGTATCGCGGTAACGAGTTTCTCGCGATCATCCCCGATAGGCTGCTTATCAATGGACATGATAATGTCGCCCTTCAGTAGTCCAGACTTCTCACCTGCTTTGCCAGCAAGTACGGAATCCAGCTTCACATTCGTGAAAACTCCTGACATTATCACTACAATGAAGAATAGGACAATAGCCAAAATGAAATTCATCACAGGTCCCATAACGATTGCGAGTGCTCGCTTCCCTACCGATTTGGATCCAAATTGACGATCGTAAGGAGCGATTTGTGTTTCGGTACCTTTCGTAACCATCATCGCTTGAGGATCAATCGGGTAGGTCACTTTCTCTCCGTCGACATCAAGTGATAATCGAAGAGCTCTCTCTAAATCAATTTGTTCCACGACACCAATGATGACATTGGAACGTCGATCTAATTGATCAAGATATAAGAACGTTACTTGATTAAGTTTGTTTAATTTAATGGCAACCGTCTGTCCAGGATTTACTTGCACAATCTCCGGGTCTTCTCCAGCCATACGAACAAAGCCACCAATCGGTAAGATTCGTAACGTATATCGGGTCTCCCCTTTTTTATATGAGAAAATTTTGGGACCGAAGCCAATTGCAAATTCACGAACTAAAATACCTGCTCGTTTTGCAAAGTAAAAATGACCCCATTCATGAATCGTAACAAGAACGAAAAACAACAAAATAACCTTTAACCCAACTTCTATGGCCGACAAGTCGTATTTCCTCCTTCGGGTTTTCTTCAGAAAACTATCCTATGTACCAATGACCAGATGCTTTCAGTTAAAACCTACCTTCTAAGCATCAACTTAAGATCAGCTGTTCTTGTTCTTAGATTACCACTATTGAACTGCTGAATACAAGCTATGCCCGCTCAGGTCAGTATACGAAATCAGAGAAATAATTAGACTTCACTTACCAGTCCAGGTCTGGGAAATTGAAAAAAAAGAGCTGAGCCACGTAACTGACCTTAGCTCTTCCTAACATTTAGAAGCGGATTGATGCAGCAAATGATCTAGCCCATTGATCTTGCTCGTGAATGAACTCGAGTGTAGGATTCGCATAGACCTCATGTTTGTCCAACACTGCTTCAATAATATCTTCAATTTGTAAAAATGAAATGTCTCCCTTAAGAAAACGGGCCACCGCAATCTCGTTGGCAGCATTATAAACGGTAGGTGTTATTCCACCTTGTTTACCACTTTCAAACGCCATACGCAAACATGGGAATCGAGTGTAATCCATTTCACGGAAATGAAGCTTACCAATCGTTGCAAGGTCCAGTCTTGATGTTGGTGTCGGATAACGATCAGGATAGGTTAAAGCATATTGAATCGGAACCCTCATATCGGGATTACCTAATTGTGCAATGACACTATTATCCACAAATTCAACATAAGAATGAATGACGCTTTCTGGATGAAGTATGACATTGATATCTTCATATGACAACCCGAAAAGCCAATGTGCTTCGATCACTTCAAGTCCTTTGTTTACCATCGTAGCGGAGTCAATTGTAATTTTGGCACCCATGGACCAGTTCGGATGTTTGAGTGCGTCCTCCACTGTTACTCCCACTAATTGTTCCCGTGTACGATCACGGAAAGAACCGCCAGACGCTGTAATAGTAATCTGAGCGATTTGGGAAGACTTTTCACCATTCAAGCATTGAAAAATAGCAGAATGCTCACTATCAATAGGCAGCAACGCAACACCTTTACGAGCCACGGCTTCTGTTACGATATGACCAGCGCTTACTAATGTCTCTTTGTTGGCAAGTCCAATATCTTTACCTGCTTCAATCGCGGCTAAAGTAGGTTTTAAACCTTGACTACCAACGAGTGCACTCACAAGTAAATCTGCATCTGTGGAAGCAGCAACTTCTAATAGCCCTTCTTCACCATAAAGAACTTTGATACCTGAAGGTAGTTGACATGCAACCTCATCTGCCAATTCCTTTGTGGCAACCGACACAAGTTTGGGACGAAATTGTTTGGCCTGCTCAATAACGAGATCACGGTTATAACCAGCTGATATCGCTTCGACTTGAAACTTTTCAGGCGAATGTTGCACAATATCCAAGGTTTGAGTCCCAATGGATCCTGTTGATCCCAGGATGGCAATTTTCTTCATATGTTTCAACCCCGCTTATGAGAATTAGTTAGGAATTAAATCGAGCAGATAGATAAAAGGAAAAACGATTAACCAACTATCCATCCGATCGAGTACGCCGCCATGTCCTGGCAACAGTGTTCCCGTGTCTTTAATCCCTTTTACACGTTTATACGCGGATTGAATTAAATCACCAATTTGTCCTACTACAGCTATGACAAATCCTAATAATAATGCTTTCCCTACAGTAAGAAGATCTGGGGAATACCAGGCGAATCCTAACGCCAAAATCATTGCGATGACTACACCACCAATGGCGCCTTCAATAGACTTCTTAGGGCTAATTTGAGGCCACAGAGGGTGCTTACCAATCTTAGAACCGACAAAATACGCACCGGCATCAGATGCCCAAATACAAACGAATACCATAATCGTCCAAAATAAGCCATTTTCCGCCAATCGCGCCTCAATCATATAGTTAAAGCCAAATCCAATGTAAACGACACCAAGTAAAATCACGGATACTTGATCGATCGTAATTTTGTTTTTGGAGGCAACCGTGATAAAGAGCAGTAAAAACATGGCAAGCCATATAACTGCAGTAAACGACAATGTGAAGGTTACGCCTAACAGACCCCATGGAATCGTTAAACATAAAAGTGCTATGAGCCCTACAGCAGCTGTAAGTTTAAACGGCATATACCCATTCATTTGTAAATACTCGCGATATCCAATAATCGAAACCAGTACAATTAAACCTGCATACCACAAATTGCCGAGCACTAGAAGTGTAATAAATGCGAGACCGGCAATAACGCCTGTGATGATCCTTTGTTTCAAGTTGAATCCCCCTAGATGAACAACGTTTATCTCTAAGCCATCCTTTTTTAGTGACAAAACGATTACACAATCAGATGTCAAATACCACCGTATCTTCTCCCGCGGCGCTGATATTCAGCAATGGCTTGCATAAATAAGTCCTCTGTAAATTCTGGCCAATAGGCATCTGTGAACCATAATTCCGAATAAGCTAATTGCCACAACAAAAAATTACTTAAACGTAATTCCCCGCTCGTTCGAATTAACAAATCTGGGTCTGGTAAATCCGACGTTAACATGTAGGAAGAAAAGAGTGCTTCGTCCAATTCATCCGGCTTCAAGTTTCCACTTTGCAGGTCTTTCATCATATCCTGAACACCTGCCATGATTTCCTTACGTCCGCCATAATTTAAAGCAAAATTCAGAATGAGACCCGTGTTATCCTTCGTCCGCTCGATCGCACCTTCTATCGCTTTCAATGTATAGTCAGGTAAACCTTCCTTCCAACCGGTCATACGAATACGCACATTGTTCTGAATTAATTCTTCTATTTCCAATGGGAAAAATTCTTGTGGCAGCTTCATCAGAAATTCTACTTCATCTTTCGGTCGCTTCCAATTTTCCGTGGAGAAAGCATACATCGTCAATACTTTGACACCAATGTCATTGGCTGCCATCGTAATTTTCTTTACATTTTTCATGCCCGAATGATGACCTGCAACGCGAGGCAGGCCTCTCTGTTTGGCCCATCGGCCATTACCATCCATAATAATCGCAACATGTGCCGGGACTTTGTCCAGCTCTATCTCAAGGGCTGCCGCAGTTGCAGGCTTACGCGTTTGTTTTAACCATTTCTTAAATAGCTTGAGCACAATCGTTCCTCCCAACAGGGAAAGATGAAAAACCCCCAGCGAATGAATACCCGGGGGCATATCTATCTTATACTTCCATGATTTCTTTTTCTTTAGCAGCCAAAACTTTCTCAACTTCAGCTACGAATTTATCAGTGAATTTCTGAATATCCTCTTGATGCTTACGGGATTCATCTTCAGAAATACCTGCTTTCTCAAGCTTTTTAATTTCGTCGTTCGCGTCACGGCGAATGTTACGAATAGCAATTTTGGCTTCTTCGCCAAACTTTTTCGTCATTTTCACCAAGTCACTGCGACGTTCTTCTGTTAATGCGGGAATAACAATACGAATAACGATACCGTCATTCGATGGTGTTAAGCCTAGGTCAGACTTCATAATTGCCTTCTCGATAGAAGACATAGAGCTTTTATCCCATGGTTGAATGAGAAGTGTACGTGAATCTGGTGTAGTTAAATTAGCTAGTTGATTAACAGGGGTCATCGCACCATAGTATTCCACTTGAATGCGATCCAATAAAGATGGCGTAGCACGTCCCGCACGAAGGGAAGTTAAATCTCTTCTAAGCGCTCCAATAGCTTTGTCCATCCGATCTTCTGCGTTCTTCTTCACTGATTGCGGCATGGTTTATACACTCCCTTTAACTGTAGTCCCAATTTTATCGCCAAGGACCACTCGTTTGATATTCCCTTTTTCCGTGATGTTAAACACAACCAACGGAATGTTGTTATCCATACAAAGGGAAGATGCGGTGGAGTCCATGACACCAAGATTGTTACTAATAACTTCCATATAGGTTAACGTATCGAATTTCTTAGCTGTTGGATCTTTGAAAGGATCGGCCGAATAGACACCATCCACTTTATTTTTGGCCATAAGAATAACTTCAGCTTCAATCTCAGCAGCTCTTAAGGCAGCTGTTGTATCCGTGGAGAAGTAAGGGTTACCAGTACCCGCGGCAAAAATAACAACTCTACCCTTTTCAAGATGGCGCATAGCTCTCCTGCGTATGTAAGGTTCAGCGACTTGTTGCATAGTAATGGAGGACTGGACTCTTGTGGGTACCTCAATGTTTTCCAATGCATCCTGCAAAGCCAGTGAATTCATGACAGTTGCAAGCATCCCCATGTAATCCGCTGTTGCACGATCCATACCTTTCTCACTACCTGCGATTCCGCGCCAAATATTCCCGCCGCCAACAACGATAGCAACCTCAACATTTAATTCTACAACATCCTTCACTTGTTGAGCAATGGAGGTGATTACTTCTGAATCAATGCCATATCCCTGCTGTCCTGCTAAAGCTTCGCCGCTCAATTTAAGAACTATTCTTTTATAAAAAGGTTGACCCAACTTGTATGACCTCCGTTTCCATGCATAACTCCATGTCTTTAAGGGCTAAAAAAGAAGGAACACCAAGTGTTCCATCTTTTTGAATACCTATTATAGTTTAACTTGGGACATAACTTCTTCCGCAAAGTTTTCTTGTTTTTTCTCAAGACCTTCACCAAGACCGAAACGAACGAAACGACGAATGGAGATGTTCTCACCGATTGCAGCGACTTTCTCATTCAACAATTGGTCGATTGTTTTGTCTGGATCTTTAACGAATTGTTGCTCCATCAAGCAGAATTCTTCGTAGTATTTTCCAATACGACCTTCAACCATTTTATCAATGATTTTCTCTGGTTTACCTTCATTCAAAGCTTGGTTGCGAAGAATTTCTTTTTCTTTTTCCAAAGCTTCAGTTGGTACTTCTTCACGACGGACATAAATTGGGTTTGCTGCTGCAATGTGCATAGCAATGTCTCTGCAGAACGTTCTGAATTGCTCTGTTTTACCAACGAAGTCTGTTTCACAGTTGATCTCAACTAGAACGCCAACTTTACCGCCAGCGTGGATGTAAGATTCTACAGCGCCTTCTGTAGCGATACGTCCAGCTTTGTTAGCTGCTGCAGAAAGACCTTTTTCACGAAGAATTTCACCAGCTTTAGTGATATCGCCGTTTGCTTCTTCAAGTGCTTTCTTGCAATCTAACATTCCTGCACCTGTTCTTTCACGTAATTCTTTTACTTGTGCTGCTGTAACTGCCATTTAAGTAACCTCCTGAGAAATAGTTATTGTCTATATGTAACACCAGTTTATTCTTTAAAAAAAGGGTGGTGACAGGCTGTTACACCTTCCAACCACCCTTTTCACATTGCTATAATTTAAGCTGTTGTTTGCTCGCCTTGGTGTGCTTCGATAACTGCATCAGCAATTTTCGCTGTTAACAATTTAACTGCGCGGATTGCATCATCGTTACCTGGAATCACGTAATCAATTTCGTCTGGATCGCAGTTTGTATCAACGATACCAACGATTGGGATACCCAATTTACGAGCTTCTGCTACAGCAATACGCTCTTTGCGAGGATCGATAATGAAAAGTGCACTTGGCAAACCTTTCATGTTCTTGATTCCGCCTAGGAATTTCTCAAGACGCTCTTTCTCTTTGCGAAGAATGATAACTTCTTTCTTCGGAAGAACTTCGAAAGTGCCATCCTCTTCCCATCTTTCAAGAGTTTTCAAGCGATCGATACGTTTTTGAATCGTTTGGAAGTTAGTCAATGTACCACCCAACCAACGTTGGTTGATGAAGTACATGCCACAACGTTCTGCTTCTTCAGCAACGGAATCTTGGGCTTGTTTTTTAGTTCCTACGAAAAGGATTGTACCATTGTCTTCAGATACGGATTTAACAAAGTTGTAAGCTTCTTCAACTTTTTTAACCGTTTTTTGAAGATCGATGATGTAAATACCGTTTCTTTCAGTAAAGATATACTTGTCCATTTTCGGGTTCCAACGACGTGTTTGGTGACCGAAATGTACGCCAGCTTCTAAAAGCTGTTTCATGGAGATAACTGCCATCCCCAATCCCTCCTCTAAGTGGTTTATTTGGTATCCGCCGCCCCTCGCATCTTTGCATAAAACCTACAAAAGTAAGCACCATTATGCAAATTGACGGGCGTGAGTTTTTAACACCGTGAATAAATATACCACAACTGAAAACAAGGTGCAACCTTTTATCCTGAATGTCATTCTACCCTTGAAATGGATAGTTTATGTATAAGAATACAAACAAAAGATCTCTGTGAAAGATCCTTTTGGTCGTCGAACTATTGTTTTGTAATCAGATTCGCTACAATGGATTGCACATCCATTCCACCAACAAACTCATGGTAGCCAACTTGAATTTTGGTGTTACCACCCTGTTTCTCAAGTTCAGTAACAAATGCTTTACGATCTGAAATCACTCCAGAATTAACAAGGAGTTCCGCAACAGCCGTTGCATCAAGGTTTGGCTGCACATATATAACGATCTTTGTCAGCGCAGCTGGCGAAGTCGCTTTAGGTTGATCTTGTGGCTTATTCGCTGCTAACTTATCTGCTTCCTCTTTAAGTTTCTTCTGGATCGCTGCATCCAATTCCGCTTGCGTATATACCTTTACATTTTTCTCTAAAACTTGATAGTATTTGGATGCTTCTACCTTTAGCTTCTGAGGATCCATTTCTTCCAACGATATACCTGTTTGACTTGGTGAGGTAGGCCGAATTAGCATCACTTGTAGAAGGATTGCTCCCACAATAATTCCTATACCTATACCCGAAACTAAAGCTCTATTTTTAAACACGAGTCCGTTCCTCCTGTCTTGAAAGCTGAAGGATCAAACTTACCTCGCCTTTATTCATACTGAGTTTTTTGGCAATAGCCTCGACGCTTTTACCCTGATCATGCAAAGTAAATAATTCGGTATATCTGCTTTTCATACTTAAGCCTACATAGACCGGTTCCTCTGCGATAGGATCTGGAACAATCGAATCTACATTTGTAGTTGTATGAGTTTCTTGTTGATTCGGCATACTCAAAGCACTAACTATCTCGCTTGGGGCAGCTGTTGGATGCTGGTTGACATGAATAGTCGTAATTTCTTTCGACAGTTCATGCTTTTGTCTCTCCAATGTCTCCAAACGTCCAGCTAATTTGGCGAGCTCCACTTCATAATCTTGCTTAGTTTTTGAAAATAGATCAAGCATCGCTTGATTTTGTTCATCCATTTCAGTCGCGAAGTGTTCAATCGTATCTTCGATTTCTTGCACAACTGTAGCTTTAGCGGATGAGGCCGTCGTTAGATCCTTCGGTATAAATCTTGCATAGACAATCAATACAAGACCAAGAAGGATGACGTATAACACCGGCTGCATAACCATGAGGTTCACCTTTTTCTATAGCAAGTTAGAGAGATAAGTCGATATGATGACCTTTATAGGGATGTCCCGGCTGGTGTGCAGTGTCCGTTGAAGCACTCTCTACTGGCCCTCTGGTCTTACTTTTGACCAATTGCGTTTTCTTCTGTTCACGACGATCCAGGATATCTGAACGCCCACTCTCTTCGAGTTTGCTAGTCCGCCCCCGATCACGTTCCGTTGATTGTGTGGCTTGATTTTCTAAAATGATGCCATCCTGCCGCGGTTTCTGCATCAACTGATTTTGCTTAATACCCGCCTCATCGTTCTTGTGTACAGCGAATTGTAAATCGATGGCTTTGAAACTCATCGTTTACTTCCTCCTCACTTACACGTTTGCACTCATGGTAATATCGCCATCACTTAATCGGAATGTCATTCGGTTCGTTGGATCTTTAATGAATTTCGTGTAACGTCCAATTACTATTTTCGTCCCACCATAAATAGTAGATACAACCTGAACCTTGGCATTCTCAGAATCCTCAAGAGATTTCTCGATTTCCAAAATACGTTCCTTAATTGTGACTTGTTCGTCTATAGATTGTTTATTAGTATTATTGAGTTTAATTCGCATTGCGAGCTTATCAGGACTTAACTGACCCGCAGCAGCCAATTGATCTAACAAAGAAAGCGCTTTACTTGACTTTTCCATATTCTCCATCAATAACTTTAGTTGGTTACGAAGTTGAATCATTTCATTACGAAGCTCAGGCAGCACGCCTACTTCAATAACCGTTGTCGTTGACATTGAATTTCCAATTGTTCTAGCCGTAACACGTTCTCCAGCTTGAATAGTCCCCCCTACGATTAGACCTTTTGCTCCTACACAATTGACATTTTTACCTGCTCTCACCGTAGAGTGCATGATACTTTGAGACACGGTAAGTTCACCTGCAGCTTCAATCGTTGCGTCTTGAATGAAGGAGCTCTTCACATTTTTACCTGCTTTTATGAAAGCTTTGTTCTGTCCTACAATGCCTGCAGATATTTCAATCGATCCTTCGGCCTCAAGTTCCGCGGCTTCTACACCGCCTGTTACACGAATGTCTCCAGCTGCCCTTATTTTGAAACCTGGAAGAACATTGCCTCTAATAACAACAGTACCGATAAAATCAATATTCCCTACATTATAATCAACATTCCCATTTATCTCATAAACGGGGAAAACATTGATTTTGTCCCGATCAGTTCGAACCACCATGCCATCAATGGTAGCATAAAGCCCCATTTGCTCAGCATCCGATACGACATTTTTACCTAATTTGAATCTAGCTTCTTTGCCTGCTTTTGTAAAAAGCGTCTCGCCAGTAACTGCACGACCTGGAGAGCCAGCTGTAGCTAAAAATCGTTGGCCGATTAATTGACCTTTTCTAACGTTATGCAGTGATACGACTTCTTTATAATTGACCCGGCCGTCTTCCAGCTCCAGCGGTTTTTTTTCATTTTCATCAAAGTCAAAAGATAATTTAATATACCCATTTTGACCTTCAACCGGTTTAGTTCCCGTCGCAATTAATGTCTTTATAAGAGAAAAAGATCTTGGGTTTGCAGCAATTTCTGCAAGAACAACTTGATTTACACCATGAATAATTCGGCTTTTTTGAACTAAATCCAATAATTGCCCAATTGAGACTTTAAACGTATCATCCGTATTACTAATCAGTAAATGAGCAGATAATTTGTCATCTGACACAGTAATACTAATGAAGTAATCCAAAGGCATGTTCCCTTCACTCACGGACATACCACCTTTCCATACTTTCAGAATAAGTTTAATTATCTTGAAAAAGTTGATTTTTAAAGCGTCCGAGTACACCTTTAAGTCTTAAGATCGCTTTGGAATGAAGCTGTGAAATGCGTGATGGAGATAAACACATTACTTCAGCAATTTCACTTAAGGATAATTCTTCGAAATAAAATAGGGAAACAACCGTTCTCTCTTTTTCAGTCAATCGGTCTATCGCTTTCGCTAACGATTCTTTGAGATAAAACTCATTCACTTGAGCTTCTGGATTTTTGGCTTTCTCGTCAACAATAAGGGAAAGTCTTGTTTCCGATTCTTCTTCTCGAATAGGATCATCAATCGAACAAATCGTCGTAATGGAAATATCCTGTAGCATTTGCTGAAAATCCTGCTCACTGATTTGCAGATAAGTGCTAATCTCTATATCCGTAACAGATCGAAGATATTGCTGTTCGAGCTTTTGATAGGCTTCTTCTACTTTTTTGGCTTTTTCCCTAACGGACCTAGGAACCCAATCCCCTTGTCGTAAACCATCAATAATAGAACCACGAATTCTCCATGAAGCATAGGTTTCAAATTGTAAGCCGCGTGCATAATCAAACTTCTCGATGGCATCAATTAATCCCATGACCCCAAAGCTAGATAAGTCGTCTTTAGAAACACTTTTAGGGAGTCCAATAGCTAATCTACCTGCAACATACTCTACTAATGGCAAATAGTTTTCAATAAGTGCTTGTCGAGCTGCAATTATGCCCTGTTCCTTCCAATGTTTCCACAATTCAATATTCGCAAGTTGAACTTGCTTTTGATCAATCATGATTTAAGATTCACCATCCTTAATCTTCAGACATACGCCTCAAGGCACCCGCCAGTTGTTCAGGGTCCAAATTATTCTTGGTGACTAGCTTAGGTGGATTCAATGGTGAAAATTGCATTTCATTTGAATGTGCATCTTTAGTATTGTTCGTGTGGTTTGCTTTCATCATTTCCCGTGTTTCCTCATCCTCATCAGGTGTGCTCAAATCCAGGTTTTGACCAACCGCGGATGAGGAGTTCTCATGTGATGAATCATCTATTGAAGTAACAGGTCCAATTAATAAACCTAACACCCATCTAAAACCAAATGTTATTACGAATAAAATAAGAAAGCTGTATCCACTTTTGATGCAAGATGATAAGAATAAATTATTACCAATCGACAATGCAAATGTGAAGATTCCTGCTAACAAAGCAACGATGAGATTTATTCGTATAGTTCCAATCATCATTAAATTTCCTTTACTCCCAATTGGACACTACGGATCAGTAAAATGCCAGTCGCACTAGAAAATTCAATCGTACGACCATAATTAGCTCCTGTATCCTCAGCTAGAATTGGAATCTTGTAACGATTCAACATTTCCTTACAAGATTCTACATTCCTCGGTCCGATTCTCATCGTATCATTATTTCCTGCAAATGCAAACATTTGAGCGCCGCCAGCAAGCTTGGCTTCTAATTTGTTAATATTTGCTCCTAGCTTTTCCATTCTAGAAATTAGTTCAGGAATCGCCGTATCTGCATACTTGGCTATGTTCAAAGAGCCTTCCCTAGCTATTTCGGATGAAGGCAGCATGACATGTGCCATTCCAGCTACTTTTGATCGGCTATCGTATAGCGTAACCCCTACACATGAGCCCAAACCTGTTGTCTTCAATACACCGACTTGATGAGCAACATTTAAATCAGCCATACCTACTTTAATTAAGTTTTCTTGCGTCATGGAGAGACTACCCCTAATGCCGAAAAGATTTTACCAAACGATTCCGGATCAGGGATTAGGAAGAAGTGCCCTTGCACTTCGTTCTCCCCTTCCAAAAATTTAGTTTCAATGAGAAGAGCCTGGTCTCCCATCTGACCAAATTGCAATAAACCATAGCTTAAAATTGCACCAGCCATGTCGATCGCCAGCGCTGGAACCGTCGGCTGCATATTTAAATTCGTAAAATCAGCAAGTGAGGATAAATAAGACCCGGCAAGAATGTTGCCAATTTCATTCAATGCAGATAATTCAAGCTCTGAATATTCTTCTTGATCAGGAAGTGATAAACCGACCAAATCTCGAAGCATATTTTTGGCTGCATACAAGTCAAGGATGAAAAACATATTCCCTGGAGCATCCCCATCAACACGTAAGAAGATGGCCAAGACCACAGTCTCAGCACCGCCAACACTCTCGCAAATTTCTTCGAAAGGCAGCATTCTTACTTTCGGCACAAGCATATCGATTGGCTTATCCAGTAAGGTAGAAAGCGCAGTTGCTGCATGCCCCGCGCCAATGTTCCCTACTTCCTTAAGTACATCTAATTGAAAATCCTCTAATTGGCTAAAAACGTCCACGAGCTATTCCTCGAATCTTTCTAGTTGCTGAATTTCGCTGCGATTCAAGACTTGCTCTAGGTTAAGGAGTACCAACAATCGATTATCGCCTACACGCGCAATGCCATCCAAGTACTTGGCTTTTATACCACCTACAACTTCAGGCGGTGTATTAATATTATCCGTATCGACATCAATAACATCATTTGCAGAATCAACAATCAGTCCTACTTCAAATTCTGCAGCAGAAACGATAATAATCCGAGTTGCATCCGTGCTTGATACCTCTTCAAGTCCAAATCTTGCACGTAAATCAATAATCGGAATAACGACACCACGCAAATTAATAACACCTTTAATAAATTCCGGTGCTTTGGGCACACGTGTCATTGGCTGCATTCTTTCTATTGTTCTAACTTTTTCTACCTCAACACCATACTCTTCCGATCCAAGTGCGAAGACAATTACTTTTTTTTCTTCTCCCATTTTGAAATCCTCCTTAACGAATATGGTTTTATTTAATCAATGCATTCGGATCAATGATCAAAGCAACTTGTCCATCCCCGAGAATGGTTGCTCCTGAAATTGCGAAAATTCCAGTTAAGTATTTGCCTAACGTTTTTAACACGATCTCTTGCTGACCGATAAATTCGTCCACCATGAGCGCTACTTGCTTATCACCTTTGCGAACGACAACGATTTCTGTTTCTTCTTCCAAATCCTCATTGAAATCAGGAACCTGGAATAAGGTGCTCACAGATACTAATGGAATGACTGATTTGCGATAATCAATCATTTTCGTTCCTTGGATGTTACGGATCTGAGACTTCTGAATAGCAGATGTTTCAACAATTGAAGATAAAGGAATTGCATACTTCTCACTACCCAGACGCACTAGCATCGCAGAAATAATAGATAGAGTCAGTGGTAGCTGTACGGAAAATTTGCTCCCGAAGCCAGGCTTCGAATCAACTTGTACATGTCCACCTAGCATTTGAATCTTCGTCTTAACTACGTCTAATCCAACACCGCGACCAGAAATGTCAGAAATTTTCTCAGCCGTACTAAAGCCGGAAGCGAAGAGCAAGTTATAAACTTCATGATCCGTTAATTTTGCAGCCTGTTCGGCCGTCACAAGACCATTCTTCAAAGCAGTTTTCAAAACCTTCTCACGGTAAATACCTCTGCCATCTTCCTCAATCTCAATAAAGACATGGTTTCCACTGTGGAATGCACGAAGCTGAATTGTTCCTTGCTCTGATTTGCCTACTGCTACACGATCACTGATTGACTCAATACCGTGATCGACCGCATTTCGCAATAAATGAACTAGCGGATCGCCGATTTCATCGATAACCGTACGGTCTAATTCAGTATCAGCACCTGTGATCACAAGATCTACTTTCTTATCCAAGGATTTCGCTAAGTCTCTAATCATCCGAGGGAATCTATTGAATACCGAATCTACTGGAACCATGCGAAGCTTCAAAACGATATTTTGCAAATCGCTGCTAACACGCGACATGTGTTCAACGGTTTCCGTCAAATCATTTCGTTTCACTTCACTCGCTAATTGCTCTAAACGAACACGGTCAATCAATAGCTCACTGAATAAATTCATAAGCGTGTCTAAACGCTCAATATCTACACGTATCGTGCGACTCGCAACCGGTGCTCCGCCTGCAACTGGTTTAGCAGCAGTGACTACTGCATCGGCAGCTTTTGGTACTTCTACATCTGGAGTCGTCACAGTTGCCACAACGGCAGCTGCAATTTCTTTGTGTGCTGATTCAATTTCCGTAATCGGTCGTGATAATTCTGCAAGAGATTCTGTATCTACGGTAATAATAACGGCAGATGCAATCTCCGAAACATTTAAAATCTCTTTCTCTAGCGTTGCTTGATCTACTTTTGAAATAAAGTAAAGTGAGAACGAGCGGTCAAATTTCTCTTGCTCAATTTCTTGCACGGAAGGCGTTGACTTAATGATCTCGCCCATTCGTTCCATTGCTTCGAATACCATGTAAGCACGTGCAGCTTTCAACACACAGTTTTCATTAACGCTGACTTCGATATAGAAAACAAGAAACCCAGAATCGATAGACTGTTGGAGTATGGAGTACTGAAACTCATCCACTTCAATACCTTTAGCAGGTTCTTTTACAGCAATAGCAGTTGTAGGGGCCTGTGTTTTTTTGTAGTCACCTGTCACGATGGATCTCAGAGAAGCGACAATCGGACTAACGTCCGCTTTGCCTGTACCGCCTTGAATGATATCTTCCACCATGGATTCCAAGGAGTCCAAGCTTTTGAAAATACAATCGAATATGTAGGAGTCCATCTCAATTTTACTATTACGTACGAGGTCAAGCACATTTTCCATATCATGTGTAAGTGCAGCGATGTCCTCAAATCCCATCGTTGCGGACATCCCTTTTAACGTATGAGCTGAACGAAAAATATTATGTACTATACTTATGTCTTTTGGATTACTTTCTAAATTGAGAAGATTTTCATTCAATGATTGCAAGTGCTCTTTTGATTCATCGATAAACATCGACAAATATTGACTAAGTTCCACTACCACACACCTCCAATAGAATCATCCAGTACCCTAGTTTGCTTCAGTTTACTTCATTCACTACACACCTAGATAATCGAACTGCAATATCCTGTTGGGGTAAAACATGCATCGCAGCTTGGTTTTCTACAGCGGCTCTTGGCATCCCATATACGACACAGGTTTCTTCCGCCTCGGCAATTGTTGTTGTTGCACCTGATTGCCTCAGAGAAAGCATTCCTTTGGCTCCATCACTTCCCATTCCAGTCATCAAAACGACATGTCTCTTTAATTCATGCATGTTGAGTAAGGAATCAAACATCACATCAACAGATGGTCGATGACCAGAAACAGGTTCATCTTTGGTTAGTCGGATTTTGTACGTTCGGTTCGGATCTTTGTAGATAACCATATGCCATCCTCCCGGAGCCACATAAGCAGTAGCGGTTTGAAGGACTTCGCCATCCTCCGCTTCAACAACCCTAATTTGAGAAATATCATTCAAACGCTGGGCTAGTGATTTGGTGAAATTGGGTGGCATATGCTGCACAATTAAGATTGGAGCTGGGAAACCTGCGGGAATATTGGAAATAACCTGATGTAACGCTCGCGGACCTCCGGTAGAAGTACCTATCGCAACTACATGATTAAAATTCGTAGTAGCTTGGGTAACCGGAACATTCGCGTCTGAGTGTTTCAAAGTCTCTTTAATCAGCTTTGATCTTAAAGACAATGGATTAACCTTTATCAATGGTGACTGAACGAGTGAAGGTTGAATAACTTTCATTTTCGAACGAACTGCCATTAGCAGTTTCTCATGCAGTAAAAGTTTAACTTTAAACAGATCCAGAGAGATGGAACCCGAAGGCTTTCGAATAAAGTCTACTGCTCCCAACTCCAAAGCTTTAATCGTCTCAGCTGCCCCCTCTTGTGTCAGGGAGCTTAGCATGATGACAGGGGTTGGTTGCTCATCCATGATGTGTTTAAGCGCATCCAATCCATTCATTACAGGCATTTCTATATCCATCGTAACAGCATCTGGTCGAAGCAGCTTAACTAGTTCAATTGCTTCTTCGCCATTTTTGGCAGTACCAATGACCTTAAATTGTTGATTTTCAGAAATTAAATCACTAACTATTTTTCGCATAAAGACGGAGTCATCTACGACAAGAATGTTATATATTGCCAAGCTGCTTCCCCCCTCTATCTGCTTATTCGACACGATTTTCAAAAATCCTATTTCAATAGCTTCAACATTTTATTTAGAAAGCTCTTGACACCAGTAGAAGGTGCTTCAATAACTCGATATCCTTTTATATAGTTATCCGTAAGCGTTTTGATACTTTTCGTAGCTGCGGAATAAGGAAATGCGAGAGAAAAAGGAATTTGCCTCTTCACTGCTTTCGAAACAACCGGATCATCATCAACAAAACCTAAGGTTGGGATATGAATATCCAAGAATTGTTTGGCTACTAACGAAATTTTGTCAGCCGTCTGCTTCCCTTCTCTTGCATCAGTTACGCGATTAATAACTAGTTTAAATGATACATCGTGTCCCATTGAATTCACCATCTTGATAATGGCATAAGCATCTGTAATCGATGTTGGTTCAGGAGTTGTAACGACAATCGCTTCTTCAGCTGCAAGAATGAACTTTAACGTCTCTTTGGATAAGCCTGCTCCTGTATCGAAAATGATAAAATCTACATACCCGTTCAGTTGCATAACTTGCTCTGCAAAATAATCTAACTCTTCTTCGCTTAATCGCAATAAGTCATTAAAACCAGAACCGCCAGCGATAAACTCTAAATCATTGGATCCCTTTTGGATGATTTCCCAAATCGTCTTGTCCTTCTTTAACAAGTGATAAAGACTGTACGTTGAGGATACGCCCATTAAAACGTCAATGTTAGCTAGCCCAATATCTGCATCGAAGACAAGTACCTTATAACCGAGAGACTGCAGTGATAAAGCGAAGTTTAGCGTAAAATTGGATTTACCTACCCCACCTTTTCCACTAGTCACGGTAATGATCCTGGTTGTTCTTGTGCCTTTATCAACCTGCGTCTGAACCAGATTCCGTAACCCTTCTGCTTGATCCTTCATGTTCTAGGCTCCTCCAATAACATATCAATGATTTGCCACTCGTTCATTTCCGCAATATCATCGGGAACACTTTGCCCAGTTGTAACATATGAAAGTTTGAGAGAAAACTCATGAACAACATTCAAAATGGCTCCATAGGAATCTGTTTCATCCATTTTGGTAAAGAGTACTTTATCTAGCTTAAATTTACTAAAGTTATTCGTTATCGCCCGTAAATCACGATATTTGGTCGTTAAACTAAGTACGAGTATTGTTTCACTGTTTCCTTGGGTCTTCAACAATGAGTTCAATTCTGAAACATACATTTCGTTCCGGAAATTACGCCCTGCTGTATCCATGAAAATGATGTCGCATTCTGCTAAATTCTGAAACGCTTTCGTCAAATCCTGCGGAGAAAACACGACTTCGAGCGGCACATTTAAAATAGTAGCATACGTTTTTAACTGCTCAATTGCAGCAATTCGATATGTGTCAGAGGTAATAAAACCAACTTTACGGTGATATTTCAAAACTTGCTCTGCTGCTAGCTTGGCAATCGTTGTTGTTTTACCAACTCCGGTTGGACCAACAAAATGAACAACACGAGTTTGTGCAGAAATATGCTTACTTTGATCAGTTTGAAAAATTTGACCAAGCTTCGAACGTACTAGCTGGTGAGCTGACTCTTCGGTAACTGGTTCATCCGCAAGTTGAAAATCCGCCATGACCTCATCCATAATTTGACGAACCAGTGTAGGATTTACTTCTTGATCATATAGTCGCTGTTCCAGCTTTTGTAAGGCTTCTGGAAGCTTACCCTCATCAGTCACTTGCGTAAGCTTCTTCATCATTTCTTTCATTTGTTTGAGTTCATCCATTAATTGCTCATCTTTAACCGAAGCTCTAGTAGAAGTTTGAACAGATGAAGGTGAGTAAGCTTGATGCTGTGCGGGATTCATGATTATCTTCTCAGGTACAGGAACGGCATTTACCGCTACTGGCTCGTTCTTCTTTGCCACAGGTACAATAACATCAGGAACATCAGGAAAGTCAGATTGGTGCATATTATTCTTGAGCTGATTAGCCGAGCTACTTACATTAGGCTGAAGTGCCAGCTTTGCAGATACCCGTTGCGGAGCTGGAGCTGGTTTTGCATTTGCGCCATCTATCGCTGCAATAACTTCAATCTTTTTCTTCCCAAACATGCCAAGAAAGCCGCCTGTGCGAATTTCCTTTGTGTTTAGGATTACGGCATCCTTGCCAAGATCCGAACGAATTTTTTGCAAAGCGTCAGGCATGGAATCAACAACATATCTTTTTACTCTCATAAATTGACTACCCCCATGCTTTGGATTTCAACGCTAGGCTCTAATTCACTGTAAGATAAGACAGGAATATCTTGTAGCGTTCTCTCTAAAAGCTGTCTAACATACATCCGAATCGTAGGTGAAGTTAAAATGACGGGCTGTTGCCCGGATTGGATTAATTTCGTTACTTGCTCGGTAACACGATGATAAATGATTTGTGAAGATGATGGATCCAGCGCCAGATAGCTCCCTTGATCTGATTGTTGCACGGAATCTGCAATTTTCTTCTCTACTGACGGGCCTACCGTAATTACTTTCAGCGAATCACCTTGTGAAGTAAACTGCTGAGTGATTTGTCGAGATAATGACTGTCTCACATACTCTGTTAAGATCTCAGGATCTTTCGTGTAGGTGCCATAGTCGGCTAGTGTCTCTAAAATTGTGACCAAGTCACGAACAGATATTTTCTCACGTAAAAGTTTGGATAGAACTTTCTGAATATCTCCAACAGCTAATACGGAAGGAATTAAATCATCAACAAGAGCAGGATACGATTCCCTTACATTTTCGATAAGCGCCTTCGTTTCCTGACGACCCAGAAGCTCATGAATATGTTTCTTAATAATTTCAGTTAAATGTGTGGCCACAACTGATGGTGGATCTACGACAGTATAGCCTGATAGCTCTGCTCTCTCTTTGTTCATTTCATCGATCCAAATAGCTGGTAACCCGAAAGCAGGTTCCGTTGTCTCAATTCCTGAAATAGAATCATCATCAAATCCAGGACTCATCGCCAGATAATGATTTAGGAGTAGTTCGCCGCGCGTAACCGTGTTGCCTTTAATTTTGATGATATACTCATTCGGTCTTAATTGGATATTGTCACGGATTCGTATAACGGGCACTACAACACCAAGCTCCAAAGCACATTGACGTCGGATTAAGATAATACGATCCAATAAATCGCCGCCTTGCTGTGTATCAGCTAGAGGGATAAGCCCATAACCAAATTCAAATTCAATCGGGTCTACTTGCAGTAAGGAAATGACACTTTCAGGACTTCGTACTTCCTCAATCTGTTTCTCTTCAACCAACTGCTCTTCTTTAATCGCTTCACGGTCCAAATTCTTTTGCATTTTAAATGCAGCAAATACTAAAAGACCAGCTATCGGAAAAGTTGTAAACCAGTGGATCGGTGTGAACGTTCCTAAAACAACTAACGTTCCTGCAACGATATACATGAGCTTAGGTTGTGCCGTTAATTGTTTCGTTACATCATGACCTAAGTTACCTTCAGACGATGCCCGAGTTACAATGATACCAGCTGCGGTTGAAATTAATAGTGCAGGGATTTGGCTTACCAATCCGTCACCGATTGTTAGGATCGAGAAGGTTTGAAGTGCCTCTTGAAAATCCATCCCTTTCATTGTCATCCCAATAATAAATCCGCCGATTAGATTGATAACAAGAATAATGATCCCGGCAATCGCATCACCTTTTACAAACTTACTGGCACCATCCATGGCACCATAGAAATCAGCTTCTCGTTCAATCTTTTGTCTTCGTTCTCTAGCTTGAATCTCATTGATCAAGCCCGCATTCAAATCAGCATCAATACTCATTTGCTTACCTGGCATCGCATCCAAGGTAAATCTAGCTGCAACCTCGGCAACGCGCTCAGAACCTTTGGTAATAACAATAAACTGAACTAAGACAAGGATGAGAAACACGACGAATCCCACAACGATATTGCCTTGCGCTACGAATGAACCAAAAGTTCTGACTACGTCGCCTGCTTCAGCATGCGCTAAAATATTACGAGTTGTTGATACGTTTAAAGCTAATCGGAAGAGCGTGGTAATCAATAACAAGGAAGGAAAAATTGAAAATTGGAGCGCTTCTTGCGTATTCATTGCAACCAAGATAATCATTAAAGCTATTGAAATATTAATAATTAGTAAAAAGTCCAGCAAAGGGATAGGAACAGGTACAATCATCATCAACACGATGCCAATAATACCGACTAGAACTAATAAATCTTTGATTTTCATCAGATTGCACCTCCCTCTACGTTAATTCGTCTTACCCTTCATCTTATATACATACGCTAGTACTTCTGCCACAGCCTGGAATAGGTCCGCTGGTATCGCTTCACCAATTTCCACCTGTGCAAAAATCGCTCGAGCAAGCGGCTTATTTTCCATTGTCATGACGCCATTTTGTTTGGCGACCTCTTTAATTTTTAAGGCTACATAGTCTGCCCCTTTTGCAATTACAGTAGGAGCCTGCATATTTGTCGAATCATATTTAAGTGCAACTGCAAAGTGAGTTGGGTTTGTAATGATGACATCGGCCTTAGGAACATCCTGCATCATTCGTTGCATGGCCATTTGGCGTTGTTTGGCACGGATCTTCCCTTTAATTAGAGGATCGCCTTCACTTTTCTTATATTCATCTTTGATATCCTGTTTGGACATCTTAAGACTTTTCTCATGTTCATACTTTTGATAAATGTAATCAAAAATAGCTAAAACAATTAAAATTGCACCTATTTTAATTCCTAATCTCAATGTAACCGAAGCAATAAACGAAAATGTATTCTCTAAGGGTGCATGTCCTAAGCCAAGAAGCCTGTCCTTCTGCCCCATTAAAGTCGTATATACGGCATAACCGATAATCAACATTTTCAATGTTGACTTTAAAAAGTCAATCACTGTTCGCAAGGAAAAGATTTTCTTGAATCCAGCAATTGGATTAATTTTGTCAAACTTCATCATTAAAGGTTCACCGATAAACATAAAACCAACTTGTGCATAATTCGCAATAAAGGCGACGAGGACTACAAAAAGAAAGATTGGCGCCATAATTATCAACCCTTGTTGAGTTAAATCCACAAATAACACTTGCACATTCCCTATTGTAATGTCCATTCCAAGTTGATTCTCATATACATTACGAAAAATATGAATTAGCTTTCCTTTCATAAAGGAACCAAACATTAGAAAAGCTACGAAGGAAAAAAGTAAAATGGAAGCCGCGGGCAAGTCCATACTTTTTGCAACTTGACCCTTTTTTCTGGCATCCTGTCTCTTCTTCGCTGTAGCAGGCTCCGTCTTTTCCCCAGCAAACCATTGTAAATCTAGCTGTATACGAAGTTGTTGGGACACGGTACTCCTCCTACTTAGGTGATGTCTGCGATGTTCCAGCTATAATTTGAAGCATTTTCTCCATGTAGTCAAAAATGATTCCGAATAATTGTTGGAATTGTGAAATTAACTCTGGAAATACAATAACGAGTAGAAAAAAACCGAGAATCATTTTAAGAGGGGCACCTATTACAAATATATTGAATTGCGGTGCGACCCTTGTCAAAAGGCCTAAACCTAAATCTGTTAAAAATAACGCTGCTACTATTGGTGCTGCCAGTTGGAAGGACAAATAAAACATTTTGGAAAGCGAATGAAATAAAAAATCTGATATTTGTCCGTCATAAATGCGGCTAAATAAATCGTTATCGATCGGCACCCATTTATAACTTTCAATAATTGCCCTGAGCAAGTAATGATGTCCGTCGAAAGACAGAAATAACAAAACAGCAATCATATATTTCAGATTTCCTAGCATCGGCGTTGATGCACCTGTTAAGGGATCAATTACACTCGCCATACTAAATCCAATTTGCATATCCATAAATGAACCAGCTGTTTGCACAACTGTGAAAAACAAATATGCGAGAAATCCTAATAAAACACCGATTAGCATTTCACGAATAATCAAAAGCACGTAGACGCCATCAATCGGTACGGACTTCTCCATTCCCATCGTCGCGAAAATTATTAAAGAAATAAAAACGGAAAGTCCCACCTTGAACATCATGGGAACATTTCTGGAAGAAAAAATAGGAACCACGACAAAAAATGATGTAATTCGACAAAAAATAAGCAGAAAGATAGGGATCGCTTGAATAAATGTTGGCATTTCACTCACAACCTAACCAACGAATTTGTAAAGATTGTTGAGTAGATTAAAGGTAAAATCAACCAAAGTATTCATAATCCACGAACCAAAAATGAGGATGGAAAGCAGAACAGCAACAATTTTCGGAACAAAGGCCAATGTTTGCTCTTGAATCTGAGTCGTTGCTTGAAAAATACTTATGGCAAGACCAACGATTAAACCTATAAGAAGCATTGGCGCACTAGCTTTAAGAACGGTGTAAACAGCCTCGCCAGCAATTCGTATTACAAATTCCGAACCCATCTAGATTCCCTCCGATATCTTGGTCATTAACCGTAGCTTAAGAGTAACGATCTCACCACAAGATACCAACCATCTACAAGAATAAAAAGAAGGATTTTAAATGGGAGTGAAATCATTACGGGCGGGAGCATCATCATCCCCATAGCCATTAACGTACTGGATACAACCATATCAATAACCAAAAACGGAATAAATATCATGAATCCCATTTGAAATGCTGATTTTAATTCACTAATCGCATAGGCAGGCACTAATGAAGTGATGGGTATGTCTTCAACCCCTGTAGGCGCTTTTGCTTTGGAATAGTCAAGAAACAGCTTCAAATCCTTTTGGCGCGTATGCTTAAACATAAACTTCTTCATGGGTAGTGACGCAGTCTGAAAGGCCTGCGTTTGGTTGATTTCACCCTTTAAATAAGGCTGAAGTGCTGTTTGATTAACTTCCCCTAAAGTTGGAGACATAATAAAAAAGGTTAAAAACAGAGCGAGTCCGATTAAAACCTGGTTAGGTGGCATTTGTTGAGTTCCTAAAGACGTTCGAACAAAACCCAGCACAATAACAATTCTTGTGAAGCTTGTCATTAAAATTAGAAAAGAAGGAGCTAAACTTAACACAGTAAGCAACAAAAGGAGAGTTACTGTATTCGATGATCCCCCTGTTGCCGTACTTGTACCGATATTGACATTCAAACCTGGAATCGGATTCGTAACATCCGTTTCGGCAGCAGAAGCAGTTAAAGATAATAGGAAAATGGATATCACGACAAGCAGCAGTACACCAACTAGTTTATTTCTTTTCATTCTTCATTCAACCGATCTGTTTGTTTTTGATCAGACAACCATTCTTCTACATTCTTATTGCGATCCGTTACTCGCCGTAATTTATCATGGAACACTTGTTGAAAAGAAGTTGTAAATTCTACTTCCTCTTCCACGTCGTTCTTTTTTAGAGGCAGCTTGTTGAACCATTTACTAATTGTACTGAACCCCATTCGATCGTCTTGTGACGAATTTAGAAGTTCTGAGATATAGGCTACTTCATCGGCGTCAATGATTTTATCCAATAATTGAATGTTCTCACCAACGCCAACTACGAAGAGCGAATGCCCAATTTCAACAATTTGAATAGATTTGTTTTGTCCAAGGGGAACTCCACCTAAAGAGCGAATCGAGTTCCCAAACAATGTACCTTTATTTTTCTTCGCCACATACCTCATCAATACATAAAAGAGAATGATAATGAATACAAGGACTAAAATAACCTTCGCAACCATAAACAATGAGTCCGCCTGGCCCAATGAACCCGGATAGTCTGAAATTGGAATCTCTTGATTTGGTTCTGTTTCAGCATATACAACTTGGCTTGTAAAGAGTAAAGCGATCAAACTAAGTATGTATAAGCAGGTATTATTCGATTGACGTCTTTTCATAAGAACAACCCTTTCGGTTTATGTAAGACTCAACCGAATTCGGACGGTTTAACCTAGAGTCTTTTTGATAGCTTCGATAACACGGTCAGCTTGGAATGGTTTAACGATGAAGTCTTTCGCTCCTGCTTGAATCGCATCAATAACCATGGCTTGTTGTCCCATCGCAGAACACATAATGACTTTCGCGTTTGGTTCAATCTTCTTGATTTCTTTTAGAGCTTGAATACCATCCATTTCAGGCATCGTGATATCCATAGTAATTAGATCAGGCTTTAACTCTTTATATTTTTCGATAGCTTGCGCTCCATCATTCGCCTCGCCACATACTTCGTACCCATTTTTAGATAAAATATCACGAATCATCATTCTCATAAAAGCTGCATCATCCACAATTAGAATACGGTTAGCCATTGAAAATATCCCCCTAAAATTAAATTATTGTAATTTTTGAATTCGTTCCCATTGATTAACAATGTCAGTAACACGAACCCCAAAATTCTCATCGATGACTACAACTTCACCTTTGGCAATCAACTTATTATTTACCAATATGTCTACTGGTTCACCAGCAAGCTTGTCCAATTCAATGATCGAACCCTGAGACAGCTCTAAGATGTCTTTAATCACCTTGTTTGTTCTGCCCAACTCTACGGTTACCTTAAGTGGTATATCGAGAAGTAAATTCAAGTTCGTATCATCCGCTTGCGCGTATGCACCTGATTGCAAATTACCAAACTGTACAGGCTGAACATTCACATTTCGATTAGGCATGCCACCAAACGCAGCTGGAGGCTGTTGATACATCGGCTGCTGCGGAGGATACATCGGTTGTTGTGGTGGATACATCGGCTGTCCCATCGGAGGCTGCTGATACATCGGCTGTTCATACATCATCGGTTGTTGGTATACAGGTTGCTCATACACTGGTGTTGGCTGCGGTTTATGAGTTTCTTGCACTGGTGTAGCTGCTACTGGTGGTGCTTGCGCAGCCGGTGCAGCTTCCATTGCTGATTCAGTATCACCACCACCCAAAAGGATCGATACCATTTCTTTGGCGAAAGGAACAGGCAATAGCTGCATGATGTTGGAATCAATTAGATCGCCAATGGCAAGTCGGAACGATATCTTTATAAATACGTCCTCGTCAGGCAGTTTTCCTTCTCCTTTCGACAAATTTAATATGTCGATTCCTGGAGGAGAGATATTGACAAATCGATTAAATATGGTAGACATGGATGTTGCTGATGAACCCATCATTTGATTCATCGCTTCTTGCACAGCGCTGATATGTATTTCGCTTAGATTTTCATCACCGCCAGTACCGTCTCCACCCATCATAAGGTCAGCGATAACTTGTGCATCCCGCGTTTGAATGACTAGCAAGTTAATGCCATCAAAGCCATCAACATAGTTGACATGAACGGCAACATGAGGTCTTGGAAACTGTTCTTCCAATTCTTCTTTGCCAATCACTGACACCTTAGGAGTCGTAATATCAACTTTCTTGCCTAGTAGCGTCGATAACGCTGTCGCCGCGCTTCCGAACGTAATATTACCTATTTCCCCAAGTGCATCCTGTTCGAGCGGGGATAAAAAATCTTCAACTTGCGGAGGCCCATGAAAAGAAGACACAGAGCTTTCTTCAGATGATTGTCTCAATAAAGCATCGATCTCTTCCTGCGACAAATAATCTCTGTTATTCATCATATTCTTCTTCTCCTTCATTAACGATTTCTGTAATTTGTACAGCCATCTTCCCTTTTACGGTACCAGGGCTTCCGAGATATTTCAGCTTCTCGCCCACTCTGACTTGAAGCGAATCTTCGACGGATTTATGCAGAGGGATTACATCGCCTATTGTTAATCCTAAGAAATCTCGGATAGAAATCTCAGACGATCCCAACTCTGCAATGAGAGGTAACTTGGTTTTCTCCAAGCGGGATTGAAGTGCTTCCACTTCTTCAGGAGCTCTCGTCTTCTTCTGGGAAACAAACCAGTGATGTACAGAAAGTCGAGGCATGATTGGTTCAATAACAACATGAGGAATACATAAGTTGATCATTCCTGTTGTGTCCCCGATTTTGGTGCTCAGCGATATTAATGCAATAGTTTCATTGGGAGAAACAATTTGCATAAACTGCGGATTCGTTTCTAGTGCCTCTAAGCGAGGTTGTATATCTATAACGGTCTTCCATGCTTCCTGCAAGCTATCGAATGCTCTACTGAAAATTCGTTCCATAACAATCGTTTCAATCTCGGTTAATGCATTAATTTTGGTTGGCGTTGTACCTGCTCCGCCAAGTAGTCGATCCAACATGGCAAAAGCAACATTGGGATGAACCTCAAGCACCATTCGACCCTCTAAAGGCTCTGCTTCAAAGATGTTCAAAATGGTCATTTTCGGGATCGAACGAATAAATTCATCATAAGGCAATTGTTCAACCTGGACTACACTAATTTGAACGAACGTACGCAGCTGAGCTGAGAAATAAGTCGTTAAAAATCGCGCAAAATTTTCATGAATCCGGGTTAAGCTACGAATATGATCTTTAGAGAAGCGTACTGCTCTCTTAAAATCATAAGCCCTTACCTTCTTCTGAGTATCCTCCTTCTTAAGCTCATCTGCATCCATTTCGCCAGAAGACAAAGCTGCCAACAAGGCATCGATCTCATTTTGCGATAAAACATCAACCATTCGAGTCACCTCCTTTAAGCAAAATCATTGACGAGTTACTGCAGTACTTTATCAGTTATCCAAATTTGTTTAATTTTACCTTCATGCATTAATTCGTTTAGTTTGTTCATAATTGAAGAAGTTAAACTGTCCGAACCTTTACTTCCTTCGATTTGTTCTTTCGTCATATCACCCAAAATTTTGACGATCGTTCCTTTAACAGCAGAATCGAGTAAGCTATCGAACTCAGATTTAGCTTTTGAATTTTCCATCTCAAATGCAAAGCTGATTTTTATGAAATTCTGTCCGCCTGATAAATTCGTCAAAACATCTTTGATAATGGATGTGTTAGCTTTCACAGTTTCTGCGGAAGGTGGTTTCGCTGGCTTCACACTTGCAACAGCTTCCTGAGCCTTCATAGCAGGATCCGTGGATTGATTGTTCTTCTCCATAAAATTCCACAACACAAACGCTGCAGTGAGAATGAGTGTGATTGCAATAAGTATGGAAACAATGAGAATAAATATTTTGTTCTTAAACACTTACGAACCCTCCGTATCCCTGGACTGTATTGTCGCTCGTACGGAACCAATGTCTTGCATGTAGGTCCGCACTAAGCTTACCACAACCTCTGCCTTTTCGAGAACTGTGATTTTCTTGCCTGTCGTCAATGTAATCATCGTATCCGGAGTTTCTTCGATAAGCTCTATTAGAATTGCATTCAAGATAAGCGGTCTACCATTTAAACGAGTGAGAGAAATCATCTTTCTCCTCCAGAATCAGGGTTAGGGGAGCTTAGCCCCCCCTTCTTTTCATTCAATTACTCATTATTGCTTAAGATTTACAACCTCTTGGAGTATTTGATCTGAAGTTGTAATAATTCTGGAGTTCGCTTGGAATCCACGTTGCGCAATAATCATTTCTGTGAATTCTCCGGTTAAGTCTACATTAGACATTTCCAATTGGCCTGAGATTATAGTTCCAGTACCTGTCTCTGGATTACCAGCGGCTCCAACTTCAATGTCTTCTCCTACTGGATTCGCATTCGCGGTCATTTGATACAAATTTCCACCGATTTTTGCAAGACCAGCAGGGTTGATAACTTTCACAACCCCAACTTTTTGACCTGTATTGACCGTTTCACCATCGGCATTTACACCAATAATGTCACCATTTTGAGAGATAGAGAAAGAAACAATATCCTCTGGAATAACAATTGGACCTGCACCCTCTGCGCCCATGACATGAAGCCCTTCCGAATTAACAAGATTTCGATTGGCATCTACTGTAAAGTTACCCGCTCTTGTCAAATAAGGAGCATCTACTTGCTCAGCTGTTCCAACTGCGAAGAATCCATCACCATTCACGCGCAAATCGGTTACAACATTCGTAGTCATCGCACTGCCTGCCGTATGTACAGTATCAATAGCAGACAAACTAACACCTAAGCCAACTTGCTGTGCGTTCACTCCACCACGGTTCTCATCGGCCGCACTCACACCAGACACTGTCTGACTAAGAATGTCTTTAAACATAACACGACCACCCTTAAAGCCGATCGTATTAACGTTAGCAATATTATTACCAATAACATCTAGCTTCGTTTGAAAGCCACGCATACCTGAAACACCTGAGTACAAAGATCTTAACATGAAATTGGCCTCCTAAATCGGATGTAAGTAATAAAAAATTTGAGTTGCTTCATTCGTTCCACAACTCCAGGCTTCCTAATCGGTCGAGCCCTATACTTATGAGATTATCATTGCGCTATCGATCTGAGTAAACACATGCTCATTCATAGCTTGGCCATCAAGCGCTGTCACAACGGTACGGTTAGGTACATTAACGATATACCCATTCCCTGCTAGAATCAGCAGCGCATCCTTGGCACCTTTAGAAGCAGCTTTATCAATGGCTTTGTTCATTTTCTCAATTTGTTCAGGTTTGAGTTGAATGCCACGCTCTTTTAACCTTACCTCAGCATGATGGCTAAACCGAACGAATTGATCTTGAAAAATCTTCTGAAAGCTAGGATTTCCGGTAGATGGTAACTGCTGCTGCGATGGTGATCGTCTTGGTGAACTAGGAGAAACCGCACTAGGATAAAGTTGACCTATGGATATTCTCTCTGTCATTGTGATTCTCCAACATTCTCAATTTTCTTTAACTTATCTAGTGCAACTTCCACACCATTTACACTGGCAAATTGATTTCCATCTTTAAAGGTTATGGAATCTACTACGCCAGATTTGTCTGTAACAACACCTGATGAATCTGTATCTGTCCATGAAATGGACTTACCAATTAATCCTGACACAAAACCAAGAGACTGTCTCATTAGCTTCATTTCACTTGCCATATTCGTCAATTGCTCAACGGACGTAAATTGAGCCATTTGAGCAATGAACTCTTTATCTTGCAAAGGCTGTGTTGGATCTTGATTCTGAAGTTGCGTTATCAGGATTTTCAGGAAATCATCCTTGCCTAGGGTTGTACTATCCTTATCCTTGGATTTCGCGTTAGTCCCTGTGTTGATCAGGTCAGAAACATTACCTACAATTGGGCTTGTAGCCATACGTTCACCTCCAACAACTTCTTTAATAAATCAGATTAAGCCGTAACATCGAAGGAATTACCATTTGCATTGTTGCGAATCTGTGCCAGTTGTTCCATGTCCTCTTTAAAATCAAGCGCATCCATTTCAATCTCATTCGACCGATTTTTGGGTTGACGTTGTGATTGATTAAAGCCTTGCGGCTGACGCTGTTCCTGGAACATGCTAGAAGACATATTTTGACTTTGTGTAACCTCGAGCTTTTCAACTTGTAAGCCCTGTGTGAGTAAAGCTTGACGTAATTGCGGAAGCTGACTTTCTAGCATTTGCTTTCCTACTAAAGTATCCGCTTCGAACTGTGCATACAGTTGTCCATCATGCATCGAAATTTTCACATCGACGTGTCCTAAATTCTTTGGAAATAAAGAAAGTTTAGCCTCAGAGAAGCCTTCGGACATCGTAATCTTCATGTATCTCAATACATGAGAAGTCATCTCATCCGTGAAATTTGCCGCTGTTAAAACTGGCGCTGGCGCCTTCTCAGCCGCAATCGTTACTTGCTGTACTTTCTGTAAATCACCAATTGTTACAATCGGATTCGAACTCGCATTGGCTTCAATTGGAAGATCAACAAGCGGTCGAGCCAGTGTTTCAGAAATGCTACTAGATTGTTCAATTACCGCAGTTGGAATATGCTTAACAGCAAATTTCTCTTGCTTTGGTTGAAACGATTGTTGAATCGTATTCGTGAGTTCTGAATTTAAATAGTTAAGAATCGGATTGTCAGGCTGCTGCTTAGATAAAGCTGACAGAGTTAACAACGTATTCTGGGCTTTCAGACTCTGAGATTCACTGGTTGGTTGTTGCCAAGAAACAAGTAGTCCAGCAGATGTGGTACTTGGCGTGTTACTAAGAGCATCTAACATAGCATCAGCGTTTTCGAACCATTTTTTCACTTTTGGATCTTGCAATAATTGGTCAGCAAGAGCAGGATTAGTATTCATCGCTTCTAAAAGTAATTCTGGAAGTGAATGATCTTCCGAACTCACTTTCGTTTCTTGATTTACTGTTGATTGAATCGGCATAACCAAGGTTTGCAGCATTTGAAGCATCATGTTCATAGAAAGCTCAGTCTCAGACGGTTGTCCATCAACCATAGGTACATTCTCTTGAGCGGTTTGATCTGAGAGAACTGCTGAGAAGGTATCCGTTGAAGCAGTTCCTTTGGATGTCCCTTTACCTACAACTGTTGAATTAATTGTGCCAGATTGCGTCACTGGTACTGAAGTCATTTGTACGTCCATTTTTTCCACCTCCCTTCAAAGAATCAACGCATATTAAGGTACAAGTTTTGCAGTTATGGAAGCTGCGATTTCCTTATTGGCATCTGAGAGGGCGGACATTACCTTAGAGCGAGAAGCATTATCCATTCCGCTTAAAATATTTAAAACCTTTATCTGATTTGTCTTATTCATCTCAAGTAAGACATTAGCGGCACTTTTTGGCGTCATATTCGCAAATGTTTGACCAAGATCCGAAGAACTGACAGTGCTTGTTGTCGCCTTAGCATCCTTCGTGTTATTCGTTGCTAATCTTTCTTGCAAAGCAGCAATTTCTTTATCTCGTACGGGTACGAGATCTTTCAAACCAATGGATGCAGCAGCTGCCTTGGCAGCGTCCATTTTTTCAAGAATGGCTCCTCGGCTATCAGCCTTCATCATAGAAAATACTAGGACCATTTCATTTGGAGTTAATGCCTCAATGATCGGTGCAACTTTACTAGGAGTCATTTTTGCGTACATATTTGCAAGCTGTGTGATTTGATTCGTATACTCTTCTTCCGATTGTGTTTTATCTTTTAACTTCTCCTCAAGTTCAGCAACCTTCGCTACAACTTCCTTCAGAGAATGATCCTTTTGCTCTGTCGTCGAGTCCGCCTTTTGAAGCGCTGTTGTTAGTTCAGTTACTCTGGCATTCAGCTTCGCAATCTCATCTTCTTTCAGCTTTACACTTTGTTCGGAAGTAGTTGCTTTACCCTCAGCTGTCACGGGAGCACTTTCTTTTGGTGCTGGAACAATTAATCCAATGACAGGTGTATTGTGCAATGCTTTTTGAATACTACTTTTGATATCATAATCAAAAATTGAAAGCAGCACGAAGAGTAGAACCGCCGTAAACACAAAGGGGATGACAAACCATATCAAAAATCGCTCCAGTGCACTATAAGATGCACCCTCTACGCTTGTATCGGCCATCTCTTCGTCCCTCCTTTTCTACCTTAATACGAAAGTCGCTTGAAACGATTCGTTGCCATTTCATCAAGAGCATCCTGCTCTTTTTTCGCGACCATGATCCTGAATTGGTTATGTGCCTTCTCTCTAGCCTTTGTCCAAACCTTTTCATCGATCATTTTCACTGATAAATGCTCTTGCTTCTCCGTCACAATATGTCTAGCTTGATTCACATCTTGGTTCTTACGAGCGATTTGTTTATCCACATGATTCATATAGCTTTGCATCATGAGCATGTTTGAAATCGTAACGGAATGGCTACTCGCTTGTACCATTTCATTGTGTAAGCTTTCTTTCTTCTCAAACAATCCATGTAAGCTCGTTTCTTCATTCCTTAATTGACCCATTGCCTCAGATAAAATCCATTCTGCTTGAGTTCTTTCATTATTTTTCAAATCGACAATTTGCTGGAAAGAATATCGAAAACTCATCTAGGACCCTCATCCCTTATAAAATTCTTGGATTAAACGTGCTTGAGCTTCTTCATATGTTAGTTTTTCACTCGTTTTTTGTTTCGTAAAATTCCAAATGGCTTCAATATTTTCCATCGCAATATCAATATTTGGATTTGAACCTTTCTGATACGCCCCAATATTAATAAGATCTTCCGAATCTTTATATATAGAGAGAAGACGCTTAAGTTGATCGGCAGCTTCCATATGTTCTGAAGGAACAATTTCTTTCATGACTCGACTTACACTGGATAATACATCGATTGCTGGATAGTGACCTTTGTTCGCAATATTACGATTAAGGACGATATGACCATCCAAGATTCCTCTAACGGCATCAGCAATTGGCTCATTCATATCATCACCGTCGACTAGCACAGTGTAAAATGCGGTAATTGAGCCCTTTGCTCCAGTACCAGAGCGCTCCAAAAGCCTTGGCAGCATGGCAAATACAGATGGTGTGTAACCACGTGTAGCTGGTGGCTCACCTACAGCTAGTCCAACCTCACGCTGTGCCATGGCAAACCGTGTGACTGAATCCATCATCATCATGACATTTAAGCCGCGATCTCTAAAATACTCAGCAATACTAGTTGCTATCATAGCGCCTTTAATCCGAATTAACGCAGGTTGGTCAGATGTTGCCACAATGACAACCGATCTTGCCAGACCCTCTGGACCCAAATCTCGCTCAATGAAATCCAATACCTCTCTGCCACGTTCACCAATGAGCGCAATGACATTGACATCAGCCGACGTATTTCGAGCAATCATTCCCATTAACGTACTTTTCCCAACACCGGAGCCTGCGAAAATACCAACGCGCTGACCTTTGCCAATTGTCAATAATCCATCAATACAACGAACACCAACAGAGATTGGGTTGAGAACACGCGGACGTGTCAATGGATTGCTTGGTTTATTGTTTGTAGAATACTGTGCCATCCTAGAAGGTAGAAATGAACCATCTAATGGCTGACCCAACCCGTCAAGAACCTTGCCTAGTAACTCATGCCCAACTTGGACGGTTAACGGTTTCCCCGTACCTACGACATCACAACCAGGTCCAATCGAGTCGAGATCACCTAGCGGCATCAAAATAACTTTATTGCTTCGGAAACCAACCACTTCGGCTTTTAACGGTTTGTTCGACTTGTGTGGATAGATGTAGCAAAGATCACCAACACTGACGTCGGGGCCTTCAGACTCCACGGTAAGTCCTATTACTTGAGTAACTTTTCCATTCACCCTAATCGGATCAATGGTTTGTAATACTTCTTTGTATTTATCCGCCTTCGGTATGGATGCCCGTGTCATTAAGTTTCCTCGCTTTGTAAGGCCAATTGCTGTAGCGCTGATTTGATTTCTTTCAGCTGTGTATCAATTCTGGCATCAATACTACCGTATGAGGACCGAATCACACATCCTTGATCTTGTACTGATGAGTCTGGGATAATTTCGAGTTCTGCCTGTGAATCAATAGAAGTAATTAATTCTTCTCTCGCATCCTGGATATACGCAAATTGGGATGGTGCCACACATAAAGTTATGATTCCCTTTTCTCGTCTACGTGCTAGAACTTTTTGAACGAGCTCTACCACCCAGACCGGTTCCAAAGATAATTGCCGTACAACAATTTTTTCTGCGATGGAAGTGCTTAACTCAATGAGAAAAGGCTCTGATTCTTGAATGATTTGCTGCTTTAGCTTATAAGATTGTTCGAGAATGGAACTAGCTTCGGCAAGCATATCGCTGTATTCTTTTCTCAATGCACTTTCCGCTTGTTCAACACCTTGTCGATAGCCTTCTTCGAATCCTGCTTGCTTAGATAGGTTGACTAGCTCTTCATCCTCAGCTCGCCTACTTTCCCACCAACTCGCAATATCTGATTCCGCTTGTTGGCGGACTAATGCACACTCCTGCATCGCTTGATCGATTTGTTCACTCGCAAATGCTTCAGCGTCTCCTATGATCCGATTCTTCAACGTTTTTGCATCATTGATCTCATTCTGCATTTCCTCTGTCAAACCACCATCGTCGATTTGCACATTAGCTTGTATATCAGAACGATGGGAAAGTGTTTCAACAATCTTTTTATCTTCAAGGGGATAATACGCGAATGATTTAATGACATTAGACAATAATATCATCTCCTCCACCACGTGCGATGATGATTTCACCCGACTCTTCTAAACGACGTATAGTTGCAACGATGCGAGTTTGAGCTTCTTCCACATCACGTAAACGAACAGGTCCCATGAATTCCATTTCTTCTTTGAAAGTGTCAGCCATACGTTTGGACATATTCTTGAACAACACATCGCGGACTTCTTCACTGGCAACTTTGAGAGCCAGCTGTAAATCAGCATTTTCAATATCTCGAATAATTCGTTGGATGGAACGATTATCGATATTAACAATATCCTCGAATACAAACATCCGTTTCTTGATTTCTTCGGCCAGTTCTGGATCTTGAATTTCTAAGGAATCGAGAATCGTACGTTCAGTACCACGGTCAACACCGTTCAAAATTTGAACGATAGATGCGATACCACCTGCATTTGTATAATCCTGTGTAACTGTAGAGGAAAGCTTCTGCTCTAACACGCGTTCAACCTGTGAAATAACCTCAGGCGACGTACTATCCATAAGTGCAATCCGCTTCGCAACATCTGCTTGTTTCTCCTGTGGGAGAGACGACAATATGATTGATGCTTGTTCTGCTTGCAAATATGACAACACGAGAGCTATCGTCTGAGAATTCTCATTTTGAATGAAGTTGAGAATTTGTGCTGGATCTGCTTTTCTAGCAAAGTCGAAAGGTCTTACTTGAAGTGTGGCAGTCAAGCGATTAATGATATCAAGCGCTTTTTGAGACCCAAGTGCCTTCTCCAAAATATCTTTGGCGTACGCAATACCACCTTGAGAAATAAATTCCTGTGCTAAACAGATTTGATGGAATTCTGCTAAAATCGCATCCTTTTCCAGCGAATCGACTTTACGCACATTCGCTATCTCAAGAGTTAATTGTTCAATTTCTTCTTCACGTAAATGTTTGAAAATTTGTGCAGAAACCTCAGGGCCTAAACTGATCAAAAGAATCGCTGCCTTTTGCCGTCCGGTCAACCCTTGTAAAGCGGCTCTGGCCATACAAGTGCACCTCTATTCATCTACTAACCAAGTACGCAGCAGGTTGACGAATTCTTCTGGCCGCTTTCTCGCGAGCGTTTCGAGCTGCTTACGCACTTGATTGTCATTCGTTACATTTTCGATATCGATCGTTGGAAGCTCTGCCTTTTGGGAAATGTTCATTTCCTGATCAATTAGTTGTTGCGCAGCTGCTTTCTTGCGTCTTCTAATTGCCAGTCCGATAAATGCTCCAATGGCTAGTGCCGCTAGAGCTAATGCTCCATAAGTCAAGTACGTTGTTGTTTTAGCTGCACTCGCATCTGATGGTCTCGCAAAAGAATGTGCAAACACGGTAACTCTTTTCTGTAATTCTTCGTCTGTATAAGTAGTTTTATTATCAGCAAGTGCGGTTCTGACGATATTCACGAGTGCATTCTGAACGGCTGTTTTCGTTTCTGCCGTTAATGAGTTCGGATCATCTCTAACGGGAGGCTCTATGCCGACATTAATACTTACATCCTTCACTACATAAGGCGTTGAAATGATGTCATTTGTTATACGATCCACTTCGTAATTGACGGTTTTGGTATTTTCCTCTGAGGTGGACTTCCCTGATGTTGATGATCCCGGATAACCCGGAACGTCCGTTCCACCCGTACCTGGAACACCACCTGTATCCGTGCCATTATTTTGATAGGACTTGCTAGCTTCCTGCAAAGAGATTTCTAACCCTTTTTGATCAGCTTGATTAGGAGCTCGGACAAGCTGTTCATGGGTTTTCTTCTGATCAAAATTCATTGTTGTAAACACACTGACACTAACCTTATCTCGTCCAAACATCGTGCCAAGCATGGAGTTGATATTCTTCTGCAAATCATTTCGGAACTGGGTATTGATATCCGTATTATTTCCCGTCGTTGCGTTTGAATTTCCATCATTAAACTTATATGACACTAAATTTTGATCCGAAATGGTGATGTTTTCAATCGGCAGATTCTTTATGCTATGTGAGACTAAATTATAAATCGTATCCACTTTAGGTTGATCCAATGAATAACCCTGCTTGATTTGCAGAACAACAGATGCAGTTGCCTTCTCTGCCTGTTGCTTTAAGAAGGGACCTTCTTCAGGAAGAGAAATGTTAACCTTGGAACTTGAAATGGCTTGGTTGGAATTAATAAGCTGTTGAAGCTCTCCTTGAATGGCGCTCAAGTATTTCACTTTAAATTCATTATCCGTGATACCGAATGAACTGCTACCGCTAAAAACCTCAAAGCCCAAGGAGCCGTTCTTATTCAAGCCTTGTGACTCTACGGCAAGTTTTACATTCGCGACTTCACTCGTCGGCACTTCTATACTTTTGCCGTCCTGACTCAAATGATAAGGAATTCTTGCTGTATCGAGATATGATTTAATATTTGAAGCATCGCTTGGCTGCAGTTCTGTAAACGCCAATGAATATTCTGTCTTCGACAAATTAACACTTATAATTGCAGCAGTTAGAATCAGTAAGAACACGGTTGCTAAAAAAATAATTTTCGTTGTTCGATTATAACGATTCCAGTATTGCTTCACCTTTTCCCAGTACTGGAGCAGGTTCTCGTTCACTCTGTCACCTCATTGACCCAAATTTAGCAGCATCTCTATACTTACAGCTGCATTCTCATAATTTCTTGGTACGCCTCTAACACTTTATTTCTGACTTGAACAGTAAGCTCAAGTCCTAATGAAGCTTTCTCAGAGGCAATTGTCAATTGATGAACATCGGAAAGTTCCCCTTTAATGAAGCTTTCGTTCAACTGATCAACTTGCTTTTGCTGTGCATTTAAATTGGTCATGGCATCGTTCAGAAATGAACCAAATTTCTTGCCAAGATCATCTGCTCCCTCACCCGTGTTATCCTTTGGCCCAATGGAACTCATTATATTTATCGGACTATAACTAATTTTGTCAATCATCCCGCAACCTCCTATAATTACTATCTACCAATTTCCAACGCTTTTGAAATCATCGATTTGCTAGCATTTAAAGCGGTCACATTGGCTTCGTATGATCTAGTAGCTGAAATCATATCTACCATTTCTTTGGTAATATCCACGTTCGGCATGTAAACAAATCCATTAGAATCTGCATCAGGATGCGAGGGATTATAAACTTGCTTTAATGGAGACTTATCTTCAAATATTTTGTTTACTCTTACTCCCTCGCCAGTCCCATCAGCCATCGCCGTATTCAGCGATTGAGCGAAACTTGGTTGAGACTTCGTCTCGAATGAAACTAACTTCCTCGTATAAGGCATCCATTTACCATCAACAAACTTTGCTCTCGTAGTATCCGCATTGGCAATATTGGATGACACAACATCCATACGCAGTCTTTGTGCAGTTAATGCGGATGCACTGATGTCAAATCCGTTTGTAAGTCTCATCGTTTATTACTTGCCCCCAATAACCATACGCATTTTTTTGAAGTCGTTGTTCATCTGTTGAATCATTGTATTGTATTTAAGCTGATTTTTTGCCATTAATGACATTTCATAGTCCATATCCACATTGTTCAAGTTGGTGTTAATTGCTGTTGAATTATCTGATTTAATTTCAGAATTTGGCAATTTCGTAGATTTACCAATCACAAAATGCCTTGGGTCTGTTCGAAAGCCATCTATGGAAGGTGTATTCGCATTCATTTGTCCTTGTAAAAGCTCTTCAAATGCAACATCGGAACGTTTAAAGTTTGGAGTATCCACATTGGCAATGTTATTCGCTACCACTTTTTGTCTTAGCGTCGATGCATCCAGCGAGCGCTCCATCATATTCCAACTTGGTTTGTCTAAAAAAGACATAAACGATTCCCCTTCACTCAAAAAATATTCAGTTACTACTTCAACATCGCGAGAATTGATTCCTTCTTATTTCGACATTATTCTCGATTTCCGATACAAAGTAGTTCTATATGTAGAATTATGTAAACCTGTGACTTATACTCTTTATCATCTAAGATATTGCGTTAAGTTACAATAAGAAAAAAGCCCTATCTTTTAACCAGATAGGGCTTTCCTATTTATTTACAATTTCGACTTCATTTGTTCAATGCTTTGCATTAATTGTTCATTTAATATACGGATATAAGTGCCTTTCATACCTAGAGATCGCGTTTCAATCACACCAGCACTTTCCAGTTTACGTAGGGCATTTACAATTACTGAACGTGTTATGCCCACACGATCAGCAATTTTACTCGCCACAAGCAATCCTTCTTTGCCATCCAGCTCCTCGAAAATATGTTCGACAGCTTCCATCTCACTGAATGATAAAGAGCCTATTGCGACTTGAACAACTGCTTTACTACGGGCTTCCTCTTCAATTTCTTCCGCACGTTCTCTTAATATTTCCATCGCAATTACTGTCGAACCATATTCCGCAAGAACCAAATCATCATCGATAAAGTGACCTTCACTTCGACTTAGGATTAAGGTCCCGAGACGATCACCACCGCCAATAATTGGTACCAGGGTCGTATGCGTTGAAGGAAACATATCTTTCATCTGATCCGTGTAATAAAAATACGGGCTGTCTGGCTCCGATGTTGAAGAAGTTTCCTCAATTTTTAACAGTAAATTATTAGACTCTATTGGGAACCTGCGTTCAATTAGAATGGTTTGATTCATTTCTGGCGATACAGGATCATTCGTAACCGCATAGCCTAAAATCTTACCTTTACGGCTGACTACATAAATATTAGCGATTACAACATCTCTCAGTACTTCTGCCATATCCATAAAGCTAACCGCATTACCCGCTTCTTTTTGGAGTAACCGATTCAGCCTTCTTGTTTTATTTAATAAACTCATGTAACTGCCTCCTACTAACTGCAACCTGCATGTTTCTTATAAAATATACTGACTTAAATCTCGATTTTGAACAATACTGCTTAGCTTCTCGCGTACATAAGCTGGGTTAATCACAATAGATTCTAATGTGATTTCTGGTGCCTCAAAAGATAAATCTTCCAGCAATTTTTCTAAAATCGTATGTAAACGACGAGCTCCGATATTTTCCGTTTGTTGATTTACTTCAACTGCAATGCGAGCAATTTCATGAATAGCTTCCTCCGCAAACTCAACAGTTATACCTTCTGTTTGCAATAAGGCTGTGTATTGTTTGGTTAATGCATTCTTGGGTTCTGTTAAAATAGATACAAAATCCTCTAAAGTTAAATCACTTAGTTCAACGCGAATCGGGAATCTTCCTTGCAGCTCTGGAATGAGGTCAGATGGCTTTGCAATATGGAATGCCCCTGCTCCAATGAATAACACATAGTCAGTTTTAACAGGTCCGTATTTGGTCACAACAGTCGAACCTTCAACAATAGGTAGAATATCTCTTTGTACACCTTCGCGCGAAATATCAGGTCCACTGCCGCCGCGGCTGTTACTTGCTATTTTATCAATTTCATCTATGAAAATAATGCCGCTTTGTTCCGCACGGTTAACCGATTCCTGGATGACATCATCCATATCAATTAATTTTTGCGCTTCTTCTTGCGTCAAAACTTTTCTTGCTTCTTTCACAAGCAATTTCCGTTTTTTCGTCTTTTTCGGGAGGAGACTCCCAAACATTTCTTGCATATTCATTCCGGCTTGTTCATTGCCCTGACCACCAAGCATATCTAGCATAGAAGGAGCCGTGTCTTCTACCTCTATCTCAACGTGATCATTCTCTAATTTACCATTGGATAATTGTTCGGCGACCTGAGCTCTTTTCGAAGCCAGATTAGGATCAGGCGTCGTCTCTTCTTGCTCCTCTTTGTTTTGCCCGCCAAACAGCATCTCAAGCGGATTACGCTGTGTTTTGGCGCGCGTAGGACTTGGTGCAAGCAAAGATACTAATCGCTCATTAGCAAGCTTCTCTGCACGATCCTTGACCTTCTCCATTCGCTCTGCTTTGACCATGCGTACAGCAGTCTCAACCAAGTCGCGCACCATTGACTCCACATCACGGCCAACATAACCGACTTCTGTGAATTTGGTGGCTTCTACTTTAATAAAAGGTGCGCCAACCAACTTCGCTAGTCTACGCGCAATTTCCGTTTTCCCGACTCCTGTAGGTCCAATCATGAGAATGTTTTTCGGCACAATTTCATCTCTCATGCTTTCATCGACAAGGTTTCTCCGATATCGATTTCGCAAAGCGATAGCAACGGATTTCTTTGCTTTTTTCTGTCCCACAATGTATCGGTCAAGTTCATGCACGATTTGTTTAGGTGTAAGAGAGCTGTTTGCCATATGTGATACCCTCCTTAAATTTAGGCTAAAGCTAATTGATCAATTGAGAGCGTGTGCGAGTTAGTATAAAGAAACATACGTTCTAGACTATTCAATCTCTTCAACAATAATATTATGGTTGGTAAACACACATATTTCAGCTGCAGTCGTCAACGCCGCGTGAGCGATTTCCTTAGCGCTAAGCTGAGGCGCATGTCGATGAAGCGCTCTGCCCGCCGAAAGTGCGAAGCTCCCGCCAGAACCGATAGCCAATATGCCATCATCCGGCTCAATGACTTCCCCGTTACCAGAGAGCAGCAATAGTCCCGAGGCATCCATCACAATCATCATGGCTTCCAATCTGCGGAGCACACGATCTTGACGCCAATCCTTGGTTAGCTCAACAGCTGCACGCTGAAGGTTACCATGGTGTTCTTCCAGCTTCCCTTCGAACTTCTCAAAGAGTGTAATCGCATCAGCGACGGAACCAGCGAAACCAGCAATGACTTTCCCTCTATGTAAACGCCGTACTTTTTTGGCCGTGCTTTTCATGATCATACTATTGCCAAATGTCACTTGACCGTCGCCTGCAATAGCTCCTTTACCTTGGTGACGGATCGCAAAAATCGTTGTCGCATGAAACGTTGCTTGATTGGGTTCCATTTCGATTCACCCCTCTATAAGAATCATATCCGTTAAAGAGATCTCACTTTGCATATGAGTCGCAAAAATGAGAGAAACCTCTAGCGAGGTCCTTTATGTTGAGAAGACCGCATCTAGAGGTAAATGTATGATCAAACGAATGAAAAATGCAATAAAACATTAATTTATAGTAACACAGCGGATCATCTTATGACAACTTATTCAACAACTGTTTTCACAAAATTCTGAATACTCTCTAATGCGCGGCTAGCCAGCTTTTCATATTTTTCTTTTTTATTACGAATACGCTCTGGCAGCGCTGGTAGAAGACCAAAATTTGCATTCATCGGTTGGAAATGTTTGAAGTCTGCTGTCGTAATGTATTGAGCCATACTGCCCAACGTTGTTTCTGCGGGTAAAACAACGCAATCTTGGCCTTTCGCCATACGACCTGCATTAAGACCAGCAATCAGCCCTGAAGCAGCAGATTCAACATAACCCTCAACACCAGTCATTTGACCAGCAAAGAATAAATTCTCGCGGCGTTTGTATTGGTAAGTAGGCTCAAGCAGCCTAGGTGAGTTGATAAACGTATTGCGATGCATTACGCCATAACGGACGAATTCCGCTTGCTCTAACCCAGGGATAAGCTGCAGTACGCGTTTCTGCTCTCCCCATTTCAGATGCGTTTGGAACCCTACTAAATTGTACAAGGTACCTGCGGCATTATCTTGACGAAGCTGTACGACCGCATGTGGCATTTTACCGGTATGCGGGTTAATCAAGCCAACAGGCTTCATTGGTCCAAATAACACCGTTTGTTTACCACGCTTAGCCATAACCTCAAGGGGCATACAGCCTTCGAAATAAATTTCTTTCTCGAATTCCTTTAATTCGGCAACCTCAGCTGTAATGAGCGCCTCATAGAAAACGTTAAACTCTTCTTCTGTCATCGGACAATTCAGGTAAGCAGCTTCCCCTTTGTCATACCGGGAAGCCAAATATACCTTATTCATATCAATTGAATCTTTCTCTACAATCGGTGCAGCAGCATCATAAAAGTATAAATACTCCTCACCCATTAATGCTTTGAGTTCTGTAGCTAAATCAGGCGACGTCAGTGGACCTGTAGCTACTACGGTAATCCCCTCTGGAAGCGTTTGAAGTTCTTCATTGCGAACCTCAATTAAAGGGTGATTGCGCAAGGTATTCGTCACCGCTTGAGAGAAACCGTCGCGGTCAACCGCCAAAGCTCCTCCAGCTGGTACTGCATGCTCGTCAGCACAAGCTAGAATGAGAGAATCCATACGTCTCATCTCTTCTTTTAAAACACCAACGGCATTCGTGAGGCCATTAGAACGTAATGAGTTGCTGCACACGAGCTCAGCGAACTGATCCGTAATGTGTGCTGGTGTTTTTCGTTTGTTACGCATTTCATATAAAGTAACAGGAACGCCTTGGCGTGCAATTTGCCACGCGGCTTCACTACCTGCCAATCCTGCGCCGATGACTGTTACTCTTTGATTTTCTGGCAAAATCAGACACCTCTAATCTTTCATATCATCTGTGTTTTCGGAATCATCAACAGCTTCTTCCTTAAAATCACATTGTGTACATTGTATCATTACCCCATTTTTGCTGCGCTTCTCAATCATCATCGAGCTGCAGGATGGGCATGGCTTATTGACTGGTTTATCCCAAGAGACGAAATCACAGGTTGGGTATTGATCACATCCATAGAATACACGACCTTTTTTGCTTCTGCGTTCTACAATTTTACCCGCATGGCAAGTCGGACAAGTAACACCAATATCCTTAATAATTGGTTTCGTATTACGGCAGTCTGGGAAACCTGAGCAGGCTAGGAATTTACCAAAACGTCCCATTTTATAAACCAGATGCTTCCCGCATTTCTCACAGATCTCATCAGAAACCTCATCTTGGATCTCAATTTCTTTCATTTCCTCTTCAGCAAACTCTAAACGCTTTTCGAAGGACGTGTAAAAGGTATCCAGTACTCTGACCCAATCCTCTTTCCCCTCTTCGACAAAGTCCAACTCTTCTTCCATATGAGCCGTAAACTCAACGTCCAGAATTTCCGGGAAAAATTCTTGCATTAATTGGATGACGAGCTCGCCTAGCTCCGTTGGCACGAACTTCTTCTCTTCAATTGCCACATAGCCACGCTTCTGAATCGTTTCTAATGTAGGTGCGTACGTACTTGGTCGCCCAATCCCCATCTCCTCAAGTGCACGGACTAAACGTGCTTCTGTGTATCGTGGAGGCGGTTGCGTGAAATGCTGCTTCGGTTCAACACTCTGCTTAGGCAATGAATCGCCCTTAGATAGAGGCGGCAGTAACTTATCCTCTTCTGTCGTGCCGTCATCATTACTTTCAACATACACCTTCATAAATCCAGCAAACTTCATTTTAGAGCCATTTGCTCTAAAAATTGTTTCTCCCGCATGCAAATCGATCGTCATCGTGTCTAGGATAGCAGATGCCATTTGACTCGCAATAAATCGATCCCAAATCAGCTTGTACAATCGGAACTGATCTTTACTCAAGAATTCCTTCATTTGATCTGGTTCACGAAGTACTGAAGTCGGTCTGATCCCTTCATGCGCATCCTGTGCATTAGCATTCTTCTTAAGATACTGACGCGGCGTCTCCGGATAGAAGGTCGGGCCATATTTCGTCATAATTAACTCTCTAGCTTCTTCTTGGGCAATAGGAGAAATCCGCGTAGAATCCGTACGCATATACGTAATTAAACCGACGGTACCTTCTTTTCCTAAATCGATACCTTCATATAATTGCTGCGCCACGGACATAGTTTTGGATGCACGGAAATTAAGCTTTCGCGCTGCTTCCTGTTGCAAGGAGCTTGTAATAAAAGGAGGGGAAGGATTACGTTGACGCTCTTTCTCTTTCACTTCTTTCACAATAAACGCATCGTTACCCATTGCAGCAAGAATCAAATCGACATCTTCTTGAGAGTGCAGTTCTTTTTTCTCACCATTGTGGCTATGATACTTAGCTTCGAAAACGGTTTTTCCCGCATCAAGAACGGCTGTAATAGACCAGTACTCTTCTGGTTCAAACGCTTTAATTTCATTCTCACGGTCTTGAATTAATTTAACCGCTACGGATTGTACACGGCCAGCCGATAGCCCTTTCTTCACTTTTTTCCAAAGCAAAGGACTGATTTTGTAACCAACAAGTCGATCCAATATTCGACGCGCCTGCTGTGCATTCACTAAATCTTGATTGATACGTCGAGGCGTCTTAAAAGCATCCTTAACGGCTTCCTTCGTAATCTCATTAAAGACTACGCGACAAAGCTCTTCAGGACCTACAGCCAAATAGTGAGCTAAATGCCAGGCGATCGCTTCACCTTCACGATCCGGATCCGCCGCCAGATATATTTTTTTCACTTTTTTGCTTGCGTCTTTGAGTTCTTTAAGGATAGAACCTTTTCCACGTATCGTTATGTATTTAGGCTCAAAGTTATTATCGACTTCTACGCCAATTTGGCTTTTCGGAAGGTCGCGAATATGACCCATCGAAGCTTTTACGATGTATTTACTGCCTAAATATTTGCCGATGGTTTTGGCTTTTGCTGGTGACTCAACAATGACTAACGAATCTGCCATGGTTCGTCCTTCCTCCCCTCTTGGTTTCAAGGTAAGTTTACTTGGCGAGAAGCAAAACTTCGTGATTAGCCTATGCTCGAATGTAAGTTGAACCTGGAAGCTGTTTAATCGCCTTTTTCAATAGTAAAGATAACAGAACTGCATGCAAATGTCCAAACGTAAATTGACTGTCTTCTAATATAGTATCTATTGAGATCGGTGTATCTGACATCTTTCGAACAATTTCGACCTCATCTTCAGTGAGTATATATGCCGGTTCGTGCTTTAAAGCAAGCCGTATTTCATCCGCATTTATGATGTGTTTATAATCTTCGACAATTTCCTCGACGCTGGTGACTAATTTCGCGCCATCCTTTAATAGCTTGTGAACACCGCTGCTTTGGCGAGAGTTAATTGGACCAGGAACAGCGAAAACATCCCGCGAGGCGTCTAATGCAAACTCAACAGTGATTAGTGATCCACTATCCTCCGCTGCCTCCACTACCGTAACTCCCAGAGATAATCCAGCAATGATACGATTCCTCTGCGGAAACATACCAGGGTGCATACCTGTGCCAATCGGATATTCCGAAATAATGACACCTTCTTGTTCAATGTGTCGATATAACAGGGCATTCTCGCGTGGATATATCGAGTTGATCGCACATCCAAGCACAGCCACTGTCTTTGCCTTCCCTTGCAGTGCTCCTATATGAGCTTTACTATCTATTCCTCTTGCTAGCCCGCTTACAATCCCAAACCCTGCTCGAGAAAGCGCAGCCGCCCACTCTTCGGCAATTTTCTTCCCGTACAGCGTTGGAGTTCGTGTTCCCACGATGCCAAGTAAGTGACCCTTTAAAAACGAAGGATCCCCTTTCACATATAACACCCAAGGAGGCTGCGCTATTTCCTTAAGAATAGCTGGATAATCCTCGTCGAACCGAGTCAAAATCTGAATGGCATGTCTTCTATACAGGTGTAGCTTTTGTTCAATGAACGAAGGGGTCAATCGTGTCGCTATTAGTTCTGCAACGGATGCACGGATTCCACATGAGGCGATCTCACCTGCTGTTAGCCCCACTAATACGCTCAACTCAGGGAATCGGCCTAAAAGCTGATCCATCGTTTTCCATCCAACACCCTCAAGTTCATGAAGCCCAATTAAACAATGACGATTATCCATTAGTATATACACTCCTTTCGCGAATAACAAATTTATGCATCAATATGAATAAAAAAAAAACCTTCCAAATCCCCATAAAGGGAGATGGAAGGTTGCTTACCTTCGTTAAAAGAAGCTTATTTTTTTGTGATAACTTTATCTAGCATACCTTTTTCTTCAAGTACGCTAACTAGTGTTGAACCCATTTCGGACGGCGTAGCCGCTACACGGATACCGCATCTTTCCATAGTTGCAACTTTCTCAGCTGCTGTACCTTTACCACCGGAAATAATGGCACCAGCATGGCCCATACGTTTTCCTGGAGGCGCTGTTTTACCGCCGATGAAGCCAACAACAGGTTTCGTCATGTTTGCCGCAACCCACTCTGCTGCTTCTTCTTCAGCCGTTCCGCCGATCTCACCAATCATGATCACAGCGTACGTATCTGGATCTTCGTTAAAACGTTTAAGGATGTCGATAAACTCGGATCCTTTAACTGGGTCTCCACCGATACCAACTGCGGAGGATTGTCCAATTCCACGAGTTGTCAATTGATGAACAGCCTCGTAAGTCAATGTTCCGGAACGCGAAACAACACCTACGTGACCTGGCGTATGAATGTAACCTGGCATAATACCAATTTTGCACTCGCCTGGTGTAATAACACCTGGACAGTTTGGTCCGATAAGAACGGTATTTTTACCTTCTAGGTAACGCTTAACGCGTACCATGTCAAGAACAGGAATACCTTCAGTAATACAGATAACCAATTCAAGTTCTGCTTCAATCGCTTCGATGATGGATTCTGCTGCAAATGCTGGTGGTACATAAATAACGGATGCTGTTGCACCTGTTGCATTTTTAGCTTCTACAACTGAGTTGAAAACTGGCAGCTTAACAAGCTCACCATTTTCCAAAGTAATATCTACTGTCGTGCCGCCTTTACCAGGAGTTACGCCACCCACCATTTGCGTGCCGTAGTCCAGACCGCCTTTGGTATGAAACAAACCCGTAGCGCCGGTAATCCCTTGAGTAATGACTTTTGTATGTTTATTGACCAAAATACTCATGATCGATTGTTCACATCCCTTATATATTTTTCAAACCGCTCAGGTTTGATTATTTAACAAGTGCAACGATTTTTTGTGCGCCGTCCGCCATGGAATCAGCAGCAACAATGTTCAAGCCGGATTCGTTAAGAATCTTTTTACCAAGCTCAACGTTAGTACCTTCTAGACGAACAACAAGCGGACGGGAAAGTCCTAGCTCTCTAGCAGCAGCTACAACACCTTCAGCGATTACGTCACAACGCATGATACCACCGAAAATGTTAACGAAAATCCCTTTTACTTGCTCATCAGACAAGATGATTTTGAAAGCTTCAGTAACTTTCTCTTTCGTAGCACCGCCCCCTACGTCTAGGAAGTTAGCAGGGTCTCCGCCGTAGTGCTTGATAATGTCCATAGTGGCCATAGCAAGTCCAGCGCCGTTAACCATACAACCGATGTTACCATCAAGAGCGATGTAGCTCAGGTCATATTTGGAAGCTTGGATTTCTTTCGCATCTTCTTCTTCAAGGTCACGAAGCTCAACGATGTCTTTGTGACGGAAAAGAGCGTTAGAATCAAAGTTTAATTTCGCATCAAGTGCCATAACGTCGCCAGAACCAGTTACAACCAAAGGGTTGATCTCAGCAATGGAAGCGTCTTTCTCAACGAATGCTTTGTACAATGCAAGCATAAATTTAACAGCTTTGTTAACAAGCTCGTTAGGAATGTTGATTGAGTAAGCAAGTCTACGTGCTTGGAAGGATTGAAGACCGATTGCTGGGTCAACAACTTCTTTGAAAATTTTCTCAGGAGAGTGCTCAGCTACTTCTTCAATCTCCGTACCGCCCTCTTCAGAAGCCATCATTACGACGCCACCTGTTGTACGGTCAACAACAACACCTACGTAATATTCTTTCTTAATGTCACAGCCTTCTTCAATCAAAAGGCGTTTAACTTCTTTACCTTCTGGACCTGTTTGGTGAGTGACAAGTACTTTACCTAGAATTTCGCTAGCATATGTACGAACTTCATCAAGGCTTTTAGCTACCTTAACGCCGCCTGCTTTACCGCGACCTCCGGCATGAATTTGCGCTTTTACTACGACAACGGATGTTCCAAGTTCTTTTGCTGCCTCAACAGCCTCATCAACTGTGAAAGCAACCTTTCCGTTAGGAACGCTGACTCCGTACTGTCTCAGGAGCTCTTTGCCTTGGTACTCATGGATATTCATTTCCTAAATCCTCCTATCAGTATGGACTTTCTATACGTGCTATACAGGGAAAAGTGTAATTTCCAATTGACGTTGTGCACGAGAATATATCTTGCTACCGGAATTAGTATCACACTTCTTCGCAAGCCCTAACCATTGTATCACATTATTTTCGACAGTTTCTTTATTTTTTTCGTGAATCCATTCAATTTTTCCTTTCACACTGAAAAAATTTAACTATCACGTCACAAATTAAAAAAACGTATTTTCCAAGAACAGAAAAATACGTCATGCTTCAAAACTTGATTAATTGTACGAAGTTGTTGGTGAATTTACCCTCGGCTCGCGCTCTGCTTGCTTAATAAAACGCATTTCATTCGCTGAAAAGTTACAGATCAAGCACTGAATCGTTGGCTCAGGCTCAGGAATGACGCCAGGATCATGGAATTCGGTAATATTCCCGGAAAGTGCATCCTTTAAAAAAGACTGCGAATAGCTCGTGATTACATTAAATTTAATGCGATTTGAACGGCAATTGGGACAAAAATATGGTTTTTCCTGCATATCATCACCTCATCTTCCAGTATGTGCATGTCGCACATTTTTAAAACGTAAAAGTTTATCGACAATATTTGCGTAATTTTACCAATTGCGATTATAATTAAGAACATATATCGGACAATAAGGAAGCACCTTTTATCCAATTCGAACACTCAGTCTAGTGGCTGTGAATTCCATGGAGAAGAAGGTGCTTTTTATGTATGGCAAGGTTATGAGTGCTTGTTTACAAGGAATTGAAGGGCGACCCATTGAAGTAGAGGTCGATATTTCAAGCGGCTTACCTCAAATCAATCTGGTTGGACTCCCAGACTCAGCGATTCGAGAATCCGTTGAACGCGTTCGTTCATCGATAAAAAACGGTGGTTTCACATTCCCCATGGATCGTATTACGGTTAATCTTGCTCCAGCTGATTTGCGCAAGGAAGGCTCATCGTTTGATCTCGCCATTGCTGTAGGAATTCTCATCACCACAGGACAGGTACATGTGGAAGGTTTTGCTTCCACATTATTTCTTGGAGAACTTGCTTTAGATGGTTCGCTACGTCCGATCCCAGGCGTACTGTCGATGGTACATGCGGCCAAAAAGATAGGAATTAAGCGAGTTTGCTTATCAACAGCTAACGCACCTGAAGCCGCATTAATCGAAGGTGTTGACGTATATGTCATTTCGAATCTTTCCGATTTCAAGACTTGGAACAAAAGTTCGTATCGTGAATTTCTTTATCAAATTCCTGATCGAGAAAGAAATGAGCCCTCGACCAAACTCAATCAACATGCTAGTTATTCGGAAGATTACGCCGATGTTAATGGGCAGCATCAGGTTAAACGGGCCATGATGATTGCTGCTGCAGGCATGCATAATTTGCTCCTCCTAGGTCCTCCAGGGACTGGAAAAACGATGTTAATTAAACGTTTACCTTCGATCCTTCCACCTTTGACAGACCGCGAGGCATTAGAGGTTACAAAGATATACAGCGCTTCAGGCAAGCTGACTGACCGGTCCACTCTTATGCGCGCTAGATCGTTTCGGGCACCGCACCACTCCATTTCAGCCGCTGGTCTCGTCGGCGGAGGCACCATCCCCAAACCTGGTGAAGTGAGTCTATCACACCGAGGTATTCTTTTCCTAGACGAGCTTCCGGAGTTTACACGCAATGCACTGGAGGTTCTCAGGCAGCCGCTTGAGGATCGCTATGTGATGATAGCCAGAGCAAGAGCCGTGTATACATTCCCTTCTCATTTTATTTTAGCTGCTGCTATGAATCCTTGTCCTTGCGGCTATTATGGCGCTGAAACTGAGGCTAATGCTTGCATCTGCAGTCCTGCAAAAATCGTCCAATATCGCTCCAAAATTTCAGGTCCACTTCTTGATCGAATCGATCTTCATGTTGAAGTCCCTAAACCAAGCTATGCCCAATTAAAAGACACTGCTTCTAATTTGTCTTCCGATGAAATGAGAGCCAAGGTGATGCAAGCCCATTTAAGACAGCAGAAACGTTACGCAGGAACAGACATTCAGCATAATAATGAATTAAGTGGAAGATTGATAAGGGAAATTTGTCGGTTAACGCCCGAAGGTGATCAACTTTTGCGGATTTCTTTCGAGGCATTGGGATTAAGTGCACGAGCGCATGATCGGATTTTGCGGCTCGCACTCACAATTGCGGACTTAGACGGTTATGATTCCATTCTCCCCGCCCATCTAGCTGAAGCCATCCAATATCGGAATCTGGATAAAAACCAACGTATGGAAGAGATTGAGATTTAACCAATTATCAATAAAGGGTCATGATGAAAATAAAAGCCTCTTGACTCGACATTATGTTAAATGACTGTCAAAAGGCTCCTTGTATATGTACAATCTTCGGTTCCGCGTTAAGGTCGGTCATTTCAACTGTAATGACATCGAATTGTATGGATTGTTCGTATTTCTGATAGCGATGCATATAAAATTGTGCAATGTCTCTGACCTTCGCCTGCTTGCGATAATCTACGGATTCTTTGGCTGTACCGAATCGGCTAGAAGGACGTCTCGTTCGAACTTCAACGAAAATGAGTTTATTCGCTTTGTCAGCTATGATATCAATTTCACCGGAACGACAGCGCCAATTTCGCTCGATAATCTGGTAGTCTTGTTCAACAAGGTATGCGAACGCCAATTCCTCACCCTGTCTCCCCAACAGCTTACGATCATCCTTAGGCTGATTACTCATCTATTCATGCCTCGAAGGTCTCATCCGTTGATCGGACCGATATATAAAGCTAAGTACCTCAGCTACCAATTGATACAGCTCTGGAGGAATTTCTTGATCCAGATCAAGTTTAGATAATACCTCAACTAATGATTTATCCTCTTGAATTGGAATGCCATTTTCCTTCGCTTTTTGTAAAATCGCTTCAGCCATATGCCCTTTCCCTTTGGCAATAAGGGTTGGGGCTTTCTGTACTTCAGGTGAATAGCGGAGCGCTACCGCCTTCTTTATCGGGGTTAGTTGTGATTCCTCGAGTGTTTTTTTGGGAGGACTCATGCGCGAACGTCAACCCCTTTATAGGTTCTCGGTCGATAAAGTTCACTTAAATCTACCCTTCCATCCAAAGATCCTATTTTACCAACCTCTTCCTTACCCTCCTGAACTTCAAGCGGCTTAGGATATGGCGAACATTTTAATGAAATGAACTGATAGCCGACACTGTTCATGGCAGCGGCAATTTCTTCTTTTGATGATTCCATCAAGCCTGTTAAAGCTGGATGATCATTATGAATGTTCAACGAAACAATTTTATTAACGACTTGAACATCTAGCAATGTATTGCCCATGACTTTCATTTGAAGATCAAACAAAAGCCGACAGTTGCTGGCATCTACCTCGCCACGGCTTCCTTTACGGGATTGAATATGAATAGCTGCCGTTTGCTGACCTGAACTGTCCAAGAATGGGACAAACATAGTCATCTGGGTAAACATCGCATTCTTGTCATTCGTCAGCATGAGCTGCTGCCCCGTGATTTGGCTTACAGCTTGTTGCGCGGCTTCTTTAAGTGGGGCTGGGGTATCGTCCGACGCTGTAAGCTGAAGTAATAGGCTTTTCAGCGTTTCCGTAGATGGCTTAACGGTATCGCCTTGTTGATCTTCAGAAGTGTTGATGCTAAAAAGCGAAAAGGCGTTATCCGTGGCTTGTTGGCGCACCGGCATAGGATTGCCGCGCTCGTCCAACTTGGCGGCGACATGAGATTCATGCTCAACGCCAACGGCTTTGAGCATCTTGCTGATCCAGTTTGTCTCTGGATCAGCCGGTTCGCCTTGCTTCACAGGCTCAGCGCTGCGCGCCTGAGCCTCCTGCAGGGCCGCCGGCTTCGCCGAGGCGGCAAGCGATCCCGCGCCAGCAGCTGGCGGCGCGGGAGGTACCTCGCCCGCTGCTGATGCGGCGGGCGGAGCTGCACCGGCAGCGGCCGCAGGCTCGCTGCCACGCGGCGCAGCCGCGTTACTGCCACCAGCCTGCGAAGCAGCTGGTGCACTAGCTGCCTGCGGCGGGGCTGCCGCAGGCTCGTCCACGGCGGAGGCTGGCGCAGCCGGCTCCGCAGGACGCACAGCTGCGGCCGTCGCGCGCAGCTCCTTCAGCAGCGACACAACCTGCTTGGCGGTATCCGCCGCAGGGTGTGTCGGGTCTTGCTCAAGCAGCGCGGTCGCCTGCTGCTCGAGCTGTTCTAACACCTGGCCCGCCGAAGGGCCGGTCGTCACTTGCTTTATAGCATCCACTGTCGTAGGTGTAAGCGGCAGTCCCTTTTTCGAGGCTAGTACAGCCGCTTGCAGCCATTCCTCTTTAGCCACTCCCTGTGGCATCTCACGCATGACAGACTCGAATGCTTTCACATTTTCTTTGGACACAGGAACGCCTTCCTGCTGTAATTGCTGAACCATTTGACGATTGCCAGCCGTATCCTTGACATCAAAAGCTTTGAGCAGCTCTCCAAGTGAGTCATCCGCAATCTGCACATCCGAAGCGACAAGCGGTTTTAATAGAATTTGACCGCCCTTGGATTCCGGCTGAACCTGCAGCATGGTAACATCACCTTGCTTTAGAGGTGTTTCCAGCTTTGCACGAACTAGCGTACCACCTATATTCACTAGTGCTTCCTGATCACTTAGGAGCTGAAGTACAACGCCTTTGACGATCTGTCCAACCTTTAATTCGAGCATCTTCGGATCAGCTGCTGTTAAATCCCCAACCAGGCTACGAATTAATCCACTAATATTCAAAAAGCTCACCTCAAATCTGATTACACGTATGTATATTATCGGCGTCTAATACCATTTTCGTTACTTAAGATTGTTTATATAAAGTCAAATATGAGTTGTTCTGTTTGCAAATCATTCTCTTGCGCTTCGAGCTGCGCCATAATATTGCGAATAAATAATTTCCGGTGTAAAGGCGTAGGACCATACCTAAGCAACATCTCTCTATGATGTTTCGTTGCATAACCCTTATGTACTGCAATTCCGTACTCTGGATACTGCTCGTCCCACTCCGCGCACATGCGATCTCTCGTCACTTTGGCGATAATTGAAGCAGCTGCGATTGATTGACTTAACGCATCCCCGTGTATAATCGCTGATTGAGGTAGGTCTATTTCCACATTTTCTGCGTCAACGAGCAAATAATCCGGCATGATATGTAGTTTTTCAACTGCTTGTTTCATAGCTAATCTTGATGCCTGCTTGATATTTAATGTCTCGATGCCATCGACATTTACAATGCCAATCCCCACTGAAATGGCCTCATCCATAATCTGATCAAAAAGCAGCTCACGCTTCTTTTCGGAAAGCTTCTTGGAATCATTGACCCCTTCAAGAACATATCCCTTTGGAAGAATAACTGCAGCAGCCACAACATCCCCAAACAAACACCCGCGTCCAACCTCATCAATACCAGCTATTGCTGTGAAGCCTTGTTGCCATATATCTATCTCATGTTCTAGCATGATATCCGCCCCTTTCCATCATTTCATTATAAAGGAACGGCGCTTCGTCAAGCCAGACCCATTTTTTACTACGTCCTATCCGCACAAAAAGAAAAACCCAAGGCTTGCGCCCCAGGTTCTTCCTGATTCTTCTGATTAAAATGGTCTTTCCAAGGAAATACGTCCCATTTTCCCTGCTCTGAGATCACGAATAATGATGAGGGAGGCTTTGTCCAAATCCACTTTACCCCCGCTCACAATAGCGCCGCGCTTACGCCCGATCGCCTCCATGACCTTCACCATTTCCTGAATATTATCCATATCCTCTGGCAGCTCCTGAACCCCGAAGCGTTCTTGGATGCCAGCTCCATAATGCTGAACCATATATTTAATGGTAAACAAAGCTACGTCATCCAAATGCAGAAGCTCTTCCTTGATAGCCCCAGTTGCAGCCAAACGCATGCCAACCATCTGGTCTTCGAATTTAGGCCACAAAATCCCCGGTGTATCCAACAGATCCATTTCGGTACCGACCTTGATCCATTGCTGACCTTTGGTCACACCTGGTTTATCTCCGGTCGCAGCAATTTTCTTGCCTGCTAACTGATTAATCAGTGTGGATTTACCGACATTCGGAATCCCAACAATGAGGGCTCTAATCGCACGAGGATTAATCCCTTTGCGCAGCATCGTCTCAATTTTATGGGCCCAAAGCTGTTTGACTCTAGGCAAAATCTCTTTGACATGCGTTCCGTTCGCAGCGTCAATCGGCAAGGCTGGCAAGCCTTGGTCCGCAAAGTATTTCACCCATTCAGCCGTCACTTGCGGGTCGGCTAGGTCATTCTTGTTCAGCAATACGAGACGGGGCTTGCCTTTTAAAATCTCATCAACCATCGGGTTCCGGCTGGAAAGCGGGATGCGGGCATCCAAGAGCTCAATCACGACGTCAATCAGTTTAAGCTTTTCTTCGATCTGTCTGCGAGCCTTGGTCATGTGACCAGGAAACCATTGAATGGTCATTTCTCTTCACCTCAAAAATGTATGAAACTAATTTTGTTCAGCGGCCAGAAAATCACTTCTGCGCGGCCTACGATTTTATTGTAAGGCACAAACCCAACACTTTTGGTTCTGCTATCCTTGGAATTCGGTCTGTTATCACCCATAGCGAATATCTCGCCTTCAGGTACTTTCGTTTCAGGGAAATCCAATAACGTATTATACGGATGCCCTTCTTTCACTGCTTGATCAATTGCTTCCTGAATATAAGGTTGGGCCAGTTCTTGACCGTTAATGTACACCTTGTCCCCTGCTACCTTGACGGTCTCTCCAGGGAGTGCGATGACACGCTTGATATAATCTTTGCCTTCAGGTGCATGGAAGACGATGACTTCGCCGCGCTTCGGATCACGAATATCGTACACTATTTTATTGACGATCAATCGCTCACCCGTAAAGAAATTCGGATGCATCGAATCTCCATCAACAATAAATGGGGAGAAGAGGAACCATCGAATAATAATAACAAGTACTCCTGCAATTACTAGCGCTTTAATCCATTCCCACGTTTCACTTTTTGTTTGCACGGTCTTTGCTGGTGTAGCACTGATCGGCTGATTAGGTTGCATTTGATCGTTATGTTCCATCACTGACGGCCTCTCTTCCAGTTTTGGTATGATCTCTATTATGTCCTATTATGTACAGAAAAAATGAAAAGGAGACTTGACTGAACAAGCCCCCCATTTTACTATCGAATTTCTTTAATTCTTGCTGCTTTACCACGAAGACCACGCAGATAATAAAGTTTCGCACGACGAACTTTACCACGGCGAGCCACTTCAATCTTGTCAATCTTCGGAGAATGGAATGGGAAAGTTCTTTCCACACCCACACCGTAAGAAATTTTACGAACTGTAAACGTTTCGCTGATTCCACCGCCGTGGCGTTTAATAACAACACCTTCGAACAGCTGAATACGCTCACGTGTACCCTCGATAACTTTTACGTGTACTTTAAGTGTGTCTCCTGGACGGAAATTAGGAATATCCGTACGGAGTTGCTCTTTCGTAATCTCTTGAATAAGATTCATAGTTGACTCCCTCCTTCCACACAGGTGTTCATTCCGCTAATAGTTAGTACATCTAAGTTGTTATGCGTAGAGGACCACCAGACTCGAACTGTTGAAAAAATCACAACAGAATATATAATATCATAGTCCAAGGATTAATTCAATAGAGAAGATTCCTAGGACTTATATATCTTGCGTTTGCTCTTGCTTCTGCTTTTTCCATTCGGCTACCCAGATCTTCTCTTCTTTAGACAGTGCTCGACCCTCAAGCAAATCTGGCCGACGCTCTAACGTCCGGATGAGTGACTCTTTAAGCCGCCATTTCTTCACATTGGCATGGTGTCCAGATAAAAGCATTTCTGGAACTTCCCAATCTCTGAACTTCGCAGGTCTCGTATAATGAGGATACTCCAGAAGTCCTGTCGAGAAAGAATCGGTCACAGCTGACATCTCATTCCCGAGCACCCCAGGCAATAGCCTCACTACGCTGTCTATAATGACCATAGCGGGTATTTCACCGCCGGTTAGTACATAATCACCGACTGACAGTTCGTCCGTCACTAGGTGCTGTCTAATCCGTTCATCATAGCCCTCATAGTGACCGCAAATAAAGACGAGATGCTCTTCACCGGCTAGTTCCTCCGCTTTCTTCTGCGTGAAGGTCTCACCTTGCGGACATAACAGGATGACCCGCGGCTTTACCGCTTCTCCCTCAGCTGTTAGATGCGGTGGCAAATCCTCGACCGCTCCAAAGATAGGTTCTGGCTTTAATACCATGCCCCCGCCGCCACCGTACGGGTAATCGTCAACCGTATTATGCTTGTTCGTGGAATAATTCCGAAAATTAACCGTGCTCAGCGAAACGATTCCCTTATCACGCGCTTTTCCTAATATACTAGAAGAAAACACGCCCTCAAACATTTCTGGGAACAAGGTTAAGACATCAATTTTCATTCCATTAACCCTTCCATCAGATGAATCCGAATCGTTTTATTAGGAATATCCACATGAAGAATCACATCATCTATAACGGGGAGTAACAGCTGTTTACCTTTTGGCAAAGAAACAACCCAAACGTCATTTGCTCCCGGTGTCAATACTTCAGAAATAAGGCCTAATTCTTGGTCTTCTTCCGTAACGACTTTACATCCGATGATTTCGTGATAATAATACTCTCCCTCTTCGAGAGGCTTTTGATTCTTCGCTTCGATCTTGAGCAGGGAGCCTTTAAATTTCTCAACATCATTAATATTCGAAAATTGATCAAACAGGACGATAAACACGTTTTTATGTAAGCGGGACGTTTTCACTGTCACCGACGTTTGCTTATTTTGAGAGTCTACAATGATCAAAGAATTTCCCACATCAAATCGTTCAGGAAAATCCGTTTCCGGTACTATTTTTAGTTCTCCACGAATTCCATGGCTATTTACAACTTTACCAACCGTCACTAATTTTTCCGTCATATGCGCTTGCCCAACCTCCACATTAAATTACCTACTTGTCTATATGCGAAAAAAGGCTAGGAATTAAATCCTAACCTCATTTCTTATGAAACGATTTCAACGGCTACCCGTTTCGTTTCTTTCACAGCTGCCGACGTGACTACCGTGCGGAGCGACTTCGCAATCTTGCCTTGCTTGCCAATCACTTTTCCGACATCGTCGGGATGAACAGAAAGCCTGTACTCGATCTTGTCCTCTTTCTCCACCACAGCGACACGTACCTCTTCCGGATGATCGACAAGAGCCTTAGCAATTACGGTGATAAGATCCTTCATGAACCCACCCTCCGAAAGATAACAGATTACTTCTGTAATTTCAGCTCGTGAAACTTAGTCATCAAACCTGCTTTTGAGAACAGGCTGCGAACTGTATCGGACGGTTGAGCGCCAGTTTGAAGCCATTTAAGCGCTTTTTCCTCATCAAGAACCACAGCTGCTGGTTCAGCAATTGGATTATAAGTACCGATTTCTTCGATAAAACGACCATCACGCGGGGAACGGGAATCCGAAACCACGACACGGTAGAAAGGAGCTTTATGAGCGCCTACACGTTTAAGACGAATACGTACTGCCATTGAAAAATCACCTCCTACTTAGAATAAACAACCTTATTTAAAAGGGAAATTTAAATCCCTTGCCTAACTTTTTCATGCCTTTGGCGCCTTTCGGCCCCATCATGCCTGAGAACTGCTTCATCATTTTGCGCATATCATCGAACTGCTTGATGAAACGATTGACTTCCTGCACCGAATTTCCGCTGCCCGCTGCAATCCGTTTGCGACGATTCGCATTCAGCAGCTCCGGTTTACGTTTCTCTTCAGTCGTCATGGACTTCACGATCGCTTCCACGCGAGCCATTTGCTTCTCGTCAACCTTCATATCTTTCATACCTTTAATCTTGTTCGCACCAGGCAGCATCTCAAGAATTTGGTCAAGAGGCCCCATCTTCTTCACTTGCTCCATCTGCTCAATGAAATCCTCGAAGGTGAATTCGGCGTTGCGCATTTTGCGCTCCATCTCTTTCGCCTTATCCATATCGATGCCGGCTTGTGCCTTCTCAATTAAGGAGAGCATATCGCCCATGCCGAGAATTCTTGAGGCCATACGGTCAGGGTAAAATGGCTCTAACGCATCCATCTTCTCGCCGCTGGCTACGAACTTGATCGGACAACCTGTCACCGCTTTGACAGAAAGCGCAGCACCACCGCGTGTATCTCCATCTAGTTTGGTTAACACAACGCCTGATAATTCAAGCTGTTGATGGAAGCTTTCCGCAACATTGACAGCATCCTGCCCTGTCATTGCATCGACGACTAGCAAAATCTCATCAGGACTCGTTGCTTCACGGACATTTTTGAGCTCGTCCATGAGGTTTTCATCAATGTGCAAGCGACCTGCTGTATCGATAATCACATAGTCATTGCCGTTATCCTTCGCATGTTGAAGTCCTGCTTTCGCAATCTCGACAGGATTCACTTTATCACCAAGGGAGAAAACAGGCACTTTCAGTTGCTCTCCGAGCACTTCCAACTGCTTGATCGCCGCGGGACGGTAAATGTCACATGCAACTAGAAGCGGTCTGTGATTCTGTTTCAACAACATTTTAGCTAATTTACCTGAGGTCGTCGTTTTACCTGCCCCTTGCAAACCCGCCATCATAATAACCGTCGGCGGTCGATTCGAACGCGCAAGCTTACTTTGTGTGCCGCCCATCAGAGCTGTAAGCTCTTTGTTCACGATATCAATAACAACCATGCCTGGCGTGAAAGATTTCAGAACTTCTTGTCCGATTGCTTGCTCTTTCACCTTCGCAATAAAATCTTTAACGACTTTAAAGTTAACGTCCGCTTCAAGCAGTGCCAATCGTACCTCGCGAAGCGCTTCGCCTACATCTTCTTCCGTCAGCTTACCTTTGCTTCTCAGCTTGCCGAACACATTCTGCAATCGGTTTGCTAATCCTTCAAATGCCATGCGCTTCACCTCCTGCTTCTAACTACGGTTTCAATCAATCCCCACTATTGTATCAAAAAGCTCTGTCACTTTCCTCTTTAGCGCCGGATCACAGTCATTCAATCCAACAACCAAATCTTGACGCAGCTTCATGCGTTGTTCGTGCTTATGTAGCAGCTGTAATTTATTCTCATATTCCTGAAGTGTCAATTCCGCACGCTTAATATGCTCATAGACCGCTTGGCGGCTAATTGTGAAGTTCTCCGCAATCTCCCCGAGGGAGTAATCATCATGGAAATACAATTCAAGGAATGTTCGCTGCTTATCGGTCAACAATGGTTCATAGAAATCAAACAGCAGGTTAATGCGGTTCGTTTTCTCCAACATAGGATCGACAGTCATAATCTACCTCCGTAAAGGTTGCACACTTGACAGCAGCACAACAGAACCTATCATACTGAATTCCAAGATGATTGTCAAGCATTATACCTTGTCAGTCTGATCGCCTATCCATTTGCCAAATAACGCATGCACAAACTGCTCGGAATCGAACGGCTGCAGATCATCCATTTTCTCACCAAGGCCTACAAATTTAACCGGCAGAGAGAGCTCTTGACGGATCGCCACGACGATTCCGCCTTTGGCTGTACCATCCAATTTGGATAATACTAAGCCCGTAAGACCTGTTTTATCACCAAAAAGCTTGGCTTGGCTGAGTGCATTTTGTCCAGTAGTCGCATCCAGAACGAGAATAACCTCATGAGGGGCGTCAGGCACTTCGCGTTGGATAACTCGATAGATCTTGTTAAGCTCCTCCATCAAATTCACTTTATTCTGCAATCGACCTGCTGTATCGCATAACAGTATATCAACACCACGCGTTTTGGCCGCCTGAACGGCATCGTACATGACCGCGGCAGGATCTGCCCCGGATTGTTGTTTAATTACATCGACACCAACGCGCTCTCCCCAAGTCTCGAGCTGTTCAATGGCGCCAGCACGGAACGTATCCCCAGCGGCCATCAACACCTTTTTACCTTGAGATTTGAACATATGAGCCATTTTACCGATTGTCGTCGTCTTACCTACGCCATTAACACCAACGAATAAGATAACCGTTAAGCCATTTGGATTTATGTTCAACCCCGCGTCTGCATCACCTTTCAGCAACTCAATCAATTTCTCAGAAAGGATCGGCTGAAGCTCGGCGGGATCTTCTATTTTGCGTTTCTTGACCTCTGCACGAAGCTCATCTATCAACTTCAGCACTGTATTCACGCCGACGTCCGCGCCAATAAGGATTTCTTCCAGTTCTTCGTAAAAATCTTCATCTATTTTCTTACGACGGCTAAATAAATCATCGACACGGTTCACGAACGCATCACGCGTTTTCGTTAACCCCTCTTTAAATTTATTCGTTACCGCTTCGGCCTTACCTGAGATACTTTCTTTTAATCGCTTAAAAAAACTCATAGTTCCTCCTAAATAAATCCTTTGATTTCACTTTAAGATGCTGTCATTGTCGCTTCCTCATCCTCTAAACGGACAGATACGAGTTTAGAAACGCCGCCTTCTTGCATAGTGACGCCATATAACACATCGGCCTCTTCCATCGTCCCTTTACGGTGTGTAACTACGATAAATTGTGTCATTTCCGAAAACTCTCGCAAATACTCGGCAAATCGAGACACGTTTGCCTCATCTAACGCGGCTTCTACCTCATCTAGTACGCAGAATGGCACTGGTTTCACGCGAATAATGGAGAACAAGAGCGCAATGGCAGTCAGTGCGCGTTCGCCACCGGAAAGCAATTGAAGATTCTGAAGCTTTTTGCCTGGCGGTTGAGCTACAATCTCAATGCCAGTATCCAGCATATTCTCTGGCTCGGACAGAATCAAATCTGCGCGACCGCCGCCGAACAATTTAGCAAAGACGACGCCAAAGTGGGAACGAATCGCATCGAACGTTGTTTTAAAGCGTTTGGACATTTCTTGATCCATTTCACGAATGACCTGATACAAGGTTGTTTTCGCTTCGATCAAATCATCCTTTTGCGAGCTCAAGAACTCAAAGCGTTCTGACACGCGCGCATACTCTTCAATAGCACCTATGTTCACATCACCTAGCGAAGCAATTTCACGTTTGAGCTCACGAACCTTACTTTGCGTACCTTGAATATCTTCAGGGACAGGGTACCGCATTTTCGCCAGCTCATAGCTAAGTTCATATTCTTCAGCAAGCTTTTTGAGCAGGTTCTCAAGCTCAACATCTAGGCGCGTCACGCGCACTTCGGTTTGATGGAGATTTTCTTCAACCTGCTTCAGCTGGATACGTTGCGTACGTGTCTCATTTTCACCGTGTTCTAGCTTCTGCAGCCAGTCTGCACGTTCTGCACGTTTGAACTCAATGCTCTCAGAGCATTGTTGCTTTCTCAGCTTCAAATCGTTCATCAGCTCGATTTGCTGTACCGTTTCCTGTTCGAGTGTTGCCATATCGCCATCCAATTGCGCAAGCAGGTTACGATTGACTTCAATCTCACGTTCAACTTCACTTAGATCCTGCTGTAAGCGCCTTTGTTGATCTTGAAGGGATTGCTTTTCTTGTGATGTAGATGCCACCTTCACTTTCAAATCCGTCAATTGACTTTGCAGCTCTTCTTTCTCTGATTCACTTGCTTTACGAGAGCTCTCGGCATCTCGAATCGCTTGTTGAAGTGAGGCTTCCTCTTCTTGAAGCTGAGCAAGTGCTGCTTCGCTTTCGACTTTTTTGCGAGCAAAATCCGCCCGTTCTTCCATCAAAGAGCCTCTGTCCTGACTATCCAGCGCAAGCTGCTCCTCCACAGTACGGCTTTCCGACTCCAGCGGATTTAATTCCGCACGAATTTGCTGCTCCGTAATACGCTGCTGCTCACCCAGTTGTCGAAGCTGTTCTACTTTCAACATTTCATCGGTGATCTCACGCTTCAATGAACTGGATTGGCTGCGTAAACCACTAAGCTGACCCTCAGAAGTAGCGATTTCTGCATCAAGCTCTTCGATTTGACGTTGGCGACCTAATAAATTCGTCGACTTCTTCTGCAAGCTTCCCCCTGTCATGGAGCCGCCTGGATTGACAACATCGCCTTCCAGCGTCACAACGCGATAGCGATATTGCGCTTTCGCTGCGATATGATTGGCATCTTCTAAACTTTCTGCTATAACAACGTTCCCTAATAAGCTAGAGAAAATATTGTGATAGGTAGATTCAAAGGAAACAAGATCAACCGCAATCCCGACAAAGCCCTTCGAAGCTTTCAATGTCTGACTCTCATGGTCAGAGATCGAACGCCCACGAATAACGTTCATTGGCAGGAACGTGGCCCGTCCCATTTGACGACGCTTCAAGAAAGCAATCGCTTCACGGCCGTCTGCTTCAGTCTCAACGACGATATTTTGCAGGGCGCCGCCTAGTGCTGTTTCAATCGCCACTTCCACATTGGCAGGTACTTTGACAAGTTCAGCAACTGCCCCGCGAATGCCCCGCAAATCCTTACGCGTTTTCGCTTTAAGTACTTCCTTGACACCTTGCTGGAAGCCATCGTAATCATTGGCCATTTCCTTCATGGTGTCGCGGCGGGAAATTAAGCCATCGAGTTTTTGCTCCCATTTGCGCACCATAGCCTGTGCTTCATCCAGCAGTCCTTGCTTACTTTTCAGAGCTTGCGTTAATTGGACATATTCTTGTCTAGCACGCTCAATGTCTCCAACCGTTTCTTCCAATTTAGTTGAAAGCTCTTGCTTACGGCGCGTAATACTTTCACGTTGATCCGCCCATTTCTGACGTTCTTCATCGAGTCTGTCCAAACGGCGTCCAATGCTTTCGATTTGCTGCTCGGCGTACCGAATTTCATTGCGAGACTGCGCCATACGATTGAGCGTTTCCAGCAATTCACCCTTCAACTGATCCTCAGGCGAAGAACTGATCCCTCCGCTTACCCCTTGCAAACGCTGCTCTTCCGCAGTCAGCTTGGCTTGGAATTCGAACAACTGCGCGCCAATTTGAATGATTTTCTCCCGTTGTTCGCTCAAATCAGCTTCTTTATCTAATTTACGCTGCTCTTGCATAGCGATTGTAGTACTTAGCTGTTGATGATTCGTCACATAGTTCTTTTTCCGTTCTTTGAGAACCTCACCGTGACCCTCACATTTCTCAAACTCTTCGCTCAGACCTAGCAAACTTTCTTGCAGCTTTTCTAGTTCTTCTTCTAGTCTGCGCGTTTCCCAACGATGCTTCTCCAAATGCGCATCATGCTGGCTCACAATCGTAGAGAGCTCCGTTTGCTCTTTCGTTAGCTTCTCTAACAGCTGTGTAGCGTCATTCCAAGCGACATAGATCTGATCGATCTGATGAACATACATGGAAATCTCGCTGCTCTTGAGCGTTTCTTTCAGCTCTTTGAACCGAATCGCTTTCTCCGACTGCTCACGAAGCGGTTCAACTTGATCCTCGAGCTCAGAGACTAAATCGTGGATCCGCAGCAAATTTTGCTCGGTATCATTCAATTTCTTCTCCGCTTCGCGCTTACGCGATTTATATTTAACAATCCCCGAAGCTTCTTCAAAGATACCTCGACGATCTTCCGATTTCGTACTCAAAATTTCTTCAATACGACCTTGTCCAATAATGGAATACGCTTCTTTTCCGATCCCCGTGTCCATAAACAACTCCGTGATATCCTTTAAGCGGCAAGGCTGTTTGTTTATCAAATACTCGCTATCGCCATTGCGATGAACTCTTCGTGTCACTGTAACTTCATTAAAGTCCAGCGGTAGCGACTGCGATGAATTATCTAATGTTAACGAGACTTCACCATAATTCACTGCACGACGTGCATCGCTGCCAGCGAATATGACATCTTCCATTTTACCGCCACGCAAAGACTTCGCGCTTTGCTCCCCTAATACCCAACGGATCCCGTCCGAGATATTACTCTTTCCACTCCCGTTAGGACCTACAACCGCGGTAATGCCTCGCACAAATTCGAGTTCCGTCCGGTCCGCGAATGATTTAAACCCGGATAATTCGATCCGTTTCAAAAACATGGTCTCACCTCAAAAATTATTGTAACATATCGCATGTCAAAATAAGAGAAAAATACAAAAAAGGCAGCAGCTGCCGCCTCTTCTGGTTTTTCACTATCGTTGTACCGTTACGTTTAATTTGGATAGCGCACCAGCAGCAGCCTGCTGTTCCGCTTCTTTCTTAGAACGACCTGCACCCGTTCCCAAAAGCTCGCTATCCATATGCACTTCAGCAACGAACTCTCGCTCATGTGCAGGACCCCGTTCATTCACAATCCGGTATTCCAAGGAACCCATATTGTGATGCTGGGTATGCTCTTGTAATTGCGTCTTGTAATCAATCACGAGCAGCTTGCCTTCACTGGAAATTTTGGGGAATACATGCTTCTGAAGAAAAGCTTTAACGGTGTCCAAGCCTTGGTCTAGGTATAAAGCGCCAACAAAGGATTCAAACACATCTGCCAACAAGGCTGGCCGTGATCGTCCTCCTGTTAACTCTTCCCCTTTACCAAGCAAGACAAAGGCACCGAAATCCAAATCTTCGGCAAAAGTCACGAGCGAGGGCTCACAAACAATGGAAGCCCTCAGCTTCGTTAATTCACCTTCAGAACGCCCAGGATAAGATTCATATAAAAATTCCGAAACTGTTAATTCAAGTACGGCATCTCCAAGAAACTCAAGCCGTTCGTTATCTTTATGTCCAGCAATACGGTGTTCATTCACATAGGACGAATGTGTAAAAGCTTGCTTCAGCAGCTCCGTTTTGCGAAACGAGACACCTATCTGCTTCTGTAAGTCCTTAATATCACGGTTCACGCCTTACTTCACCACCCGGAGAGAATGATATTCCGTTATCTTTCGTCGCAGGCATGGGAATTATGCTTCAAACTTTTTCATGATGATCGTTGCATTATGACCGCCGAAGCCGAAGGAGTTCGACATCGCAATTCCTACGTTTGCTTCACGAGCCGTGTTCGGCACGTAATCCAAATCACACTCAGGGTCTTGATTGTCCAAGTTGATTGTTGGTGCAATGAGGCTATTCGCGATTGTTAATCCACAAATTACAGCTTCCACACCGCCAGCAGCGCCAAGTAAATGACCTGTCATTGATTTCGTCGAGCTAACAGCAACCTTGTAGGCATGCTCGCCTAACGCTTTCTTGATAGCAATCGTCTCTGACTTATCTCCTACAGGTGTCGATGTACCGTGAGCGTTGATGTACGAAATCGCCTCAGGTGCAATGCCTGCATCCTTAATCGCTTTCACCATACAACGTGCAGCGCCATCTGGGTCTGGATCTGTCATGTGATACGCATCGCCGCTCATGCCGTAGCCGATAACCTCAGCATAGATGCGTGCACCACGCTTCTGAGCGTGCTCTAGGGACTCCAGAATGAGTACACCAGCGCCTTCACCCATGACAAAGCCATCACGGCCTGTATCAAAAGGACGACTTGCCAAATGCGGCTCTTCATTGCGAGTTGACATCGCGCGTAGTGCGCAGAAACCAGCTACACCAATCGGAGTAATCGTTGCCTCAGCACCACCGCAAATCATTACGTCAGCATCGCCACGTTGAATCATTTTGAAAGAGTCACCGATGGAATGCGTACCTGTTGCACAAGCCGTTACGGCTGTGGAGTTCGGCCCTTTCGCACCCGTGACCATCGATACGTGACCAGAAGCCATATTCGCAATCATCATCGGGATGAAGAAAGGTGATACCCGTTTAGGTCCTTTTTCCAACAAAATGCGATGCTGCTCTTCCCATGTGTTCAAACCACCGATACCTGATCCTACAGAAACGCCCACGCGCTCTGGATCGGCATCTTCCTTCACGTTCAAATTCGCGTCCTTGAGCGCATTGATAGCACCTGCAACCGCGAATTGAACGAAACGGTCCATACGGCGAGACTCTTTGCGATCCACATAATCCTCAATGTTGAAATCTTTGATCTCAGCCGCAATCCGTGTTGGGTATTCGCTTACATCAAAATTCTCGATCATTCCCACGCCGGATTTACCAGTAGTCAGGTTACCCCAGAATGTTTCTAAATCTTGACCAAGGGCAGTAACTACGCCCATACCTGTAATTACAACTCTGTTCATTTGTACCACCTTCTATGTAGTGTTTCATATTTTTTATTGGTGAGAATGGAGAGAAGTCCCGTCTTTATTAGAAACGGGACTCTGTAGACTATTACGTATGAGATTTTATGTAATTCGTAACTTCTCCTACTGTCGTAATCTTCTCAGCATCTTCATCTGAAATTTCTAAATCGAACTCATCTTCTAATTCCATTACTAATTCAACTACATCGAGAGAATCAGCACCTAGATCTTCTTTGAAAGATGCTTCGAGGGTGACTTCAGCTTCATCAACCCCTAGACGATCGACTACAATTCGTTTAACACGATCCAATACGTCGGACATCCGGTTCACCTCCTCATTTGGTATTATACGAGAATCTTTGACAGATTGCCAGTAGTCAATTTTACGATTCTCAATTTTCCAGAAACTTACATGTACATTCCGCCATCTACATGGAGCGTCTGCCCTGTCATGTAAGAGGCATCGTCAGATGCCAAGAAGCGAACTACCTTCGCAATTTCCTCTGGCTGCCCAAGGCGCTCCAGTGGGATTTGCTTCAGCATGTGTTCACGCATCTCAGCAGACAATTTGTCTGTCATATCGGTTTCAATAAAGCCTGGCGCGACGGCGTTTACGGTAATACCACGCGAGGATAGTTCTCTCGCAGTAGCCTTCGTTAAGCCGATTACACCTGCTTTTGCTGCTACATAGTTAGCTTGACCCGGGTTACCGAGCACGCCAACTACAGAAGATATATTGATAATTCGACCAAAGCGCTGCTTCATCATTGGACGTGTAACAGCTTTGACACAATTGAACACGCCTTTGAGATTCGTAGCGATAACTTGATCGAATTCTTCTTCTTTCATTCGCATGATTAAATTGTCTCTTGTTATGCCCGCATTATTCACGAGAATATCAATTTTACCAAAAACTTCTAACGTTTGCTTCACAAGATCGTCAGATTCTTGATAGCTGCTTACGTCTGCACGCAATTTAATCGCTTTGCGGCCCATCGCCTCAATTGCCGCTACAACCTCACCAGCAGCAGCTTCACTCCCGGCGTAGTTCACAACAACATCAGCACCGTGTTCAGCCAAATGCAAAGCAATTGCACGGCCAATACCACGCGATGCTCCGGTAACTAGCGCTACTTTACCCGTTAACATGATTGTGCACCTCCTGCGTGTACTTGTCCAGTGCTTCAAGGCTGCCAATCGACACGGTTTTCACCGTTTTGTCGACTTTTTTGATCAAGCCAGCAAGCACCGTTCCCGAGCCCAGCTCGATGAACGTATCCACGCCTTGGCTGATCAGGTACGTGATCGTGTCTTCCCAAAGTACAGGGGAATACACCTGCTCCACCAGCAAGCCGCGAATATCGCTCGGCTGGGTCACAGGACGAGCCGTTACGTTGGCGACAACGGGCACGGCTGCATCCCTCATCTCGATGGATGCGAGCACCTCTGCGAGGCGCTCCGAGGCTGGCTTCATGAGGGAAGAGTGAAACGGCCCGCTCACCTCGAGCGGGATGGCACGCTTCGCGCCAGCTTCCTTGCAGCGTTCGACAACCGCTGCAACGCCTTCCTTACTGCCCGAGACGACAATCTGTCCCGGGCAGTTCACATTGGCGAGCTCCACGACAGAGCCGCCGCTTGTGATAGCCGCGCAAAGCTCCGTCAGCGCTCCGCGCTCGGCTCCGAGCACGGCTGCCATGGCTCCCAGGCCGCCTGGGACGGCCTGCTCCATGAACTCGCCACGGGCCCGCACAGTGCGGACCGCGTCTTCGAACGCGAGCACGCCCGCTGCGACGAGCGCGCTGTACTCGCCAAGACTATGTCCTGCGACATAGTTTGGCGTGATGCCAGCAGCCTTGAACGCCTCCAGACAAGCGATGCTTGTCGTCAGTAGCGCAGGCTGCGTGTGGTACGTGATCTTCAATTGGTCCTCTGGACCTTGGAAGATCAGATCAGACAAGGAAAAGCCCAGCGCTGTGTTCGCGCGGTCAAAATAATCTTTGGCCGCTGGCAGCGATGTGTATAGGTCTTGTCCCATACCCACGGACTGTGAACCTTGACCAGGAAATACAAATGCTATTTTACCCATACGAGAAAAGGATCCCCTTCCACGGTATATTCAGTCATTTTTTTCTCAGAAATAAGTCCATCTAACGATTTACCAAACTAATGCTGTCGCACCCCAAGTGAGTCCGCCGCCAAAGCCAACTAAGACAAGGCGATCACCTGCGCTTAATCTGCCTTGCTCGGAAGCTTCTGCTAGTGCTACTGGAATCGAGGCAGCCGACATATTACCATACTTGTCCAAGTTAATCATACATTTATCTTCGGACAACTCCAAGCGATTCAGTGACGATTGAATAATTCGCATGTTGGCTTGGTGTGGGACAAGCAGATCGATGTCTGTTTTCTCCCAGCCCGCTTTACGCAGAGCTTCATCCGCAGCATTCCCCATAATGCGAACTGCAAACTTGAAGACCTCGGCACCGGCCATGTAGATGTAATGCAAACGCTGGTCAAGCGAGTTCTGTGAAGCAGGATTACGGGAGCCGCCGCCTTCTATTTTCAGAAGAGGACCTCCGGTACCGTCCGCACCTAGTTCAAAGGATTTAAAGCCTCGTTCTTCAGGCACCTCGCCAATCACAACAGCTCCTGCCCCATCACCAAATAGAATGCAAGTATTGCGATCTGTGTAATCCGTGATTTTGGACAGACAATCTGCGCCGATGACGAGCGCGTATTTATATGTACCTGTGGCAATAAAATTGGCCGCATTCGCTAGTCCATACACGAAGCCTGAGCAAGCCGCCGATAAGTCGAATGCCGCAGCTTTCTTCGCTCCCAATTTTTCTTGAAGAATACAGGCCGTAGACGGAAATGACATATCCGGTGTGATGGTAGCTACAATAATTAGATCAAGTTGATCCGCTGTAATGCCAGCGTTAGACAAGGCAACCAAGGAAGCTTCATAGCAAAGATCGGACGTAGCTTGTCCTTCTGCTGCTATTCTTCTTTCGCGGATACCTGTTCGAGTTACGATCCACTCATCATTCGTTTCGACCATTGTTTCTAGTTCTTGATTCGTTAAAATACGTTCTGGTACATATTTACCCGTTCCGAGTACCCCAACTGGTATTAAGTTCATGTTGTTATATCTCGCTTCCCGCGGCTAATTTCGGCAGATATGGTGCCAACCAAATCATTTTGTAACGCAATTCTTGCTTGACGAACGGCATTCTTAATGGCATTTGCATCTGAGGAGCCGTGACTTTTGAGTACCAATCCATCGATACCCAGGAATGGAGCTGCCCCATGTTCATTATAGTCCAATTTCTTGCGAAATTGCGTCAACCCTGGCTTCAAAACGGCTGCTGCAAGCTTCGAGAAGATGGATTTCGTGAATTCTTGCTTTAATGCTGAGAAAATGGCGGATGCTGCGCCCTCTAGTGATTTCAACATAATATTTCCAGCAAAGCCGTCGCAGACAATCACATCGCATTTCGCGCGAAGCACCTGTGAAGACTCCACATTGCCAACAAAATGAATCGGAGCTTGTTCCATTAAAGGATATGCTGTTTTGGTTAATTCATTCCCTTTGGTCGATTCCGTTCCGACATTCAATAAACCTACGCGAGGCTTGGTAATACCATGCACTTTGGAACGATAAATGCTGCCCATAATCGCGTATTGGATCAATTGCTCTGGGGTTGCATCCATGTTCGCTCCTAAATCTAATGCAAGTACACCATGACCGTCCATAGTAGGAATCATCGGTGCTAATGCTGGACGTTCAATACCGGGAATTCTTCCTACGATTAGCAATCCAGTCGTCATCAAGGCTCCTGTGTTGCCTGCAGAAATCATGGCTTCGGCTTCCTTCTCCCGCACCAGTCTTCCTGCCACGACCATGGAAGCGTCTTTCTTGCGACGAACTGCTTTGACAGGCTCATCCTCGGCTTCGATGACTTCTTCCGCATGATGGATCGTTAGGTTATCCGGCCTCTCTGTGAGGTGAGCTTCTATCGCGGCGCTGTTACCGACTAAAATAATATGTACGTCCTTCCACTCTTTGGCCGCTGCGAGAGCACCCTCAACTACGATCTTAGGCGCATGATCTCCGCCCATTGCATCAATCGCGATCCGCATGGAGCTTGTCCTCCCTATCTAGATGTTGCTCTTTCTTCGAATGAAAGATGACAAAGTTGCCTCGAAACACCGTTTCTTCTCCCACATAAGTGAACACCTCAACACGTGCTTTCCCTTTGGATACAGATCGCACATAAGCTTTGGCGACACATTTCTCTCCCAGCTTCACTGATCGTACAAATCGGATATCTGCCGAAGCTGTTAATGCAATCGGATCGTCGATGACAGCAACAGCCAATGAGTTGGCTTGTGAGAAAATATGATGGCCTCTGGCAATTTTAGTTCTGGAAAAAATATGGTCTTCTTTAATTTCAAAAATCGAAATACCGCTCTGATCCAACTGCAAATCAATAACTTCTCCAATCACTTCATCTATTGGAAGTGAACGCACAGGATCATACGTTTTGACGGCCATATGCTTCATGCGTTCCCGCAGTTCAGGAATACCAAGCTCTAATCGATCCAAGCGGACAGTTTGGATACTAACCCCAAACGTTCGCATCAATTCCTCATCCGTCATAAAAGGGTTCGCTTCAATGGCTTGCAACAGCTGCTGCTGCCTTTGTCGTTTAGGAAGGCGTTCGATGGTAAGCACCACCTTATCTCGTGAGATCTCATCTTATTACCAGATACTAAACTGTAGTATATTAAATTTACAACTAAAAAGAAAGCAAAAAAAATAGCACCTCACCTAGGATGAAGTACTATGTCTAATCTTATGCTTTTACGATCTCTCTGCTTTTGTATGTTCCGCAAGATTTACAAACGTGATGCGCTAGCTTAAGCTCTGCACATTGTTCACATTTCACCATGCCTGGAACTTCCAATTTAAAGTGAGTACGGCGCTTGTCGCGACGAGTTTTGGACGTTCTTCTTTGAGGTACTGCCATATTCAAAACACCTCCTTATACGAATTTCGGCGTTGCCTTATTCTTTGTTAAAAAAGTCCGCGAGACCTGCAAGCCTTGGATCAATCCGATCCTGCTTACAGCCGCAATCACGATCATTGCGGTTTTCTCCACACACCGGACAGAGACCTTTGCACGCTTCGTCACAAAGTGGTATGTACGGTAAACCGACCACTACATTCTCTACAACGTAAGGCTCTAAATCGACTTTATCCCCAACCACCAGATGAATATCCTCGTCAAGCTCTGGATCTTCTTCTTCCGGCTTTTGCATGAAAACTTCCTTAAATGGAAGCTTAATTGTTTGGTTAGTGTGCGTTAAGCATCGAGAACAACTTAACTCCAAGTCTAGCGTTAAATGACCGTTAACTTTGACTACCCCATCTTCATATCTCGCATGAAGATCGACATTGACTGGTCCATGCCCAAGAATGTCTTGACGACCCTCAAAAGGTTCCGTCAAATTCATAACTTCGCTCATGTGTACAGACTGCGATTGAAGAGATAGCTCTCTAAAACGAATTTGCATGATATATCACCCCAAACAAACAAAGATTATTATATCCACTTTGCATACCTCTTGTCAATTTAAAATAATTTACTATCGCTAGATATGACTTATTTCAGAGGCAATGCTGCTAGATATTTCAGTGCGTCTTCCATGGTGCCAATTTCGACGATTTTCATCTTCGTCTTGATTTGGTTGGCTCTCTTAACCGCATCGGAATAATTCTCGATTTTGGTCCCGTCTTTGTAGGTTATATTTTTGGGAGCAAAGAAAATCTCTGCTTTTTCCCGATCTGCAGCAATAATTTTGTGTTGAATGCCGCCAATCGGACCCACGGTGCCATTGGCTTCTATTGTTCCTGTCCCAGCAATCCGATAGCCCTTCGTAATATCTTCGGGTACAAGCTGATTAAATATCTCCAAAGAGAACATCAAGCCTGCTGAAGGCCCCCCAATATCGCCTGCCTTAATCGACACCTGTTGATCTTCCTTATCGGCTTTCACCGACTGCATACCTGCTGGCACTACACCAATCCCTGCCCGCGGCACCTTTTCCCCCTCTTGAAGCGGCAATGCCCCCAAAGTCAATGTCGTCTGCAACTCGGTCTTCTTTCTAGCATACGTAATTGAGATGGTTTCTCCTGCTTTCTTGCCTGCGAGCGAGTCCAGTAGATCCTGTGCAACCTTCACATCTTTATCCCCGGCCTTTAAAAGCACATCACCTGGCTTAAGCACCTTCTCACCTGACATGCCTGGCACGGTCTGCAGCACCATCACGCCCTCATGGTCAATATGAAAAGGAACCTTGGCCTCGGTATAAGCAGCTTGAATCGCACTTGCTTGTGAGGTCAGCATGACATATTCCTGACGCTGTGTGTACTCCTGCTCAGACTCTCCCTTCTTGAGTACGGCCGTTTTGGGCTGTATTTCTTCATAGGGATGAACGAGTCCTACCAAATAGTTCACGACATTGGCATCTGCTACGCGCACGGTTGTTAGCATGAGCGTCCCTTTTTCTGCACCGGTGCTCTTGGAAATCGACACCATCGGCTTGATTTCTTCCGCGGTACCCGGCATAAAAATAAAAAAGGGCAATCGCACAAAAAACAGCAAATATACAATGATAATACCTACTAGTGCAGATATTAGATAGCGTCTCGTCGCTGAGCTTCTGGGATAACGATACGAATCATTCGACCACGTACGTATCGTGCTCTCTTCTTCCTTATCCATACAGGCTCCCCTTTCCTGTTGTTTTCTCTTGATGTTTTTGGCTATACAATCTCATCGAATGCTTGGTCTAATCACCTTCCATGTTGCGTACAATGAAGCATGTTCGAAGGACGAGGTGATGCTATGCAGCCTATGAATATAAGATCCAGTTCTAAATTTACAACACTAGTTCTGGGAGCTTTGGCTGGACTAGTCGTTATATCTATCATTTTATTTCCAGATAAAGCTTTTCAGTCTTCCCTCGAGGGGTTGACCGTCTGGTGGAAGCTCGTCTTCCCTGCTTTGATGCCATTCCTCATTATGACCGAGCTCTTGATCGGCTTCGGTGTCATCCAAGGGACAGGCGTGCTCTTGGAGCCGCTGATGCGCGTTATTTTCCGTCTCCCTGGTGTGAGCGGTTGGGCACTGGCTTCAGGCTTTGTTGTAGGATTTCCAGCAGGCGCTAAAATTACTGCATCCCTGCGTGAAAAAAATCTCCTTACACGTACAGAAACAGAGCGTTTAACAGCCCTCTCCCATTTGTGCAGTCCTCTATTCCTTATTATGGTTATCGGTATCGGATTCCTTCACAATGCCAAGCTAGGGATCTTACTTGCCATCATTCATTACATTTCCGCGATCGCAACAGGCTTCTTGATGCGACATAGCAAACAAACTATAGCACCTGCTCTTGTTGAGGCGAAATCTCGGACACTTAGACCAAAGGAAATGCAGAATGCTTCCATTTGGAAATCAGCCCTTATGACGATGCGCCAAGCCTATTGGGAGGATGGGCGTGCTTTTGGCAAGCTGCTTGGCGATGCAGTAACATCCGCTGTACAGACGCTGATGTTGATAGGCGGCTATATGATGATATTTTCCGTGTTAATCAACGTCATCTCCATCACTCATTTTGCCGATATGCTCCGCCCCATCATTCAATTTCTACTTAGCTTTATGGGGGTTTTCACGGATACAACACCACAATGGATCAAAGGATTGATGGAGATTCACCTTGGTTCGTATGCTTTTAGCCAAGCTAAGGATCTCCCGCTTCTGCCTCAATTGGCGCTGCTTAGCGCATTCCTCGGCTGGGGAGGCTTGTCAGCCCATGCACAGGTGGCTGGCTTTCATCAGAAAACCGATGCGCGTTACACGTTCTTTCTTCAATCCCGTGCTCTGCATGCCGTGCTTGCGTTGTTCACAACCATTTTGCTATGGAAACCTTTGCAGTTGCTTCTGTTAGATACAGAACCTAGCTTTCTTAGGTTAGATCTCGCTGCTAACACGGCCGCCGCGGCACCGTTTCCTTTGAACGGCGAATCGGCATGGGGCCTATGGGGACCAATGCTGTCGCAATTCTTTTTTCTTTTTACCTTCATGCTATTGGTTTCGGTTGGACTGCGCCTCTTTCATAGAAAAACAATGGATTAACTTGAAATTCCTTTAGATCTGTCTGTTAGGTCTGAGGGAATTTCTTGCGTAACTCCTCTTCCACTTCCGCCGGTACGAGATCCTCGACAGGTCCATGGAATTTGGCAATCTCTTTCACAATGCTTGAGCTCAAATACGAAAACTGCGGCTTCGACGTCATAAAGAACGTCTCCACATCCGGATTCAGCTTATGATTCGTCGATGCCATTTGCAATTCATACTCAAAATCCGAAACGGCCCGAAGTCCGCGAACGATAAGCCTGACATTACGAGCTTTCATGTAATTGACCATCAAGTCCCGAAAACCGTCAATCTCCACATTAGGCAGATCCGCGGTTACTTTTCGAAGCAGTTCCATCCGTTCTTCCAGGGTGAATAGCGCATTTTTGGACGTGTTATTCAGCACCGCTACAATTAGCTTATCAAATACTTTTGCTGCTCTATGTATAATATCAAGATGGCCATAGGTAACCGGGTCAAAGCTCCCTGGATATACCGCGACTGTAATACCGTGTTCTTGCCTCATCATGCTGTTCATCTCCTTCAATTACTGATTCATACAGACGCTATGTCGCGTTTAAATATCGTAACAGCCGTATCCCCATAATCCGCTCTACGTAGCTGCTTGAATCCACCTATCGTTTCTAGCAGTACATCCTTGGCGTCGTGCTCGACCACGATCGTAGCGTTCGCCTCGACTATGGCTTGTTCCTCCATCGTCGTCATTAGTTCAGCGATCCCTTTCATCCGATAAGGAGGATCCAGAAATACCAGTTGGAATTGTTCCGCCCGCTTCGCCAATACCTTCAACGCTCTTGCCGCATCCGTGCGGTAAATCTCCACCTGATCCTTCACTTTGGCTACTTCAACATTATGTTGAATCGTATCGATACTTTTCTTCTCGATATCAATAAATACCGCCTTATCCATGCCACGGCTCAGCGCTTCAATCCCAAGCCCTCCCGTGCCAGCGAACAGATCTAGCACCTGCCCTCCGTCGAAATAAGGTCCGATCATACTGAAGATCGCTTCTTTCACTTTATCTGTTGTTGGCCGTGTGCTTGTACCAGGTACAGCCTTTAACGACCGGCCTTTGGCCGTGCCTGAAATCACTCTCATCGTACTTTATTCCCTTCTTGCTGGTTCATTCTTTTGCTATCGTACCACAAGCACTAATCTGACACAAAAATTTTATCCCTCCGATGTATAAATTTACCGTAAAACGGTCATGCTTGAACTATCGACATCAGAGAATGTCGTAGACAACCGCGGAGAAGGCTTACGTTTCCCCATAAGCTCTTCATCCGGTTTCTCCTCTCCCATGAGGCGGCTGCGCAAGCAGTCGCCGTTATTATTTTATAGGACAGTCATTTCACACAAAATAACGCAAAAATGCCCACATATCCTTTGGGCCTCTTTTGCGTTTTCTACAGTTATATTTTGGACACGGTTTTGCTATTAGAAGATTTATCTGGCAAGAGTTTATTATTCTTAATCTGTAGTTCATGAATGATTGCATTCGTGTTGTTCAAGTTTTTTTGTGCGACTCGCAATGAGCTAAGCAGGCTGATGCTAAATTGTTTCTCGAATTCAGGCATTATATTTCCAGTTAGTTTAAAAGATAGCAGGTTCTTTGTTTGTTGAATATTGTTAATTGCAATGCTCTCACTCTTAATAATAGATATCAGATCATCTGAATTACTCACTGTTTCTGCAAGTTTTTGTGCCATTTGGCTAGAGTCATTGTATAGTTTCATTAATTCTTCAAAATCCGCATTTAATTGATAAGCATATTCGCTACCATTAGTTAAATTGGCATACGGCTGAAGTTGTTGTGAGAAGGTTAGTAATGCTGTATCTGTATCCTTTAGCCATTGGTATGCATTCTGCAAGTATTCTAATTCTTGTTTTGCAGGATCTAATTGTGTTTCTGCTGGGGGAGATTGAGGCATTGTCACATTAACACTATAGGTATTGGGATTCCATGTTACGAGAACCCCGAGTTGTCGCAACATGGACAAGGGTACTACTGTGTGATCTTTATAAATCATTGCGGGTATTTCATCGACATTTAAAACTTGTCCATCAGATGTTACATTTACAATGGGATTACCTTCGAAATCTCCATTTATAGTGGCAGCGCCAGCTACTCCAACGGGGATTGAGAGTACTAGTAAAAATAGAATAAACTTTTTCATTGTTCACCTCGTTAGGAAATAATAATCTTTATGGCTAGTTAGTTGAACCAAGCATTTGTTTGGCTACTAGTTACATTCCACATTTACAGCACACTCTCCTTCTGCTGGCTTGATGCCCCCTTCCATTTTATGCTATAATCAAAACAAGAACATACATTCCCTTTATTTTACATCATCCTACAGTCAGAAAAGAAGGTCAGCCATGAAAGATCAACCTGTATTTGAGAATCTGCGTGACAAGTATGCCGATGAAGACCGCGCCAAGCTTGTGATGCTGCAGTTGCGAACATTAATGGGACAGAAGCAGAAGAAGAAATGGTATCAGAAATGGAAAACACCAACAAAGACGCAGCCGACGAATTGGAACGACTAGAATGTCAGTCTAAGCTTGTGTGCCTCTGAAAATAAAATAAAGGCTCCCCCTCGTAGATGGACTACTTGGAGAGCCTTCTTTATTTTTATCGGTTTCTTTTGCGTGAATAATATAAGACCCCTAAGTAATGCGCCCCTGTAAACAAAGTTAGAATCCCGAAGAATAACAAAAATCCGCCGTTCCGGTCACGGAAAAACAATTGCACAACGAATAACGCAAGGGAGATTTCGCTCCAGAGAAGCGTTCTTTTCTTAAGCTGAGTTAGATCAGCTGTTGATTTACTTATTTTGCGAAGATTCATGTAAGTCAGTCCAGCGAGTACGATGACTCCAATAACGATCACGAGAATATAACTTGAATTGCCTGACATGTGACTCCCCCTAATTCTAGTAGATATTATATTTAAGATACATGGATTAGGACGGAATGTCTATTTGAATATGTCATTTCAAAGAGGTATTTGGCTATTGCTGTGGAACATATATCGAAAATTGTTTACTAAACTCAGCGAGGTGCCCACATCATGTCCACCCTAACATTCAAACCATTAGAGTCGTCCGACATTCCTTTTCTGATGGATATTTACAATCATTTCGTTGTTCACACGACCTATTCTTTCCATACGGAACCTGTTGCATTACCCGAGTTCACAGAAAGTGTGGTCCACACCAACCCCCGCTATCAGACTTACGTGATTCTACTAGATGAGAAGCCACAAGGCTATGTTCAAGTGATGCCCCACAAGAAAAAACAAGCCTATGATACGACCGGTGAGGTGACGATTTACCTTCATCCAGATTGCGTCGGCAAAGGCCTCGGCTCTGCCTCTATTCAATACGTAGAAGCGATCGCCAAAGAGCGCGGCTTCCACTCCCTAATTGCGACTGTTTGTGCGGATAATTCAGCCAGCATTCACATGTTCACTCGGAATGACTATCAGCAATGTGCGCATTATCGCGAGGTCGGCTTCAAATGGGGGCAATTTCTAGATATTGTTACGTTTCAAAAAATCATTTCATGATCGGTTCACATCTTACCTGACCATCTACAAAGACCATCCGTTTCCGTTATTTGCACTGGATAAGATCTCCCTCCCTAACAGAAACTAGAGCATATTCATAATGCTCGGAGGGGATTGCCATGACCAAGCGGCTTTGGTCCTTTAGCATCGTTTGTCTGCTTGTAACCAGCTGCGGTGCGCCTTTTTCAAAGCCTTTTCAAGATCAGAGTTCAGCCCAACATGCCCATCCAGATGTCACCCAGACATCCACGGAGGCAAGTAGGGACTTCGAGGAGTCCCAGCTTGTTACAGATGATGCAGGTTCAAAGAATCGCATTCGCTTGGTGTCACCTACGAGCACACCCTCAACTTCTGTGCAGCCAACAGCTACACGAGCACCAAATCCTACGTTGACGCCTAGTGTGAAGCCTAAGATTAGCCCTAAAAAAACAGCAACTCAGCCAGAAGCTACTAAGCGGCCTTCCTTGCCCGTTCAAAAAAACCAAGGCCAAATCCGAATTTCTCAGAAAAAGCTCACGCTCTCACAGCTAGTTGTTAAATACCCCGATACGTTCAAGCTACGCGGCTCCAGTCAAGAGAAGAAAGTCGCATTAACCTTTGACGACGGACCCGATACGCGGTTTACACCTAAAGTTCTTGATGCCTTGAAAGCGAATCAAGTGAAGGCTACCTTTTTTGTACTTGGTGCAATGGCTAGCACGCATCCCGACATCATACGGCGAATCGTGAATGAGGGCCATGTGATTGGCAACCACTCTTACAGTCATGAGAATCTACCCAAGCTCTCTGCGGATAAATTTCAAAACCAAATTCAAAGTACAGAAAGTGTGCTGCAGGGCCTTATCGGCTACGCCCCTAGGTTAATACGTCCACCCTATGGTGCAATTAATGAAGAGCAGGTCAAATGGATCGCCGATCATCACTATTTAATTGTGAATTGGAATGTCGATTCCCTTGATTGGAAATCACTAAATTCCGATCAAGTCCTTCATAACATCATGCAGCAAACAAAACCTGGGTCCATTATTCTCCAGCACTCTGGAGGTGCGGACAGCCAGGATTTATCAGGAACTGTCCAAGCAATCGGACCGTTAATCAATAAACTTAAAGCCGCTGGCTACACATTCGTCACAGTTCCCGAGCTGCTTCACGTTACCAAAGGTAAATAGCTCCGCTCACGCAAAAGAGCAGCCTAGCCAGGTTCATTCCCAGCAGGCTGCTCTCTTTTTTTCGTGGCGCCTGTAACAATAAGCTATTCTCCTGCTTGAGCGGTAGGCATAGCTGTTTTACAATCCGCACAATAGCCAAATATTTCAAACCGATGGCTTTGAATCTCAAAGCTCTCCGGCAAATCCTGCACAAGCTTCATCGGACAGAACTCGAACGTAACGGTCTTCTCGCAGCTGACGCAAATCATGTGATGATGATGGTGTGACAAGCAGCTTGCTTTGAACTTCAAGCCATCCGCCAAATGAAATTGCTCCAGAACACCCATCTCACTCAACAATCGGAGATTACGATACACAGTATCGAAGCTTACGCCTGGATATTTCATTTTCATATGCTCATAAACATCCTTCGGCGATAAGTAACTACCCGACTCTGCAAACAAGGTCGCTAAGCTTCTGCGCTGCTCTGTAATTCGCCAGCCCTTTTGCGACATCGCTCTTAGCATCTCATCGATCGTATCCGTATGCGTACTCACTTGCATTACCCCTCTGTGTTGAAATGTTCTCTTATTATAGTGCAGCAAATGGACCGCTTGCGTCAAGTGTAGAACGATGACGGAATTTGCAAAGCACGGAATTAAGCAGCGCTAGTATTCCTATAGAAAAACCCTCAACCTGTGTTGAGGATTTATAATTTCCGGCTAGCCGATAGCCGATTCATCGGACACCGCTTCTAACTTCAGCAATTCCGCACGTATGACATCTTTGTCGAAGTTCTCCCCGATGAAGACGGCAACGTCAGGCACATCGCCTTTTGGCGTTATTTTCACAAAATCCATCTCTCTGTACGCATATTGAAATAAGAACCGACTCGATGTATCCGAGAAGCTGAGAATCCCTTTGGCACGATACACTTCCTGAGGGAGTTTACTTACGAATTCCTCAAACGCGTTGCTATCTACGGCCCGTTCAAAAAAATGTGTATACGCCATCACATGGCGATGTGAATGGTGATGATTGCCATCCTCATGGTGATGCTCGTTGCTATTCGGCTGGTTCTCATCGTTCGATTCGGACTGCTCAGACGCTCTGCCAGAAACTTCTGTATGAATGTCTTCGATCAGCTTGATATCAATCTGACTGTACACGGTATAATGCAATTCCGCATAGGGATTCCATTCCCGTACAAGATCATGCACTTCTTGAAGCGCCGTTTCGTGCAGCAGGTCCGTCTTGTTGAGCAGTAGCAAGTTGGCACAGCGGATTTGATCTCGCATAAGCCGATAGGTTTTTCCGCGACTTGTTCGGTTTAACTCAAGCAGCTGTGGTGCATCCACAACAGTGATCATGGCTGAAAGCTCTATCGGAAATATGAGCGAAGCATCGGTTACCTCATCAATAATCTCCATCGGATTTGCAATCCCCGTTGATTCAACGAAAATCAAATCCGGTTGCTCCCCCGTCACTAATTCGTTCAAGGCTGTGGCGAGATCTCCACGACTAGAACAGCAAATGCATCCGCCGAGCAGCTCAGACATGGGTACCTCATTTGCTATTAACTGTCCATCCAAATTCACTTCTCCAATTTCATTCATGATCACGGCAGGCTTGCGTCCCGCTTCAGTGAAATAATCGATGGCCTTGGTGAGTAAGGTCGTTTTCCCGCTCCCCAGGAATCCAGATAAAACATAAACGTGAATTCGTTTGTTTGCCATTTGTGCTGCTACCTCCGTCCTTGGGCTTATTACACCCTCTGTTACTCTGGCTTAACTTCAAATTTCGTGGCCAAGATCGGCCATTTCCCAACGATGCCAGCTAAAAATGGAAATAACCTTGCCCACAGCAAGCTCGTGGCTGGATCTGCAGGCTTCAAGGGAAGCTCTATGCGCTCGTAGAGAATCTTCGCTGCTTCTTGAACAAGCTCAAACGCCAAATCAGCAGGCGTCGTCTCGGCTACAGCCTCTAACCGCGGGAGATAGTTCTGTGCAATCGATTCCGATAAGCGATGCTCTGCTAAGTTCTCTGAAACCATCACCTTGCCCATTGCTAAACTAACTAGCCGTGCTGTTTCTTCCTCAAAAGCGTGCGGAATACAGTAAATTTCCAGCGCCAAGGCCGCTACATAAATATCTCTTAGCAGTTCATCTTCTTTCGCCATCGTTAAGACAGGTTGCGGTAAATAGGCTATTATAGCGGGTTTCAATGTGTCCCAACTATTCTCTATGCTCTTCATCGTAAACTGCATCATCGCTGCTGCCAGCTCTACAGGGGTAATTTGTTTCTTCTCTAGCTCTTGCATAAGGGTTAATCCTCTTTTCTTTCGTTACTTGTAAAATGGATGATCAGCTCAATGATTTCAGATTGACTGCCTAAACGGATCGGTGGTCCCCATGTACCGAAGCCAGAGGACACAATCGCGTGTAGGTTACCTTTGCGTAAATAGCCCCAATCCAGCTCAAAAATCCGTCTGGTGAACAGATGATTCGGTGCTATTTGACCACGGTGTGTATGACCTGACAGCATCACATCGGCGCCTGTGGCTGCCGCTACGTCTAGTTGGTACGGTTGATGATCCATAACGATAATCGGCTGCGCAAGGTTTATGCCCTCCATCAAGGACACTAGCGGTTTACGTCCTCCAGCGGAATGTTCCGCTGATTTATCCTTACGCCCCACGAGATATACGCTCTCTTGGACATGAATGACTTCATCCATCAGCACGCGAATGCCGATTTGTTCCATTTGTTCCACGAAGGCTGGAATATGTCCGCCATAGTATTCATGGTTGCCAAGTACGGCATAAATGCCTAACGGTGCCTTCAGTTCTCGCATGGTTTGTCCCATTTGATAACGAATAAAAGGTTTAATATCATCGTCTATGACATCACCAGGCAGTAGAATCAGATCAGGTTTCATCCCATTCACATACTTGACAAGCTTGCGCAAATGACGGTTACCGACGACTGCTCCTAAATGAATGTCCGAGGCGACTGCTACACGAAGCTGTTCCCAGTCCCCTGCTCGTTTGGGAATCGTAACTTCATACTTGCGGATGATCGGCGTCCGTGCCAGATACGAGCCTAATGCGAGTAGAGCAAGTACAACAGCTACGTCAATCCAACCCAGAATCGGCACATAGGTCATTGGCGAGACGGATGCGAAGTGGAGTACAGCGATCATCACGTCGGTCAATGGTAGAAGGAGCACGCCAAATTGGATGAGGGCAAACCAGTAGGAGCCGATTATTTTAAAAAGCCGCGATACACTTGGAGGCAACATGCGCGATCCAAACCATGCTAATAAATAAGATAAAGCAACAATCCAATACACAATCCAATACACCACAGGCTGAAAGGAAGCACCCATCAAATACGCTAGAAAAACCTTCAAGTGCCAGCCTATATAACCGTTAATACCCACGACAATAGCAAGTATAAGCGTGATCCTAATTACCATACCATTTCTCATGTTTCTTGGACGCTCCCATTCTCTATTACCCTCTACCTTTTAAAGCAAAAGACTTATCGGCTCTATGCATAGCTCATCATCATTCCGCACATTCCCCACTCGACTAGACACAGGGTAGGCCATCATTAACTCCGAGGGGAATGGCTGCAGCAATGCACGCAGTTGATCAACATTCTTCATACCGCGATCCAGCCAAACTGCTTCCTTCTCCCGTGGCAAAATGACAGGCATTCGCTCATGAATATCCTTCATCATCTCGTTCGACTCCGTCGTAATGACAGTACATGTTGAGATGCGTACGCCTTCGGGGGACGTCCATGTGTCGTACAGTCCCGCCATGCTGAATAGTTCCTTGCTGCGCAGCATGATGCGCATCGGCTGCTTCTGCTTGCCCGTTCCTTTCCAGTCATAGAAAGAATCAGCTGGGATGAGGCAGCGCTTGCGTTCAAATGGTTTGCGAAAAGCAGGCTTGTCCACTAAGGTTTCGGAGCGCGCGTTGAGCATTTGATAGCCCATTTTCTCATCTTTGGCCCATTCTGGAATCAGTCCCCATCGCAGCTCCCCTAGCTTATTTCTCTGCCCGTCATGAACGATCGCCATCACCTGCTGTCCAGGCGCTACATTATATTTGGGGCTGTATCTCGGCATATAGGTATCGTACATATCATAACGCAGCATCAATTCCTCTAACGTAACAGTGATCGTGTAGCGTCCGCACATAGGTAAACATCCTTCTCCTTCACACGGTTATCCAATTCCCTCTCTCCATTATGGAAAAAAGATAGGCTGACGTCAATTCGTACAGCCCGAAGAACCGTTCTTCTTCAGGCTGTGTGCGAATGGGTGCTTCGTGATATTTCGTGGCATATTCATGATTTCTTCTTCGCTTCCGTCTCTAACACACTCACACGCGGATCCGTCCCATAAATGGTTGTGACCAGACTGTCGGCATATCGGCCTATTCTCGCGCCAATTTCAGCACGCATATAGTCTCTCGTCATCGTAAATCGATCCTCGTGCTCACGGCACCTATACCGGTAACGGATCATCTGATCGTCTTTCTCCTCTTCCGCAACGTGCATATCATGCTCCAGCATATGCCGCTTCACTTTTGCTAAATCGGCGTGCATGTTTTTGGCCAGTACCTGGGCCACCTTCGAATAAAGTGTGCGTAGCATCTCGGAGGAACGCTCCACTTCGCGCGCCCTTCGCAAAATAATTGTATGCATCAGCGGCAGCAGGACTGATTCTCGTATAATGCTAATGTCATCCGCAGTTGGGCGCTTCGTAGGAACCGGTTTGTCATGACGTTGGCTTTGAACTGCTTCTCGGTGCTGCGGCAGCATCATGCGACTTGACTCCCATAAGCCGTTATTCTGCAATTTTTTACTCATTTATAGTGACCTCCGATTTTGAGCGAGCGAACCTGCGCTTGACCGGCTGTCGTCAGGGAGGACGCGCGAACAATCGCCGCATTGCCGAACCTATCCTTAATTCTGTCCGTCACTTTCTCCAGCTCTCGCGCCTTAACTTGATCTTCGAAAAGGGTGAGCTGGTATGTCTCGTCATCCACGAACTGGCTCAGCATAACGCCCGCACGGCGAACAGGCATGGTGTCCCAGAACTTATAGAAAAGCTGCTTCACAGCTTGAAACACGGTACCGGTATGATTCGTCGGATCCGGCATCTTCATCTGGCGTGAGAAGCCTGTTGGCGCATCAAAAGGACTGCACATACAGCTGACCGTCACGATAGAAGCCATATAGCCTTTGCGCCGGCAGTCCCGGCACACTTCCTCGGTCAGCTCCATGAGGATCGTGTTCACTTCCGACGATTCCGCGTAATCCCTCGGCAGCGTCATCATATGGCCGATGGACTTCGGAGGTGTATCAAACGTGCCAGGCGTAACTGGACTGTCATCCAAACCATTCGCCGTCCGCCACATCACCTCTGCGTGAATATCCGACTGCTTGCCGAAGCGCGCGCGAAATTTCTGCTTAAGCTGCGGCAGCGGCGTCCGTGCCACATCGCCGATGGTATACATGCCCAATTTGGCAAAATGGGCCGTCATCCGCGAGCCAACACCGAACATTTTACTGACTGGCTCCTTCCACAAGTGTTCCTCAATGGCAGATGGGAGTAGCGTGAAAATGCCGGTCGCATTCTTTTTAGCCCATATATCCGTCGCTATTTTCGCTAGAATTTTATTCGAGCTAATACCTACGCGAACTTTGACACCTGTTTGTTTGAGCACTTTATACTGTAGACTCATCGCTACCTTCTCCGCATCTCCAAAGAGCGGCAAACTCCCTGTAACGTCCAGAAACTGCTCATCAATACTAAAAATTTCAACGAGATCCGTGAATTCCTGATAGATGTTGGTAATCATCAGCGAAATATCAATGTAATGCTGCATCCGTGGCCGCATGACAATCAACTCTGGGCACTTCTTAAGTGCTTCACCCAACCGTTCCGCTGTGGATACACCATATCCTTTGGCAACAGGGCAGGCGGCTAAAATAATACCTGACCTTAACGCAGGGTCTCCTGCAACGGCAACTGGCTTATTCTCTAGACCTGGATGATCGGCCTTCTCTACACTTGCGTAGAAGCTCTGACAATCTGCCAGGAAGATCGTTCGTTCCCCACCCTTGTTCCCCTTGCTCATCGCAATTCCCCCCGCATATTCATCAGCGTAGTCATAAGCTCAGCCTTGACCAAACTACGAAGCATCGTGAAATGATGGATGTAACCTCGAACTTTGTACTCTACTTGAATGCCTAAAGCATTCATTTCCGTGTGGATCACCTTAATATCTCGCTGCTTCATCTTACTTTTCAACCGTTGTAATTCTGGATAAATAGCCATCTCAACCTCTCTGAGGTAAAAAAGTATGTGATTATAAACAATTTTATCTTTATAAACCTTAAGCTCCTCCATATCTCTTGCCAGCATATCAAGCAAAATCGGCAACAGCGTGTATTCCTTAATCATTTGAACATCCTCTTCTGTCTCAACCCTTGAAGTACCACTCAATGTTCTCACCACCATATGCGAACATATATTCGTTTTTCCATATTATATACCGAACACGTATTCGTTATGCAAGTGGTTTTTTGGATATTTTTTTACTAATAACAGGAATTATTGAAGTTAATCACTATAAAATTACCTATTTCTACCTATTTTTTCGAAAAATGTGCGAGTCGCATACCGTTAGTTCCTAGTCTTCATACGAAAAACTCCACTTGCAGAGCATCTTCCGCTCTGCAAGTGGAGTTTTCAGCGTGCACCTATCGAAACATGGACCATAATCGAATCAAGTGAAACGTGTTATTTGGGTCAATCTTTTGCGCGAGGATAAACGTTAAAATCTGGTGTGTTTGGTTCCCACTAAGCTTTTCACCGAAAATACCCGCGGCAAGACCGATTAGGCGCGTAACCTTCGCCGTGTTTTGTAAATCTGCCTTCGTGACGCCTTGCAGCAGCATTTTGATGCGTTCCTTTACCTCAGGGTTTTTCATCTTGAACTTCACACGCTCCACGAGCGCAGGATCGATGCCATATTGCTGATAACTCATACCCGCACCTCCGATACCCGTCATGCTCCTATCCTATGAGTGAAAGTAGGCAAACTTGACTGAGACAGCTTTATATAAGAAAAACCAATATGGATAACCCTGAAGTCGGACAAGACCTTTTGTAGCAGAATGATCGGTCATGCGGTAAATTTCTCATCTATTCAAATGGAAGATGTGCGGAAGCGGAAGCGTTTAAATGGAAAAAGTACAGTTAAATTCGCTCTTTTTCGCAATAAATACCAAATAACTGGATTTCATGCATGTATTTGTTGCGAATATTCGAAGAACCTCAAAAAACAACGATTTTAACTACATATTTTCCATCTAATCGGAAATTCCGAAGAGATTTTTGGAAAATAACCGGAGTTTTTCCAGTTAAATTAGTTAAGGGCAAAGTGTGGAGGTTCGGGTTGGGGTTCAGGGTTCAGGGGTCAGATTCGAGTTCGAGTTCGTGCTTCGGGGTTATGGTTATGGTTATCCTTCTACTAGTCCTACCACCCTAATACAACAAAAAAACAGCCACCGTTCCCGGCAGCTGTCCCTTCTCTTACATATACATGGCGATTAAGATAACGCAGATGCAATTTAACGCAATAAGCAATGGAAAGCCCACGACAAACGAAGTGTGCTTCGTTTTATGCCTCCACATCCGCATACCGAGCCAACCACCAATCCCACCGCCGAGGGCAGCGAGTAAGAAAAGGCGTTTTTCCGGCACACGGCGGCCGCCTTTTTTGGCTTGCCCTTTGTCATGTCCCATCTCAATAAATGTAATGATATTCATCAGCAATAAATATACAAGAAAATAAGTCACGGCAGTACACCTTCGTTCCCATAAAATAGTGCAGCTACTCCTATCTTAAAAGGGAACTCGCTAGGGGTCAACCTGTCTTATATGCTATCTACTAATCTAGCACTTCGCTGTCAAAAATATGAGCCCGCTCCAAATAAGCCCTCAGCGGCATGAAAGAAGCACCCGTCCAGAAGGCCGAGTCGCCTACAAGTTCAGCCGCATCATCTCGCGCTTGCTCCATGATTTCGAAATCCGCCATCATATCGGCGATGCGGAACTCCGGCAGCCCGCTCTGCTTCGTGCCGAAGAAATCCCCTGGCCCGCGCAGCTCCAGGTCGCGCCGGGCAATCTCGAAGCCGTCGGTAGTCTCCGTCATCGCCTTCATGCGCTCCTTGCCGACCTCCGTCTTCGGGTCGGCGATGAGCACACAGAAGGACTGGTGCTCGCCCCGCCCGACCCGGCCGCGCAGCTGGTGCAGCTGCGACAGGCCGAAGCGGTCGGCATCGTAGATCACCATCAGCGTGGCGTTCGGCACGTCCACGCCTACCTCAATCACCGTGGTCGACACGAGCGCCTCCACGGTGCCTTCCTTAAAAGCACGCATGATCGCTTCCTTCTCCTGCGCGCTCATACGACCATGCAGCAAGCCGATCCGCATCTGCGGAAAATGCTGCTGCAGCTGAATGTGGACGTCGATCGCATTCTGCACGTCCAGCTTGTCCGACTCCTCGATGAGCGGACAAATGATATACGCCTGACGTCCTGCGGCCACCTCGCGCTGGATGAAGCCGAGCACGCGCTCCAGCATCGCATGCTGAACCGCGTACGTCTTGATCGGCTTGCGCCCCTTCGGCAGCTCACGCAACGTTGAAACGTCCATGTCGCCGAACGCTGTAATGGCCAGCGTACGCGGGATCGGCGTCGCCGTCATCGTCAGCACGTCTGGATTCATCCCTTTGCGCCGCAGGATGCTGCGTTGGTTCACCCCAAAGCGATGCTGCTCATCCGTTACAACCAGACCCAACTGGCGGAAATATACATCCTCTTGAATCAGCGCATGCGTCCCGACCAGCACGTGGATCAAGCCCATCTGTAAAGAGGCCAGCAGATCCCGCCGCTGGCGCTCTGTGGAGCTTCCGGTCAGCAAAGCGACCTGCAGCCCATAAGGCTCAAACAAACTGCTGAGCGAGCGGTTATGCTGCTCAGCGAGAATCTCCGTCGGCACCATCAGCGCGCCTTGGTAGCCTGCCTTCACCGTCGCGTACAGCCCGATAGCCGCGACGATCGTCTTCCCCGCACCGACATCGCCCTGCAGCAGTCGGTTCATCGCGTAGGGCTCCTGCATGTCGTGCAGGAGCTCGCCGACGACCTTCTTCTGCGACTCCGTCAGCTGGAAGGGGAGCGCGCGCACGAAGGCGCGGACAGCAGGTAGATCGACCTGCTGCTTCAACCCGTCCGTGCGGCTGCGCGTCACAGCCCGGTAAGCCTGGAGCTTGAGCTGGAATAGGAACAGCTCCTCATACACCATGCGCCTGCGCGCCTGCTTGCCCTCCTCCACGCCGCTCGGCGTGTGGATGACAGCCAGCGCCTTGCTGCGCGGCATAAACCCGTACCTGCCGGTAATGCCCGCAGGCAGCACTTCACTGATCAATGCGCTGTACTGCGTCAGCGCCTGCCCAATGATCTTACGCATCCACTTCTGCGTAATCGAGCCCGCAACCGAATACACCGGCTGAATCGTACCGGTATTCGAATCCCCTTGTCCGGGAAACTCCGAATCGGACACACTCATTTGGCGCCGCTTGGCGTCCCATTTGCCAGTGAGGATAATCTCCTGCTGGGGCCGCAAGCGATCCTTCAGGAAATGGCGGTTAAACCACACCGCCGTTAACAAGAAATCATCGACCATCACCTTGCAGGATAAGCGAGATTTACCGCTGTAGCGCTGCAGGACCGGCTCCCCGATGATATAGCCTTTCACGGTGACACGGTCCCCATCCTTAACGCTGGCTAGATCGCGAACGGTATAATCCTCATATCGGAACGGAACATACTCCAGTAAATCCATAACCGTAAAAACGCCCATGGCGTTTAGCTCAAGTGCTTTTTGAGCGCCAACTCCATGGACTTCACGTACTTCGCATTGATTTAAATCCATCTCTTACACCGTACTCACGAAGGCTGCGATGGTACCTGGTCCCGCATGTGCGCCAATAACAGGACCCAGAGTAATGTAATCCACGTGCTCCACGGCAAACCGCTGCACGATGGCCTCCCGCAGCTGCTCCGCGCCTTCCAAATTATTAGCATGAGCAATGTGCAGCGTGCGTACCGTCTTGTCAGACACATCCGCCGCTAACAGTTCAAGAATGCGTGCAATCGCTTTTTTGTTACCGCGAACCTTATCAACAACGGTCACTTCACCCGCACTATCCAAAGTTAGAATAGGCTTAATGTTTAATAAGGAACCGAGGAGGGCCGACGCTTTGCCAATCCTACCGCCTTTTTGCAGGAACTCCAGCGTATCGACAAGGAAATAAATATAAAAGTTCGCTCTCATCGTCTGAACAAGAGCTACGATTTCATCTACACTTTTACCAGCTCGAGCAGCCTCCGCAGCAGCCACAACGAGTGCCCCAATCCCATAAGAAGCAGAACAGGAATCAACAAGGTGAACCCTACCGAGCTGATCGCCCTCTAGCAGCGTAGAAGCCAGCTCAGCCGTCCTGTACGTTCCACTCAACACGGAAGACAAGTGAATGGAGATGACCTCCGTATCGGGCTCCTCCAGTAAGCTTTGATATACCGTCAGAAACTCACCAGGTGACGGTGTTGACGTTGTTGGGAAGTGTGTGGATGACGTCAGCTTCCGATAGAAATCCTCCGACTGAAGCGTCACCGTATCCAGATACTGTTCTTCGCCAAAATTAATTTTGAGCGGCACCATTTCGATGTTCAACGCTTCTCTGACAGCCAATGGAATATCGGCCGTGCTATCCGTTACAATACGAATGTTTGTCACAGTGCTCACTCCAATCACGAATTTGCAATACCTACTCTTACTCTCTTATTCAACCGAGAATAGGTACGCATACAAGGGTTGTCCACCAGGATGAAGCTCGATTTCCATATCTGGATACATTGTCTGAATAAAAGTTTCCAGCTCTTCCATGCCTTCTTCTGTCGCATCTTCACCCGTCAGAATCGTCACAATTTCACTGCCTTCGTCGATCATTTCCTCCAGCAGCTTCTTGCAAGCGTCCATCAGACTTGGCTGGGAAGAGACAATGCGGCCATCTTGGATGCCGATGAAATGACCCTGTTTAATATCCATACCATCCATGTTCGTATCACGTACGGCATACGTGACTTGACCGGATTTTACACGTCGAAGCGATTCATTCATCGCGTCCGTATTCGTCCGTGCATCCGCCTTCTCTTGGAAAGCCAGAATGGCTGCAAGTCCCTGCGGAATGGATTTCGATGGGATGACGATAAGTGTTTTATTATCAACCAGATCAACCGCTTGCTGCGCGGCCAAAATAATGTTCGAGTTATTCGGAAGCACATAAATCGTGTCTGCGTCAATGCTGTTCACAGCATTCACGATATCCTCTGTACTTGGGTTCATCGTTTGTCCGCCTGATAGCACGACATCTACGCCTACACTGGATAAAATATCTGTAATCCCGTCCCCAAGTGCAACAGCAACGAACCCATATGGCTTATTAGGAGCAGCAACAGCTGTAGCGGTAGGAATGACTGCAGGAGCCTCGTACCCATGCGTCGCATCTTCTAAAATATGTGAATGCTGATCACGCATATTTTCGATTTTGATACGGCTCAGTGCGCCGTAATTCATCGCTTGATTCATAACCTCACCTGGGTATTCCGCATGAATATGCACTTTCACGAGTTCTTCATCAGCAACAACAAGGAGCGAATCTCCTAGCTTGCTAAGTTGATCACGGAACGTACCTTCATCGAATGTGAAGCCTTTGACCTTACCAGGAGCAATCGTCAGCATGAATTCCGTACAGTAGCCGTACTCGATATCTTCTGTAGCTAAATGGGCTTGTGCAGGTAGATGTGCGTGCATTTCTTTCGCCAAATTCATACCAGGAAGAAGCGAAACCTCACCCGAAAGATTCGTATCCATCGTAGCAAAATCCTCATCCACTTGTACCAATCCACCGCTTAACGCCGCAACAAAGCCTTCATAAACGCATACAAGACCTTGGCCCCCTGCGTCAACAACGCCTACCTGTTTAAGAATGGCAAGTTGATCCGGGGTCTTAGCTAGTGCTTCCTTCGCTCTGCCCAGAACCTCGTTCATCAGATCCAACAAATCGCTGCTTCGGCGATATTGCATGGCATACTTAGCGGCTTCCTTGGATACCGTCAAAATGGTGCCCTCCACTGGTTTCACAACAGCCTTATAGGCCGTTTCGACACCTTGCTGCAAAGCAGCCGCGAATTGCTGACCATTCACTTTTTCCAAATCATGCACATGCTTCGCGAACCCGCGGAACAATTGCGATAAAATCACACCAGAATTGCCTCTTGCACCCATCAGTAGCCCTTTGGACAATGCATCAGCTGCTTTCCCAATATGAGAAGATGGCTTCTTCTTCAGTTCCTCACAACCTGCCGTGAGTGTTAAATTCATGTTGGTGCCAGTATCTCCGTCGGGTACAGGGAAAACGTTCAATCCATTAACCTTATCTACATTCCTGCGAAGGTTATCCGCACCCGCCAAGACCATGGCAGTGAAGTCATTTCCATTTATTGAAATAAAGCGCTTACTCAAAGTGATTCCCCTTCCTGATTTCGGGCTATTATTTGGCTACTCGAACGCCTTGAACAAAGATGTTCACATCGTCCACCTGCAGCCCTACAACGTCATTTAAAATATATTTGACTTTCGTTTGGACATTCCCTGCCACTACGGATATTTTGGTTCCATAGCTGACAATAATATAAAGATCAATTTCAAGTCGCCCGTTCTCTCTACGAACTTCTACACCGCGGCTTAAATTATCTCGACCTAGCAGCTCAGCTATACCATCCTTCAATTGCTTTCTTGTTGCCATGCCCACAAGTCCATAGCAATCTAATGCAGCAGATCCGGCCAGAGTTGAAATCACTTCATTGGTAATATACACTTTTCCATACTCGGTTGTGAGTTCAATCGGCATTATGTAACAACTCCTTCAAGTTTCGCTTTAGCAAGACTAATCTTCATTGTACTATAACATACTTCATAAATAAACGGCAAAAATGCAGCTAATTCGTTGACTCGACTCCTTTTGCTATGCTATTATGTTTAAGTGTGTTTTTGCTGGATGCAATACGTATCACAAGAATTAATTTGAGGAATACTGTCATGTCAAGCTTAGGCTTGCCACCCAGGCTTCTTTGTATACTGCCGAAGGAGGTGTCAAACATGTCCCGCAAATGTTTCATTACAGGTAAAAGTCCTAGTTCAGGAAATCACGTGTCCCACGCTAACAATAAAAACAAGCGTACTTGGGGAGTTAACGTTCAAAAGGTTCGCATCCTTGTTGATGGTAAACCGAAACGGGTTTACGTAAGTACTCGTGCGTTGAAATCCGGAAAAGTGGCTCGCGTTTAATTCGTAGCTGCGGATACTTAACTTACTTATGTGAATGACAAAAAGCACCTTAATCGGTGCTTTTTTTGCATTCCTGGGGAGAATGACGTAAGTATGGGCGAACCTTAGTTTTTACTAAACGTATTAAGTACGGCTTTTACGAATCCTCCCAAAAATCTCGGCAGTTTGATTGTGTAGAATTTCATTCTCTACCCCTCCTTAGAGTTTTCGTCAGAAAACGGACATCGCCGGCTCCCTGACTTCTTGAGCAAACGCTTCACAACGTGCATGACAGCTCCTTAACATCATTACAACAGTGTATGCCCAGAGCGGAGAAAAAGTGACATCTATTTTTACTTCCTCCCACAATTCAGTTGCTTCCAGAAAGCAAAAAAAGCTACAAGAGCGCATCACTCTTGTAACTATATGTATGCGGCTATGGAGCAGTTATGCCAGCCTGTGTGTACAGCGCAACAATTAAACTGAAAATGAAATAGAAGATGACCGAAATGACGATAAACCATATGCGGAAACCAATTTGTTCAAATCGGCGGAAGAACCGCATCCCTACATAGAGGGCACCAAGTGAGAATATGTACTTCACGAAATCGTGAATCGTTGAAAAGCACGTCAATAATACCGCGCAAAGCAGGCTGTACATCAGTAGCCAGAGAAATCTCATTGTCCTTAGTCCCCTTTTAGCCGCGTATTCGCCTAATGGCCTCAGCACGGTCCTGCTGCCCGAATACGGCATTGCCGGCTACCAAGACATCAGCCCCCGCCTCTATGACCTGACGAGCTGTTACCTCATTGATACCGCCGTCTACTTCAATATGAAGACCCGTAAGCCCCTTCGCATTCGCTTGCTCACGCAGCGCGCGAATTTTACTCAGCATTCCAGGGATGAATGCCTGCCCACCAAAGCCTGGATTCACCGTCATAATCAGCACGAGATCCAAGTGCTCATCAAGCACATGCTCAATAAGCGAAATCGGTGTAGCAGGATTCAACACAACGCCAGCCTTAATACCGCTTTGTTTAATAAGGTCGAGCGTCCGGTGCAGATGCGTACAGGCTTCTACATGCACAGAAATCAGATCCGCACCTGCCTTCACAAAATCAGGAATATAACGGTCTGGCTTTTCAATCATCAAATGAACATCCAGCGGAAGCTTGGTGACTGGACGAATCGCGTCAACAACAAGGGGACCAATTGTAATATTGGGCACAAAATGGCCATCCATAACGTCGACATGAATCCAGTCCGCTCCGCCCTGCTCCACTGCCTTAATCTCATCGCCAAGCTTGGCAAAATCGGCAGATAAAATAGAAGGTGCTACATATACCATTACGCCTAATACCTCCGCTTCCGCTCCTTGATTTCAGTTAAAAATAACAAGTAATGATCATAACGAGAAGCTGCGATCGTACCAGTAGCTACACCATCCCGTACTTTGCAGTCCGGTTCGTGCAGATGTAAGCAGCCTCTGAAACGACAGCCCTCAGCAACAGCCGCGAACTCTCTGAAGCAGCTGCTAAGCCCTTCCGCATCGACCTCCATAAAGTCCAGTTGGCTGAAGCCCGGCGTATCGGCAACAAGACCGCCATTAGCAAGCGGCAGCAGTTCCACATGACGTGTAGTATGCTTTCCTCTTCCTAATCTTTGAGAAATCGCATTCGTCTCCAGATCAAGACCGCTAATCATTTTATTCAATAAAGAGGACTTGCCAACACCGGATTGCCCAGCAAACACACTAACTTTGCCATCCAGATGCCCTAGAATCGCTTCTACACCCTCTTCTAGTCTGGAACTCGTTGTAACGAAGGGATAACCGATTCCCTCATAGAGCTTCGTTATCCGTTCAAATTCCGATGCTGTCATTTCTTTGGCATGAGAAGCATCCTCATCAGTGTCCGTCAACAAATCGCTTTTGGTGAAGCATAACAGCACATCAATGCCCGTATTCTCGATATGAACTAGAAACTTATCCAGCAGCTGCGTATTCAGAACAGGCTCCGTAACCGAAAATACGAGCACGACCACGTTCACATTCGCAATCGGCGGACGAATAAGCTCCGAAGAGCGAGGAAGGATTTCCGTAACGGTTCCCTCCCCGTTCTCCGTGGCTTCGTACACAACACGATCTCCAACAAGAGGCGTAATATTTCTATTTTTAAACACGCCTCTTCCACGACAGGTCACCGTATTGCCCTCCAGAAGTGCAACTCCTTCAGGCAACACATAATAATAACCGCTAAGCGCCTTGACAATGAGTCCTTGCGGCATTAATTAGCTCCTCCAACAGGTGCTTTCGTAGCTGTTCCACCGGTTTGTCCTTGGCCATTACCACCAACAGGTATAGCAGGACCGGTATTTTGCTGCTTCGGAGTTGGGGAAGGACTCGGAGATACGGTCTTCCCATTTTTTTGATCCAAATAATCTTGATAGGTACGTGTGATTGAGTTAACCAAGCTGTCTCCTTCTTTGATCAAGATTACGGCTTTTTTGTCCGGTGAAACAATGACTTTGACATCCAAATTTTGCGGCTTCGAGACTTTTTCCGTCAAGTATTCGAAGTTCTCATATTGGGCGTCGCTCACAATAATTTTGAACACTGAATCCTTGCCTTCTGCTGTAGGCTTCACAGGTACGCTAACCGTGAGTTGTCCAGCATCCTCTGGCAATCCATCACTTATAACTAACGACGAAATTTCAGATCCTGCGGAGACATCGGCATTTTTTTCGTAAGGAAATTGTGCAATAACTCGCCCTTTAGCGACCTTGTAGCTCTTCTCACGTGTAATACCATTGACAGCGAGTTTCAATCCCGACTTGGTGATTTGAGCCTTCGCTTCTGCTTCCGTCAAGCCAACCAGATCCGGCATTTTGAACGTTTCCTTCGCTTTACTCACCGTAAAGGCAATGGCTGCCTTCTCCAATTCGAACTCTTCCCCTGCGAGCGGCGATTGCTGCAAAATCATATCAGGTGCATTCTCAGATGTCTCTTGGGTAATTGTAATTTGCTCATCCTTGATCCCGAGAGCTTTCAACCTTAATCTGACGTCCTTAAGAGGCTGCCCCGCGAAATTGTCCATTTTGATTTTGGGTATGCCTTTACTCACGTAAAGTGTTACCTTGGTGCCAACATTCAGTCTCATCCCGCTAGGATCTTGACGAATGACCGTATCTTTGGGCAGCTTGCTCTCTGCGTCATATTCAACCGTAGAACCTAATCTAGCGACCGTCAACTCCGCTTGGGCTTGTGTCAGCGTCTTATTCACCACATTCGGGACCTCAACGGTCTCAATGGCGAACATCCCTTTCACATAGCCAACCAAGTACCACATAGCACCCAGCACAATTAATAAAACAGCAATCCAAATCAACGGCTTAACCCAGCCTTTACCTTTGGAAGGAGCAGGCTCGTCCCGCCAAGCTGGCTTGTCTGGTTGTTCATCATCATCCTCATCGAATTGAGCAAGCTGATCAGCACGAATGGCTGGCATCACTAGCGTGCGCTCTTCATCCATGCCATAGGCGTCCCAGAAAGCAATCTTGGCTTCATTCCGGCGATCCGGAGCTAAGCATGTATCGAGATCCGCCATCATCAGCTTCGCAGATTGATAACGCTCTTCCGGCTTTTTGCGCATCGCCTTGAGAATAATGTTCTCCACGCTCTGGGGAATCAGCGGATTCACCTTACGCGGCTCTTCCACATCCTCCTGCAAATGCTTTAGAGCGACAGAAATTGGACTTTCCCCCAGAAAAGGAAGTCGACCCGTCAGCATCTGATACATCACGATACCGAGCGAATACAAGTCCGATTTCTCCCCCGTATTCGTGCCTTTCGCATGCTCAGGCGAGAAATAATGAACTGAACCGACGACGGATCCGGTTTGCGTAATCGTGGATGACGTCGCGGCTCTAGCGATACCGAAATCGGTCACCTTCACACGGCCGTTTTTGCCGATTAGAATATTGTGCGGCTTAATATCGCGATGAATAATCTCGTTATGATGAGCGTGATCAAGTGCATCTGCAATTTGACTCGCAAAATGAACAGCATCTTCCACCTGAAGCGGTGCCTTTTCCTTAATTAAATCGTTCAGCGTCTTGCCTTCGATATACTCCATCACGATGTAATGGACATCTTCTTCTTGCCCCACGTCATAAATACTGACAACATTAGGGTGAGATAGGGAAGCGGCTGCTTGAGCTTCTCTGCGGAAACGACGAATGAATTCTTCATCGTGCACATACTGCTGACGCAGCACTTTAACAGCCACTTTGCGATTCAAAAGCAAATCATGCCCTTTGTAGACCAAAGCCATGCCGCCTCCGCCAATGCGTTCTAATATCTCATAGCGGCCTCCAAGCTTTCTACCGATCAATTCCCATCACCCCTTTTTTCGTCCGAATCCTGATCATGTGCAAATAAAAGGACCGTTACATTATCATCTCCGCCTTCGCGAAGCGCACTCTGGATTAACGCCTCTGCCGCATCTTCCAATCGCTCGCTCGCACGAACAATACGCAAAATATCAGCATCGTCGACCAATCCGCTCAAACCATCCGAACAAATGAGAATAACATCGTCTGGACGCCACGTGTACTCATAGAGATCCACTTCCACACTAGGCTCTGTGCCTAATGCGCGTGTAATCCAATTACGTCTTGGATGATGATCAGCTTCTTCCATCGTCAGCTGCCCATTCTTAACAAGCTCGTAAACTAAGGAATGATCCTCCGTCAATTGTTGGATGGATTCCCCTGTCAGCTTATACGCACGGCTATCCCCGATATGTCCGATAATTAGAAGCTCCTGTGAAGCAATAATGGCAACGACCGTCGTTCCCATCCCGTGGTACTTTTCTTGATCCGACGCAAAAGCATAAATCTCCTCATTCGCCTTCTCAATCGCTTCCCTCAGTAATTGCTTACAGGCCTCCACCGACATTCCCCAATGGATGGATTGCAATTGCGCTCCAATCGTGTCAATGGCCATTTGACTGGCGATGTCACCAGCCTGATGCCCTCCCATCCCATCCGCAACAATAGCCAAAGATAGACCATTGAGCTGATGGTGGATAGCGGCACGGTCCTCATTGACTTGACGGACTTTACCTATATCGGTACGACTTACCATCTTCATCCGGCTCTCACCTCATTTACTGCTCTCCATATGCTTCGCTCGCAGTTGTCCACAGGCAGCTGCAATATCACTGCCTTGTTCACGGCGTATGGTGGCATTAATTTTGCCCTTCTCCAGAATACGTTGGAAGGTAAAAATATCATCTCTGGGTGTACGTTTGAAATCACGTTCAGCAACAAAGTTGACAGGAATCAGATTCACATGGCTGAGCGGCATATCTTTCAAGACAAGCGCCAGCTCTTCCGCATGCTCAGGCTGGTCATTCACTTCACCCATAAGGGCGTATTCAAACGTAATCCGTCTACCTGTTTTCGCGATGTAATACTTGCAAGCTTCGATTAAGTCCACGAAAGGGAATCTGCGGTTAACTGGCATCAACTTCGACCTGAGCGCATCATTCGGTGCATGAATCGAAATGGCCAAATTCACTTGCAAATTCTCATCAGCGAATTTATAAATGTTCGGTACGATCCCGCTTGTAGAAACGGTGATGTGACGCTGCCCGATGTTCAAGCCTTTCGGGTGGATCATGACACGCAGGAAATTCATGGTCGCTTCATAATTTTCGAAAGGCTCACCAATCCCCATGATCACGATCGAAGAGATACGCTCTCCCGTCTCATCAAGCAGTTTCTGCGCTTTCACAACCTGTGCGACAATCTCGCCAGGTCTTAGATCCCGCTTCAGACCGCCCAAGGTGGACGCACAGAACGTACAGCCAACTCGGCAGCCGACTTGGGTCGTCACGCAAATACTGTTGCCGTAATTATGCTTCATTACGACAGTTTCAATAGCGTTCTTATCTTCAAGCTCGAACAAGAACTTGACCGTGCCGTCCTGGGATTGATATTTCGTAATCTCGGACAGGGTAACGAATTCAAACTGATCCTTCAGCTTGTCACGAAGTGTTTTCGGCAAATTCGACATCTCGTCGAAGCTGAAAACGCGTTTAATATATAACCAGTCAAAAATTTGACCGGCACGGAACGCGGACTCTCCGTTTTCTTTTACCCAGCTTTGCCACTCATCCCAATTCAAATCATATACAAATGGTTTCTCTTTCAAATACGGCTTTATACCCACTTTTATCACAACCTGTTGTTATTTCGTCTATTTGTAAATTATTTTAACACAAAGCAGGAACGAACACACGTCCCTGTCCGTTACACGTCACGTTTACGCAGCCGAGCGATAAAAAAACCGTCCGAGTGGAACTGCTGCGGGAGGATTTGCACCATGCCCGTTGTCGCTGCTTCCGGTTCAATCCTCGTGAAAACCTCCGCCGGCAGCGGAGCTAGCTCAAATTCACTGTGTTCCGAAAGGAACCGCGCGACCATGCCCTCATTCTCCACTTGTTCGATCGTACAGGTGCTGTACACCAGCACACCGCCTGGCTTGAGCAGTCGGTGTACACGACTCAGAATCGCATATTGCGTTTCGCTGATCGCTTCGATCTCAGCCTCCTGCTTCGCCCACTTGAGATCAGGCTTGCGGCGAATCACGCCAAGACCTGAGCAAGGCGCATCAAGCAGGATACGATCGAAGGACTCCTCCGCAAAATGCTCGTCCAGCTTCGCAGCATCCATCACGAGCGTCTGAATCGACGATAGTCCCAGACGCTCCGCTTGATCTGCGATCAGCTTCTGCTTGTGCTCATGCAGATCACAAGCCCAAATCTGACCCACATCGTCCATCTTCTCCGCGATGTGAGCGGTCTTGCCGCCGGGGGCGGCGCAGCAGTCCAGCACCTTCATGCCTGGACGCGGATCAAGAGCTTCGGCGACGAGCATCGAGCTCTCGTCTTGAATCGAGAAGTCCCCTTGCTGGAAGCCGGGGACTAACGCCATGTTCCCGGCCCCCTGCACAAGGATGCCGGCCGGGGCTAGCTCTGACGCTTCCGCGCTGAGGCCGCTAGCTTGGAGCTGCTCCAGCAGCTCCAAGCGGCTGCGCCGCCTCGCGTTCGCGCGAATGCTCACGTGCGGCGGCTCGTTGTTCGCCGCACAGATCTGTTCCGTCAGCTCAGGTCCGAGCTGACGGATCCACCGGCGCACGAGCCATTCCGGATGGGAATGGCTCAGCGCGATGCGCTTCACGTCGCCGAGCGCAGCCGGCAGCGTGAGCTCGTCCTTGCTGCGGATGATCGCGCGCAGCACGCCATTGACCATGCCCGAGATGCCTTGGTGGCCTCGGCGCTTCGCGATATTGACCGCTTCGCTCACGACCGCATGATCAGGGATGCGATCCAAATAATGCAGCTGATAGAAGCTCAGCCGCAGCAAGCACCTCACCCAGGGTTCCAGCTTCGCTAGCCCTTTGCTGACGAAGCGCTCTAAGAAGAAGTCGATCGTATTCTGACGCCCGATCGTGCCATACACAAGCTCGGTAGCAAGACCAGCATCAGCCCGCTCCAGCGCATGCTTTTGCAGCACTTGATTCAGCAGTAGATTGCTATATGACTGATTCTCTTCAACTCGAATAAGCACATCGAGTGCCGCATCACGGGCAGAACGCTTAACAGCGCTGCTTTTCGCAGCGCCCGAGGATGATTTTGGCGCAGAGGGCTTACCTGATCTCTGCGAATTCGTATGTCCATGTTGCGGACGATTGGGTTTAGTCGTAGACAAAATCAAATACCTCATTTTTTTCGTGGCATTGTTAATTGATTAACATTAGTCTCAAAAATCCTTCTTAAATGAGCCAAGTCGGCCCAAGAATGTACAATAATTCGATTTTACCGAACTATATGGCTTTTTATCGAGGCGACAGCTGGTTCAGTCCACTGTAGGTGGGCGATATCGAACTATTGCCGCTAATCTCCTCTCAAAGTCGGAAATAAGCAGGTAAAATCGAACTATAGCACCTTCAAGCTAATCTCGTTACCCGTTCCCTAGTACCGTACCCGCCGGAATTTGTACCCCGCGAATAAACTCAGATACAGGCATCGCCTTTTTGCCAGCAGGTTGAATCTCCGTTAGCCACAGCGTTCCGGCTCCCGTTATCACTTCAATCCCCTGTTCATTACAACGAAGAACGGTCCCTGGAACTCCAGTATGACCGCTGGTTTCCGTGGTCTGCGGCTTCAGACTCGCCCATACCTTCAACACTTCCCCATTCCAGAACGTATATGCGCCAGGAAATGGGTTTAGCCCTCTAATATGATTCCACAACTCAGTAGCAGAACGCGACCAGTCTAAAAGTTCATCTTCTCTACGAATATTGGGCGAATAGATCGCATCAGCCTCATTCTGAGGAACAGCTTCAATCCGGCCAGCCAATAGTTCGGGCAGCGTCCGCTTCAGCAAATCAGCCCCAGCAATGCTCAGCTTGTCAAACAACATCCCCGTCGTATCCGTATCTTCAATTGGAAGTTCAACACGCGAGATCATATCTCCCGTATCAAGTCCAACTGCCATATACATGATGGTAACGCCCGTTTCGGCCTCACCACGCATGACAGCATGATGAATCGGCGCTCCCCCCCGATATTTCGGAAGCAGCGATGCGTGAATATTAATGCAGCCATACTTAGGCAAATCTAACACCGATTTCGGTAAAATTTGACCATAAGCCGCTGTTACGATTAAATCTGGCGCTAGCTGGCGGATCTGCTCAACGGAATCTGTTTCACGCAGCTTCACTGGTTGAAGCACCGGAATGCCATGCTTCTCCGCCTCTACCTTCACTGGCGTCGGCGTTAGGACGCGTTTGCGTCCCTTCGGCCGATCCGGCTGTGTGACTACCGTTGTCACGTTGTAGCCTTCCTCCAAGAGCAAACGCAAGGAGGGAACTGCAAAATCCGGTGTGCCCATGAAAATTATGTTCACTCTTCTTCTTCCTCTTCATCGGCTGTATAGGTTTTAACTGCAAGGTCTGTAAACAATACCCCGTTCAAGTGGTCAATCTCGTGGAAAATACAGCGAGCCAAAAGCTCAGTGCCTGTCACTTCAATTGGATTCCCGTCACGATCTTGTCCTTTGGCCGTTACGTTCAGCGCACGAAGGACATCACCACGAAGACCAGGAATACTCAAACAGCCTTCAGGCCCCATTTGCTCACCACTGGAAGTAACGATCTCTGGATTTATCATTTCGATCAAACCGCCGTGCTCTTCACCGCAATCCATAACAATTACACGCTTCAGAATACCGATTTGAGGAGCAGCAAGACCAACGCCTTCCGCTTCATACATCGTATCTGCCATATCATCAAGCAATTTATGCAGATTGGAATTAAATTTTGTAACTGTGATTGCTTTCTCGCGCAGCACAGGATCTGGATCTTTAACAATAATACGAATAGCCATGAATGTGCACCTACCTTTAAGTCGTCTCGATTAGGGGTTATTACATCAAATATTGCGGGTCAACATCCACGCTTATTAGCAGCTTTTCTTTGGCTGAGCGTTCCTCAAACCAAGCTACTGTCTTCCCAACGATCTCTGCAGCTAAATCTTCCCCCCGATATTTTACCACGCATTGGAATCGATATCTATCTTTGATTCGGGAAATTGGCGATGCAACAGGTCCTAACACGTCAAAATGAAAGGATGAATCCATCGGTACTGCTTCCGAAAATAAATCTACCTGTTGTCTCGTGTAAGGGAGGGCGATCTCTTTCAACCGTGTAACAAAGGCTTCCGCCATCCGCACCAAGAGCGGTACTTGTTCGTGTGAGAACGTAATTAAAATCAATCTTTGATACGGCGGATATCCTAAATTAGCACGAATATCCATCTCATGGTTCGCAAAAGCCACATAATCATGATGACTCGCATATTGCACACTGTAATGCTCAGGCGTGTACGTCTGCACGAATACTTCCCCTTGCTTCTCGTGCCGTCCTGCCCGGCCAGCAACTTGGGTTAACAGCTGAAACGTCCGTTCTGCAGACCGGAAATCAGGTATATTCAGCACAGTATCCGCCGCGATCACCCCAACTAGGGTAACATCGGGAAAATCAAGCCCTTTCGCCACCATTTGTGTGCCAAGTAACACGTCCGCCTGCTTCTCGCGAAACATCGTTAGCCATTTTTCATGAGAACCCTTTTCAGTGGTTGTATCTACATCCATGCGAATGACCCTTATACCCGGAAAAATCTTACTAAGCTCTTCCTCGACCCGCTGCGTCCCAGTCCCAAAATGCCGAATATGCTCCGACTGACAGCTCGGACACTCGGTGACCTCACGCTCCGCATAGCCGCAATAATGACAGCGAAGCATGCGCGAGCTTTGATGATACGTCAGTGAAATGTCGCAATGCGGACACTGTGAAACGAAACCGCACGTACGGCACATCACGAACGTCGCGTAGCCCCGCCGATTAAGAAGTAAAACCGTCTGTTCCTTCTTTTGTAACCGTTCTTCGATAGCTTTATACAAGGATCTGCTAAACATCGACCGATTGCCGGTTTTGAGCTCCTCACGCATATCCACAATCGTCACTGGCGGCATCGGTCTGCTTGCAACGCGTTCCTTCATCGTCAGCAACGTGAACGGAGGCTTGGGTCGATCTCTCCTGCGTCTCGTTTTCTCCATACTCTCTAGAGATGGCGTAGCGGAACCCAGTACAACAACGGCAGCTTGCTGCTTCGCCCTTTGAACAGCCACATCACGGGTATGATATTTCGGACTCTCTTCTTGTTTATACGAGGATTCATGCTCTTCATCTATAATGATCAAGCCAATGTTCGTAAAAGGGGCAAAAATCGCCGAACGAGCGCCAATCACGACCTTCACTTGCTTGCGCGTAATTTTACGCCATTCATCGTATCGCTCGCCATTGGACAATCGGCTATGAAGAACTGCAACAAGGTCGCCGAATCGCCCTTTGAACCGCTCCACCATTTGCGGTGTCAGCGAAATCTCCGGTACAAGAACAATGGCTTCTTTATCCAAATCCAAGCATTGCTGGATGGATTGTAAGTATACCTCCGTCTTGCCGCTTCCCGTCACCCCATGCAGCAGAAACACTTCATGGCGATCTTCAGCCACCGCATCGCGAATAGGGGCAAACACGCCGCTCTGCTCTTCCGTCAAGGTAAGCGGCTTCGTCCGGGCAAAAGCACGCCCCATATACGGGTCGCGCATCACTTCGACCTCGCGCAGCTCGATCCAGCCGCGATCCGCCAAGCTTTTGACCGTGCTCGCTCCGACCTCGATCGTTTCCATCAGCTCGGTCAATCGAATGGCATGCGGATGCTCGATCAAATAGCGCAGCACGTCTTTCTGTTTGTTCGCTCTGGCAGGAAGCTCGGCCAGCGCCTCTTCCAAGCCATGACCTCCTGCAGGCGGAAATACCGTTAACGCCTTTTTGGTGTTCATCCGGTCTTTGACCAACTGCACTTCCGAGAGCCTTCCCGTAGACAATAACTCTTTAATCAAAGCGCCTTCCTTGGAGAAACGCTCCAACAACACATCCATGGAAACCGATTCCTTACTCTTCACAAAGCTAATAATGGCCTGAATATCCGGCATATCCAGGAATGATTGCTCTTCCGACTCATCACCGACGATAATTACACGCTCATATTTCGCTTTGAGTGCCGCAGGCAGCATCGCTTGCAAGGCTGTCACCTCGTGGCACAAGTACATGTGGGCGATCCAGCGCCCTAGACTCACAAGCTCACTTGTTAAAGGGGGCACCAAATCCAACACATTTTGAATCGGTTTGATCCGCTTCGCATCGACTTGGGTTTCTTCTTGCAGTTCAACCACAAAGCCTTGCAGAACACGAGGTCCAAAAGGCACCCCTACTCGGCTGCCGACCTCGACCCACTTGCTCAGAGATGCCGGCACTTCATAGTCGAACGCCCGATTGGTTTGCTTGGCTGGGACATCGACAATGACTTTGGCGTACATCAGGATTCCCCCGCCGTGGCAGCCATTCGTTCTGCAGCAAGCTCAAGCAGCTTGCGTGCAACGTCACATTTGCTTTGTATCGGTAGAGCTTGTATAAGCCCATTATGATCATAGAATCGAACGACGTTCGTATCCCCGCCAAAGCCCGCACCCTCTTGTGACACATCGTTCCCCACGATGAGATCACAATTTTTGCGCTTCAGCTTGTCCATCGCATGCTCGTCTAAGCGCTCGGTTTCTGCTGCAAACCCTATAACGAACTGATCCGCTGTTTTCAGCGTGCCTATTTCCTGTAAAATATCCGGATTTTTGATCAGCTCCAGCGTTAGCGAGTCGGATTTTTTCTTGATTTTCTGCTCGGCCACAACAACAGGCCGATAATCGGCCACTGCCGCAGCCTTAATAATGAGTTGGCTTTCCCCGAGCCTAGTTAAGACCGCTTCGCGCATGTCTAGCGCAGACTGCACAGGAACAAGCTGAACACCTTCAGGCACGGTTAGGGCCGATGGTCCTGAGACCAACGTTACCTTCGCACCCATCCGTACAGCTTCTTCCGCGATGGCATAGCCCATTTTGCCTGACGAGTCATTGGTCAAATAACGAACTGGATCCATGCGCTCCACGGTGCCTCCTGCCGTCACTAGGACACGCTTCCCCGTTAAGCGCCCTGCCTCCCCTTGAAAATGCCGCTCAACCGCGGCAAAAATTTCCTCCGGCTCAGCAAGACGCCCCTTGCCCACATACCCACAGGCTAGTTGCCCTTCACCAGGTTCAATGAAACGTACGCCGCGGCGGCGCAACGTCTCCATATTGGTCTGCACAGCTGGATTCGCGTACATATGCACGTTCATCGCAGGCGCCACCCAGATCGGTGCCATGGTTGCAAGCAGTGTCGTGCTTAGCATGTCATCGCCAAGCCCTAATGCCAGCTTGCCAATTGTATTCGCCGTGGCCGGGGCAATCAACACGAGATCCGCGCTGTCTGCCAAATTAATATGTGAAACGACTGCCGGATCCTTCTCATCGAACGTATCGACAAAAACATGATGCCGCGACAAGGTTTGAAACGTTAACGGCGCAACGAATTGCACCGCGGAGCGTGTCATAATCACCCGCACAACAGCCCCAGCTTGTGTTAATTTACTCGTTAACGCTGCAGCTTTATAAGCCGCAATGCCGCCACAGACACCGAGCACAATCGTTTTGCCTTGCAATACACCCATGGGAATCCCCTTTCGAAATGCCAAATGAGAAAAAAATAACAACCACGAGGGTTGTTGGGTAAGGCAGTTTATTTCTTCGAATATTTCTCGCTCTCGTTTGTGTTGATTTTCTCATAACCGATGTAATTACCGTATAGTTCTTCTAACGCAACACCAACATGTTTATGGGCCTTCTGGCCTTTCAAATCGGATTTTGCACCATCACGCAGGGATCTAGCTCTTTTGGACGCTGCAACAACCAGAGAGTACTTGCTGTCCACGATATCAAGCAGTTTATCAATTGAAGGGTATAACATTCAATTCACCTCATCCATCCATTGTACGATTTTTGGAAACATACGATCTTTTCTGCAATGCTCAGCCGCTAGAATCGCTTGTATTTTCGCGCATGCGGTATCTACATGATCATTCACGATCGCATAATCATAGTGCTCCATCAAACGAATTTCATCGATGGCCACTGACATGCGGCTGCGAATGACTTCATCCGTTTCCGTGCCACGTGTAACAATACGATTCTCAAGTTCATCTAGAGATGGCGGCAGTAAGAAAATAAATACACCTTCGTCAAACTTTTGTTTGACCTGCAGTGCACCTTGAACCTCAATCTCTAAGATCACATCATGGCCTGAACGTAGAGTCTCCTCTACGAAACGTCTTGGTGTGCCATAGAAGTTGCCCACGTATTCAGCCCATTCCAGCACTTCATCCGTTTCAATCAAATGCTGAAACTGCTCACGCGTTTTGAAAAAATAATTAACGCCGTCTACTTCACCTTGTCTTGGAGAACGCGTTGTTGCTGATACCGAATAGACAATATCTGGAGCAACCTTGCGCAGTGCCGCACAAACCGTGCCTTTGCCGACACCAGACGGACCGGATAAAACAATCAGAATACCTCTCTCACGCTCAAGAGTGTTCGTATTACTCGTCATGATCATCGTCCTTATTCGAAAGTCTATGCGCTACCGTCTCTGGTTGTACTGCCGACAAGATCACATGATCGCTGTCTGTGATAATAACGGCACGGGTTCTTCTACCATATGTAGCGTCAATCAGCATGTGACGATCACGCGCTTCTTGAATGATTCTCTTGATCGGAGCCGATTCTGGACTCACGATCGAGATAATGCGGTTCGCCGATACGATGTTGCCGAACCCGATATTGATTAATTTGATAGCCATCTAGGACTTCCTCCTCGCGAAGCACATGCAAGCTTCACTCGATATTCTGTATTTGTTCCCGCATTTTCTCAAGCTCTGCTTTCATCGCAATCACTCTCGCCGTAGGCTCGGAATGATTCGACTTGGATCCGATCGTGTTCACTTCCCGATTCATTTCTTGAATCAAGAAATCCAACTTTCGGCCAACAGGCTCTTTGTCTGAAAGCAATGCCTCACATTGCCCAAAATGACTCTTCAAACGAGTCAATTCTTCATCCACATTGGAACGATCTGCGAATAGAGCAATTTCAGTCGCTAATCGCTGCTCATCCACAGGAATCCCATCCAACACAAGGGATTGGATACGAATCGTCATCTTCGCCGCGTACTCCTGAACAACTTGAGGAGCCAGCGCTTCCAACTCGATATGCATTCGCTTCATCTCGGTTAACCGTTCACGAATATCCTGCTCCAAGAATTCCCCTTCGCGGCGTCTCATCGCGGTTAACTGAACGACAGCCTCCTGTAAACAGGCGCATAGCTCCTGTTCAATCTCGTCGTCAGGCTCTTGACGAACATCTTTCATTTGAATCAGCTCAGGAAGTCGCAATAAATCTTTGAGCTCAACCTGACCCGCGATCCCATACCGCTGCTTCAACTGCTGAGCTGCTTCCAGATAAGCATCTGCCATAGCAAAATTAACCGTTACGTTCTTCGGGGAAGCCGCTTCACGTTCTGCCGTGATAAAGACATCTACACGTCCTCGCTTCACAGCTTGCAATACCGTTTTCTTCAAAGCGTCTTCGAAAGCCGCCCATTCCTTAGGCAAACGTATCGACACTTCACTATACCTATGATTGACCGATTTCACATCGATAAACACGTTGTATCCCGCAAAAGAACGATTCGCTTGTCCGAACCCGGTCATACTGCAAATCATTCTAATCACATCCATTATTCTATTTTAATTCATTTTGAAAGTGGGTACAAGTGGAAATCATGCCTTTTCGACTTTTCCCACACATAATTAGTCAGATCTACGCACATTTCATATGCCAGGAAGGGGGTCATCAGATAGATCCCATTAAAGTATTGCATCGCGGTATCCAGCAATTCCTTGGCAATTTCAACACCCATTGCACGGCCTTCTGGACCTTTCAATCCATCCATCCGCGCCCTCACTTCATCCGACAAGCGAATGCCGGGAACCTCATTGTGCAGGTATTCGGCATTACCACCGCTAGCCAGCGGGGCGATCCCTATGAAAATAGGAATTTGCAAATGCTTAGTAGCTTCATAAATCTGTTCAATCAGCTTGGCATCGTACACAGGCTGCGTCATGATATAATCCGCACCAGCCTCGATTTTGCGCTCCAAACGCTGAACGGCTTTATCTAAATGCTTAACATTCGGATTGAATGCTGCACCTACAACGAAATTAGCCTTCTGCTTCAAGGGTTTACCGGAGAAGGCGATGCCTTCGTTGAGTTGTTTAATCATCCGAATAATTTCAAATGAGGTGAGATCGTACACGGAGCTGGACCCCGGCAGATCGCCAAACTTGGCGGGATCACCGGTCACGGCCAGCACGTGGTCTATCCCCAGCGCGTGCAAGCCCATAAGATGGGACTGCGTCCCGATCATGTTGCGGTCACGACACGCGATGTGAATGAGCGGACGCGCGCCCAAACGCTCCTGCACGAGGTAGCCGAGGGCAAGGTTGCTCATGCGCGTCACTGCAAGGGAATTGTCAGCCATCGTAATGGCGTCGACATGAGCCTCCTGCAGGGCCTTCGACCCCTGCATGAACTTCTCGATGTCGAGATCCTTCGGTGGATCCAACTCGACAATGACGGTTTTGCGCTGCTTCACGATGTCCAGCAGCGAAGGAATGCCCGCTGGCGGCGCAGGCTTCGCCGGTGCGGGCTCGACCACGATCACGGCGGCCTCCGCAGGGGCAGCGCCTGGCGCAGCAGGCACGTAGCCCTGCAGCGCCTTCGCTACAGCGGCGATATGCTCCGGCGTCGTACCGCAGCAACCGCCGATGATGCGCGCGCCAAGATCTGCAAAGCGCAGCGCACTTTCAGCGAAGTACTGAGGCGTCGCCGCATACGTATAGTGCCCGTCTACGTAGTCGGGCAACCCCGCGTTCGGAAACGCCGAGAACGGGATGCCAGGAATCGGCGCGATTTTCTCCATCGAACGCAGAATTCCGTTCGGGCCGACGCGGCAGTTAAAGCCGATCACATCAGCGCCTTCATCACGCAGTCGCAGGAACGCTTCTTGCAGCGGAACACCGTCTTGCGTGCTGCCCGTGCCTTCATTGGCGAATTGGCAAATCACTGGAAGCTGGCTCATACTACGAATAATGCGCAAAGCAAGTTGAAGCTCTTCCAAATCATAGAAGGTTTCAAGCAGCAACCCGTCCACAGGTGAGTCTAACAAGACACTGATTTGTTCCCGAAGCGACTCTTCCACATCGGATGTTCGTACATTTTTACGCTTACCAGCACGAATGGAGCCAATTGCACCTACAACATACGCGTCGTCGCCAACGACTTTCCGAGCCAGCTCTACACCCGCACGATTAATGGCTTCAACGTCGCCTTCCAGACCGTACTTCGACAGCTTCTCCCGATTCGCCGAAAACGTATTCGTTTCAATAAGACGAGCACCTGCCTCGTAATAACGGCGGTGCACGTCAGCGACCGTTTCTGGTCTAAGCAAATTCAATTCTTCATAAGAAATGCCGACAGGAAATCCCATCTGATATAAGTATGTCCCCATAGCGCCGTCACCGGTCAAAATTTCCCGCTGCAGCGCTGCACGAAGATCCAATTTCATGCATCATTTCCCCTATCTACCCGACTTATCGTATACAATATATATATTCTTATAGTTTGCCTGTAAACACTTCTTCCGCTGGTCCCGTCATATACACGTGATTATCCTCTTCCAGCCACTCGATGAACAAATCTCCACCTTTGAGTGAAACGGTCGCTTCACGATCGGATAAACCATTAAGTACAGAGGAGACTAGCGTAGCGCAAGCACCAGTTCCGCACGCAAGCGTCGGGCCAGCGCCTCGCTCCCAAACCCGCATGTCCGTATAAGCGCGGTCGCGAACGGTTGCGAATTCGACATTTATTTTACGGGGAAACATAGGATGCGCTTCAAGCTTAGGCCCCCACGTGGCGAGGTCAAAATTCACAGCATCCTCTACATAAATGACACAATGCGGGTTCCCCATGGAAACTGCTGTAAAACGAAACGTTCTGCCATCTACCTCAATCGGATAATCGATCACCTCGTTGGCATCAACCGTTGTTGGCACCTGAAGTCCTTGCAAAATGGGCGCTCCCATATCCACACGAGCGGTCACAACTTTACCGTCTTGCACGTTAACTTGCACCTTCTGTACACCAGCACCAATGGTTTCAATGGTAATTTCTGTGGCATCGATCAGCTTATGATCGTACACATATTTGGAAACACAGCGGATTGCATTGCCGCATTGCTCGGCCTCAGATCCATCCGAGTTGATAATGCGCATTTGAAAATCAGCCTTCTCTGAAGGAAGAATAAAGACAACACCGTCGGCACCAATACTAAAAAATCGATTGCACAGCTGAATTGCCAGCTGATCAGCCCCGGCAGGAAGCTCTTTCTCACTGGCTACGACGATAAAATCATTGCCGAGTCCGTGCATTTTCGTAAAATTCATGTCAAGCACCCCTATGTGCGGTTTAGCCATTATCATAGCGTAAAATCCTCAATATGCATAGCCCTACGCCCCCGCAGTACGTCATAGTCTCCAAATCGCCATATCTTGCTTGCCGGCAAAAAGACAAAGAAAAAGCCGCCTCCGGCAGCTCTTTCCACGTCCCTTATCTAAAGCTAGGTTTGGACGATTTATTATACACGGAGGCGCTTGAACCTCTTGATCCTTTGGTGCGTTTTGGCGACAAGACGCTGCCGAGTCCCATTAAGAAGGTTGGAATACCAGCAGCAATGAGAACGAGAATCCAGTCCTTCCAGCCGAGCGGTACAGTTTTGAAGATCGGTTGAAGGGCTTCTACATACATAACTCCGAGCATCAGAATCAGCGATGACAAAACAGCCAGAACTAAGTACTTATTTTGCAAAGGATTCCGGTGGAAAATCGAACGTGAACTGCGACAATCGAATACATGGATGAGCTGGGCCATAACCAAGGTCGCAAACGCGACACTTTGTGCTTTCAATAACGTCTCCGCATCTGAAGGATTCACGCGTAAAATGAGCCAGAAGGCACCCAATGTACACACCCCGATGAGCATACCGCGTGAAATAATTTTCCAACCTAATCGTCTAGCAAAAATACTTTCCTTCGCCGAACGCGGCTTATGCTGCATCAAGTCTTTCTCGGCCTGATCGACACCAAGTGCCATAGCTGGCAGACCATCTGTCACCAAATTCACCCATAAAATCTGAATAGGCACGAGCGGAAGCGGAAGTCCCGCCATCATGGCGATAAACATCGTCATAATCTCGCCAACGTTAGACGCAAGCAGGTAGCGAATGAACTTACGGATATTTTCATAAATACTGCGCCCCTCTTCAATCGCCGCAACGATCGTCGAGAAATTATCATCACTAAGAATTAAAGAAGATGCCTCTTTGGATACATCGGTTCCCGTAATCCCCATGGCAATCCCGATATCAGCCGCCTTAATCGCTGGCGCATCGTTGACACCATCACCCGTCATCGCAACAACGTGTCCATTGCGTTGCAACGATTTCACAATACGCAGCTTATGCTCAGGGGATACCCTTGCATAGACGTAAGTATCATTGACTTTGGCATCGAGTTCATCATCGGAGAACTGTCCGATCTGCTGACCGCTCATGCTGACGCCATTGGGTGGAATCATGCCAAGCTGCTTCGCAATCGCTTCTGCTGTCGTTTGGTGATCCCCTGTGATCATAACGGTCTTGATGCCAGCTTTACGACATTTGGAAATCGCTTCACGCACTTCTTTGCGCGGAGGATCGATCATACCCGTTAAACCTACAAAGACCAACCCATTTTCAACATCCTCATAGTCATCATACCGATCGCTAACTTTAAGTTCTTTATACGCAATTCCCAACACACGAAGCGCCGATTTGGCCATACCTTCATTCGCTGAGATCACCTTTTGTTTCAGAGTTGAGGTGAATGGAATGACTTTACCATCCCACAAAATGTAACTGCAATGCTGCAGCAATACATCTGGCGCCCCTTTCGTACAAGCCATGCGGCCATTCTCAGAGGACACCAGTACAGACATCCTTTTACGCTCCGAGTCGAAGGGGAACTCGGCGATCCTTTTATATTTTTCACTCAGCGAATCTTGCGTAATTCCACTCTTGGCACTAAGAACAACTAAAGCTCCTTCTGTTGGATCCCCTTTAATATTCCAAATTGAGGCAGGTCCCTCTGTGCCGTCTTTGCCTTTCTTTCTCTTCGCTTCTTGTTTTTCTTCAATTAACGTTGCGTTGTTACACAGAGCTGACACATGGAGCAGCTTTGTAAGAGATGGATGCTTATGCACGTCTGTATGTTGGCCGCTTAGAAGAATATTGCCAACCGGCGCATAGCCATCCCCCGTTACCTCAAGTACATCACCGCCAACCCACAAATGGGTCACCGTCATTTTGTTCTGCGTCAGTGTTCCTGTTTTATCTGAGCATATGACGGATGCACACCCTAATGTCTCAACCGAAGGCAGCTTTCTAACAATCGCTTTCCGTTTAATCATCCGTTGTACGCCGAGAGCTAGTGCGATCGTTACAATCGCTGGGAGCCCTTCTGGGATAGCAGCAACGGCTAAGCTGACACCTGCCAAGAACATTGCATACGGTGGTTGTCCATGCATAATACCTGCTACAACAACAAGAATTGTCAACGCAATGGCAACGATAATTAAAATTTTACCTAACTGCTCCAACCGGTGCTGCAGCGGTGTTTCCATGGATTCTGTATTTTGAATCAGATCCGCGATTTTACCCATCTCCGTGCTCATCCCGATCCGAACGACAACCGCCTTTGCTGTGCCACGAGAAACCATCGTGCCCATGAAGCCCAAGTTGCGCTGATCACCAAGCGGTACTTCCTCGTGTGGGATAGGAGCAGTTATTTTACTTACGGCAACTGACTCCCCGGTTAGAGCAGACTCCTCGATATAAACGCCATTCGTTTCCAGAAACCGAACATCCGCTGGGACTCTGTCGCCGCTTTCCAGAAAGACAATATCACCTGGAACCAAATCACGAGCAGGAATTTGATGAACGGCTCCTTCTCTCCAAACATTTGCATTAGGCGCAGACAGCTCTTTCAGTGCACGAAGTGAACGTTCCGCTCGAAATTCTTGGGTAAAGCCCAAAATCCCATTCATCACAATAATGACGACAATGGTAATCGCATCTAAATATTCACCTAGTAAGCCGGATATCAGAGTCGCCCCCAATAGGACCAGCACCATGAAATCTTTAAATTGATTCAACAGCAATGTGATTGGCGATACACGCTGCCCCTCTGAGAGCTCGTTTCGCCCTACCTCAGCCTGACGTTTCCAAGCTTCTTCCCAGGGCAATCCTTGCTGCATATTCACCTGCTGTAACTGCAAGACATCCTCCGAGTTCAACTGGTACCACTTATTCTGACTCATCCGCCCTTCTCCCTCCTACATCCACTTGATCTTGTCTCACACTTATACGTATTTGTATTCAGACAAGCAGGAAAATATCCCTGAAATCATCTTTCCTGCCCAGAGCCCCTTAAGTTTTTGTGAAAAGTATGGCATCATAGAGATTAGCAAAGCTGTCAGCTATGGAACTGGTTGCAAGATCAAGACGCAAATGGCAGCTAGCCCCAAAGAATGGAGTTGTATGCATCATGGCTTTAGACGGACTCGTCCTTCATGCAATTGTTCACGAGCTTCAAATGTATGTCGGAGGCCGAATTAATAAAATTCATCAACCGAGCGAAAATGATATTGTGCTGCAGATTCGTACCCAAAGACAGAACGTGAAGCTGCTGCTTTCCGCTAACCCTACCTATCCTCGGGTTCAAACGACAGAACAAGTTACCATGAATCCCATGGATGCTCCTATGTTCTGTATGCTGCTTCGCAAGTATTGCGAGAGCGGTGTCATAGAAGCTGTGGAACAAATCGGCATGGAACGGGTGATTCGCTTCCAAATTCGTCATCGTGACGAATTAGGCGATGTCTCCCTCAAGCATATTATTGTGGAAATTATGGGACGTCACAGCAATATCATTCTTCTCGACCCTGAAACTGAAACAATTCTGGATGGCATTCATCATGTCACGCCAGCGATTAGCTCCTATCGTGTCGTCATGCCAGGAAGCAAATATGTGACACCGCCCGAGCAGGATAAGCAAAACCCGCTAGAGGTCGATGCTGACGCATTCATGCGAGCGCTAGAGAGCACGACTTCGTCGGATGTCGATTCCGAAACTGTAAATCAGATCAAACCCGAACAACAATTGGTTACTGCATTCAGCGGACTTAGTCCACTGATCGCCAAGGAAATTGTGTATCGCAGCATGCAGGGAAAAACTGCAGTCGATCCATCAGCGCTTTGGCAAGCGTTCAGTGAAGTAATGACCGCCATACGCGAGGATCGCTATGAACCGGTTATTGTGGAGCAAGAAACGACCGGTAAGCTATTCTTCGCGATGACGCCACTTACGCATATCATCGGCACATCGAAGTCTTATCCTACGCCGAGCGCGTGCTTGGAACAGTTCTATGGCGACAAAGCTGAAAGAGATACGGTCAAACAACGTGTATCCGATTTATTAAAATTTTTACAAAATGAAGTAAATAAAAATGTAAAAAAGCTGGAAAAACTCCAGGATACTGTCGAAGACTCCAAGGACGCAGATAAATTTCGCATTCTTGGAGAGTTGCTGACGGCTTCCCTGCATACGATTAAAAAGGGAGACAAGGAAGTCCAAGCCATCAATTACTACGATGAAGATCAGGCGATGATCACGATCAACTTGGACCCGCTGCTCGGCCCTGCGGAAAACGCACAGCGCTATTTTAAAAAATACAGCAAATTAAAAAACAGCACAGTGATCGTCGAGGAGCAAATTGCCCAAACGCATCAAGAAATCACCTACCTGACGACCTTGCTTCAGCAGTTGAGCGTGGCCTCCCTGCCAGATATCGAAGAGATTCGCGACGAGCTTATGGAGCAAGGCTATGTGCGTGACCGCAACAAGAAGCAGCGCAAGAAAAAGAAAAAAGATAAGCCTGCACTAGCCTGTTACGAGTCCACTGAGGGCGTCCCAATCTATGTTGGGAAAAATAATACGCAAAACGAATATCTAACGAACCGGCTTGCATCTTCCATGGATACCTGGCTGCACACGAAGGATATCCCTGGCTCCCATGTCGTCATACGCGGTGAATATAGTGACACGACCTTGCTTGAAGCCGCACAGCTAGCCGCTTATTTCAGTCAAGCCAAGAATTCGAGTCAAGTCCCTGTTGATTACACGACAATCAAGCATGTTCATAAGCCGAACGGCTCGAAGCCCGGATTTGTGATTTATGTGAATCAGAAGACACTTTATGTGACGCCAGAAGAGGACGAGATTAAACAATTGAAAGTGACCATCAAATGAACATGCAAAAAAACCTATCGGGATCCTAGATCTCGATAGGTTTTTTATCATATAAATAGGCTACTGCTTGTCCCATTGCTTAATTAATGAAAGTAAATAGGCCTTTACTTGGTCTTGCAAGTCTGGACGCTGTAAAGCCAACTCAATCGTGGCTTCAATATAACCCATCTTGTCCCCCACATCATACCGCTTCGCCTGCATCAGGTAAGCTGCCATCTGCTGTTCCTTATTCAGGACGCGCAAAGCGTCCGTTAATTGAATCTCACCGCCGCGCCCAGGCTCTTGACGCTCTAAAATACGGAAAATTTCAGGCATGATAATATAACGCCCGATAACAGCAAGATTCGATGGCGCCTGATCTCGATCTGGTTTCTCTACCAAATCCTCAATCAGTCGATAATTATCGCAGCTTGCCGCTGGAGAGATAATACCGTACTTGCTGACATCGGCCCAAGGTACCTCTTGTACCGCAATAACCGAGGTTTCCGTTTGCTCATAAATATCCATCATCTGCTTAAGTCCCGGAGGAGAAGATTGGAGAATGTCATCGCCAAGCAGAACAGCGAAAGGCTCATCCCCTATAAATTTGCGCGCGCAGAGAATGGCGTGACCTAGACCCAGCGGCTGCTTCTGACGTATGTAATGAACATCTGCCAAATTAGAAACGGACTTCACAATCTCAAGGAGCTGCTTGCTCCCTTTTTCCTCAAGCATCATCTCCAGCTCAACGGATTTGTCGAAATGATCCTCGATCGCCCGCTTGTTACGTCCCGTAACAATGATGATATCTTCAATCCCCGACTCAATCGCTTCTTCCACAATATACTGAATAGCCGGTTTATCAACGATGGGCAGCATTTCCTTCGGCTGCGCTTTAGTCGCGGGCAAGAAACGAGTGCCTAGTCCCGCTGCGGGGATAATGGCTTTACGAATTTTCTTCATGAATGTTCCTCCTTCACAGACTGTAAATGCGCAAGTACATCCATTCCGATGCGTTTCGAACCAATAGCTGCATGGAAAGCAACGCCATCTCGGACACCATGGAAATCAGAGCCTGCCGTCATCTGTAGACCTTTGCGATTAGCAAGCAGCCTGTATCTCTCTTCGTCTTCTGGCGAATGGTCGGCATGATACACTTCAATGCCATCTAGTCCTTGTGAGGTAATGGCCTCAACCAGCGTGTCATCGTGATAAATGCCAGGATGCGCAAGAACTGCACTGCCTCCAGCATCATGAATCCAAGTAATCGCCGTTACAGGCTCAATCCGAGGTGGATTGGCGTACGCGGCCGCTCCTGTTGCCAAATAGCGATCGAAAGCTTCCGTGATCGTGCTCACATAGCCCTTATTTAAGAGCACTGCAGCAATGTGAGGTCGCCCTACTGTATCCCCTTTTCGCTTCACATTCGCTACTTCTTTGAGGACTTCCTCTATCGTAATTTCGATGCCTAGCTCCTGTAACCGCGCAATGATCATCTCGTTGCGGGTATCCCTAGTTTCACGCAAAGACGCCAAGCGCTGTAAAAATTGTTCATCCTCTATATTGATGAAATAGCCAAGAATGTGGATGTCTTGTCCATTCGCGACCGTTGAAATTTCAACCCCAGGTACGACCATGATGCCTAGCTCTGTACCCGCTTCAAGTGCTTCAGCTACCCCGGAAATGGTATCGTGATCCGTGATCGCAATAGCCCCCAAGCCAGCGTCCAAAGCCATCTGTACGTTTGCTCTTGGCGATTGCGTCCCGTCTGAGGCCGTTGTATGTGAATGCAAATCTGCTTCCATTCGATCCCCCCTAGTTGCTTCCAATTATCGTAGACGAACCTCATTGAGCGTATTGTTCACTGAGCAGTCCATCTCATCCCTTCTCATAGAAAACGGCTTAAATCCTCTTGTCTCAAGAAAGTCATAAAGCTAACTGCCGAAATTGGCAGCAAGGTCGAGTTTAAGTAAATCGCATAAAAGCTGCGCTCAAACACGATATTCTCGATTTCCTTTACTTTAAAAAGACCCAACGTTACCTCATGCTTCACAGACGATTGAGAAAGAATTGAAATACCTAGCCCCGCTTCAACAGCTGATTTAATGGCCCCTGTGCTTCCAAGCTCCATCACGATCTTCATCGTGGAACAATCCATGTTGCAGCGAGCGAATTCTTCCTCCATGACCCTCCTAGTACCAGAACCTTGCTCACGCAGCACAAAAGGGTACTTCAATAGTTCCTCCAATTTAACAACTTCAACATCCGCAAGTGGATGATCCGTTGGTACAATCAGACGAAGCTCATCGCTGAGAATCGGTTCGGTGTGAACATCCGGATGATGAATCGGCGCTTCAACTAGACCGAAATTGAGTTGATGACTGAGCACCTCGTCCAAAATCTGAGCGGTGTTCATCACCTTCATCGATACGGAAATATTGGGGTAATCCTTGCTGAATGGGCCCAAGAGGCGAGGTAAGATATACTCCCCCATTGTTAAGCTGGCCCCTAGCTGAAGCCGACCTTCAATCATCATCGTAAATTTCGACATTGCGACATCGGTGTCACGAATGAGTTCAATGCTATTCTTAGCAAAAGGCAGCAGCGCTCTTCCAGCCTCGGACAATTCAATCTTCTTCGTGCTGCGATGAAAGAGCTTCACACCAAAGTAATCCTCAAGCGACTGTACCTGCATCGTCACAGCAGGTTGTGTCATATGTAAAGCACCGGCCGCGTGTGAGAAACTGCCTTTTTCCGCAACGGTATAGAAAATGTGGAGTTGATGAAAATTAAGTGCCATAGTATACCGCCTCTCTATGCTTCCATTATATGAAATCGAACCCGCGCAGTCCATCAATACGCCAAAAAAGAGTATGTCTGCCCCAGACATACTCTGATCAATTGAACGATTAGCGACGCTTGCGACTATTCTTAATCAATGTCATACGACGAGAATGCCTCAACCAGGAATAGTACGACTTTAAATCGCGCAGCTCCATAGTCTCTGACATTTTACCGAGAAAGGTAACTATAATCATTTTGTGCAGAGGATTGCCTACAAGATCTGTCTCATGCTCTAAATGTGAAAATTCAGCCACAACTACCAAATCATCGTCAATGAGATAGACATCTTCCTCGTTCCGGTAGTAAGGGACCATGCTATCATTTTTAAGCTTCTCCCAAAGGAAAGCGCAAATTTCCTCGAGTGAATTGTTACTGCTTGAAATACGATCGCTCCATCTCAGCTTTGCATGATTCGTGATCACGATATCCGCCACTTTCTTATCACCTAGCTGTACGAAGAATGGCTCGTAAGTACTCCATCTCCCCATAACTTTATCTTTCATGATCACATCCCCTTTCCTATTTAAATGGGACCTAATACCTACTCCCTGATGTTCTGTAAGTTATATTTTACTGTATTATAACTTTTTTTCCCATGGAAGAATATATAAAATTATTAATAAGTATTTATGAAGACAAAAAACTATGCCTAATTTTCGGAAAATTGAGAAAACTTCTATCAATGCTGTTCAATAAATAGCAACAACAGTCTAATGTGGACAAAAAACAAAAAAAAGCTTCTCGCGAAGCTTTCATTTTGCACTACAGCCTCAAAGCGTGTAAAATCTAGTTTTGTCAGGCACGTCACTACTATATTCCGTTTTAATTTCATTACGGTAGGATTTCTCTACCTTTTTGACGTAAGGCAGCTTAAGTAGGCTGCGTGTCGTCTCTTCCAATTTACTGGCGTGTATATAAAGAACTGCATAATTCATTTTCTTGGATATGTAATGAAGGGAACCGAACCGCTCCAAATTTCTGGCGGCTTTGATATCGTTTACCCAAATGATTAATCCGCTACGCTCAATCATCATGATTGCAACCTCTTTTCAATAATCCTAGTATGGAGTGATCTCACAACATGAAGCCATCAGAAATAATTGTCCGCGTATCTCGTGGAAACATTACTGAAAGTATACATCGCGTCCACCTTGCTGTCGTGGACACCCAAGGAACGCTCCTGCACAGTGCAGGCGATCCGCACCTGCTTACCTTCGCCCGTTCGACGGCGAAGTTGATTCAAGCATTGCCGGTCATTGAATCCGGCGCCGCTGATCATTTCGGCCTGTCAGAAGCCGAAATTGCCTTATGCTGCGCTTCCCACAATGGGGAAGCTGAGCATGTGAGCACGGCCCGCGGCATGCTGGGCAAGCTTGGGTATCATGCCAAGCACCTGCAATGCGGTGCTCACGAACCATTCCATGCGCCAACCGCACAGGCGATGCGCGAACGCGGGGAGTCCCCCTCAACCTTGCACAACAATTGCTCGGGCAAACATTCGGGTATGCTATCCCTAAGCAGCCATCTAGGGGCTTCACCTGATACCTACATGAGCCCAGATCATCCTGTTCAACAGTTGATGTTGGATGCCGTAAGCGCTATGTCAGATGTACCTAAGGAACAGATGGAGCTCGGTATCGACGGCTGTGGCGTTCCTGTTTTCGGAATGCCTATCGACCGCCTCGCACTGGCTTTTGCCCGTTTGGGGAACCCTAAGGGGCTATCTGCAGAGCGTGCAAACGCTTGCCAGATAATTGTCGATGCTGTGCGAAAATATCCTCAATTCCTCGCAGGAAGCGATCGCTTCGATACGCGATTAATCGAGGTAACAAAGGGTCGAATCGTAGGTAAAATGGGCGCTGAAGGAATCTTCGCCATATCTATACCAGAACAAGCCATCGGCTTCGTTTTAAAAGTAGAAGACGGCAATCTTCGTGCCTTGTATCCCGCGGTAACGGAAGCATTGATGCAGCTAGGCTATCTCACGGAAGATGAGGTCCGCGAGCTTGCAGCTTTCCATACGCCTGTCGTTCAGAACTGGCAAGGAACCGAGGTCGGACGTATCCGCCCCGATTTCTGCCTTTAGGTCAACTTAACCGCAGTTCCCGCTGCAGCTTCCACCGGAGCTGCAGCCTTTGCCGGTTGGCAAGGGATTGTTGCTTGGCACTTTAATTGAATCCGATACCGCATGAGCAATCGTCGTTGAGACGGTGAACAACAAGTCGTCCAAGCGATCCTCAGCTTCTTTATACTTGCGAACCGCCTCGACTGCAAGCAGCTTCTCTTGCACTTCATTCACTGCCGCTAACGCATCATGATAACTTGGATGGTAATGTCCGAAACGCTCGCATTCCTCAAAGGCATCTTTCTTCCTAGCAAACACAGCTTGCAAATCTTTAACTTCCTTGCTGTTCTCAACCGCAGTCTTCCAATATAAATAATCTGCAACTTCCGCAGAAGAATTAATCATGTCACCCATGTCGTAGGCCTGCATAAGGATAGCCGACATATCCAGTGTTTCTGTTTCCATTGTTTGTAACATTACGACAACCCCCATCCTTCCTCTCGAAAAAGTCTATAACACTTCTATCATATCACAGTTCGCCAAGAGTTTCTTCCTTTTCTCGCACACACCCATCGTTGATTCCTGGTAAAATGAGCTTCATCTCATTCCAGTCCTCGCTTGACCATGAAATCTCCTGATATTCTTCCCAGCCTTCCAGAATCCAACCTGCCCGATCCTCTCGCAGCATCCGCGGAATAATCAAACAGTCGCGGCCTTCTTTCCGCAGCTGCAGTACACTTTTCCACTCGATGGCTTTGCGAATCATATCTTTGCGTGTGGAGGCATGATAGTCTCGGAACTCCTTAAGCCAACTCATAGGGATTTGCTGCATATCCGGATATATATCGGCTAGTTGCGGAAGATGCGGATCAATTTCATAGAGCTGAATCGTGTCTCTGGAGTAACAAAGGCCTATGACTGCCTCATTTATGCGCTCCCCTTCCCCTTCCACAGGCGTGTTTGATGGGAGACTGCGCTTGGGATGGAAGCCCATCGTTTCCAAGCATTTCGTCAAATGTTTCACATGCTCACGAGAAATAATAAAATTGGATTCGCCAATGCGATCCCCGAGCAAGCTACGGCACTTCTCATTTCGAAGCAGAGCTTCGGCAACATCAATAGATTGACAGCGAAGCAGTGTTACATCCTCTACATAGAGCTTGTCCTTCTGATTCTCCCACTGCTGTAAGGTAATGACGACTTGTTCTGGAACTTCATAATAAGCATTCGCTTGGAGAAGGTGAATCACGTCCGCGCTCTTCAGTTCATGATCTAACGCGCGTTGAAAGCTTTCCTTGGTCAAACGATAGGTTCGAACGAGATCAGCGTTCTGGAGGTCAGCAAACGCCGCAATATGCCACTCAAGAAGAAGAGTAGCATCAGGAGGAAGCAGCAACTCGAAATCTGGCTGAACGTAGAGTGAAGGCGTGGTTTCGAGCTGCGACTCATTATGAGAGTTCGCCCTCGCAACCACATTAGGAGGCAGAGGATTGATTAGCCATCTGAACCAGAGCTGATCTTCTTGATCTTTGGCTAACTCGAGAAAACGAAACGCAGTCAACGGCTTGACCCATGCTGTAATCAATTCCTGTCGAAGATCCGCCTCATCCATCGATTTACAGACGATCGAACAGCTGGATCGGATAGCTTGGGTCAACTCATGTAGGTTATACCATTGAGAAACAGCGCCCCTCTCCATGAACGAGATTCCATGCTCTAACCAAACTGGCGCTGGTATTAAAGCCTGTCGCCAAATGCGATACAGCTGAGTTTGCTGGTGTTCATAGGAGCCTTGGAGCCACTCATGAAAGTGTCGATGATTGATTAGGAGGCTGATGCTTGCTTCATTTTTATAAAGAAAGCCCATCCGCAAGGCCATTTCAAGCATTAACGCGGCAGGTTCATCATACACGTCAGTAAATGCGTAAGTAAGTCCTGACATCGTGATAATTCTTCTCGGCAGGCTCACATGTTCAGTAAGCTTCTGTAGTTGCTTTTTATGTAAGGTTCCTTTATTCGTAAGGGAAAGCGCAGGCTGCTGCGAACAGTTTACCATAAAATGAAACAATTGCTGTGCCAGTCCTCTGGGATTCACTTGGATGTCTTCATCCCAATCTAAGTAGCGCTCGCCAATGACCTCTGTTCCCACAAATTCGAGTTGGCTTTCTGGTTCCCTCATGGGGTTCAGTTCGAAAGGAAATAATAAGCTCTGCCAACCGGCAAAAGCATCTTCAGGTAACATAAATAACTGTTCCCCCCATGATTTGCGGAAAGCAACAATGATGCCGTATCGACGAAGTCCCCATAGACCCAAGCTAACTTGAGCGCCTGCCATTTGGAGCGTCGCTTCCTTCTCCAATCGCTCGCCAGTAAAAGAAAGGCAGCCAAATGTTGACATCACAAGTCGTAACGTACGCCTCTCATCTGAAGAAAGCTCCTTATAGAGTTCGATTAGGTGATGAGGTCGCGTGAGCACCTCTCCTAATGACTCCCTAGTCGTACGAAATGCAGAGCACCAGGGTTGTCTTAGAATAAGCTCCTTTAACGAAAGCGGCATTTTCCTTTCCACCTGTTCGTACTTCATAACATATCTCCCCTCATCTTGCCGCTTGATTCCAGCTTGTTATCTCATACTGATAGCCTTGTTCAACGAGAAATAATTGCCTCTTCATCGCAAAATCCTGTTCCTTCGTGTCTGAGCTGACGAGAGAATAAAAGACGGCTACGTTTTCGCCATTTCTCTTCGGACGGAGTATACGCCCTAGTCGCTGCGCTTCTTCTTGCCTGGAACCATAGCTGCCCGAGACCTGAATGGCGATAGCAGCATCCGGTAGATCCACAGCGAAGTTCGCTACCTTAGACACGATAAGCAGTGGCAGCTGCCCCTTTTTGAACCGCTCATACAGCTCCTCACGACGTTCATGTGGGATGCTGCCACATATCATGGGTGCACCTGTGTGGGCTGCAATCTGTTCCAGCTGATCAATATACTGGCCGATAATTAGCGTTGGCTCATCCGGATGAAGCTTCAATAAATGATCAATAACCTCCAGCTTCGCGACATTCTCCCCTGCAATTCGGAATTGATGCCTAGAGCTTGAAGCACTGTAACGATCACGATCCTGCATAGACAGAGGAACGCGCACTTCTTGGCAAGTAACCTTGGCGAGCCATCCCATCGTTTCAAGTTGCTTCCAAGCCATGTCATATTTCTTGGGCCCGACTAAGGAGAAAACATCGCCTTCTAGTCCATCTTCTCTAATCAGCGTTGCTGTTAAACCTAGCCTGCGTGTAGCTTGTATCTCAGCAGTCGCACGGAAAACAGGTGCGGGCAGCAGGTGAACCTCATCATAGATGATGAGGCCCCATTCCCTCTCGCTAAATATCCGCAAATGCGAGAACTCGGCCTCCTTGTTCCCACGGTGAGTTAGAATTTGATAAGTGGCAATAGTGATGGGCCTAATCTCCTTCGTGGTGCCATTATACTCACCTACCTGATCACTCGTTAGGCCCGTTTTGTTCAGTATTTCGCGCTTCCACTGCTTCACTGAGGTAACGTTGGAGGTAAGGATCAATGTCGCACAGCTTGCTTTCGCCATAGCGGCAATACCTACTACCGTCTTTCCCGCTCCGCAAGGAAGCACAAGTACACCGCTCCCGCCGTGACCTACCTGCTGAAAAGCATCTACCGCTTGCTTTTGATAATCACGCAATTGGAACGGTTCTTCCGACTCGTCTTCCTCTCGCCATGGAATCTTCAGAAATTCGCCGCTGCGGTACGACGCCAAATCCTCTACCGGATAGCCCAGCTTCATTAATTCTTGCTTCAGAATCCCGCGGTAACTCGGTGATATAGCAATAGCCCGTTCACCACGGGTGTCCTTGAGATATTTTTGTAAAGAATCATAGGCACAAATTTCTTTAAATACGACGGTATCCTCACTTACCAAGAAGAGCTCACTCCCCACATGCAGCATGCGCAGGAGCCCATATCTATTCGTGTATTTACGAATTAAGTTAAGCACTGCAGGAGGAACACCGAATTTAGCATATTGCTGCAAGCACGCTGTCATTTCATTCAGTGCCATACCTGCCGCGGCAGCATTCCATAAGGATAGCGGTGTAATCCGATACGTATGAAGATGCTCTGGGCTTTTGACCAAATCAGCGAATCGAGCCAGCTTACCCTGGAGCATCTCAAATTCAGGATGATGCGTTTCGAGAAGGATCGATAAATCACTCTGAATAATCAGAGGTCTTGCTGGATCATATGTCAATCGCATACTCCCTCCTTTTTCCTTAGTATGAAGGGAAAGTACTTGATTTAAACATTGTCTCCATGCTAACGTATCTCAAAAGAGTTCACGTAGGGAGATATAACCAATAACCAGCACGACACCTAGTGGTAACCAGCGAACAACTTTGTGCGTATGCAGTCCCTTAATATCCACTTTCTCGTACCAATGTGCTTTCCTCGAGCGCGCTTCAACTTCTTTCACGTGAGCCTCGTATTTTTTATCTATCTCGTATAAGTTCCACATGGTAATTCCCCCCATCCTTTGGTTGGAATTGATTTTAACATGGCAGGAAGTACCAGAGTTATCTATAATAAATGATCGGTTCGATCGAAAATAGTGATGATTGAGGAGTGCATGCCTATGGATCTTACGTTATACAAAACACTGCTTGAAGTAGCCAAATGGCAAAACTTTACGAAAGCTTCGGAAAAATTGGGCTATGCCCAGTCCAGTGTGACCTCACAGATTCAAAAACTGGAGATCGAATACGGGGTCGAAATCTTTGAACGCATCGATAAAAAGATGAGACCGACGCCTGCGGGGGAAATTCTACTTCGTTATGCTGCGAAGATATTGAAGCTATATGAGGAATCCAAAATCAATGTGGCCGGCCAAACGACAGGAAGCTTCATGATCGGCACGCACGAAACAACACTCTTCTCCTATATGCTGCCTCCGTTCCTCGGAGCTTTCAAAAAGTGCTTTCCAAACATTACGATCACCATAAATGAATTATTGGAAAATGATACGTCACGCGCGCTGAAGGCAGGCGAATGCGATTTAGGATTCATCGTCGATAAGGAACTTAGCGATCCTGATTTAATATTTAGGACGATCCAAGAAGAGGAATTTGTGATTGTAGCGGCACCTGATCATCACTTAGCAGTGAAAACTGCGATCGTCGCGGAGGATCTCAATGGCTCTGAAATCCTGATGTCCATCTCAGGCGGACGTTGCCGGAAGCTATTCGAAACGATGCTGCGCAAGCACAATGTGCAATACACAATCACATATGAGATCAATAACTATGAAACGATCAAAAAATGCGCCATGCACGGGCTTGGTCTTTGCTTACTACCGAGAACAACGGTGACGACGGAAATACAAAACGGGCAGCTAGCGATTTTACCGCTAAACTACCCGAGTTTTAAATTGAATGTGCAATTATGCTATCATGCTAAACGGCAATTATCCGTCCCATTAAAAAACTTCATTCAACTGATGTGTGAAACTACTCCACACGAACGGCTTTCGTTTGGGCAAGTAAACACAATTCAGCCGCTTTGAACGTATGAGCTTGTGTCATGGCATTTTCCGTACGATGAATACAATCCAAGATCAACTGACCGAAGAATGGAAAGCCTACTTGTCCATGCAGACTGTAGTGCTTTTCTCCTTGTTGGTTGACAAGGTAAAGCTGATCCCCTTGCGGATCTCGAGCAATATCAATATATTTACGCAGCTCGATATACCCCTCGGTTCCAAGAATCAATGTACGTCCATCCCCCCATGTCCCCAAGCCGTTTGGTGTCAGCCAGTCTACACGGAAATAATTCGTTGCTCCATTGTCCCCAATAAGTGTGGCATCGCCGAAATCCTCAAGCTCCGGATAATCCTTCGCATGATAATTCGCCACCTTACTACTAGCCACTGTCGCATCCTTACAGCCCGAATAAAAGAGGAATTGCTCGATTTGATGAGAGCCGATATCGCACAGAATACCACCGTATTTATCTTTCTCAAAAAACCAATCTGGACGACTTGATGCATTCAAACGGTGAGGTCCTAGACCAATGACTTGAACAACGCGTCCAATTGCGCCCTCTTCAATCAATTGACCAGCGAAAACAGCACTTTCCACATGTAGTCGCTCACTGAAGTACACAGCATATTTACGTCCTGTTGCGAGTACTGCAGCCTTCGCATCAGCAAGCTGGTCTAAGGAAGTGAACGGGGTTTTATCTGTAAAATAGTCTTTGCCATGCTCCATCGCGCGAATGCCTAACGGGCCACGCTCAGAAGGTACAGCAGCGGCAGCAATTAGCTTCACTTCTGGGTCGTGAAAGATTTCCTCTTCAGAAGCAGCCACCTGAACTTGAGGAAACTTTTCTACAAATGCCGCTACTTTCGCAGGATCTTTATCATACACCCATTTCAGTTCAGCGCCTGCTTCCAGAAGTCCGTTACTCATGCCATAAATATGGCCATGATCCAGCGCGATGACCGCGAAGGTAAACTCCCCTTTTTGAACAACAAGGTTCGGTTTCCCTTTCGGAGCATAATTCATGCCATCATTCTTTTGCATATCGAATTTCCCCCATCATCTTCTTAGACATCAAGTGTTTTAAAGGAGCCAGCCTCTTTATTCGTTTTGGAGTTTTTGATTTTCTCTTGCAAATGCTGCTCAAACAGATCCTCATCAATCGGCAAATCAACCCAGTTGTCTGTGAACGTCGAGAGCATAATCGCATTGGAAATCATCAAACCTTTAATGCCTTCTGCTCCTGGTGCGATCAATGGCGTACCATGCAGGATGGCATCAACAAAGTTCTGTGTGATCCCCATGTGGCCTGTTTCTGTACCTTCAACTGGAATTTCACATTTCCAGCATTCAGGTTGACCGAAGCCGCCTTTGTACGTTTCATTGAATTCTCTTTCCGATACACGTAAACGCCAGAAGGTCAATTTACCGTCTTCAATGACAATCTTGCCACGGTCGCCTGACAATTCGAAACGGTTCGTTCCGGGAGCTTCGCCTGTCGTAGTCACGAACAGACCTGTCGCGCCATTTTCATACTCAACAAATGCAGTTACATCATCTTCGACCTCGATATTGCGGTGTTTACCGAAATAACAGAATGCGCGAACACGCTTCGGCATCATATCGATCGTCCACTGCCATAGGTCTAATTGATGCGGGTCCTGATTAATGAGTACGCCGCCGCCTTCACCAGCCCATGTTGCACGCCAGCCGCCTGAATCGTAATAGCTTTGGGATCTATACCAGTTTGTAATAATCCAGTTAGTTCTGCGAATTTCACCAAGCTCGCCAGAAGAAACTAAATCCTTTAATTTCTTATATAAAGGATTTGTACGTTGGTTGTACATCATACTGAATACTTTACCTGAAGCTGCAGCAGCTTCGTTCATTTGACGCACTTGCTTTGTATACACACCCGCCGGTTTCTCACAAATAACATGTAAGCCTGCTTGGAATGCACGTACAGCTGTTTCAGGGTGATCATAGTGAGGTGTTGCGATCAAAACCCCATCAATCAATCCAGAAGCTAGAAAATCGTCAAGATTGTCAAATAATTGGACACCTTCACCTAAATTTTCTTTTGCCCACTCTAGGCGATCTGCTCGTGGTTCACAAATAGCGGTAAGTACGCCGCCCTTCACTTCATTTTTCACCAAATATTTGGCATGTCCGGTTCCCATGTTCCCCAGACCAACGATACCAATCCTTACTTTCTCCACTGTACGTCACCTTTTTCTTGTCAGATTCACAATTATTAAGCACGTTTTCACTTTAGCATATTTACGGAAAGGCATCTTGTCGCAGATTGACTACCTTATTGCGAACTTTGACAGTTACACCTCAGTGGGACAAGTTTACTGAACAAAAGCTGGTAATTGTATGTTTACCGTTGTTCCGACTCCAAGCTTACTTTGATAGCGGATAAAACCATGATGCTCCTCAATGATCGTAAAGCTCACCATCATGCCGAGGCCCGTCCCTTTTTCCTTCGTCGTATAGAAAGGCTCGCCAATTCGCGGCAGTCTATCCTCCGAGATGCCTTGACCCTGATCGACAAACTCCAATACGACGTCATTACCTTGCATTCGTGCTGTAATGATCAAAGTACCGCCAGAAGGCATTGCTTCGATCGCATTTTTAATGACATTCACAAAAACTTGCTTTATTTGATTGCGCTCACATTTGACCGCCGGAAGAATCGTTTTGGCATTTAACATAATCTCAACATTGTTCATGATCGCTTCCGTATTTAATAATTGAATCACTTCTTCAAGAATCGCTAATGGGCCGTGAGGCATGTAGGCAACAGCTTGCGGCTTCGCGAGGATCAGCAGCTCACCTAGAATCAGCTCAATGCGATTAAACTCTTCTTGCATAATGTGATAATAGCGCAGTTTACTCTCTTCGTTCGCATAGCACATCAGTTTCACAAAGCCCTTCAGCGCTGTCAGCGGATTGCGAATCTCATGTGCTATGCCAGCCGCCAATTGGCCAGCAACATGCAATTTCTCCGTTTTACGGAGCAGCTCTTCCGTCTGTTTCTGGACCGTGATATCCTGGACTGTACCGAATAAACAGAGGGCTCTTCCCCACTCGTCATACGAAGTTCTTGCTAAGGTATGCAATATTCGTACATCCTCTCTAACCACAACCCTATAGACGAGATCCAATGATCCTTCATGAAGAGCATTTTTAATAGCTGCCTTCGTTATAGACAGGTCATCTGGGTGAATACTTTCAAGAAGGGCTTCAATAGGCAACTGTTGAACAGCATCTTTGCAACCAAATAATGCAGTCATTTCGTCGGATAAATACACCACATTATGAATTACATCCCACTCATAATGCCCCAAGCCTGCAATTTCTTGCGCAATTTCCAATTTCGCTTTACTTTGGATAAGTTCACTTTCGATTTGCTTGTGAATGGTTATATCATGAACAAGTCCACGAACTGCCATTCGACCACCCTCTAAACCGACACGTTCGATTTGGGTACGTAAATGACGAACTTCCCCATCTTGACGTGTAATTCTATATTCTATATCTGACATACCACACAGTATGGCCTGTTTAAAAGCAAGCGCTACTTTCTCACGATCATCAAGTAGGATTAACTCAATCATTTTACTCAAATCTATCCTTAAACCCGGTTGAAAACCATGTATCCGGAACATTTCATCCGACCATGTGATCTCATCCTCTTCTAAATCTCGTTCGAAGCTGCCAAATTGACCTAAACGCTGTGCCTGAATGAAACGTTCTTCAACGATCTTTCGTTCGGAAATATCTCGCCAAATCCCTAATTTCTGACTGCGTTTACCCTGTTCGTCCAACAACCATTTGAATTTGTTTTCGAACCATACATACCATCCCTTCTTGTGAAGGAATCGACAGGTTATTGTTCCTTGGTCATTCGTCGCATACCCATTTTCTATCTTGAAAATTTTCTTCAGCCCATCGATATCCTCGGGATGGCAAAAAGCCAACACATTAGCTCCGTACATATCCTCTAGTTCATATCCAAGAAGGCTTTTAATCGAAGGAGAAACATAAAGTAGAGTGCCATCCTCAGCTGTCAATGTAATGAGATCTTGTACATAGTCTGTATATTTTTGATATAGATCATTTTCAATGGCGGAATGATTCGTAATCATCTCTGTTTTACGGATAATAACATGTAAGTTGTCACCAACAGGATAGGCATTTACATGAATCCATTGGTTTGAAGGCTTCACATATTCCTTAAAAGCAATTTCTTTCCCATTTCTCCGAGCTTCATGAAAATGACTATAAGTTGCATGTCTAATCGTAGCGGGAAACTCGGTCCAAGCCATTTTACCAAGAAGTTCTTCAGGTGATCGATTTAATACACTTGCGCCATAATCGTTTGCGTATATAAAATGCCAGTTTGAATCTAGAATGATAAAACCAATGGAAGCGTTGTCTTCAAACTTGTTCATCTTTTCTATACGGACCCCCTTCACCCAATTCGTTTCTTATTATCGCTTACTTGGATACACCTCGTAAAGAGAAATTAGCGAAAAAAAAGCAGCTTCCCTCAGAATTGGGAAAAGCTGCTATAGAACCAAGATAAGCTTGCTTAATGACTACCTACTGGTGTGCGTTCTTGCGAAATTCGGCTTAGCGCTTCGCCAGCCTCGTCTTCAAAACTGCCTCTAACAGCCAAATCACCAATAGCTACAATACCAACAAGCTCACCATTTTCGATAACCGGCAACCGCCTGATTTGATTTTGTGCCATGATTTTTGCGGCTTCTTCAACAGATGTATTGGGATCAACTGTGATCATATTTTTCGTCATAACGGTTTCCACAGCCGTTGACCCTGAATGTTTTTCCGCATAGCCTCGAACAACTAGATCCCGGTCTGTTACTCCGCCTATGAACTTATTCCCATCGAGTACCCCAACAAACCCAATATCGTGCTGCTTCATCTTCAAGGCAATCTCGAACACATTATCCAGCAGGGTAACCGTCACGCAATCTTTACTCATGATTTCCTTTACTTTCTTGTCTGGCAATTTCATCATCCTCCTTGATGTCATGTATTGCAACAAATTACTGCTACATTAGCATTCACCAAAGTTCCGAGGGCATTCATGCCATATAATCCAAGGCCATAGACAGCAGCAAATTCGCCGCGTTTAGCATGGATTTTTCATCAATGTCGAACTTCGGATGATGATGAGGATATATAATGCCAGCTTCAACATTACCAGCACCTACAAACATGAAGCATCCTGGCTTCTCTTGCAAATAATAGGAAAAGTCTTCTCCGGCCATAATAAGTGGAGATTCATGTACGTTCTCTTCACCAAACATGGCTGCACCTACTTGAAAGAAACGAGCTGCTTCATTGGGATCATTGATAACCGTTGGATAACCGAGCTTATAATCCAGCTCATACGTTGCTTGAGACATCTCACAAGTTGCCTGCACAATTCTCTCAATCCGCGATCTCACATCTTGTCTTAACTCAGGATTGAAGGTACGTACGGTACCATTGAGTACACTTGTTTCAGCAATCACATTAAAGCTAGTGCCGCCATGGAAGGAGCCAATGCTAACGACACAAGGTTCTACAGGGTCTACTTGTCGGCTTACAATGGATTGCATGTTAACGACTAATTGTGAAGCAACATATACACTATCGATCGTTTGGTGAGGTAAACCGCCATGGCCACCTTTCCCTTGTACCCGGATGGTAAATTCATCTGGCGCGGCCATGAAAGCCCCTGATCGCGTGTAGACATGTCCAACAGGGAACGGCGTCCATAAATGAACGCCGAACACTGCGTCTACGCCATCCAGGGCTCCAGCTTTAATCATCGAGTCAGCGCCGCCAGGAGAAATCTCTTCTGCATGCTGGAACAGAAAGACCAAATTCCCTTTAAGTTCTGCCCGATGCATGCTAGCTACCTTAGCAATTCCGAGCAAAGTTGATGTATGTGCATCATGTCCACAGGCATGCATAATCCCGTTCTTCGTTGATGTATAGTCACAGTTCTTCTCATCCTGAATCGGAAGTGCGTCCATGTCAGCACGAAGAGCAACTGTCGGTCCCTCGCCGCTGCCGCGAAGCAAACCGACAACACCGTTCCCGCCTACGCCTGTACGCACTTCAATGTCCCAGCTAAGCAGATGTTTAGTTACAAACTCTGCCGTCTGATACTCATGGTAGGAGAGCTCAGGATTCCGATGCAAATAACGTCTCCAGCCCACCATTTCTTCATATATCGCTTGGAGATCTTCGTGAAATTGATTCATAAGATACATCCACCTCCCGTTCTTGATCACTTACTTTTATCTAAAAATGATCTCTTGAAACCTATTCTATCAAATATCAATCCTGGTTTCATCTTTAAAGTGCCATCAAATATTAGAATTTACACACGCCAATCGACTTGCAGAACCCTTAGAAACATACTATCATGAGAAAAGAATGCATACGTACAATATGGAGGCGTTAAAATTGATTATTGAAGCAACTGGCTTAAAAGGCCTAAAAAGCGATTTGGCTCACTTGGACGAAGTAACAACTAAACTTGGTTTCGTTCGCTGGCAATGGGAATACACTCGTGCTACTTACGATTTCAAAATGGAAGATAAAGCAAGCAAAGCTGTCTACTTCTTGCGCGTAAACGCACGTGTAGAAACTGGCAAGCTAGAATCTCCTTATGCCGTATTATATCTAGAAGAAGCTTACATAGGCAAAGAAACGTTCCCTCATGGCTTGGATTACAATTCAGCAATCCCTGAGAACGTGCTCAAAATCTCCAAACAAAAATTAGACCAACTGCAACAATTATTAGCAGACTAGGCGAGGAATCAGCATGAATCCCCCTCGAAGAGGAACACCGGATTTTCTGCTGCTCTTACTAACCTTTGTATTGGTCTGTTTTGGTTTAGTTATGGTGTTCAGCGCAAGCTCAATGACAAGTGCCTATCGATGGGATGACCCTTGGTTCTTCACAAGAAAGCAAATAGTTGCTGTCGGCATCGGTACGATTGGTATGTTATTTTGCATGAATGTCCATTACACGAAATTAAAAAAACTCGTCATCCCTGCTTTTTTCTTCATTGTGATCGGGTTAGTTTTTGTCGTATTCACGAGTAAAGCGAATGGCGCGAGCAGTTGGTACTCACTGGGAAGATACGGGATACAACCAACCGAGTTTGCCAAGTTGATTGTCATTCTTTATCTAGCCTCTTTGATCAGCAATAAAGAAGAGAAATTCAGGAGCTTTAGTAAGGGATTATTCCCTGCCATCGTGATCGTTGGATTTGTGTGCGGCTTGATCCTCTTACAGCCTGATTTCGGTTCCTGTATGATTCTCTTGACGTGTTCAGCCATTGTTATTGTGGTTGGTGGCTCCAACCTCAAACATATTTTTTATCTAGGTACTATTCTGACGGTAGTCCTTGGAATAGCTGTTCTATTGTACTTGGTATTAGGCAATACCGACTCTAACTTTAGGATTGATCGAATAACTTCGTTTATGGATCCTTTCGCTGATCCACAAGGATCAGGCTTGCAAGTTGTGCAATCCTTGTATGCCTTCGGACACGGCGGATTAACAGGCGCCGGATTCGGACAAGGTATTCAGAAGCTTCATTATTTACCGGAAGCACATAACGATTTCATCTTTGCTATTATCGGTGAGGAGCTCGGATTTATTGGCAGCTCTTTATTCCTTCTCGTCTATCTCGTTTTCATTTGGCGCGGTATCCTAATTGCAGTCCGCTGTCCAGACTTGTTTGGGATGTTAGCCGGTGTTGGCATTATGGTTATGTTCGCCATTCAAGCCTTTATTAATATCGGCGGTGTTACAAATACCATACCACTGACAGGTGTAACACTCCCCTTCATCTCAGCGGGTGGCTCCTCTATGATGGTTTCCCTGATCAGTATGGGGGTCATCCTTGGGATTTCTCGGGAACAATCGTTCAAAGAAATTCCAGCTGCGCAAAAATCGCAGAAAACACATAAAAAAAGACCCTTATCGACATGATATCGTCGATCGGGTCTTTTTTTTGTGGCACTCATTTGACACGGAGCTGATCTTCCGTTTCTTCTTCCGTAAATGCGACACCTTCCACTTTCACATTCACTTCAACAACATTTAAACCTGTCATATTTTCAACAGCTTCCCGAACGTTCTCTTGGAGATCCCTGCATACATCTTGGATTCGGGAACCATATTTAACGATCACTCGTAAATCGATCGCAGCTTCAACTTGTCCTACCTCAACAGAGACGCCGCGTTGCACATTTTTACCGCTTAGACGCTTCGCTAAGCCTTCAGAGATACCACCTGACATGCCCGCTATGCCTGCTGTTTCCAAGGCTGCAAGCCCTGCAATTGTCGATACTACGTCATCAGAAATTCGAATTAAGCCAGTTTGATTGTCTTCGGACATACGGATCACTCCCTAAACTTGGTATAAATCTATTGTAATAAGAACAAAAGCTTAAAGCAAGAACTGCCTGCTCGTTTCCATTTTAATTTACTTTGGTAAACAAAGTAGGTATATTATAAGAAGTTAAAAAGTTCCAATATTTTAGATTCGGAGGGTTCCCATTGAAAGGTAAATTGTTCTACATAGGGTTGCTCGTTTCTTTCATAGCAGCCGGTATCGCACATTACATGCACCTTGATACAACGTTGCAATTCGTAATCGCTTGTGTCGCCATCGTTTTCGTGGCTGGGTTCTTAGGAAAAGCTACCGAAAGCGTAGCACATTATGCGGGAGATCGCATGGGTGGCTTCCTCAATGCGACATTTGGTAACGCAGCCGAGCTCATCATTGCTTTCTTCTTAGTCCGAGACGGACTGTTTGAAGTAGTCAAAGCCAGTCTTACTGGTGCGATCATCGGGAATTTGTTACTCGTTCTTGGTCTGAGCCTATTCGCAGGCGGTTTAAAGTTCAAAGAACAATCCTTTAATGTTAAAATGGCATCGCACAATTCTTCGTTAATGATTCTTGGTGTAGTCGCACTATTTATTCCAGCGATCTTTGCAGGTGGTTTGACAACCAAAGAAACATCGTCCATGAGTATGATCGTGGCTATTATCCTGATTGTTGCTTATCTACTTTGGCTGATATTCTCGATGATTACCCACAAAAGTGTACTTTCCGATGAAGCAATAGAACACGGTGAGGCTGCTTGGTCCAAAAGCATTTCGATTCTCTTCCTCATCGTGGCAACGGTTATGGTAGCCTTTACGAGTGAATGGTTAGTGGGAACACTGGAGGAAGTCAAGGACAAATTTGGGTTATCCGATCTATTTGTTGGAGCTTTTCTCATAGCGATTATTGGTAATGCGGCTGAGCATAGTGCCGCGGTCATGATGGCCATGAAAAATAAAATGGGCGCAGCGGTTGAAATTGCAATCGGAAGTTCATTACAAATCGCTCTATTTGTCGCCCCAGTGCTTATCCTGCTAAGTTTCTTCATAAGTGGTACGCCAATGAACATTGTCTTTACCACCTATGAAATCGCGGCAATTGGTGTCGCCGTGTTCATAACGAAGTCCATCACACAGGATGGATCAACGAACTGGTATGAAGGGCTCCTTCTCCTGTTCGTATACATCATCCTCGGTGTCGTATTCTTCCTCGTTTAATTGAATGCACTCAAAACAAAAAAAGTAACCCCTCGGGGTTACTTTTTATTGTTCAACGCTTCATACAGCTGCGCAAGATTACGTTCAAGCTTATTTAGAATTTGTTTGCCTGGCAATTCGGAGATCAGTCCCGCTCGAATGGCAAAATCAATTTCCCGCGATAGTCCGTACATTTGCGTATCTAATACCTCTTCGTATAGTGGACATTGACGTGTCGTCAAATTGCCCATCTGTACTTCGATCAGCTTTTCGATTTTATCTGCATCTTCTTGAAGAAGATTAAGCGCCTTTTGATTCATATCCAGCAATAAATCAGATGAAGACATTCCCAACTTCCCCCTATACGCAAAGTCATCCGTTCTTATATGATCTATATTAAGCGAAATTGCCGTAATATACAAGAGAAGGTACCCTCAGAGATTCTGAGAATACCTTCTCTTGTTACAAATTTAATCTTGTACGACGTTTACGCCCAAATTGTGCTTAGCGAATACTTCAGCCATAGCTGCTTTCGCTTCTTCAGCATCCGGACCATGAACATGCAAATCATAGTTGCTGGAGCTAAGTAGTGTAGTAAACAAACCAAGAATACTTTTTACATCGATATACTTATTGTCGTATTGAAGAACGATAGATGATCTGAATTTATTCGCTGTTTGGGAAATCTCAACAATTGCTGCATTATTAGCACTTGGCATATTTCATTCCTCCATTATAGTCCCATATGAGTTGGTCAACTTACTTCCTCTATGATAACTTGGAACAGGAAGGGAAAGCAACTATAAAATTTCCTACATTCTCCATGTAAGCCCTTTATTTCGTCTTCGGCGCAAGCGCTCTCTTCACACTATTTCCAAGAATCAATAGTAATACTAATATTCCAAGCAATAAGAGCAATCTGCCCTTATATTTCTGAAAATGAAATAGATCATGAGCGATCATCGATTCCAGGAAAACGATTGGAAACTTACCAAGCAACGTGCCCCATAGGAAATGACGAAATTTCATGCGTGTTAGACCCGCAGAGAAGTTGATTCCAGAAGACGGAAGAATAGGTATCAAACGTCCGATTAATACGTAGAAGAAGCCGTGCCTCTCCATCCGCTTACTAAATTGCGTAACCAAAGGAAACCGCTCGAGTTTCTTTTCTACCCAAGCATGTCCATAATAACGTGCAAAATAAAAGGAAGCAATGGCTCCTAAACACGACATTACATAGTTCACAAGAAACCCCATTTTAATCCCAAATATTGCAACGTTAGTACCTGCTACAAGAACGAACGGTATAAACGGAAAGAACGTTTGGAAGAAAATCAAACTCATTCCAATTATTTTACCAGGCCAGCCAATGTCCCTTAAATGTCCAGACAATTGCCGCATGTTACTATGTGCAAGTTTAATACCTACAGGATTATAGAAGAAGAAATAAAGCAAGCCAAGGATCACTATAATAATACAAATGAGCAGTACTGTACGTTTACTTTTAAATGCCGACAAAATTCGACCATCCTCCCTCAGACCAAATCATTGTAACATGTTACAACAGGTTCAGGAAGAGCAAACAGGTGATCGTTATTCTCCCCTATTTCTCATTGATCTATGAAATAAGTTCAACATCCCCCGGCTTCACCCTATTGCATGAAAAAAAGTACTTGTCCGGAGACAAGCACATATATGCGTCAACCGATTTGAATTTGATTACGGCCATTATGTTTGGCCTGGTAAAGGGCCATATCTGCTCGGTAGAAAAGGGATTCTACGCTGATTTTATCCTCTTCCCAATTCCAATCCGATACACCACAGGATACCGTAACTTGTGGATGCGTCTCTTCCATCACACGCCTGCGAATACGCTCAGCAATCCGAATCGCTTGATCCTTGGACACTTGTGGCAAATAGACAGCAAGCTCTTCTCCGCCCCATCTGGCCGCGATATCCATGTCCCTGATGCTGGACTTAATGATCTGGCTCACGTGTATAAGAATCTTATCTCCAATTTGGTGGCCAAACGTGTCATTTACCCTCTTGAAATTATCAATATCTACTACAATTAGAGAACCACAGAAATCTTTCTTCTGCATCAAATTCGCTTGTTCATCCAAATAATGCCGAGCATATAGCCCCGTTAAATTATCCGTAACAACCATTCGCTTCACTTCTGCATGTAAAGAGGCGTTCGTCATCGCCAGTCCAATATGGCTTGAAAGCACTTGTAAAAGCTTGTAATTGTCATAGGAGAAAAAGTTTGGCAATCGGTGGACAATGAGGATGACGCCCTCTACGTTACCATTCACTAGGATAGGTGAACCAATCAATGATCGGGAATTCGTTCTTTGCATCAAACTAGAGCTTACTTTATCATTACTCCAATAATCAGAGATAATGATCGGTTCCTTAGACGAATAGATCAAACCTGAAAATCCTTGGTCTAGTGTACATGTCTCATGAAACATGGCAGGTAAGTTGGTCGCCTGAACAATTAATTGATCACTATCTTTAGAGTTTTGAAGGATGCAGCTATAATCAGCACCAAAAATGCTTAAAATTTCACTAGTAGCTGAATTGAAAATTTCATTTAGACGTAAACTTTGATTAAGCTGCTTTGTAATATCATTAATAAGCCGCAGTTCATTAATCATGAGATTGGATTGTTCGTAAAGTTTCGCATTTTCAAATGCCGTGCCCGCTGAATCAGCCAACAGCGAGATGAATTGCAAATCCGAAGCGTCGATCATTTCATCTGTAAACTCCATGTACAGAACGCCGTACACGCCCTGCTTCCCTGATAAAGGGGCCGCGATGTTTCCTGAACTTGAAACGCTACCACTTGTGGTTGGCTCAAAGATCACTTGACCTTCCATAAAAGCTCGTGTTCGAATATCCGACTCTGTTCGTTGGAAATTCAAAGGCTTCACGGATAGATTCGTAGAATCATTATCTTGAGAAAGCAATAAATCAACTCGCGTGTTGGGGTATACACGCCCCAAACAGTCAATAACTTCTGTCAAAACAGAATGCACATCAATCTTCGCAAGCAGTTTCTTGGAAGCTTCGAATAGAATAACGTGCTTCTTAGATTCTATTTCCTTCAGATGATGAAGGTTATTAAGGCGATCATATTTCCTTTGTTCCTCGACATGGAGAATAGAACTTTGAAAGGAAAGTGCAAGACTATATAGCAATTGTGCTAAATCTTCCATATTTATGCGTGATTGGGTAAAAAGCCCTAGATAAAATTGAATCTTGCCTTGCGTATCCACAACTGGCGAAACCGCAATATGATACGAATTAAACTCTCGTACCTGCCATTCAGCACCATTCATCATCAGTAAATGACCTGCATTTTCACAGCGGGCAAGCGGATTATCTCCACGATCTGCGGCTTTCCAAGAGCTACCTGGTTGCATGAAATTATCAATTGAAGGCGTGTTATTCGAACACGAGTCGATCACGCACAGATGCTCATTTACGCACAACAGGGCGGTTTGTGAAGGCAGCATGTAAGCGCCGAATTGTTGATTCCAGTTCTCAAAGGCATGGTGTAAAATTGGGTTTACCTGCAAACCCTCGTAAGAAAAGTTGCCAGAAAGTATAAAGCCTTGCCGAAGAAACACGTCATAGTGCTCTTTACGACTATGCTTTTGTATACTGCGAAGTTCACTCATAGGCTCTCCTTCACTCACTAACAATAGTCCTTAAGCACCAATTCAAACTACTTTCTTCTATCATACTATTTTTTTTCATCTAATGCACGATATTTTCCTCTCATTGGGGCCGAGAGAGACTTGACACTTTCCCCTGTTTTTAATAAAATTAGAAGTCGAGTAACACCATGATTTCGGTGAATGCCATTTGTGATCACCCTCACTGCTTTTGCTCCTGACAAGACAGCGGCTGAACTACTCTTGACAGGGAATCACTTTATGATTCGCAGCAAAATCGGGCACTTGTCTTCACCCTGACATCTAGATGCTATTTACTAAACTAATTGTCATGAGAAGGAGTTTTCCCTAAATGTCACGTTATACAGGACCTAAATTCAAATTAAGCCGCCGAGTTGGTATTTCCTTGAGTGGTAACGGTAAAGACTTGAAACGCCCATTCCCTCCAGGTCAACATGGCCCAGGACAACGCAAAAAAATGAGCGGTTACGGTGTACAATTGAATGAGAAGCAAAAGCTTCGTCATATGTACGGTTTGAACGAAAAACAATTCCGCAACTTGTTCGACAAAGCTTCCAAGCTTAAAGGTATTGCCGGTGAAAACTTCATGGTATTGCTTGAAAGCCGCCTAGACAACTTGGTATACCGTCTTGGTCTTTCCAACTCCCGTGCAGGTGCACGTCAACTCGTTGCTCATGGTCATGTAACTGTGAACGGCAAAAAAGTTGATATCGCTTCTTACACCGTTTCCACTGGTGATGTGATTTCACTTCGTGAAAGAAGCAAAGGCCTTTCCACTGTGAAAGAAGCTCTTGCTAACCGTAACTACCTTCCAACTTACCTTGAGTTTAACGACGCAAGCGTTGAAGGTAAATACATCCGTTTACCAGAACGTTCCGAGCTTCCACAAGAAATTGACGAGAAACAAATCGTCGAGTTCTACAGCCGTTAATAAAAGCAACCCCCTTAGGGATTTCCCTAAGGGGGTTATTTTTTTACTCATTCTTATTGAAATTTGACAAGGAAGTAATTCTTTTTGCCGCGGCGAATAATGAGGTACGCCTCTCCAAGACGGCCTAATTGATTCGTCGTCGCTTCAAGATCCGTCACCTTAACGCCATTCACTGTCACAGCTCCGCTTTCAATGTCTTGACGCGCCTGACGTTTGGACGGGGCTGCACCTACAGAGATAAGCAGATCAATTAAAGCAACGTCATCTAGCTCCAATGTAGTTGAAGGTACATCTTTGAATGCTTCTTCAATTTCAGTGCGTGACAATGATTGAATATCTCCACTGAATAAGGCAGCAGTTATGTTAAGGGCACTTTCTAACGCTTCTCCTCCATGAACAAGCTTCGTCACTTCCCGAGCTAGAACTTTTTGCGCCTCTCTCTTCTCTGGCTGAGCTTGTACTTCAGCCTCCAGTCGTTCGATTTCCTCATGGGCTTCAAACGTGAAATATTTCAAGAATCGAATAACATCATTGTCAGCTGTTCCTAACCAGAATTGGTAGAACTGGTACGGAGATGTTTTGTTTGCGTCCAGCCAAATAGCTCCGCCTTCTGTTTTACCGAACTTCTGACCATCACTCTTCGTAACAAGCGGCAACGTTACACCAAAAGCGCGTCGGTCCGTTGATTTACCAATCAACTCTAGTCCTGCGGTAATATTTCCCCATTGATCGCTGCCACCAATTTGTACGGAACAGTTCTTCGTTTCATTTAGCTTCAAGAAATCATACGATTGAAGAATCATGTAGCTGAATTCTGTGAACGAAATCCCTTTCGTAATACGAGAATCCACGGAATCTTTAGCCAGCATGTAGTTCACAGTAAAGTTTTTGCCCACATCACGTAAGAACTCAATCACATTCAAGGAGCCTAACCAATCGTAATTGTTCACAAGCTCGGCACTGTTTTCAATTTCTGTGGAGAAATCAAGGAAACGTGAAAGCTGATTTTTTATACTTTGTGACCATGCTTCAACAACCTCTGGTCCGTTCAATGTGCGTTCGTTCGCCTTACCGCTCGGATCGCCAATAAGCCCCGTTCCACCGCCAACTAATGCTAATGGAATATGACCAGCAAGCTGGAATCGTCTCAAGGTTAAAATCGGAAGCAGACTGCCGATATGCAAGCTATCCGCCGTCGGATCAAAGCCACAGTAGAGAACAACGCGTTCTTCGCTCAACTTTTTGTCCAAACCTTCTCTATCCGTAATTTGATGCAGCAATCCACGAAACTCTAAATCCTTCAGAATACTCATGTTAAACCATCCTTTATTATAAAATGAGAAACAAAAAAAGCCTTCTTATCCCAAAGGGACGAGAAGACTTGACTCGCGGTACCACCCTAATTAAAACAGCAGTTACGTACATCTATAACGAAAGTCGTAGGCACGGCGTGCTATTTTCACTCAAGAACCGATAACGGGGTTTAATCGGTAAATACTACTTGTGCAGGCACATTCCTGCAGGTTCCCATTTACTGCTCAAGACCGTAATTCACTAACCTGCAGGTACCGGTTCGCACCCTCCACCGGCTCTCTGAAAGCATCCACAAGCTACCTACTGCTGATCCATCAACGCATTTGTTCTTGTTATAACACAGGATTCCGATGCTTGTCAAACCATAAACTGCACCATTCTCTCATCAGCATTACCGCAAAAGATGCAATTATGGTATACTATTAGGGTTCATGTAAGGAGGATATTGGAACTTATGCGCAATTTTTTCGCGAAATGGAATCGCCCCTGGGTTAGAACTACACTTAAAGTAACTGGGATTACCTTAAAATGGGCCATCATCTGCGTCTTTTTGGCCGGCCTGCTTGGTGGATCCGCCGCTTTCGGATATGTCAGTGCACTTGTTAAGAAAGATCCGATCCGCAGCGAAGAAGCGATTCGCCAGCAAATGCAAGAGAATGCGATCACGGGCTTTGCCTATTTCAATGATGATGCGGTCATTGGACAATTACGTACAGAAGAAGATCGACGTCTTGCACAGCTTGAAGACATCCCGCAGAACCTGTTAGACGCAGTCCTTTCCATTGAGGATAAGGATTTCTACAATCATCGCGGTATCGATTTTCGCGGACTCTACCGTGCGGTTACACAGAAGCTTCTTAATGAAGATGTGCAAACCGGCGGCAGTACAATCACACAGCAGCTAGCTAGGCGCGTTTTCCTAACGCTAGATCGTGATGACGGCCGAAAAGCGAGAGAACTGCTGCTTGCACTTCGAATGGAACGTATCATGTCGAAGGATGAAATTTTGCTTGCCTACTTAAACAAAATCCCTTATGGTAACGGGGCAACTGGCTATAATCTATATGGCATTAAAGCCGCTGCCAAAGGCTTGTTCAACATTGACGACTTGGACAAGTTGAACATCGCGCAAGCTGCTTATTTAGCTGGATTGCCACAATCCCCTTCGCAATACTCGGCATTTACAAGTAAGCCCGCATTCGATGAGGATGGCTACAAAAAAGCGGTAATACGACAGCAATTAGTATTGAAGCGAATGATGGAAGAGAATAAAATCACCAATGATCAATATCAAGATGCTCTGAAATTCGATCTAAAGGCATCGATGCCTGCAGCGGCTCAAAAAGCGTATACAACGTACCCTTATCTGATGATCGAAACCGAACAGGAAGCTGCAGAAATCTTATTGAAGGTCCAGAATCCTACGCTGGATCCGAAAACGAACCCAACCGCTTATAATGATGCACTCAAAAACATACATACACAGTTATTACGCGGCGGGTATCAAATTTACACGACCATTGATAAAACAATCTATGATTCGATGCATGAGATTTCGAGCAACGACAAGAATTTCGCACCAACGGATGAGAAAAAAGGCGGTATTGAGCAAGTAGGCGCCATCATGATTGATTCCAAAACGGGAGCGATCAAGGGCATGATTGAAGGCCGTGACTTCTTCGACGAACAGCTCAATCACGCGACTCAAGCGTACAGACAGCCAGGATCAACGATGAAGCCAATAGCTGCTTACATCCCCGCACTCGAAAAAGGGGTCTTGCAACCTGCCAGTATTGTAGATGATATTCCAATCATTCTCAAAGACGGCGTTAAAGGCTTCCATCTTCCTGAGAACTGGGATCATAAGTTCCATGGCTTGATGACAGCGCGTAGAGCTTTAAATCAGTCCTATAACATCCCTGCTATCGATGTGTTTCTCAATAAAGTCGGCATCACGCAAGCGTGGGATTTTGCAAAGAAACTGGGCATTACGTCACTTACCAAAGAAGATAATGCTGCACAGACAGGTGTTATTGGCGGTTTAAGCCGCGGAACCTCCGTCAAGGAATTAGCAGGCGCTTATGCTTCCATTCCGAATAAAGGCGTATTTAATGCACCGTACTTAATACGTGAGATTAAAGATTCGAATGGCAAAACCATTTATGCCCATGAGCAGAAGCCGCAAACGGTGTACTCACCGCAAAGTGCTTACCTTATTACGGATATGATGAAAACCGTCATTAGTAACGCTAGCCAAGGTACGGCTGCTGATCTCATGAAGAAGTTCAAATCATACGGCAAAATCGAAATCTCTGGAAAAACAGGCTCTACACAAGATGATGCTGATGCTTGGTTCATGGGCTTTACCCCTGATGTAACGGTAGGCGTGTGGATCGGTTACGACCAGCCGATTAATAAATTGTCATCCAAAACTGGCCAAACCAACCATGCCAAAGATATCTGGGCACTCATCATGAACAAAACGATCGAGCAAAAACCGAATCTTTTCCCGAACAAGACATTTGCTAAACCAGACGGTATTGTTTCAGCAACAGTTTCCAGCTTGTCAGGCATGCTGCCGAGTGAATTGACGACAAGCTCGGATCATATGGTAACCGATATTTTCAACAAAAAGTATTTGCCTACTCAAACAGATAATGTCATGGTTAAGATGAAAATCAGCTCACTCAATGGGCTCAATTATGTAGCTCAAGAAAGTACGCCTGCTGACTTCGTGCAAGAGAAGGTCGTTATTAAACGACAAAAATCAATCACCCAATTGTTAAAGGAAATCGATGAAGCGATGCAGAAGCTTCCTGAAAAAAGCAGAAAGCCAATCGATTTCTATAAGCCAGAGGATTACGATGTAGATGCACCAGCCGAGATGGATCCAAGGGCTGATGATGGCAAAGTACCACCAGCGCCAGCAAACGTCGTGACAGTCAAATCTGGTGATACAGCGACAATTACTTTCCAACCGAACACAGATGCGGATATTGTTGGTTATCGCATTTATCGTTCGGACAATCAAGGCAAGTTCCAGCTCATGGGAGGTAAAGTCGTGCTTGCAGGCGCCGAAGCGAAGTTTGTTGATCAACTTCAAACCGCTGCAATAACAGGTTACTTCGTTACCGCAGTTGATGTTGCGGGCAAAGAATCTGTCCCAAGTCGATCCTCTTATACGGACGGAAGCAGCTTAGATTCCTTAATCATTCCAGGTGTCGACAGCCATGGTAACCCACTGCCAGATCTTACACTACCTTCACCAGGAACACCGAATGGTGGAACAACTAGTGGAAAACCGATCTCGAAGGATGCGCCAGCTGCCCCAACCGGCATTAAAGCGAAGGCCGAAGTAGCTTCTCTCGTACTGACCTGGAAACCCAATGATGCCAAAGACAAGGTCAAACAGTATGTGGTGTACTTTAGTGACAAAGAAAAAGGTACGTATACGAAGTTAGGTACCGTTGAGAATGGTACGGAGTTCCACTACTTTGCCGCAGCTTACAATGGTTATTACAAAATTACAGCCATTAATGATGCCGGTGAGTCTAAATTCTCTGCCACAATTGCTTATAATAAATAGTAAAGTTGAGGAAGAACCTGGCCGCTGCCAGGTTCTTTTGTTTTACCACTTATGTATCACACAAAAAAGCTTTCTCTGCACCACGCAGGGTGCGGAGAAAGCTTTATATTGGAGTTAATTAATCTTCAATAGTTGACAAGTCACCGGTCGGCAGGTTTAGCTCCCACGCTTTAAGTACACGGCGCATGATCTTCCCGCTGCGTGTCTTAGGCAGTTTGTCTTTGAATTCAATTTCACGTGGTGCGGCATGGGCAGAAAGCCCTTCCTTCACGAACTTCGAAATTTCTGCTTTCAGTTCGTCCGAAGCCACATAACCTTCACGCAACGCGATAAATGCTTTGATGATTTCTCCACGCATAGGGTCTGGTTTCCCAATCACTCCTGCTTCTGCAACAGCAGGATGCTCAACAAGCTTGCTCTCTACTTCGAATGGGCCAACTCGCTCGCCTGCTGTGTTAATAACGTCATCAACACGACCTTGGAACCAGAAGTAGCCATCCTCGTCTTGATAAGCGGAATCCCCAGAAACGTACCAGCCAGTCAGACGGAAGTACTCTTCATATTTGGACGGGTTGTTCCAAATTTTACGCATCATAGATGGCCAAGGCGTTTTGATCGCAAGGTTCCCCATCCGATTCGGAGGCAGAACGTTTCCAGCATCATCAATAATAGCAGCATCAACACCCGGAATTGGGCGACCCATTGAGCCTGGTTTAATCGTCATGGATGGATAGTTGCAAATCAATTGTCCGCCTGTCTCAGTCATCCACCACGTATCGTGAATACGTTGGTTATATACCTTCATTCCCCATCTAACAACTTCTGGGTTCAACGGCTCTCCCACACTCAATACGTGGCGAAGCGCTGACAAATCGTACCCAGCTGAAACATCGTCGCCAGCACCCATCAACATGCGGAAAGCAGTTGGCGCACTGTACCATACGGTAACTTTATATTTCTGAAGTGTATTGTACCAGTCTTGTGGACTGAAACGACCTCCGCGGATCACATTCGTCGCGCCATTCAACCATGGAGCGAAGATCCCATAGGAAGTTCCTGTTACCCATCCTGGATCGGCAGTACACCAATAGATGTCATCTTCTTTTAGATCAAGTACAATTTGTCCCGTATAATAGTGCTGCAGCATCGCATTCTGAACGTGGAATACACCTTTCGGCTTCCCAGTTGATCCCGATGTGTAATGAATAATTAATCCATCCTCACGATCCAACCATTCGATATCAAGTTCTGTGGAAGCGCTCGCCATTTCTTTATGGTAATCAACTTGTCCTTCACCTAATTCGATATTCTCCCCAACGAGGATCACATGCTTCAAGTGTGGAAGTTCATTGTAAGGTACACGCGATAGCTGACTAGGTGTCGTGATAATCGCAACAGCTTCACTATCCGCCAAACGATCTCTAACCGCTGTTTCCATAAAAGCTTCAAAAAGAGGGCCAACAACCGCGCCTACTTTAAGTGATCCAAGTAAAGAATAATACAGCTCAGGTGTCCGCGGCATGAAAATAAAAACTCTCTCGCCTTTGCCAATGCCTAGACCTCTAAGCACATTCCCGAACTGATTGGATCTTTCTTTCATTTGTCCAAATGTAATCGCTTCATCACGTGTGCTGTCGCTGTAATATAAAGCAATTTTATCCTTCTTTGCGCCTTCCGCATGGCGGTCAATGGCTTCATACGCCATGTTCACTTTGCCTGTTTCGTGCCAGGAAAAGCTTTTCTCGATCTCTGTCCAATCAAATGTCGCATGTGTTTGTTCGTAATTTTCCATGTTAGGATTAAGGGATACTGATTTAATGAGTTCATCTTTGAATTGATCCATAAACGTAAAACCCTCCTCACGAGATAAACCGCTTTCACTTTACTGATGAATTCGAGCAAAATGTGATCGATTTTTGACATGTTCTATTATAACACACTCAGAATATTTCGCCTATGTTTAAGTTTTGCTATGATTTCGCACGAAATTTTGGTATATAAATACTATGAATCTTCGTAAAGGAAATGCCTATCATGCTGTTTTTTAGAAGGAGAGCCAAGGTTATGCAGCATATCAAAATCTATCACTCACAAAGCTTGCGCACTGCTCCCGACCAGCCCGAAATTATTATTGAGGGTCCCGTTTCACCTGAAAAACTGCAAGATCTCACGATGCACACGAAGCTCGACGCCTTTCGTCGACCTAAGGAACAACTCGAAGCACTCATTGAGATTTCGCAATTACCTGAAGGCCGGATCATTCTAGCTCGAGATGGCTCTACGATTGTCGGCTACGTCACTTTTCATTATGCTGATGAAATTGAGCGATGGTCACAGGGCAATATGAAGGATTTGATTGAGCTCGGCGCCATTGAGGTGGCTGATGATTACAGATCGATTGGTTTAGGCAAAAAGATGATCCAGCTCGCCTTTGAAAGCGATCAAATGGAAAATGTGATTTGCTTCACAACAGAATATTATTGGCATTGGGATTTGGAAACCAGTAAATTAACCGTTTGGGAATATCGTCAGATGATGGAGAAGCTTATGAAAAGCGTCGATATGATCTGGTTTGCGACTGACGATCCTGAAATATGCTCACATCCCGCCAACTGTCTCATGGTGAGAATCGGGAAGCAAGTCCCCATCTCGTCGATCGAGCAGTTCGATCGGGTACGTTTTCAACAGCGCTTTATGTATTAGCTCCAGGTGATGAAGATAATCGCAGATCTTCAAACGAAATTGTTAGCCAATTCGGGGGAATTTGGAATATGAACAAGAAGTTAACGCAACCTGTGTTTATATATGATGATCAAGAAATTCAATATAAATTTAATGATAACCATCCCTTCAATCAGGATCGTCTTATCATGACGGTAGATCTGCTGCGCAAGTCTGGCGCACTCCCTGACAGCGCTCTGCTCACTGCTAACTCAGCGACAGAGGCGGATCTGCTCCGCGTGCATACAGCTCCTTATATCGAGGCTGTGAAAGCACTAAGTGCGCCTGTGCCTGATGAACGTTGGGTGCGTGAGGCCAACCGATTCGGGCTAGATACGGACGACACCCCCTACTTCCCTGGAATGCATGACATCACAGCGAAGGTTGTAGGCGGCTCTATCCTTGCCGTAGACCTCGTTATGTCGGGCCAAGCTCCGCACGCCTTGCATTTAGGCGGCGGGCTCCACCACGCCCTTCAGAGCAAGGGTGCGGGCTTCTGCGTCTATAATGACGCATCCGCAGCCATCGCCTATGCTAAAGAAAAGTATAACGCTAAGGTGCTGTACATCGACACAGATGTGCATCACGGCGATGGCGTGCAGTGGAGTTTCTATACTGACCCGCAGGTCGGCACGCTCTCCATTCACGAGACGGGGAAATATTTATTCCCTGGCACTGGCGCTGTGAATGAACGCGGAGAAGGCGACGCGTTCGGTACTTGCGTGAACATTCCGGTGGAGCCATACACCGAGGATGATTCCTGGCTGGAATGCTTCAGCGAGGTGCTTACCGAGCTGATCGCCCGCTTCCAGCCGGACGTCATTATCTCGCAGCATGGGTGCGACGCGCATGCCTTCGACCCGCTCGCGCATGTGCATTGCTCCATGCGCGTGTACAAGGCCATGCCCGAGCTTATCCATCGACTTGCGCACCAATGGTGCGAAGGTCGGTGGGTCGCGCTCGGGGGCGGCGGGTACGACATCTGGCGTGTCGTACCGCGGGCTTGGAGCTTGCTCTGGCTCGTGATGAGCGAGCAGGCGATATTGAGTCAGCTGGAGGCGGAGCCCCAGCTGAGGCTGCCCCAGGCGTGGCTGGACGACTGGCAGAGCAAGAGCCCCGTCCCACTCGTGGAGACATGGCTCGACCCGGTTGAAGCATGGGCGCCGATTCCAAGGCGCCAAGCGATTACCGAGAAGAATCGGCAGACGAAAGAACTCGCCATGATGTATTTGAAGTAATACTCTCGATGAAAAAAAAGCTCAGAACCCGCCAGTTTGGCGATGCTCTGAGCTTTTATCTTTTTTACAGCGATTTAACCATCTCTTCAACCATTTTATACGAATTCTCCGAAGCAATCACCGTAAACTCCGCGAAATTAACATGCGCAGAGCCATCCGCTTTATCGGACATGGAGCGTAGAACCACGTATGGAATTCCGTTCATCGCACAAACCTGTGCAACCGAAGACCCTTCCATCTCAACACATACGCCGTTTAACTCTTGATGGAGGCTAGCCACCACTTCCCTACTTGCAATAAACTGGTCTCCTGACAATACTCTGCCCTTCTTCACTTTACCCGCGAACAATTTCTCACCAGAAGCTACGGCTAAATCAACAAGCTTGCTGTCAGCAACATACACGGAACTATCCGCGTAAGGGATCACGCCACGAGGAAATCCAAGTGCAGTCACATCCATATCATGTTGTACGCACTCTGTAGAAATAACAAGATCGCCAATCTGCAACTCAGGATCCAATGCTCCTGCTACGCCAGTGAAAATAACTGCTTCAACACCGAACTGATCAATTAAAATCTGCGTAGTAACCGCAGCATTCACTTTCCCCACGCCTGTTCGGCAAACTACGACATTTTTTCCAAAGTAAATTCCTTCTCGGAACGTAATCCCCGCTTTCACAGACTCGCGTACATCTGTCATATGAGCTACGAGCAGCTCGATTTCTTCATTCATCGCACCGATAAGGGCTAGTTTATTCCACGTCATCTTTATGTCCTCTCTCTCTCTTCCTACATGAGAAAACCTCCACCGCGCCTCTTCCATAATGGAATGACACGATTAGAGGTTTATTTTTCACTTAAGCTTAAGCTTTAACCGAATTACGGTTAATGATTTCATGCGGTAAAATAACTTGCATATTATCCGTTGATTCTTTATTCATCAGCTTGGTCAGAAGTCGCATCGACACAGCGCCGATATCATACATCGGTTGAGCCACAGTTGTCAAAGTCGGTCTTACCATGGATGCCATGCGGATATTGTCCACACTGATCACGGCAATATCTTCCGGAACGCGAAGACCATTATCTTGAATGGTATGGATAGCGCCAATCGCCATTTCATCTGTTGCTGAGAAAATCGCAGATGGTTTTGGTGAAAGCTCCAAGAAATAATTTACAGCATCCACACTTGATTCGTATCGGTAGTTACCAATTCGCACATACTCATCACGTAATGGAATACCAGCCGTTTCAAGTGCACGTTTGTAACCTTGATATCTTGCAAAACCATTTGCTGGATCCTGAAGCGTTCCCGAGATCATAGCAATGTCACGATGACCTGCTTCGATAAGCACATTCACAGCATCAAAGGCAGCCATCTCATGATCGATATCAACGGAAGCCATCGCTTGGTTCTCATCCTTCGTACCGCACAATACGACTGGAACGGAGGAAGTACGGAAAGCTTGGATATGTTCTTCCGTTACAACACCACCCATGAAGAGCAGCCCGTCCACTTGTTTCTCAAGCAACGTGTTTATTACGCGAATTTCTTTCTCTTTCTTCTTGTCCGCATTACACAAAATAATATTGTAATGATACATATTCGCAATATCTTCAATCCCACGTGCTACTTCAGCAAAAATGGAATTGGATATATCGGGAATGACAACACCAACTGTCGTCGTCTTCTTACTTGCCAAGCCTCTTGCTACCGCATTTGGACGGTAACCCAATCGTTCAATGGCTTCAAAAACCTTCTTACGGGTTTGCGGCTTCACGTTCGGGTTATTGTTGACCACCCGAGATACGGTTGCCATGGATACGCCTGCTTCTCTCGCTACATCATAAATGGTTACGGTCACGGTTACTCTCTCCATTTTCACAAGTATTCTGCGAACCTAGTATATTATCGTTATGATACGACAAATTAATCCATCTTGCAATGCAAAATGAAAATGCTTTGAAAATAATTTTCATTTTATTTTCAAAAGGTTCACAAAACCTCCTATCGAAGCCATTATACTTTCCAATATGGACTCAAAAGAATAAAAGCCAACCTCTTAACGAGATTGGCCGTCCATATTTAAGTTGAGATTGCGCTTTGAGTGATTTGTGATAACCGTTTGCGAATTTCCTCAGCCCAAGGCTCATCCCCTAGCGATTGTGCTAGCAATAAGATGTCCAGCAGCTCATTAATTCGTTCTTCCACAATTTTCTCCATGGAATCATTCATACGCTCTTTTTCTGTTACTTTCAATAGGAGAAAGGCAACCTCGGAAACTTCATGGAAGAAAAATTGCTGTTTCTCTGGTTTACTTCCCAGCCTACCGATCAGACCGGTAAGTTCAGGCTTAACATGAGGAACGACCTCACTTCGTCCACAGGCCTCACATGAATAAATAGGAACATTCTCGATATCTACTTTGCTTTGATAAATAACCGTGCGCAGACGAAGGTTCATCGTGCGTCCGCACTTACAATACTTTTGCATTCTAACACTCCTTCACTGACAGGCGGCATGTACATGAGTTGCTTGTACTATGTTATTCTACGATATCGTCAGATTTCCTTCTGAAATATGCATAGTAGTTTTTGCCACCTTTGGAAGTGAAATGTTACTTTTCCTGTTGTTTGCTAAACAATATGACCTCATCCACAAAACGTTTGGAAAACGCAGGTAGATCTGGCGGTCTACGCCCAGAAATAATGTTGCGATCAACGACCACTTCTTCATCGACCCAAGTTGCCCCAGCATTTTCGATATCATCACGAATACCTGGCGTGGACGTCATCGTGTAGCCATCTACGATTTTAGCTGAAATCAACACCCAGCCTGCGTGACAAATTTGCGCGATCGGCTTAACATCCGCATGAAACTCCTGCGTTAGTCTAAGAACGTCGGCATAGCGGCGAAGCTTGTCAGGTGCCCAACCTCCAGGTACATATAGGCCAATATAGTCCGAAGACTTAACCTCATCGAAAGCATAATCTGTCGTGATTGGAACGCCATATTTCCCGTGGTAAACCGTTTTGGCTTTAGGTCCTACGATATCTACAACAGCACCTGCTTCACGCAAGCGGTAAACCGGGTACCACATTTCTAAATCTTCAAACTCCTCATCAACAAAGGCGAGTACCTTCAATCCCGCTAATTCCATATTAATTACCTCCTACAATGGATTCCGTTTGTTCAGTTTGAGCAAGCAGCTCCAAGATTTCATCACTGGTTCTGCATACTAAAATGCGATCTACTAATGCTTTGCATGTCGCGGCATCACTGGTAAGCAAGCGGTGCTTAACCTGCAAGAGCGTCTGAACGGATATGCTCAGCTCTTCTATGCCTAGTCCTAGCCAGATTGGCAGAGCTCGGATATCTCCCGCCATTTCCCCGCATACGCCGACTGGAATGCCGACACGCTTACCTGCGTCAATCACTAGCTTGAGCAATCGAATAACGGCCGGATGATAGGGATTATATAAGTGCGCGATATTCTCGTTCATTCGATCCACAGCTAATACGTATTGGACGAGATCATTCGTACCAATACTCATGAAATTCACTTCGCTTGCAAGTACATCAGCAATTATGGCCGCAGCTGGAACCTCAATCGTAAGTCCAACCTCAATATTGGCATTAAAAGGGACACCAAGACTGCTTAGCTCCAGCTTCGCTCTTTCTAAATGTGCTTTCGCTTGACGTACCTCATCAACAGACGTCACCATTGGATACATAATCTTTACATTACCATAATGACTAGCTCTTAAGATTGCTCTTAGCTGCGTCATAAATAGATCCGTACGATCCAAAGAAATACGAATCGCCCGATATCCCAGAAATGGATTATCTTCTTTGGCAAGCGGCATGTAATCGAGCTTCTTATCACCGCCAATATCCAATGTGCGGATGACAATGGGGCGCCCTTTAAGCTGCATCGCCGCGTGTCGATAGACCTCGAATTGCTCATCTTCACTAGGTAAGGAATCTCGATCCATGTACAGGTATTCCGTACGGAACAGCCCCACACCTGAGGCACCATTTCGTAGCACTTGATCAATTTCCATGACAGAATTAATATTCGCATGCAGATTCACAAAGCTCTTATCTAATGTCAATGGAGCTACATCAGCAATTTCTTGCAGACTTTCTTTGAACTCCAACCAATTTTTCTTACGTGCCTGGTATCGCTCAATTGTCGTCTTGTCTGGGTTAATATACAAGGTACCTTCTTGTCCATCAATAATCAGGAAATCGCCATTTTGAATAGGACGCAGAAGCTTCCCTTCTAGACCAAGCACATAAGGAACAGACATCGCTCTGGCCATGATCGAAACGTGCGAGTGCGTGCCTCCCAGAATTGTCAAAAGTCCCAGCACATTCGTAGGGTCCAAATGAGCAAGCTGTGATGGAGTAAGCTCCTTAGCAACAAGAATGTAAGGATGGTCAATGGGAGGCACTGTTGTGCTTGTATCCCCTAATAAATGCTTCAAGAGGCGATTACCGACATCTTTAATGTCCAGCGCACGTTCTTTCATGTATTCATCATCAATTAAATTAAACATGCCTACAAATTTATCAATGACTTCTTTTACCGCTACTTCTGCGGCTTTGTATTGCAACTCAATAATACCTTGAATTTCATTCATGAAAATGGGATCTTCCAAAATCGCCAAATGCGCATCGAAAATATAAGCTTGTTCTTGCCCAACCACTTCTTTGATCTCTTGCTTGATTAGCTCTAGCTCATCTTTAGAATGCCGAATGCCATCATATAATCGTTCGAATTCATAAGCTAAATCCGTCACATCAATCATTTTCTCTGGAAAATCCCATTCCCAAGTGGGGATAACAAAAGCCTGCCCCATGGCGATACCCGCTGATGCACCAACACCTCTTATCATCCGTTCGTCCCCCCCTCGGATTTAGTTGGCTTAAGGACTACGGACATAACAGAGCCTTGGCCTTTCTTTACTGGTTTAAACGGAGCAAAGCTCCATGATTTCACAACATCAGGATTCGTAATAATCATTGGTGTTGCTAAGGAAGAAGCGAATTTCTTCACTTTGTTATAATTAAACTTCACTAGCAGCTGGCCTGCTTCCACGCGATCGCCTTCCTTCACCACCGCATTAAAGCACTTCCCTGGTAAGCTGGACGTATCGATTCCGATGTGCAGCAGAACTTCAAGGCCTTCATCCGTCAAAATTCCTAGCGCATGCATAGTTGGGTAAATGTGCATGATTGTACCTGCAACGGGTGAAACCAACTCTCCCTTATCAGGAATAAAAGCAACACCATTACCGACTAGACGCGAAGCAAAGATACGATCGGGCACTTCCTCGATCGGAATCATTCGCCCCTGCATAGGTGAAGTAAACAAAACAACATGAATATCTTTGCGTAAAACTTTCATGATTTCTTCACGTATAAGCTCTGAAAATGTTCCAAACACGACTTGAACATTGCCTCCTCCAAGACGTATGACGCCTGCTGCTCCTAAGTGTCGTAATGCCGTGATGTCCATCAAACGATCATTGACAAGTGTAAGTCGCAATCGGGTAATACAGGCCTCAATCTTCTTAATATTGTCTTTCCCACCAAGTGCCTGCAAAATTAACGGAGAACGATACGGAATGTCTCCAGCCCATTCTTCTAAGGATGAGCCTTCTTCCCTACCAGGTGTAGGAATTCGAAACTTCTGAATTGCCCATCGGAATAAGAAATAATAAAGTAAACCATAGACAAGCCCAATTGGAATCAACAATAAGCCATTGTGTGACAAGTGCAAATTAATAATATAGTCAATTGCCCCAGCTGAATAGGAGAATCCATGGTGGATATTCAACTCATAGGAAATCCACATAGCTACGCCCGATAGGAGCGCATGGATAACAAACAAATAGGGAGCCACAAATAGAAATGCAAATTCAATCGGCTCTGTCACACCAGTTAAAAATGAAGCCAATGCAGCTGTTAAGAATGTAGCCTTGATTTTCGGCTTTAAATCTTCCCTTGCTTCTCCGATGATCGCGAAAGCAATGGCTGGCAAAGCAAACATCATAATTGGGTACAAGCCTGACATATACATGCCTGCTGTAGGATCACCTGCGAAAAATCGGGGTAAATCGCCGTAGGCGTATTGTCCAGATGGTGTCTCGTAAGCCCCAACTTGAAACCAAAAGAAATTATTTAAAATATGATGCAAACCAGAAGGAACCAACAGGCGATGCGCAATGCCATAGATGAATGCACCGAAGCCTCCTAAACCCAGTAAGCCACTTGAAATTTTACCCATTACCGTCTCTAAATAAGGACCAATCGCGATCATGATATACGACACGATGAGCGTTGAAAGTCCCATGACAAGCGGCACCATACGGGGGCCACCGAAAAATTGTATGTACTCCGGGAGCTTAATCTCCTTACACCGGTGATAGATGATCGCGGCTAGTAAGCCAATCAAGATCCCGCCAGATACGCCTAATTGAAATTGCGGGCCTAGCCCATGCTCAATAAGTCGGGTAAACATAAAATACCCTAGCATCGCAGATAAACCAGCTATGCCAGCACTTTCTGTTAAGCCCAATGCCACACCGACAGCGAAGATAATTGGTATGTAATCAAAGATTGTATTTCCAGCCAATGACAGCATATCTCCAAAACTTGAAGCATGTATGCCATCCCAAGGTAAATCCCCTAGACAAAGCAGCACAGCAGCAATAGGAAGCGCAATGGTAGGCAGCATTAAGGAGCGGCCAAGCTGTTGTAAGTTCCCCATCCAGTTCAAACGAATGCTACCTCCTTAGCAAATTCGATGAGTATCTCCCTCTTAATCATTAGATTCTCTTATTAAATCGTAAAGCTTGTTCGTACTTTTGTCAAAAAAAATACGCAAAATGCCTATCCTATTTGGGTATTACTACACAGTAAACGTAAAAGTTGACTAAGTTACAAAGCAACAGTCATACTTTACTTGTACCCCATTTCATAATGATGTGCTGAAAGTTTATATTCCAACTTATGAGAAAACCGCTAATCGATCTCCTGCAAAGGCTATCGACTAGCGGTTTTATTTGATTTATGCGTCATCCAAGATTAGTTGTTTCGAGGATTCAGAATGGCATCTTCCACTTTGATGCAACGGTCCATAATAACCTCTAAGCCTGCTTCACTTGCAATTCGTCCAGCTTCTTCATTCACAATGTCTAATTGCAGCCAGAATACCTTTGCACCAATCTTAACAGCTTCTTCGGCCACAGGCACAACTGTCTCAGCACGACGAAACACGTTTACGATATCAACAGGCTCAGGGATATCAGATAAAGAGGCATAGCATTTCTCGCCTAGAATTTCATCGGCATTCGGATTAACAGGAATTATGCGGTAACCTCTACTTTGCATGGCTGCTGAAACCATATAAGATGTACGATCTGGTTTATCCGATAAGCCGACTACTGCAATATTCCCCGCATTAGCAAGCAGTTCCTTGATGTGTTCTCTGGACGGATTTTCAAATGTCATATGGATCGCTCTCCTATTTATTCAAGTAGGTTAGACCTTGTTTGCCCATAGCTGTCCAACTGTCAACAAACTGGGCTTTGTTGACTTGCACTTGCTTTTTCCCACTCAACGGGTCGTTTAGGTACACATTGGTTTCATCAAAGCCAACAAGTACAACGGCATGCTCTGAATACGTCGTTTTTAGTGGACCGATGGGTGTATCCCAGGTTACCCATTTGTAAGGTTGATTATAATCAATCGTCGTCCAAACAATAACAGGTATACCATACGCGACTTGCTGCTCATACAGTTCAAAAGCTTCGCCTGTAATATCAATCGCTTGCGGGATATAGTTCTTCAGCAGTGGAAACAATCCAGCCGAGTAGATACCGAATCCTCTTTGCTTCCGGAAAACATCCCCCACAAATCCCGTATTCGGATTGCCCCAATACCCGATAGATCCGTCTGCGTTAAGCGATGCAGGTGTACGATCTCTTGGCATTTCTGCGACGAGCTCCATCTTCGTTTTGTTCACCCCGTAGAAATGCAGCAGCATCGTGAGACTTGTAATCTCACAGCCTGCGGGCAATTCAGGCAGCTGTTCGAAGATGGGGACATCCAGAATCGCAGATTTTATTGGTGCATGCGTGGGCGAAGGTGTCGGCTTCACAGTGACCTTCGTCGTTGCGGCGGGTTTATCAACTGCTAAGACTACTGGACTAGACACGAATAAAGCTGGCTCTTTCCCCGTCGCCTTTGCATAAAGCAAGACAGCAAATATGCTGCTAGCAAATGTAAGACCTGCTACGAGAAATAATCCAAACGTCACCTTCAATCCTTGCCAAATAATCCTCATGCTGACTCACCCATTCATTGTAATTGAGATTCTAAGACTCGCTCACAAGCTCAACCTGTGCGCCGATCGAGCGCAAGTGGTCGAAATATTGTGGATAAGACTTGGCCACATGATGGGCATCTCGAATCGTTAAACCTTTCTCAGAGCGTAATCCAACCACAGTCAATGCCATAATAACGCGATGATCGAAGTGCGCATTAATTTCAACGCCGCCTTCAACACCTTGTGGCTTCCCATGAACGATAATTTCACTCTGACGCTCTTCTACATCAGCTCCAGCTTTACGAAGCTCATTCAAATAATCTGTGATACGATCACACTCTTTATACCGCAGGTTTTCAACATTGTAGAAACGTGAAGTCCCTTCCGCAAACACAGCCGCTGCAACCATCGCAAGTACTGCATCTGTAAAATGATCACCATCAAATTCTCCAGCAACAAGACGTTGATTCCCACGAACATGAACAACACCATTGTCATGCGTAAGATGAACACCCATGGCTTTCAGAACATCCACACAAGCCTTCTCACCCTGCTTGCTGTTCTCTTCTAAACGAAGCACACGCACATCCGAGTTTGTAACCGCAGCGGCAGCTAGAATAGCTGCCGAGCCTGGGTAGTCGCCTTGGATCACATATTCCTTGGCTTCGTATGATTGTCTGCCTGGAATACGGTAGTGCATTAAATCTTCACTGGCGTGAACGACGATTCCTGCCTGCGCCAATACTTCCAAGGTTTGACCAACAATAATTTTGGATTTCAAATCATGCAGAACTTCAATTTCACTGTCTTCTTCAAGTAAAGGAGTCATAAACAACAGGGAACTCAAGAACTGGGAGCTCACATTACCCGAAACGGTAATTTTACCGCCACGAGGTTGTCCTCCTTTAATCGTTATCGGCAAACGGCCATTATTATGTTGTACCTCCACACCCATTTGCTGCAAAGTATCGATTAAATCATCATGAGGACGTTTACCCAAGGATTCTGGATACGTATTAACGAATGTCACATCCGGGCAAAAAGCAGCCGTGGACATCAAAAAGCGAAGAACAGCTCCGGCATTGCCAACGTTCAGTTCAGACACATGCTTAGGGTTCTTACCAAAGCCTGTAATCACAATTTTCTCATCATCTTCTTCTATAATGGCGCCAAGATCTCGCACACAGCGTCTCATGGCATCACTATCTTCACTATGAGCTGGATAATAGATTGTGCTTGTCCCATTCGCTAGAGCACCGATTAGCAAGTAGCGAGTTGTGTAATTCTTAGAGGATAACGCATTAATTTCTCCTTGTAGATGGGAGGTTGGTTTTACGATGGCTTTCATGTCGATTGATAACTCCTTCGCAAGTAGTTTATATGTATATCCGGCATGATGAACGTCAGAAAACAAACATCATTAGGATGATAGAGATCCAAAGATTTATTGACAGTGTACCATACGAAATCTAACTTGGAAACCTACTTCCATTGCAGGTTAATCGAGAAAAAGCTAGATAAAGCAACGCTTCGTTTGACATCCATGCGTTATATTTCTATCATACTAAGTAAGGAGACTTCTTCCGATATCACAACCATGGAGGCCTAAGTATGGATACAATTCTACCATCCGAGATCAAAGCAAGACTTGCCCAAGGTGAGAAATTGACGCTTATCGACGTTCGCGAAGATGATGAAGTAGCTGAAGGCATGATTCAAGGCGCAATGCATATTCCATTAGGCCAATTGCCTGACCGTCTAAGTGAGATCCCTCAAGTCGACGAGGTCATTCTGGTTTGTCGCAGTGGAAATCGCAGCGGACGTGCACTAGGCTATTTAGAAGCTAATGGCTATAAAGGGCTCAAAAACATGATCGGCGGCATGCTCGAGTGGGAGGACTAAGCTGCAAAGCTTGTCTTCCCGCCCTAGTGGAGACCAGCTTGCTGAATGATGCGATCTGCAATGTGATCCTCAGATAGTTCCGTCGTATCTATGGTTAGATGCGCGAAATCATAGGCATGCTTCCGTTGTTCCATAAGGGTATGTACGCGTTCTTCCAAATTACCTTGCAGCAAAGGCCGATTGGTATCTGCACTTACACGCTGGATTATCGTCTCTGCTGTTGCACTCAAAGCGACGACAAAGCCATGCTGCAGCATGCACGCTCGATTAAACGCAGCGAGTACTGCACCGCCTCCTGTTGCAACTACTTGTCCTTCACTCTCTAATATACGTGTCAATGTCTCTGTTTCCAGCGCGCGAAAGTGAGCTTCACCATGATTCCGAAATAACTCGGAAATACTTGTCTGTTGAACTTCTTCCAGCACGGCGTCAGAGTCACAAAAATGCCATCCTAAACGCTCTGCAAGCTTCCTGCCTACAGTTGATTTCCCAGTTCCCATGAATCCTACAAGCACTATATTTCTTACTGTCACACAAATCCCCTTTTCTCATATGCTAGTCATACAAACTTTCCCAACATCATACCATAGCACTTCCAACATGAATACAATCCACCGAAAAATCATATAGTAGTGTGAATAAATTCTAGCACAAACAGTTAAGATTTTAGAGAGACCATGCCGACAAGGAGAGATGGAGCTTTGAACCCTACTGTTTTGAACCAAACTGTCGCCTTTACGAATCGCACACAACGCAAATTGGAGCAGATTTTGCACCCAAGCTATACGCTATGCAAAGAGGATGTCGTCTGGATTCTAGAATTTATTAAGAAAAAAGTGGCTGAAGAAGACCCGCTGATGCAAGGTCTCACTCAACCACGATTATTGAGAAACTTCCGTTATTTTGCCGAGGTCTCCCTCATGCTCATCCATAGGCGGAATGGCTTCGATCAAGAGGCTGACCGACTGAAAATGTGGCTTCGAGAAGCCGCCTACGGCTTACAAGAAGAGGCTTAACACCTGTTCCTACTCGTTCCCCATCCAGTTGTAGTGGAAGGATCCTTCTTTGTCCACACGTTTGAACGTATGAGCACCGAAGTAATCACGTTGCGCCTGCAACAGGTTAGCCGGCAATCTTTCTGTGCGGTAGCTGTCATAGTAAGCAAGTGCAGATGCGAAGGAAGGTACCGCGATACCGCGAGTAACTGCTTCTGCGATCACTTGTCTCCATGATTGTTGGTAGTTATCAACTACACCTGTGAAGTAGGAATCAAGCAACAGGTTTTTCAATTCTGGATTGCGATCGTACGCATCCTTGATATTTTGAAGGAAGCGAGCACGGATGATACAGCCGCCGCGGAAAATCATCGCGATGCTGCCGTATTTCAAATCCCAATTATATTCCTCAGAAGCTGCTCTCATTTGAGCAAAGCCTTGTGCATACGAACAAATTTTGCTTGCATAAAGAGCTTGACGAACAGCCTCGATAAATGCTTTGCGATCCCCTGTAAATGCTGGAGCATCAGGTCCTTTGAGTACTTTGCTCGCCGCTACGCGTTCTTCCTTCATCGCAGAGATGAAACGGGAGAATACGGATTCTGTGATGATGGAAAGCGGCACGCCAAGGTCCAGAGCACTTTGACTGGTCCATTTTCCTGTTCCCTTTTGTCCTGCGGAATCCAGAATCACGTCAACCATTGGTTTGCCTGTTTCTGCGTCATATTTCGTGAAGATATCGCGCGTGATTTCGATTAGGTAGCTGTCCAGCTCACCATTATTCCACTCTGTGAAGATCTCATGAAGTTCTTCTGTGCTTACATTCAATACATCCTTCAGCAATTGGTAAGCTTCGCAAATCAACTGCATATCTCCGTACTCAATGCCGTTATGCACCATTTTTACATAGTGGCCCGCACCATCTGGTCCGATATACGTACAACAAGCATCTTCGCCAACTTTGGCAGAAATAGCTGTAAGAATAGGCTCTACCAATTTATAAGCGTCTTCTTGGCCGCCTGGCATGATAGCAGGTCCTTTAAGCGCGCCTTCTTCACCGCCGGAAACACCTGTTCCAACGAAACGAATACCGTGTGCTTCTAACTCTTTGTTTCGGCGTTGTGTGTCAGGGAAGAATGCATTTCCTCCATCGATCAAAATATCACCTTTATCCAAATGCGGAAGCAATTGGTTGATTGTATCGTCAGTAGGTCCGCCTGCTTTGACCATGATCAAAATTTTGCGCGGCACTTCAAGGGATTGAACGAATTCTTCAACAGTGTATGTACCAACAAGTTGTTTACCAGGTGCTTCTTGAAGAAGCTCCTTCGTTTTCTCAGCAGAACGGTTGAATACGGATACCGTAAAGCCTCTGCTTTCAATGTTTAATGCTAAGTTTTTCCCCATTACTGCTAAACCTACAACACCTATTTGTTGCTTAGACATGTCTCTCATACACCCTTCCGATATATAAATAGTTAAATCGTCATCGCGCCAAAACCGCCATCTACTCTCAAAACTGTGCCTGTCACAAAGCTCGAAGCTTTCTCTGAAGCCAGGTACACCGCAGCACCTTGAAGCTCGGCAGCTTCACCAAATCGATTCATTGGCGTATGACGCATAATGGATTCGATTCGTTCAGGCGACAAAATCTTACGATTCTGCTCTGCTGGGAAAAAGCCAGGAATAATTGCGTTCACACGCACGCGACTCGGAGCGAACTCACGAGCTAGGTTCTGTGTGATATTATTCACAGCTGCTTTGGAAGCGGAGTAAGTGAATACACGAGAAAGTGGTGGGTCAGAGGAAACGGATGAAATATTAATAATGCTTCCGCCTTCACCGCGTTCAACCATGTATTTCCCGAACACTTGGCAAGCTAACACGACACTCTTCAAATTTACCTCCATAATAGAATCCCATTCTTCCATGGAAATGTCAAAGAAAGGTGTCGCACTATTTTTACCTGGACAATTCATAAGAATATCCGCACTGCCCGACCAAGCAATAACATCCTGCAAAACTTGCTCTAAATCTTCACGTTTGGTTGCATCCGCTTGGAAGGTCTGTGCTTCGCCGCCGATTGCAGCAATGCTCTCGCGAACCTGATCGCTTTTCTCTTGATTACGTCCAACGATGGCTACTTTAGCGCCATGTCCAGCCAAGGCTAATGCCATGGAACCACCAAGTGTACTATTACCGCCAATAATAACTGCTGTTTTCCCAGTAAGATCGAATAAATTCATTGTCGTCATCCTCTCGATTAATGTTGCTTGGCAAGCATTGAATTATGATTGAGGACTCCGTAGGTGCTGATTTTGAAAAGCAGTGATCGCGTCGAATTGATCTTTTAACTGATGATATACGCTCGTATAAATAGATGTCAATTGTTGATAAACGCGATAATTGTTTTCATTCACCTCGTGAGCCTTGCCTACTTGAATCCATTTATGTGCATGTGATAAGTCTTCGATCTCTCCCATAGCGAGTAAACCAAGCAATGCTGCGCCAATTCCCGAGCTCTCAATGGAGTCTGGAACGGTAACTGCCGTACCGAGCATATCGGTCATCATTTGACGCCAGAACTCGGAACGAGCGAAGCCGCCGGATGCGCGAATGACCGTTGCAGGTCCCATCATCCGTTCCAACGATGTGGCAACGGCTTGAATGGAAAACATGACACCTTCTAAGGCAGCACGAATCATATGCTTTTTCTGATGGCTGAGCGAGAGCCCGAAGTACACACCACGCGCATTAGCATTCCAATACGGAGCTCGTTCACCGGATAGCAAAGGCAGGAAGAGCAATCCATCGGAGCCTGCTCCCACTTCAGCCGCAAGTGCCGTCAGGTGATCATAAGGATCCAAGCCCATGCGGCGTGCTTCCTCAGCTTCTGCAGTCGCAATCTGATCTCGCACCCAACGGAATACGATGCCGCCGTTGTTGATCGGTCCACCAACGACCCAGAAGTTTTCTGTTAACGCGTAACAGAATAATTTCCCTTCGGGGTCCGTTTGCGGCTTGTCCACGACGCTGCGAACAGCACCGCTCGTGCCGATAGTGACCGCGACGACGCCTGGCTCGAAGGCACCTACGCCGAGATTGGCAAGGACACCATCGGAAGCGCCGACAATAAACGGCGTGTCCGAGGACAAGCCCATCGCAGCAGCATAGGCAGAGCTTAGACCTTCTACACGATGCGTTGTTGGTACAAGCGTCGATAACTGCTTCGGTGTTACGCCGGCATAGTCGAGTGCACCTGCGTCCCAATCCAATTGCTCCAGATTGAATAAGCCTGTCGCGCTCGCCAGTGAATGGTCAATCAGATACTGACCAAATAACTTGGCAAATACATATTCTTTTATCCCAATAAATTTATGGGTATTTCGTACAAGCTCTGGTTCGTGTTCCCCGAACCACTTCAGCTTCAGAAGTGGCGACATGGGATGAATCGGCGTGCCTGTTCTCGCATAAATCTGTTGTCCAAGTCCGCTGCGCTTCAAATCCTCCGCATACTGGCTGCTACGATTATCCGCCCATGTAATACATTGCGTTAGCGGCTTATTGTGCTCATCTACGGCAATTAGGCTGTGCATCGCGGAGCTGAAGGACACGCATAGCACTTGTTCAGACGTAATGCCTTGCTTGCGAACGACTGCGCCAATTCCCTGCACGACAGCATCAAATATTTGTTCCGGATCTTGCTCTGCACGATCTGCGGCAGGTGTGAATAACGGATACTCAATGGAATGGGAAGCAAGCACGCGTCCGTCGCGATCAATGACTAGCGTTTTGGTGCTCGTTGTACCAATATCGGCTGCTATGATATATGGCTTCTGACTTTCCGTCATTTGCAAATATTCCCCTCTGCATCGAATGATAACTCAAATGGCTCTGATAAAATCTCAATATCCGGATGCTGACGAGCAGCTTCGAGAAGGTTCACCGAAATTTCAATTTCACCAAGGTGAAGTGTGTCTTGGATGCGCACAAGCTTACAAGTCGTATAATCTAAGATATTACAAGTCTTCACTGCTGCTTTGATCGCATAGAAATCATTCTCTAAGGTCGTAGCAATTTTCGTAGGTGCACACACCGTTGACGTTAATCCGTTGGCATAAGTGAATTCTAGGTTTGTCTTATCAACAAGTCGTTGTGTCGTGAAATCAGCCGTACCCACACCATTAGCGTTACCTTTGGTTTCATGTGTCAAATCGAGGACAACCATCTTCGACACTTCTGGCCCGCCATGTGCATACGGAGTAGGGTAACGTCCCGTTACGTTGGGATCCATGCCGTCACCGCTAATATTTTTACCGATATAATCAATTACAAGCACATCGATTTCATCGAATAAAATTTTCGGCAACCGTGACTTTGCTTCAACGAGTAGAAGCTCCTCACGCGCTTCAATTTCGGCTGCAGGCAGTACCTCGACCTGACAGGTCTCGTCATATGCATTCTCAACAAGTGCTACTCCGAAAACGATTGGCAGCTTCTCAATCATCAAATTCGCCATTGCAGGGACATTCTCTGCCATGTATTTAAAGCCAAGTTGATGACATGCTTCTGCACCTTTTTGCTTGCCAAGACCGATCGCGATCATCTTCATGATGCCGCTCTCTATGCGCCCGCGGAATGCAGTATGCGGCTTAACGCGGTTGATCACGACAATAGCATCCGCTTCCGACGCGATGCGATCCACATAAACTGGCAATCCATTCGGCAGTTGATCAATTTTAACCACGTCCATCGAAGAACGAATCGGTGCTCCCATGGTTTCTTCTGTAATGCCAAAGTGCTGAAGTACCTCAGTTTGTCCTTCCGCTGTTGCCCCGCCATGGCTGCCCATACAAGGTACGATAAAAGGATGTGCACCTCTTGCCTTGATCGCATCTAAGGTTGTCTTCGTGAAGCCTGCGATATTCGCAATCCCTCTGCTTCCTACAGCAACAGCTACTTGCTGTCCTGGAAGGATGCTTGGCATAACGCCGCTGCTTTCGAGCTTATCTGCGAGCTCCTTCAAGGGATTTTCCAAGATCGTACGGTCAAACTTCTGGCGAATTTTGACCATTTGCGGAATCGGAATATCATTTAACAATTCTCTTAGAATACTCATTCGACTTCTCCCACTTTCCTTACGCTTGTAATGGTTGCACAGATTCCCGAACTATGAGCTCTGTTCGCAAGAGCAATTGCTCCGTTGCATTTAATTTGTTTTCTATATTACCTAAGAGACGCAGAGCGCCTTCTTTGCTAATTTGTTCAATCGGCCGTCGTACGGTCGTTAATGCTGGAGTTACATACGCTGCGAAAACGGTATCATCGAAGCCAACGACAGAAATGTCTTTAGGAACTTGTAAACCAGCTTCAAACACAGCTTTAATGGCTCCCAATGCCATCTCATCGTTGCAGCAAAAAACAGCTGTTGGTCTCTCCGAGAGCTTCAGGAAGCTCTGCATCGCCTTATGGCCGCTTTCTAAATCATACAATCCTGGCATGCGATAGGCAGGTGGAACTGTGATTCCATAATGCCCCATGGCTCGTTCGAAGCCATCCTTCCGATTTTGTGCGGATTTGAAGCCTTTGCGACCTTCGATTAGAGCAATTTTCTTATGCCCTTGATTCACCAGGAAGGTGCCTGCATGAAAAGCACCTTGCTCTTCATCAGAAAGCACATTCAGAACACCAGCGGTATCCACAGGTCGATTCAATACGACGAGCGGAATCCCTTTGTTCGCAATGTGCTCAATGATCGGTTGGTCGTCGTCACTTTGGCTGACAATGATAATGCCATCAAAGCTTTTCTTTGTAATGGAATGAAAGCTAGTGTAATCATCAATGCCTTTGACAATCAACTGGTAACGATCTCGAATCACTGAGTTGACTCCACGAATAGCTTCGTAAAAGAAGCCCGCAGAAGTTCCATTGCTTAGTGTGGTAAAGAATAGCCCCAAGTTATACGAACGATCCAGTACTAAACTCTTCGCATTATAATTCGGCGTGTAATCCAATTCTTCAGCGATGATGCGAATGCGCTCCTTGGTCTCCTCTTGGATGAGCGGACTGTTATTCAGCGCTCTGGAAACTGTCGTGTGGGATACACCCGCGAGCTTCGCAATATCCTTAATGGTTGCGCTCATACCTTCACCTCTATCTGAAGCATATCACATCTATGCACACGTTAACAATAGTCTTTTTACAGCACAAAAAACCTCCCTTCTCAGGGAGTCTTCACGTATTATTCTTTGAAAAAAGCAGGTAAATATGGACGATTCTGTTCCAGCATCTCATTCATCAACGTTTTGGCAACGGAAACAGACGGTACTAGCGGATGATGAACAAGTGCCTGAAGAACAAGGTCACGACTCCCCTTGACAGCCGCTTCAATCGTCAAACGCTCGTAGGTTTTGACCGCATGGATAAGCCCCTTCACATGCTCTGGCACCTTGGTTAATCCCATAGGTACAGGACCCTGACCTGTTACGACGCAGTTGACCTCGATGCAAGCATCGTTTGGCAGGAAATCAAGGATCCCATTGTTACTAACATTCAGCGTTTGGATATCGCGGCGATCATTATATAGTGAGATCATCAAATTCACAGCTGCTTCCGAATAATAAGCGCCGCCGCGCTTCTCTAATTGCTTCGGCTTCTCTTGTAAATCTGGGTCCTGATAAAGTTTGAATAGCTCGTCTTCGACGCGTTTAACCACTTCAGCTCGTGTTCCGTTTTCTTTCATCGAAGCTAGCTGTTCCTCGAGCATGACATCCGTCATATAAAAGTACTTTAAATAGTAGGAAGGTAGCGCTTCAAGTGAGCGCAGGAAATCGGCATCCCACTCGCTAGCGGGAACATTTTTACCGCTGTATTCTTCTCTTTTATCCAATAGTTCACTTAATTTATCCTCACCGTCAATCTCAGCTCGAGTAACCCAATGAAGATGATTTAATCCCACGAACTCGGTATAAATCTGTTTCTGATCAACGTTATATTTGTTCATCAACCATTTGTGCAAACCGATTGGTGCATTACATAGTCCGATGCTTTTCACATGCGAATGCTTATGAATCGCCTCAGTTACCATGCCGGCTGGATTCGTAAAATTTAAAAGCCATGCATTTGGACTTAATTCTTCAATGTCCTTGCAAATATCCAATAGCACAGGAATCGTCCTGAGCGCTTTCATCATGCCGCCTGGCCCCGTCGTTTCTTGACCAATCACACCATATTTATTCGGGATATGCTCATCCCATTTGCGAGCCTCTAGTAAGCCCACACGCATTTGTGTACTTACGAAGTCTGCATCTTTAATCGCTTCTCGGCGATCTAAGGTTAAGTATACCTCGATTGGCAAGCCTGATTTTTCGATCATTCTTTTCGCAAGATTACCGACGATTTCCAGTTTATGTTTACCCGCTTCAACGTCAACAAACCAAAGCTCTTTGACAGGAAGCTGCTCGTAACTCTTAATAAAACCTTCCACGATTTCTGGTGTATAGGATGAACCTCCACCAATAATGGCAATTTTCAAGGCACCTTTCATTCCACTCACGTCCTAACTCTAGTTTGTAGGTATGTCCTCATAATTCGAAGCTGTTTTAAGATTATCGTAGGCTTCCTGACTTAGGGCATGTCCCTCCGCTTCCATCGCAAGCCAAACAGCACCTACGACTGGTTCTACACCTAATTTGACAACAGTAGCCTTTGGCGCAATCTGATGGACAGCTTGTTCAATGAATTTGTGTACATAGGAGCCTTCACCTCTAGTAACCACACTCCCCGCAAGGACAACATCAAATTGTTCATCCTGCATGCCAAGTCGGCAAATAACCGCGACAGCAGACTTGCCAAGCTCTTCCCCTTGGACTTGCAGAATACGGCATGCCACTTCATCCTCTTGCTTTGCGGCTTCAAACAGTAGCTTCGTCAAATGAAGCGGAATGGGCATTTCGTGATCCATAAAGTCATTAAACATATCATCTACGCTTGAATAGCCAAGTTCCCTCAGCACCAAATCTGTCAATAACGTGTGACGCTCCCTGCCATCCCATGCTCGAATCACAGAACGGAACGCCTCGACAGCTAATGTTCCACCACCGCCAAAATCACCGAATTGATAAGTAAAACCCCCGCATTGATAAAAGCTTCCTTGTCGATTCTTCCCTGCACTATTCGTTCCGCTTCCGCAAATGAGAACCACACCGAACGGCTGTGAGGTCCCTGCACGAAGCGCGATCATCGTATCGCAATCAATCTCGTACTTACTAAACCCAAGCTCCTTAATAAGCGGACGAAGTATTTCATAATCGATCGGTCGATCCGCGCCGGCTAATCCAAAAAAGGCAAACGTAATATCCTCGCGCGTTAAGTTCGCAGCTTCTAAAGCCATTTCTACAGAGCTTGTAATATTACTCCGTGCAAGATCAACACCTAACTGGTGATTGCCATTCCCACTGTGTCCCTTGCCAATAACACGGCCTGTGGCATCGGTAACAAGGGTATATGTTTTACTGCCGCCGGCGTCTACGCCTAAATAGTACGTCATCTCTGCTGTCTCCTTGCTGTGGATTGTCTAACGACTAGCTCTGGCGTCAACTTTATCGTTTGATGTGTTTCTGTTTCGCCGTCAATCCAACGTAGTAATTCTTCAACGGCGGAACGTCCAAGCTCGGTAGCTGGTTGACGTACCGTTGTTAAATGCGGGCGGAATTCCGAAGCGAAAATTTGATCATCGAATCCCACGATCGATATATCTTTAGGTATTTGGTATCCTACAGTTTTACAAGCATCCATCAAGCCAAGTGCAATGAAATCGTCTGCCGCGAACACAGCAGTGGGCAGCTTCTCTTCACGAATCCAGCTATCTGCAATCTCATAACCCGAGGCTATGCTAAATTCACCTTGTTGAATCCACAATTTGTTTAAGCCCGCTTCCTGCATCGCGTGAATGTATCCACGTTCCCGTTCAGCACTACTTAAAAACGGTTTAGATCCTCGAATATGGGCAATTTCCGTATGTCCAAGTTCAATTAAATGCTTGGTCGCCTCGTAACCTCCCTTGAAATTATCTACAATGACGGAGGATACGGATTCATGAGTTTGTTGATTATCCAGGAGAACAAAAGGGATTTTCTTTTTACGCAACTCAGAAACATAAGCCTCTTCATTCGTTGGAGATACTACAATAAGTCCATCCACACGATCCTCTTGAAACAATGAATTCTCGAAGGATGTGAATACATCTGCCGAGATCGATAAGGCTAAAAAGTAGCCTCGCTCTGCCAAGCGGTCGTTCATTTCCTTGACTACGGCATCAAAGAATGAGTCATTAAGATTTGAGATCGCCACACCGATAATGCCGGTCTTTCCTCTTGCTAAGCTGCGTGCCGCTGCATTGGGCTGATAATCAAGCTCCTTCATAGCTTGCAGCACCTTCTGCCGATTCCCTTCGCGCACCGTACCAGCTTGATTAATAACCCGGGAGACCGTGACCACAGAAAGTCCACTCTTCTTCGCTACATCAAAAATACTGACTTTCATGGCTTCAGCTCCTGTAAAAATTCGAAAGTTTAAGCGCTTTAACTTTTATAAAATAATTATAAACGAAGCGTCATGAATACACAAGCCTCGATTCCTCGCCCCTAAAAACACACAAAAGAGAGTCCCGTATACGTTCATACAGGCTCTCTTTCATCCCAGCACACTATTCATTCTCACATCTCCAATAGAAGCATTTCTTGTCTCAACTCAATCAATTTAACTTTACTTTCCATCACAGCTTTGGTATCCCCGGATGAGAGTGCATCTTGCAGCGTCGCTAGTTCATAATCAAGCTCCATACGCAAAATAGGGATGCGTTCATCCGTCCGTTTCGATCTTAGTGCTTGCATGACTTCTTCTACGGTCACAGCAGGCTCCTTCTGATACAGCACTTTATGCTCGATTCCGCTAATTTCCACCATGCGGATGATTTCCCCGAACATAATATTCTCAATGAGAATTTGCCGATCCTTGAATCTTTTAACCACAGCATGACCGCGTGTATCCCCGATCAGTTTCTCCATCATTTCAGCGAGCTTCTCATCCTTAAATGAATAATTGCCAACGATCTTATACTTCTCGCCAATTCGTTCGAATTTCAGCTTAATCAGCTTGCGTCCAGTCCGAATAGAAATGATAAACTGAAGTTCACTTTCATTCCAGTACAGCGAATAGCCTTCTTGAATGAGTGCTTTAATGAAGTTCCGGATTAGCCGGCGATCAAATCGTAACTCTAGGTTGCAATACTCCACTTCATGACTCTTACTCACGGCAATCCCCTCCATAATTGGCGCATAACCATTTATTTAAATATTCAGACAACTTGTGTTCTTACAGTTATCTTATTATGAATTCTATGTTTTAGCAACTTGGTTTATGGATATTTTTTTAAAAGAAAACGCACAAAAAAGCCGATGCCTGTTTGCCATCAGCTACAGCCCATGTTCAATCAAAACTATGATTAATGCCAGCCCCAGAAAAATCCATCGCGTTCCCATGCGGCTTTACCGCCATGCAATTTCTTGAAGATTTTCTTAACTTCTTTGGAAATAGCTTGATTTCCATTGTCATTGACATAAATAAATGATTCCCCAAAATGCTTAAGAATATAGTCAACGGCATCCTTTTGATACAAAATTCCCGCCGATTTCAATTCAGTAAGCATCCACTCTGCCACATCGTTCGCTGTCATGCTTTAACCATTCTCCCTTCACTGTCCATTCGAGCATTATATCACATATCCTTGCAAAATCCGCACCTGACTAGGGACACCAGCACAATCACTTATGATGTCGTGAATAGCCCATTCCATCCCGTATATTAATCCATATGCTATTTCGAAAGTCATTGAACAGGTCTTAAGAAAGAGAGGGTGAATCAAAATGGGTTATGGTGTAGCAGGTGTTGGCGGTGTTGGCTGTGGCGGCGGTTATGGGTCTTCTGCAGCAATCTTGGTTCTTTTCATCTTGTTAGTTATTATCACTAGCGCTTTTGTCATTTAATCCTCATCAGATATGAAAGGGCAGCCCCTTGTTTCAGGAGCTGCCCTTTTAGTTGATTCAAGCGTTACTTCCCAGCCTCGATATCTTCTTTGGAAGAACTTCCAATTAAATAATTAATTTCATTATTCCACCCCGTTGTTTGAGTCAAGGTAAGTTTAGTTCGATAAAAATGACCATTATCATTTGTCAAATAGCTGTATGTATTTTCTTCCGGTAATTTATCTATGATGATCGGATTAGAAGCAATGACAACGCCATTAATCGGCAAATATTGAAAATCAGTTACATATTCTCTTAATTTTTTTAACTTTAACGGATCTTTCTCTTCGGATATGACGATGGTTTCGTAATTCGTATACGATATTTGTGGGGGCTCGTTACCCCATACATTTTTCAATTCAGTCTCACTTACGTACAGTTGGCCTGTAAACTTATCTTTCGCCTTACGCAAGCCATCTATGCGAATACCCATTCTCTCTACATCGATTACACGGTAATACGCTTGATCCGTATTATTCATTAACACTGGATAGGTAGCCCCACGGTAATCCATATAATGCGCATACGGGAATTGCAGCTTAATTTCCAAGTAATTCGTTGCCGTTCCCTCCGTAGGTTGATTTGGATTCACTCGCGGATTAATAAAGATTGTTTTCGTGCTTTCCTCCCAATTAACAATAGCACCCAAATAACCGCCTAACTCTTTAACTGGCAAATAACTCGAATTATTATAAATTAATGGCGGGTTCGCTAACTGAACGGATTGACCATTCACAACAACCTTATAATCACTTCTCAGATAAGCATCGACACGTTGAATCACATCTTGTGCGTATACACCTGCCCCAAAGCAAGTTCCCATTAAGGTTCCTATAATTGCAACTTTTGACCATTTCGGCATCTTCTTCATTCGTATTCCTCCTGTACCTTTCCATCGCTCGTTATCAGTAAGGTTCGACAAATTCCTGAATTTTCCTGCTTGATTCGACAATATCGATCTAACGGCCTATACGATGGTGTCGACGAAGCTTATGATTCATTGCGAGATGTAGGAAATTGCTTTAGAATAGTTTGAAAAACATGATTGTGAAATGAGGACCATACATAATGAGTTTTACTGGATTTACCCAACACGATTTCGACACCTTCGCCATTGAAGGCTTAGATGGCCGTATGGCTGCCATTCGCGAGCGAATTCAACCTAAATTTAAAGCGCTTGGCGATGTGCTAGCTGCAGAATTATCCGTGCAATCTGGCACAGAAATGTTTCTTCATATAGCGAAGCATTTACGCCGTAAAATCAATCCACCTGTCGATACTTGGATGGCCATATGTCCTAACAAACGTGGCTACAAGCAGGTGCCTCACTTCCAAGTAGGTCTATTTGATGATCGCGTTTTTATCTGGCTGGCACTCATTTATGAACTTCCAAACAAAGGCAATATCGCGAAGACGTACATGGACCATCTTAAACAGATTCAAAAAGAAATTCCTGCCGATTTCCTTCTATCTTTCGATCATATGAAAAAAGATACAACACCTGTGTCCAAGCTTGACACAAAGGGGTGGAACGAAGCCCTAACTCGTTTCCGCGATGTCAAAAAAGCCGAGCTGCTCATCGGTAGAAACATCAGTTTCGATGACCCTGTTTTAGCTAAACCCGCAGAATTAGAGCGCTTGATCGAACAAACCTTTGTGAATCTTCTTCCTTTGTACAAGCTTGCCGTAGATACGCCATCACTCTAAATTCATCAAAAATTTATGTTATATTAAGGTTACATTCAACTAAAACGAGGCTTTCCTGCACAGACTATATCCTGTAATTCCCAAAAAACAGGAAAGGAGGCCTCGCATACATTGGAAAACATAAAAATAAGAAAGCTGCTTATCAGCTCGATCGCACTCACCTGTATCTTGGGTGGGAGCCTTACGGCTGTCGCACAAAACCCTGATTCTGACGAGCAGCCAACCGTGCAATGGCAACAAGCTGACGAGAAAGGACAAGGTGGACATCATAAGCGGAAATGGCCGATTATTGAAGAATCCGCCACAGTTATCGGTGTCGACAAAGAAATCCTCTTCAAATCACTGAAGAGCGGTAAGAGCATTGTTGAAGTCGCTGCCGAAAAAGGAATTTCAGAAGCTGATTTAACTGCCAAGCTCCAACAGATGCGGACGACCAAGATTGATGCAGCCGTGAAAGATGGCAAGCTAACAGCCGATCAAGGCGATCACATGAAGCAAAAGCTAGGCGAGCATCTTAAGTTCATTCTCAACGAGAAGAACCTATTAGCTCACCATCCTGGGCACGGCAAGATCAAGTTCGGGTTAAAGCCTGACACAGAGAAGCTCGCAAAATCGCTTGGCATGACGAAAGACGAACTCCGTTCGCAGCTGCATGCGGGCAGGTCTTTAACAGAGATTGCGCAAGCGAAGGGTATTTCCAAAGACAAGCTAGTGGTATCCATTAAAGATCAATTAACACCCTCCATCGAGAAATGGGTTGATCACAAAATGGAACCAAAGGCGAAAAAGTAACTGTTGATCATATGACATAAGGGGCATTCTACGGAATGCCTCTTTGTTTGCATTTCATTTTAGAAAAATGAGTGATTACTCACTTCTCAACTGCATAAATTTGAAGTATGATTAGTTTAGTTTTATAAGTGAGTGATTACTCACTTTACTATTCCGAAAGAGGTGCAGGCCATGACAGCAGCCACATCGATCCAAGTGCACGGGGTCAGCAAGCAATTTGGTGAGAAATTGGTACTGAAGGACATTACACTTGCTGTACCGGGTGCGCAGATTTTTGGACTCCTAGGCCCTTCTGGATCGGGTAAAACAACACTCGTGCGCATGATCGCAGGCATTGACGCCCCTACATCCGGTCAGGTGCACGTGCTCGGCCAGAAGATGCCACAGCTTGCAATGCTCTCACAGATCGGCTATATGGCACAATCAGATGCCTTATACACCGAATTAACTGCACAGGAGAACCTGGCGTTTTTTGCAGCCTTGTATGGACTCAAAGGAGCCAAATGTAAGCAGCGCATTCAAGCGGTTATGGAGCTCGTTGATTTAAGTGATCATTTGAAGAAGCAAGTCAGCAACTATTCAGGGGGAATGAAGCGACGATTATCACTCGCTATTTCCTTACTTCATGAGCCTAGCATCCTCATTCTCGACGAGCCAACTGTAGGGATTGATCCTGTCTTGCGTAAATCGATTTGGCAGGAGTTGACGAATCTAAGTCTTAATGGAACTACTATTCTTTTGACCACACATGTCATGGATGAAGCAGACAAATGTCATCAGCTTGGCATGATTCGTGACGGCAGTCTCACCGCTATAGGTACACCAGATGAGTTAAAAAGAGCTACCTCCTCCGCCTCGATTGAAGAAGCATTCTTAGTATATGGAGGTGCTCACGCATGAGAATTCGAGCCATTGTCATTCGCATTCTTCGCCAATTTTTCCATGATAAACGAACACTCATGATGATGCTTGTTGCCCCTATGCTGATCTTATTCATGATGTCATTAGTGTTTAATGGCAACACATACGTTCCTAAGTTCGGAGCCGTGAATGTCCCCGCTCCACTCATTCAGAAGCTGCAGGATTTGAATGCGGAGGTCACGGTATTCACCGCTGAGGAAGCCCAAACGGAACTGGATCATGTTAAATTAGATGCTGTAATTGCCATGAATGGCAATACGCCTCAACTGACTCTGGAAGGCAGTGATCCAAGCAAGAATAAAGCAGTACTCTTCCTACTTCAAAAGGCTTTACAAAGCGCTGCTCCCGCTGGCACCGCTGCAGCTCTCGCGCCTACAATAACGTATTTACATGGCGCAGCCGATATGGCCGCTTTTGATAATTTCGGACCAGTACTCATTGGGTTCTTCGTTTTCTTTTTCGTTTTCCTGCTTTCCGGTGTGTCCTTCCTGAGAGAACGTACGGGGGGAACCTTGGAACGATTGCTCGCTACACCATTGCGCAGATGGGAAATTGTCGTCGGGTACATCCTCGGCTTCGGTATCTTCACTACCTTGCAAGCTACACTGATTGCTTGGTTTGCTACCAGTGTACTCGGCCTAATGTTGGTAGGCTCCTTCTGGTATGTCCTGCTCATTACCCTTCTGCTTGCTCTGGCTGCGCTCTCACTGGGAACATTGATTTCTGCATTTGCCAATAATGAATTCCAAATGATTCAGTTCATACCGCTGATCATTGTGCCACAGGTATTTTTCTCCGGCTTGTTCAGCTTGGATACGATGTCGGTTTACCTTCGCTGGATCGGTCATTTGATGCCGTTATACTACGGAGCTGACGCCCTGCGGAATATTATGATTCGCGGCGCCGGCTGGGATCGCATCTGGCTTGATGTGCTCGTGCTAGCATTATTTACTCTCGTATTTATGGTCTTGAACATTGTGGCATTGAAGAAGCATCGTAAGATATAATGAATGGATGTCTAGGAACTGAGAAAAGAGGTGAATGCAATGTCCGATATCGAGCCATGGTTAACTGAACTGCTGCGTCTGAACGACGAAGAAGAGAAAATGACCGAGAAACAGATTAAGATTGTTCAAGCGGCCGTGGAGATTTTCTCTGAGAAAGGTTTTGCAGGCTCCTCGACGAGCGAGATTGCTCAGAAGGCTGGTGTAGCGGAAGGTACGATCTTTCGTCACTACAAAACGAAAAAAGAGCTGCTTCTCTCGATCGTAGCGCCTATGATGACCAAGCTCATTGCACCATTTGCGGTGAAGGATTTCACGAAGGTACTCGAGGCTGACTATCCGAGTGTTGAGCATTTCTTACGCGCGATTATCGTGAATCGGCTAGAATTTGCTCGCAAGCATTTTCCTGTGATCAAAATTTTCATGCATGAAATCCCCTTCCACAATGAGCTTCGTGAACAATTTAAAGTTATGGTGGCCGATCTAGTTCTGGAGAAGGCCTATAAAGCGATACGACATTTCCAGAGGCAGGGTCAAATCATAGAACTTCCCACGCCAACGACGATGCGACTAATCGTTTCCACCATTGTCGGCTTTCTCATTGCCCGTTTTCTTCTTGTTCCCGATGCGGATTGGGATGAAGAAAAAGAAATCGACTATACCATTAAGTTCATTATGTACGGATTGTCACCTCGATAAAATGCTGAAAAGGTCAGTTCGCAAGATCTGTTCAACGCTGTAGCGGTGTTTTTCACGCTTACAGCGCAGAAAATGAGCTTGAAAACAAAAAGCTGCACATCCCTCTCCTTCTGGAGAAATGGATGTGCAGCTTTTCTACGTTATGTTAGACCGCTCGCTGCGCGGTAGTCTGGCGATCAACCAAAATGAAGCGCTGCAGCAGCAAGATTGCAGCTAAGCAGAGCACGCCGCCGATGATGAACGGCAGCGAATGGGCGATCGCGAACACCGCTCCGCCAAGGAGTGGTCCTGCGATGCGGCCCAGGCTGTCCATGGAGGAGCTGAGACCTGTCGCGACGCCTTGTCCAACCTTCGTCCGCTGCGTAATCAGCGACGTCACACACGGTCTGATCAGCGCGTTCCCGGCGCCAAAGACCGATAAGTAAATCGCAGCGGTCACGACGCTGCTGGAGTACAGCAGCAAGAAGAACCCTGCTGCAGAGAGCAGTAAACCGATGCCGATGACGAATTGCTCGGCACCCTGCTTCACTAGGCGGCGTACGACGCCGCCTTGGATCAATGCACCGACGATGCCGCTCGCAAGGAACATCATCCCAATGTCAAACGGCGTTGCGCCGATTTTGTCCATTTGATAATACTGAAGCGTTGCTTCAAGTCCTGCCAGAGTGAACGAAACGAAAAACGATAGCACATACAGATACTTGGAAGCACCATCGAATGCGGTCCAGCGCGAAGGCGCTTTTTCCTTCGACGATCTACGCTTGTCCACCGTCAAGGATTCTTTTAGAATCGCAGCTGCAAATAAGAATGAAGCAAAAGAGAGGACAGCAGCTACGAAGAATGGTGTGTAAGTTCCCCATTTGCTGACAATCCCGCCAACCGCAGGTCCGAAGATAAAGCCTAAGCCGATCGACATCCCCACCATACCCATACCCTTCGTTCGATTCTCTACCGTAGTTATATCCGCTACATAGGCTACAGCACAAGCCGTTGCCGCGCCTGAGAATAAGCCTCCTAGAATACGAGATACATACATGATCCAAAGTTGATCATTGGCAAAGCCGAAAATTAAGAAGCTTAAACTAAAGCCTAGCAATCCGATTAAGATAATAGGTCTACGGCCGATCCGATCCGATAAGCCTCCCCATATAGGAGACATTAAGAATGATGCTGCCGAATACACCGATAAGAGTAATGCGTTATGAAACTTCGCTCCTGCGCCATTCACAACCTCTGGAAGTACAGGAATGATAATTCCGAATCCGATAAAGATCGTCATCAGCAACAACATGATGATTCCAATCTGTTTATTCATGATGCGTTAAGCCTCCAAACCAATTCTTTTCCCTTATCGTACCATACCTTTTTTGGGGATGGAAATGAACATTTGAAGAACAAGCAGCCCGATAAGTACAAATCCACTTGTCAAGAATGGCGCGTGATACCCATAGACGTCCCAGAGCTTCCCAGAAACAATAGGGCCTATGATCATCCCGAGCCCTTCGATCGTGAGGAAAAACCCCCAGACTGCTCCTCTTTTCTCAGGTGGAATTGCGGAAGCAATCAGTGCATTCCAAGATGGAATGATGAAAGCATAGCCCACACCCAGTACAGCAACCAAGACGTACAGCACGCTCATCGATTTCACGTAAGTGAAAAGCAGGAGTGCCGTCGCACTTAGCGTAAACCCGATTAGTAAAAAAGGCCGAATCCCCAATCGATCAACCATTTTGCCCATTGGTATTAGAAAAATGACGGTTACCGCACCTCCAGCAATCAAAAACATACTGTATTGAAAAGAAGAAAGCTGCAGAACTTCTTTGGCGTACAGCGTTAGTATTGGTGTTAGAATCCCTAGAGCGAACGTCTGAGCAAACATGGCGGGAAACATCAGCGGGCTAACTGACATGGATTTTCGAACCTCGCTTAAATAGGAAGACACGTTATGCATCCAGCTATGCCCTTTTTCTTGCAGCGATTTTGTAACGACCTTCTCCTCAACTCGACCATTCAGTGTGCTTACTGTTTGCTTTTGCGGGAGCATGAGAGCGACAAGGACGACCAGCGTCATACAGCCAATTAGCAGCTTAAATGCAAAGGCATAGTTATTTTCTCCGACGAAAAAATTAATCGCCACGGGACCTAACCCTACACCCGACAGCCACGCCATATAAACCACGCTCATGATCGTTGCTTTACCTTCATCTCCTGCAACCTCCGTTGTTCCCGTAATCACACAGGGCCATAAAGGTGCCGTCCCGAACCCAAGCAGCGCACAGCCGATAATCATCCATATATATTGGGTTGTGATTGCCATCAGGATAACCGATAGGAAAGTCAACAAAACTCCTGTTAACATCGTAAACCGGTATCCAAGGCGATCAATGATCCAACCAACGGGCGTACGTAATACATTATCACCAATATACTGGGCGGCAAGCGTCCATCCAATAATAAAAGCAGAAGCACCGAGTGACGTTTTCATATAGACTGGTAATATCGTTAAAAGCAATGCGCCCTTTACAAATTCGACAACAAACATAATAATTAACAGTTCCATCACAAATGGGGAAAACAACCGATTTTTCCGCCATTTTTGCAACCAAATCATCCGATTTCTCCTTTAATTTGCCTATTTATACATCTTGCTGTTAGTTTGACCCCTTTTTGTGCAAACTATTTTGAAAAAATTAACTTGCATCAAATCTCTAGTTTGATATACTCATTTTGTTTGTTGCGTTCTTGAGGACAAGCAATCCACGATAGAAGGGAAGCGATAATCAGGTGGATCATACCCGTACACCCCTGTTCTCTGCATTGCTTGCGCATGCGGAAAGAAATCCTATTCAGTTTCACATTCCTGGCCATAAAAAAGGAGTCGGCATGGACCCGGAGTTTCGTGCTTTCATAGGCGACAACGCCTTGTCCATCGACCTCATCAATATAGCACCGCTAGATGATCTCCACCAACCGATGGGCGTCATTGAAGAAGCTCAGAAGCTGGCTGCGCATGCGTTTGGCGCGGATCACACGTTCTTCTCCGTTCAAGGCACGAGTGGCGCGATCATGACCATGATTATGACCGTTTGTTCGGAAGGCGATAAAATTATCGTGCCGCGGAATGTCCATAAATCCGTACTAGCCGCGATCATTTTCGTTGGAGCTAAGCCCGTCTTTATTCAACCTGCTCGCGATAAAAATCTAGGAATTGATCACGGCATTCCGACCCGCTCCGTACGTCGTGCACTCGAGAAGCATCCGGATGCGAAAGCCGTGCTTGTCATCAATCCAACTTATTATGGCGTATGTACGAACCTCAAAGAGATTGTTGATCTTGTACACAGCTATAACATGCCAGTTCTTGTTGATGAAGCTCATGGTGTACTTATTCATTTCCACGACAAGCTGCCGATGTCCGCAATGGAAGCTGGAGCTGATATGGCTGCTACGAGTGTACATAAGCTTGGCGGCTCCATGACACAAAGTTCGGTACTCAATGTCAAAGGAAATCGCGTGAATCCGAAACGAATTCAAACGATTATCTCGATGTTAACGACGACGTCAACGTCGTATATTTTGCTCGCTTCATTAGACACGTCTCGTCGGCACCTGGCTCTCAATGGGCGCGAAATGGCAGAGCGCACCATTGAGCTTGCTCACTATGCGAGAAAGCAAATCAACGAAATTCCTAACCTCTATTGCTTTGGCGAAGAGATTCTTGGTGAGGAAGCCACGTACGCCTACGATCCTACCAAAATCTGTGTCCACGTTCGAAAGCTTGGTGTCACGGGCTTTGAAGTAGAGAACTGGCTGCGCGAGCACTACAATATCGAGGTTGAGATGAGTGACATGTACAACATCCTCTGTCTCTTCACACCAGGGGATACACAAGAGAATGTCGACATTCTCTTAACGGCTTTGCGTGAGCTATCCCACATCAATGATGATGTAGTTGAGGTCAAAGAAGTTGTGATCAAGGTGCCAGCGATCCCTCAATTGACGTTAACACCGCGAGATGCTTTCTATGGTGAAACCGAAATTCTGCCATTCAAAGATTCGGCTGATCGTATCATCGCTGAGTTCATTTATGTATACCCGCCTGGTATTCCGATATTGCTGCCTGGAGAAGTCATTACGCAAGAGTTGATCGACTATATTGTTGAGCATGTGGAAGTCGGCTTGCCGGTCAAAGGGCCTGAGGATCGCAGTGTGCAACAGGTGAAAGTTATCGTGGAAACGCAAGCCATCTTCTAAAAATGTAAGATATTATATGTTTCACTTGATTTTTCGGCTTAATTTCAAGATAAACGCACTCGTCCTGTACAGGACGGTGCAACCGTTTATTGTGTCTCTCTATCACGAGGGATATATTGTAAAACCGTTTACATGATGCTATGATATGGGTGATGTTTTGCGAATGAGGTGATCAAGGAATGGCTCAAAGCGCTTATATTAAATTCGTAACAGGATCCGCTGTCGCTGCACTTACCTTGGAAGAAATAAAGGACAAGCTGCTGCATTATCGGGATCAACTCAGCCAGACAGCCAAACAGCTCGGTTGGGAGTATGACGAAGCCGGATTCCCTTATACGATTGAGACGAAACCGGAAGGCGAAGGCAAATGGTTTTATCTGAAAGGCATCAATCCCTTATATCATACGATTGTGGTTGGGGTCGGTTCTGAACAAAACCAGGAGCAAGAGCGCCAGTTCGTGCAATTCGTATTACCTGACAATGCCACACATGGTGATAAGAGCAAGGGTAATGAATTCTGCAAATATCTGGGTAAACTTCTGAAAGCTGAACTTCATCTTTTTAACGGTAGAATCATGTATTTCAATCCTAGAAAATGAGTAACTACAAACAGAAACCCCCTAACAGATCACTCTGCTAGGGGGTTCTTATGTATAGCTCTTATTCTTCGCCTTCTTGAGCCACGATTTCATTGTAAATCGTTACTACACGTTCCCACTCTTCTTCATCTTCAATGTTGACGAGGAAAGCATCTTCGTCCTCTTCTTCAACACGGAAAATCACGCCATCTGCTTCAGGATCATTACGATCGAGTAAAACAGCATACGCTTGCTCCTGAGATTGGAAGGTATATACCATGACCATTTCATGTTCTACACCGTTCTCGTCCGTTACGATAAAAACATCTTCCCCTTGCTCGTCGTGATCGTGGTCACAGTCCGGGCCGTGCACATGATCATGCTTCTCATCGCTCACAGGCAGAACCTCATTTCATTAAATAATAAGTTACTTAAATATCCTAACATTTTCATATTAAGAGGTCAAACCAGTTATGAGTGACCTCGCTTACTCGGATTGAATTTGCTTTTCCGAAACGACGGAATAATCACTGCTTCCGCTTTGCTGCATAGCAAATTTAACAACATACGTGCCCGCTTCATCAAATGAAACGCCATATAACGGAACCTTCAACCAAAACGACTCTTTGGAGTCCGAAATTGATTTCTCAACAGGAGTAATCACATTCCTGCCACTAGGAGAAACAATGGATACGCGAACGGAATTAATGCTCGTTTTCAAATTATCAACCTGTGCGAAAACGATAAAGTCCGCTTGTTTACCGCGTTCAACAACGCCGAAAGGGACAATAGCCGAATCTTTACGAACTTCTGTTGTAAAGAACATATGTACATTCGGTTTGAACAAGTAAGCCGTTTTACTTGAATCCTCCCACTTTAACAATGCTTGTAAAGCATCGCTCATTGCGCGTAATGGCAGCACCGTCTTGCCATCCACAATAAGAGGTGGAACTTCAGAATCTGCAAATTCCTGCGTTTGATTGTTTACGACTAATCTAGCGATATTGTATCCTTTATATTCCCCCCATATCGATGAGGCTACCACTGCAGCTGTACTCAAAACAAAGAACACAACCATCAACGTAAAAATGCGCTGAACTTTCATCTCATTTTAACCTCCAACCTCGTTAGTCATCTGTCTGTCTGCATCTTTATACTCCGAAGGTTATGAAGAGTTGCGATGAATTTATAATTTTGCAATAAAATTCAAAACACGCCCAATATACGCTTCTGATTCCAGTTGAAAGGAGCCTACGTGCCCCGCTTTTTCTGTGATCCAGAGCTCAAACTCAGCAGGATGTCGAGTGTACATCTCAACACTATTCGCAAAAGGAATAGCCGGATCGTCCTTGCTATGTATGAACAATATTGGCCTTGGTGCAATACGATCGACGGCAGCTAAGGCATCAACCGCATGTGGGTTTACTCCGATTAGTTTAGGAAGAATAAATAGAATCAGCGGTGTAAATGGATAACGCGGCAGCTTCGACCATACAGGCAGATTCTCCTTCAGATAAGGACTCAATTGACTAAAAGCGCTGTCTGTGATAACACCTGATACGGCTTTCTCGTCCGCTGCAGCCATTATGGACGAGGTACCTCCCATAGAAAAACCGAGTAAAGTGATTTTTGTTGGCTGGCTGGCGTGCGTTTTCACCCAATCGATGGCTCCGAGGATATCTTCCTTTTCTAGCAAGCCTATCGTTGTTGTATTCCCTTCAGAAAGTCCTGAATTTCGAAAATCAAACATGAGAACATGATGGCCAGCACGTACGAGCGCTTGAGCTAACGACAAAGCGGGTAGCCCCTTCTCTAGTCGTGTTCCTGCATAGCCATGAGACATGATGACCGTCATGGGATTAGGAGCAGATGGCGCATTGGGAGACTCCAAGTACCAGCCATCTAACATATCACCTGTTCGACTTGGAAATTTGACATCAATTCGATTCAATCCATAATTTTCGGGAGCATCATCCACCAGCTTCCGCGTTGGATGTGTTAACTGCCAACCAACGTAAGTTGAAAGTCCAACTAAACAAAGCAGGATGAGTACTAAAATAAGGAAAATAAGAGTCCAATTCATTATGAAATCAACACCTTCTATTCGAATACTTTAACCTAACGGTTTCTCAAATCCACATATATAGGTTGAAACTCAGCAACTTCCCATGTTACATTAGAAAAAGATGGATTTTTGTCGAAAAATGGAGGCGGCTGAATGAGTTTGCAAATTCAAATGTTGGGAACCGGCAGTGCCTTTTCCAAAAAGTACTACAATACCAGTGCATTAATCCGATCAATGAATTCCAATATTCTCATAGATTGTGGAGCAACTACACCTAAATCACTTTACGAAATTGGTCTAGAGCTAGACCAATTAGACGGAATTCTTATTTCACATATTCACGCCGATCATATTGGCGGCCTTGAAGAAGTGGCCTTTCGTTTATTCTATCAATATAACCGTAAACGGGTGAAGCTTTACTTAACTGAGGCTTTAGCAGATATACTTTGGGAGAATTCCCTCAAAGGCGGTCTCTATAATCCGGATGAAAGCTTCAACCAACTCCAAGATTATTTCGAACTTGTTTTTCTGCAAGAGAACGTCCCCTTTGAAATCTCGCCTGAGCTAACCATTGAAATCATACCTACGCTTCATATTGCCCAGAAGCTTAATTATTCGATCTTTATCAATCATCGGACTTTCTATAGCGCGGATATGAAATTTAATAAGGATTTGCTTATCAAAGAGGTCATACACACTAGAAATTGTCACACCATTTTTCACGATTGTCAATTAAGGGGAGCAGGAATTGTTCACACAACGTTAGACGAACTTCTTACCCTCCCAGAAGACATACAGAAACTCGTCTATCTAATGCATTATGACGATCACATGCCAGAATTCATCGGCCAAACGGGTCACATGACCTTTATTCATAAACATGAGATCATCAACATCGTCGATTAATCACCACTTTCATCCTATACCCTGAGAATATGTGCTCTCAGGGCTTTTTCGATAAATCCCCCTTTCTTTCTCATTTTTTTTCGAAAATAGCAGGGATTTTATGACAAGTATAGAATTTGTCACAAGAGTGTGTGAACGGTGGAAATTTCCAATCGGGAGATGATACGGTGATTATCAATGGGGTTTATTATGCTTATGTCATTCTATACGGCCTATATTCTATCTATCTGCATTCAGTACTGAACATCCCCTTGTTTATTCTAGCTGTTGTTCTCTATATCTTGTCTGTTCGTTTTCGATCTTCCCATCCTAACATGTCATGGATTCAAATGCTTATCATCGGGTCAATTCATGTGATTGGTCAATCTGATCTCATTTATCCCTTATATTTATTAACGCTGTCACGTCATATCTACAAAGAAGAAAGCCAATCGAAAGCATGGTTTCTCTCTGTAGGTTTTACAATTATTTATTTAACAACCGTTAATTTCATTACGCATACTGCAACTAGAGAATCCATGTTTGGACTTACTAGTATCATAGACTTCTCAGCGATAACTTTACTAACAAGAATCGTTTTTTTACGAAGTGGAAAAATGGATCGTATACGAAATGAGAGCCAATTAATAACGCAAAAAGACTCCTTAACCGGTCTTTATAACTATGAAGAGTGCCACAGGAGACTTGAACAGCAAATTAAACATCATCAACCACTCGTGCTGTTTCTTATCGATTGTACAGATTTGAAAGCAATGAATACCTCTGGAGGCTTTCAAGCAGGCAATTTTGTGCTCAAACAAATGGCTGATCTCCTGCAAATATTATATAAAGATGCACTCTTTATTGCACGATATGGCGGAGATGAGTTCGCAGTCGTCATGCCGCTCCAAAAGGATTTTCTCACTACAGCTTCCTTTCAACAGAAGTTGGATTCAGAGCTTCCTAAGCTTACGGGCATTCAAAATACGTATGGGATTGCCATCTTTCCGCAGGATGCCTTAACGAAAGATGATCTTATTTTGCATGCTGAGCATAATCTATTTATGAAGAAACGTGAATCTTGGTTAAAACGTGAAGAACAAATGCAACGGTCGGAAAAACTGCGTGTCGTCGGAGAACTTGCTTCCGGTATGGCTCACGAGATTCGGAACCCCCTGACTACAGTCAAAGGTTTTTTGCAATTATCAAAAGCAAGCGATTACAATATTGAAAATTGGTACGGATTAATCATGGATGAGATCGATCGGATGAGTGATTTGACAGGTGAGTTCCTGCAATTTTCCAAGCCGCACCAAACCGTCTTTCAAACCCATTCGTTGAATGAATGTGTCCTCAAGGTTATTTCACTCATTGAATCCGAAGCCACCAGTTCTGGACATGAAATACATTTTCAAGAAGCGACCTATTCTGTTCTCATGCTAATGGATCAAGATAAAATGTTACAGCTATTACTAAACATGATGAAGAATGCTTGTGAAGCCATGGAAGCAAATGGCTCAATCCACATGAAATTAAGCCGCGATCATAAGAACGCGACTTTAATTATTGCGGATAATGGTCCTGGAATTCCGAGTGATCAGCTAGAGAAAATTTTCCATCCCTTCTTCACTACCAAAGAAACGGGTACTGGACTTGGATTATCCATTTGCTATAAAATCGTACAGGATCATCATGGCACATTGGAAGTGGAAAGCGAACTGGGGATTGGCACACGATTTATTCTTACCTTTCCACTTGCCGTTAGCATGTCTTCTGGAAATGAAAGTGCAGCTGTAAGTTAAAGTGTTTTCTTCATTCTAACATGTAGTATGCCAGCATCATAAAAAGGCTCTTCGGAAATCACTTTGTAACCCAACTGGCTATAGAAACCTTCTGCTTGGCATTGCGCATCAAGAATCGCGTATTTGCAACCTAGCTCGAGAGCCTGCTGTTCCATATCAAGTATGAGTTGTTTCCCAAGCGATCGGCCTCTATAGTCCTTTAAGACGGCAACACGCTGTAATTTGGCTGTTGCTTCTTGATATTCGTACCATCTGGAAGTGGCTATTGGAACTTCTCCATCTTGAATGAGAAAATGATGACAGGCTTCCGGCGACTCATCCTTCTCATCCATCTCGAGGTGAGCGGGTACTTGTTGTTCATCAACAAATACATTAAAACGAACAGCAAAACAAGCTTTCAGTTGATCCATTGTAGTAACACGAATTGTTTCCATATGGGCTTCTTCCTCTCTCTAAGATCGTTTCTTGATCTTATCCCATTCCGGAAATGTTGTCCATATGCGAACAATCGCTTTTATTTTTTTTCCAATAAATAGCTGCAAGCCCCAATGGCAAACCCAAACAGGGCACCAGCAGCTACCTCCCGCGGTAAATGACCTAATCGTTCCTTCAAGGCTTTGCGTCTTCTGGCATGATACAACCCGGGGTGCTGGCGAGCAATTCGTTCGACCTGCTCATCTAGATCATTCACTTCTACAGCAATCTCACCAGCCGATCTGCGGATGCCCATTGCATCGTACATGACAACTGCTCCGAATACGGAGCACACCGCAAAATCAATGGCAGAGAAGCCTCTTTTCAGCCCAATATATGTGGCCAATGCCGTGACACCTGATGAATGAGAGCTTGGCATTCCACCTGTTTGTACTAATTGTGACCAATCCCATTTTTTACTGAACACATACGTTAAAGGTAATTTGATGGCTTGAGCGGCACCAATACCGATCAGAGCCGTAGTCAATGCTCGATTCATTTCCGTTCACCTCACTACTAGCATCCATCACAGGTTTAGATTCTATGCGCAAAGTTTGTTATACTAGACACATTGATTCTTTGTAAGGAGTGTGACTGATGAATATCGCCTTTTTCCTTTTACCTAAATCCGAAGTCATTACCGCGACTCCACAAGCAACCCTTCGACAAACGTTGGAGCGTATGGAGTATCATCGATATACCGCTGTCCCGATTCTTTCCGATGAGGGTCATTATGTAGGAACCGTTACCGAAGGGGATTTACTTTGGTTTCTCAAAAATTCTGAGCATATCGGCTTTGAGAATGCCCACCGACATGTACTTGAAGAAGTTCCTCTGCGAGTTAAAAATAAACCCGTTCATATTCATGCAGACATGGTGGATCTGATTGATTTGGCTAAAGTACAAAACTTTGTACCTGTCGTCGATGATTCGGATAAATTCATCGGGATCGTTCGACGGAGTGAAATTATTGAGTATTGCGCGAAGCAAATGAACTTTAGAACCAAAGCTGTACAGCCCTAATTTATCGTTTATTAGTTATGAAAAAAAGGAAAAAGGCTGATATATTCAGCCTTTTTCCTTTTTTTCTAACCATATTATTATTGTAACTGGCCATTTGAGGATGCTTTGGAAGATACAAATTCACTTGCCCAGTCTACCATCCCATTCATTAGAGTAAGAATGAGATTAACCGCATCTTTCTCGGTTAGCGATCCATTGGATTGACTACTGACGTACTGTGATGTTTTTTGTTCCAGCTTAACAACTAAATCTTTAATTTTCAAAAGCTCATTGGCTAAATCAGTTACTTGCTGATTATTCGAGTCACCCTGGCTTGATTTCATATTTTGGCTTTGACCTTGGCTTTGATCTTTACTCTGATCTTGGCTTTGGTTTTGACTTTGAGAGGCACTTGTAGTTGCTGCTTCGTCTTGCGCGGTTACACTGTTATCAGTGGAAGCCTTTTGACCTTGGCTGTCTTGAGAGCTTTGAGCGCTTGAGATCAACATCTTTTTGACCTGCTCTAATTCGATCAATACCATATCATTTTGTTTTGTTAATTCATCCATTTGCAACTTGAGATCCTGTGTTTTGATCATGTTGTCGAAACCCTTCCTTCCCTTATTTCACAGCACCGCAAGCAATCCGCTTACCCGAGTTGCCGGATGGATCCGTTTTCAGATCATCTGCCTTCTCATGAATAACCAAACTAGAGCCTCCCGGTTTAAAAAGCGAGTTCGTTTGGTCCTTTTCTAACACGACCGCCTTCGTTACAGCGCTGAACTTCCCATTGCCTTGTGCATCCACAATGAGATTTGGAAGATCTCCCGCATGCGCCCCTTTGGGATTCAAGAAGCCATGTTCCTTTTTATGAGGATTCAAATGCGCTCCAGCCGAATCAAACGTTGGTGCTTCGCATATAGCTTTCTCATGAATGTGCAAGCCATGTACACCAGGAGGTAGCCCGCTAACTTGTACATCCAGCTGTACACCCTCCTTCACGGCCGTTAATTGCGCTGACCCTACCGATTGGTTATTTGCTCCGATAAGTGCAACACTGATTGTTTCTGGAGGCGGAGTTGCCTCTGATACCAAGGTGCTTCTAGCTGCTTGACAACCTGTCAACATAAAGAGACCCAAGCTGGCCGTCACCATAAATTGAACTGATTTCATTGTGTACAATCCTCCTGTAAAACCACACATTGGTATATTCTACCCTTAGGATGCACAACTGCCTCTCACGGTAACCATATTTCAACTAACAAATTTTCTAATTCTTCCGTTGGCACAACAAAAAACCTGCCATCTTTCGATCGCAGGCCCTTCTTATTTGTGTCTCTTGGATATGATTATAAAATGGTCATGAGCTTGGCAATGATTTGAAGATTTTCTAATTTCCTTTTATAGAAGTGGAACTCAACCTTCGTATGTTCAACTGCATCTTCCATTTGTAAAACCTGCTTCTGTAAGTCTTTCGTGTACGGCCATAATTCTGCTTGTCGTTGAAGCTCATTTTTCCCGGTAACGAGACCTTCACCAATCACTTCATACTCTTTGGATAGAAGCATATGCTTCGCCCAATTCAATTCAGATACGGCATCGACATAAATGGCTTCTGCTTGTTTTAATAATTCTGGTACAAGTTGTAGCTCTAAAATAACATCCGACCGGTTCATTCGGATTCCTCCTAAAGAGTTTTCATAGAAACTCAGCATAGTAAATCATGAAAAATTGGTACTTAGCCTCATTTATATTCATAGAAAAACAAAACATGCACAATCGCTGAAAGCCGCGAAAATAGCGGATTTTCTCTTCTTTTTCGACTTGTTCCGCAACAGCTTATCCCTAAAAAGTGACAGAACAATCAAGATTACATTAAATCTATTCAATAGGCTTCCAACCTACTTGTATAACCTAGTAGAACTGATACAATGTTACTATACGTATCAGAGGAGGTGACAAAAATGAGCCAAGAGGAAGAAGTAGTACAACAAAATGAGCAAGAAGAAATCTCTGCTGAATCCACTGAAGAAGTGGTAAGTCAAGAGGCTGAAGTAGAAATCGCTGAAGCGATTGAAGAAGCAGCTGCTGCAGAGGAAGAAAGCGAACAATCCGAAGAAGAATAATGAAACCGCTATCATAATAGTTAAAATATCCCCCTCAACTTAACCGTTGGGGGTTTATTGATTTTATAAAAATTTTTTTTGATTTCCGCGAATAAATATTCTGAACATTCAAATAATACTGGTGTACCAAAAAAAAGGAGATGATTTTGAATGGCTAGATCAAACACTTTGGTCGTACAACAAGCTAAAGCAGCACTGGATCAAATGAAGTATGAAGTCGCTCAGGAAATTGGTGTCCCTCTCTCCCCTTCTGGTTACAACGGTAATTTGGCAACACGTGATGCTGGCTCAATCGGTGGCAACATCACAAAAAGATTAGTGCAAATGGCTGAACAATCTCTCGGCGGCTACAAACGCTAATCCTTTGATGTAGGAGCAAGCTCAAAAAAGACTGAATCACTCGATCCTCCTTAGAGTGACCTTCAGTCTTTTTTCTATTTCCTTCGAATTCCTCCGATTTTCCTTCAATTTCCTCACCAGTTTTCCCAAATGTCTATAATTGATCTCCTAGTTTTAGTATGATTACCTTGCCCCTATACCCGGAAAAGGAGTGTTGAACCGATGACCATGCAATACGAAATCTTTCGTGACCCCTTCCGAATGTTAATTTTATTGGCCACCTTAGTAAGCGAGAAGCAAAACGAACCTGCCCTCCAATTTGACAACGTACCTTTTTTCGAAAATGATACCTTTCTTATTCAGCACGACAAGTTTGTGTACAAAAAAAACCTTACAGAAATCACCTGGTTTCAATTTTTAGGAAGAGACATTGCATGTAGTAAAGACCTGTCCCGCGAAGATTATAATAAAATGTTTGTTGATTGCCTCGCGTCCTTATATCACATTACATAAAAAACGAAGGAGCAGATCACTGAGATCTGCTCCTTCATTTTATTATTACTTCTTCTTTACTTCCTCAACAAAAACATCACTTGCATCACGTGTGCTTCCAAGCTCAAGAATCGTATATTTTTTCTCGCCGATCATGATCACATCTTCCACTTCAGGTAGAGGATCGCCCAGATACACAGTACCTAAATACACATTACTACTCTTCAACCGTAAATTCCAACGATGTTGTTGTTTCGTCATATCCTTTTTCCTCCCAAACTCTAATGATCTCAAGTTACCATAAATTCACGCAAGATGAAAGCTATACTAGGAAACATCGCATGGATATGGTACATTTGATTCACAATCATTACCAGAGAGGCTGACAACTTGCTATGACATCAACAGGCGTTACAGAAGAGGAGCTTTCCCTTTTACTTGCAAAAGACACAGATTCTCCAATTGAAGAAGCTTTACATACCCCCTTTATTCCGCGATCCAAAAAGAAGAGAAAGCCTTATTCTATCCTGCATAAGCTGATCTTTTTCTGGCAAAAGTGAGCCTGCCCATCAATTGACAATCTCTCGAATTCTTGGTATATTACTAAATGTATCCATAAACGACTTGTTAGCTCAGCTGGGAGAGCACTATCTTGACAGGGTAGGGGTCAGTGGTTCGAGCCCACTACAGGTCATACTAGAAAGTCCTTACATTGTAAGGGCTTTTTGTTTTTAAGGCAGTCATAAATACCTCGTAAAACTGAATTTATTCCCATTGGTCACATACTGGTCACCGATGACGCTTATTTAGCTAGAAAACACTGTTCTCGTTGAGGTAATAACTTGTCATCAGGACATGAAAGTGTGGATTGGATTAAACTAATGGGTAGCATAGTTGAATTAGAATTTAAGTATCTTGCATTTTTATGAAATCGTATAAAAGAGTCAAAATAGTATAGGTATTAAAGAAAATCGTGCATTTCTCAAAATTATGCTCTCGATTAAGCTTAGAAGAAATCGCTTCGTTTGGAATGCTTAGCGATTACAGAAGAACGAAGGAGGGGATTGGATGTCTCAGACAACAGCTTTCCAAGAAGCATGGCGCTCCATTTCAGGGGATTACTACGACTGGAGGCTGACGCTGCAGCCGGAAACTCTGTACAATTACGATTACAGCCAGATGCTGACGATGAAGTTGATGTTGGCTACGCCTGACGGAAAAGGCGGTTCGAACGTGCATTGCACATTCGAGCAGGCGCTTCGATATATCAAAGAGACGGACAGGATGACCAGAGGCATTCCGAAAATCATATACCTTATCGGATGGCAGTACAACGGTCATGATGACAAGTATCCTGCCTGGGACGAAGTGAATCCGCACTTAAAAAGACCGCAGGACGAAAGTGCTAGAGACAGTTATCTGTGGCTGGTAAAGGAAGCTCGACGTTACAACACGACGATAAGCGTTCATGTCAACATGACGGACGCTTACGATGACAGCCCGCTTTGGAAGCAGTACCTGGAGCGCGATCTGATCTCGCGCAACGAAGACGGCTCTTTGCTGCAAATCGGCTGCTGGAACGATAGATCAGCCTATCAAATTTGCTACAAGCACGAGTGGGAGAGCGGAACGACGGTGCAGCGCATCGAAAAGCTCATATCGCTGCTGAAGCTGGAAGATGCGCGAACGGTGCATTTGGATGCGTATTTCCCGAGGGCGAATACTTACAGCGGTATATCGCAAGACGAGGAGTCGTCATATATGCGCCGTACGATCCGCTATTTCCGTCAGCGCGGCATCGACGTGACGAGCGAAAACTTTGCCCTTTTGCGCACCGATCCGTTCATCGGCTTGCAGCCATGGTGCTGGTGGTTCGATCAAAATCAAGAGCAGCATTTTCTGGAACGTCCTGCCCGATTGATCAGCGGAGCTTCTTTACGTAATTACAGCATTCCTTTTCCACATATGAGCTCCGACTTGGAATTTCTGTTCGGTACGGGGGTGCAAGGAGAGGATATTTTTCCGCTTGAGAACTGGCACCAGCTATTCCTGGAGCAGTTCTGTCTGAACATGCTTCAATATCAATATTTGAATTCGTTGGATCGGTTGCGTTTGGAAAACAAGGGCGAAAACCGAATCATGCATTATTCCGGGGGACATGTAGTCTCTTTGGCGGATCGTTCGGTCACCTGCAACGGAAGAGTGCTGCGGGAACACAACGACGTGCTTTTCCCTGCGCTATGGCAAGCTAAACCGGAGTTGATCGCCTACAGTAAAGGGGGATATGCGAACAAACTGTGGACTCTTCCGCCGGATTGGAGCTATGTGGGCGAAGTCGATATTTACCGGATTACGCCCGATGGCTTAGCCGCGGAGCAGCTTGCTCAGAAGCTCGTCGAAGGGACGCTCGAGTTGTCTTTAGCACCGGGATCGGCTTTTTCGATTTTCCCGACAAGTAGGTGACAACGTATTGATTACGTGTAAAATGCCATTAAAACAACACGATCAACTGTTCGATAAGCCGATTGATCGCTGGAACCCTGCTCGATCCAGGCGCTATTAACAAACTTGGAACGATAGCTCAAAAACAAACTAATCTAAATTCTCTGGAGGAAAAAATGGGTTACATTTGTCCAGTTTGTGGTTTTGACGAATTAGAAAAGCAACCATATGATGAAAAGGGGAATGAATCATTCGAGATTTGCGTATGTTGCAGTTTTGAGTTTGGCGTTGATGATATGCTTTATACGTTTGAAACTTACCGAGTGGAATGATTATCTAATGGTGCGAAATGGATGTTCCATACTCGACGCAGTGATAACTGGAACGCAAATGAACAACTAAAGAATATTGACAGGTTCAAACCAATGTACATCCCATACCATCGGCCACCAAAGCCCTAAGCTAACGGAGAACGATAGTTCAACCAGGACGAGGCTAACATGCAGGATAGTTGAGCACAGAGGTTTCCTAAATGGTTCAAATATATCAATAGTAATACAAGCATAAAAGCACAAAAACCGCGGCAATTACATGCTGCGGTTTATCTTTTAGGTATTAAAAAGTAATTCACCAAATTTAGTCGCTGATTCTAACTGCATACTAGGGAGCAAATGACTGTAGGTATCCAGTGTAAGTCTTATATCCACGTGCCCTAGTCTGTCTGCAACAATTTTAGGGTTAACCCCCTGCATAAGTAAGAGCGTTGCATGGGTATGTCTAATATCATGAAACAGAATTTTTTTCAGATCAGCAGTTTTAATTAGACGATAAAAGGTACGCATTAAATTCCTTGGGATTACAGGCGTGCCTATTGAGATACATACTATAAGGTCATTGTCGGCGTATAAAGGACTGTTCTGCTTCTTCTCAATCTCGGTAATCCTTTTATGCTTTTCAAGGTACTTAAGCGTCTCTGAGGGCAAATGGATCTTTCTTGTGCCTGCCTTTGTTTTCGATCCGGCTTTAAGTGTTTTTCCATCGTGGCTTAGTGTTTGTTCGATGTAAAGCACTTTTTTGTCCATGTCTATGTCAGACCAACGCAGTCCTAATATCTCGCCCTGTCTCATGCCTGTAGTCAACGCAATTACGATTGCGATTTGGAGATCCTCTTCTTTAGTACACTTCAAGAATGTACGTATCTTGTCAGATTCCCAAATCGTAATAGCATTTTCGTTTGTGCTTGGAGGATCAACATATTTGGCGGGATTCCGGGATATCATCCCCCATTGTTCCGCCTTCTTAAGAGTCTCATTTACAAGCGAGTATATTTTTCGCATATATCCTCCTGAGAGCCCTTTACCCTGTAGATGATTTAGGAATTGTTGTACATCAAACGTGGTGAGTTTACTCAAGTGAATGTCGCCTAGTGAAGGAATTATGTGAGTGACGATCATAGTCTCATAAAAACTCAGCGTCTGCTTCTTTACTTTCAGCTTCTTACCCTCGACCCATTGAATCAATTAAATCCTTGTACAGCATTTTTGTTGGTTGGACAAATGTCCCATTCAATACTTCACTAAGCGCCTTTGTACGTGCTTCCACTGCCTCTTTCTTGGTGCTAAACCCCCGCTTCTTCTGCTGTTTTTGCTTACCGTTCTCATCGTAACCTACAGTGATCACATAGTACCATTTGTTTCCCGTCTTACCCACGCCAATTGCCTTGCTCATATTCGCCACACTACAAGATGAATTTTGTCTTCTGTCCCCATATACGCCTTCTTGTTAACTCAATTCAGATCGTTCAATTGGTAAATCCCGCCGCCGCGTTATCTACTCTGAGAAAAGCTTACTAATTAACTTCCTGAACTGGTCTCGCTTTTCAAGTCTCAAATGCAGTAATTCAATACGCAGGTCGATCTTAATCCTATGTATAGCCATCAGAACGTCCTCAACAGTGTGCGTAGTCAGCTCGACTACTCTTCCGCTGAACGCACATCTAGCTAGTCTGAATGCCCTGCTTGAATCAGTTCCTCTGCGGCTAGTTGTCCGAGACGTTTGTTGGAATGCTCCATTCAATGCCCTCCTTTGGTGTATGTTTTGCGAGCGCTTAAACATTAAAGCACGATCTTAGCAGCAACTTATCCAAAACATTTATCATTCGACAGCTTAAAGTGGTGATTTTATTAGGTTCTTCCTGCTTATTAGGACCCCACTCTGCGATTAATTCAGCATAAGCAGCCCTCGTATAAGTCAACTAGAGCGATGATCATCACCTCACGTACTTTGTCACCGACCTGCTCCGCTGGAATCTCATAAACCAGAAAACCTTCGATCCCATCGGAATTCCCCCCATTCATACGTTTCATGTTCGAGATGCACTTGAATTGGATCACCTTTCCTCAACATGCCTTTGACCATTTCTAATCCCTCCATTTGCACACAAAAAAAGCACCTGAAGACAACGGCCTATTACCGTTATCTCCGGATGCTTTCCGATGCGATTCGTATTAACATCATAATAACATACCGCCCATGAAGTTATGCACCTATTCGGCACCTGTTCGGCACCGAAAAAAGTCGTTTTGAATCACGGCGTTCTCATTGTAAAACTGACGCTTTCTCAAGTGATGCGGCTAAATTTCGACTAAGACTTGGCAAATTAGAGTCGGTATAATACGCTGGCATACAACCCCTCCATCTGAAATTATTAGTCCTTCTTGGACTGCAGCTTGAACGACTTCTCGGTTAGACCCACCCGCTTAATCGTAATCTCGGCTTTAGGCCGGATCTCGGTTTGCAGGAATTCCGTCTGCCATTTGGGCCCGAGCCGCTTCCATTCGGTCGGATACTTGCGATGAATGATATCGGCAAAACCTACGACATCCGTCTTCAGCTTCTTGACCGCCTCCCAGCTGTTCTTTATACTTTCCACGATCTCCTTCTCCAGCTGTTCCTCCAACATACGTATGGTATTAGGATCATAAAGGTCAACGGGGCAATTCGTCTCCAAAAGCTCCCCTTTACCTTTAACCTCGATCTCGATCATGAAATGTTCGCCCTTCTTATGCGGAGTGAGACGGGTTTTGGTCTGATTGATCTGAAATAAGGAGTCAATCTCGCGCGATCTCTCTTCGCATTTGAACGGAAGGACTGCCCGATTCACCTTATTGCGTATGAAGCTTACTCCTAATGCATCCTGTTGAGACACCCAGCCTGCCAGCTTATCTTGATTCAGTACCGCCAATCTCCCTAATTTAAGCTTAGAGCTAATCTTTGTCCTGCTCAGCTCGCCCGGATTCGTCACGCCAGGAGATCCGGAGATGACAATTTCCGGCAGCACCGCACTTTTGGCGGTCCCCAGCAATTCCAAAGCAAGATCGTACATCTTGACATTAGGAAGACTCGACAAAACTTTCGCTTCTTCGCTGATCATTTCCTCAATTCCGTCACCGGGTATAATCTGGATCTGCATGAGTTGATCCAAGATTTGGCGCGCTTCGCCATCCGTCATGAGTACGCTTACTGTCTCCCGGGAATCCGTATTGCGAAGGTAAACGTCGAGGAGCGTCGAAAGCCCTTGCTGCGCTGCCGCTGAGCTGATAATGATCGCCCGATTATGTGAAAAATAGGGACGCCGCGAATTTTCAAACGCGCTTCGCCATGTGGCTTCGCGAATCGTTCTTCCTTGCGTCGAATAGACGGTGACCGGCAGCTTCGAAGCCCCGCTCACGCTGATGGGGGAGATTGCCGAAGGAACGACCACTTGGTAGGAGACATTCCACCGGCCGTCTTTATAATCGATCGCCGTCGCGGCGATAAAAGCCAGTTGATTGAGTTCTCTACGGTCCCAGCAGCCCGTAAGCAGAAGACTTGAGACGGCCATGATCGAGACTAGCCGCGATACGAATAACAGACGTGTGCGAACGCCCACTTCATCTTCCCCCTAGCTATTTAACTCCGGCGTCGGATCCTGCTCGTGACCCGGTTTCGCCGGCGGTTCCGGCTTCTTTCCTCTGCCTTCTCTGGTCTGATTATTCGAAGACATCATGATGGGGCGTTTCTTCATCGCCCATCGCGGCATACGAACAAATACGTCCTTCCAATTCGAGCGCAGGAACGGCGAGAGCGGCGTAAGATAAGCGATTCCGAACGAGCGCAAACTTGCCAGATGAATGAGCATCACCATAACGCCGGCCATGATGCCGAACAGCCCGAGCGTACCGCCTAATAGCATCATGACGAACCGAATAAGTCTTGCGGCAGTCCCCATACTGATCGACGGGATGACGAAGTTCGTAATTGCCGTGAAAGAGACGACAATGACTATTCCCGCGGATACGATGCCCGCTTGAACTGCTGCCTGCCCCAATACAAGCGCACCGACAATCGAGATTGCAGGACCGATGGCCCGCGGCATCCGAACGCCGGCTTCCCGAAGCACCTCGAACGTAATTTCCATTAAGAAAGCTTCGACGAGCGCGGGGAATGGCACGCCTTCGCGCTGCGAAGCCAAACTGATTACAAGAGGTGTAGGCAGCATCTCCTGGTGGAATGTCGTGATGGCAATGTACAGCGCGGGTAGCAGAATAGCGACGAAAAAACCGCCATAACGGATGAATCTTAGGAAGGTTGAGATATCGTAACGCTGATAATAATCTTCGCTCGACTGGAAGAACTGGATGAATGTAACCGGCGCGAGCAGTACGAACGGCGATCCGTCCACGATAATCGCGACCTGCCCTTCAAGAAGACCCGCTGAAGCCGCATCCGGACGCTCCGTGCTCTGAACCGTAGGGAACGGCGTAAAAGCAGCGTCTTGAATAAATTCCTCTATATAACCGCTATCCAGTATACTGTCTGTATCAATTCGATCAAGCCGAGCTATTACTTCTGATACGATGCCGTCTTTCGCGACGCCTTTCAAATAGACGACGGTAATTTTCGTCTTCGTCTGATTGCCGATCTGTCGACTATCGATTCTTAGTTGCGGGGATTTAATTCGGCGGCGAATTAAAGACAGGTTAGTATGAATATCTTCCGTGAAGCCATCTTTGGGTCCGCGAATGACCGTCTGGGAGGACGGCTCCTCCACGGGCCGCTTCTCGCCTCCGGCCGAACTTGCAGACATCGCCGAATGACAGCCCTGCAGTAAAATCAGCGTATGACCTTCCAGAAGCTGCGCGAGCGCTTCGTCCAGCGTTCGCACTTCTTTTAGTTGTCCAACGGATAGAACCTTATACTTCAGCAGCTCCATTTGATCCGAAGGCGATCTTGCGTCCGGATTTTGTCCGATGATTCCCAGAATCGGCTGTACAATCATCTGATTGACAATCTGTTGGTCGACCAGATACTCAATGTAGATAAGTACTCCGTCCATTCCGGTTGCAGCGTCGAGAAACGTGCGCGCTACGATATCGGAACTGTCGCCGAGCTCGTTATAAAGCCACTTCACATTGGACGATAACTCCGCGGAGAGCGGCTGCTTTATTCCGGTTGAAGACGCTGCGGCTCCGGACTGTTTGTTCGAACCGTTACCGGCCTTGTTCGAATTCTTCTTTCGTCCCCACAATAGTCTCACCGCTGTATCCCCCCTAGCATATCGTTAGGAATTCTTTCTCTCTTTCACACGTAAATGGCTTCTAACCAGCATTATCAGCAACAGCAGAGCAGGTAAATATATTTGAAAGATTGGAAAATGGTATTTCAAGTTATACTCGAAGCCGACCCAAATGTGCTGCATGAAGCTACGGAACAAAAGCGAGCCGATCAACAAGACGACGCCGACACCGACGACAATGTAACGCTGATCTCCCTTGACCAGATGTCTGGCGATGAAACACGCGCCTAAGAAGTACGCCGTCAATTTCATAAAGACACCCGTGAAAAGCAAGGCGGCTACGAACGGATCCAGCCGTTCGACGAAAGAAGCGAACTGAATCTGGCTCACAAGCTGAATGAACGGAGCAACGCTTAGTTGCGAGATCGGACCTAAGCTGGCGGCAATAATTAGATTGGTCAGCGTAATGAAACATCCTGTGCCTATATAACAGCCTACCGTATTTAGAAATGTATGCTTCTTCGGATCGGCGAACTTCCAGAACATTAAGAACAATACCATTTCCCCGAATGGGAATGACAACACCTCGGGCAATGCAGCGTCTATCACCTTCATGACCCCATTGTCGAGAACAGGCTCTATCCGGTGCAGGTCGAATAATCTCGTTGCATAGATCGCGATGAAGAATGCAATGTAAGTCGCGCATACAAAGGGGAGGATGATTTGCGCAATTCTGCCGAACACTTCGATGCCATGCCATACCGCGTAACCCGCGACGAGCAGCAGGCAGCAAATCAATACCGGCAGCGGAGTTTTAGGAAGCAAATACATGTTCGTCAGATCCCCGAATTCCCTCAAGTTCCTAACCGATTGGTAGGAGAAATATATGAAATACGCAATACCAAACACATAGCCGATGTACTTACCGAAATAAGTGTTGATAATCTCCATGAGTTCCTTGCCGGGTTCTAGGCGGTGAATACATAACGTCAGCAAAAGCAGCAATAACCCGACCGCCATAGCGATGATTACCGCAATCCATGCATCCGCTCCGGCGTCCTTACCAAGCAGGAACAAGGGTGTACTGCCGATCTGAAACATGATGATAAGCGCTGCAAGCTGCGACTGGCTGATCCGCTCCATTGTTCACCTCCAATGGCAATGAATGACACTTGTTTATTATGGCTGCTTCGTCCGTTTTTATGTGTGATCTCATTCTGAGCCAAATTCAACACAACCGTGCGTTTTGTACTCGACTCGGGCTCCATAAAAAAAAGCCCCCTCACGGGTAGCTTAGAATGGTTAAAATCAACGTATTTCATTTTTGGTATCAAATTTACATCAAGGTTTTTATCTTAATCTTGAATCGAAATAATGTCCTTAGTTTGATATCTGTCTTAGCTGATCTTCACATGCCTGGTTTGAGGAGATCAGTCTTAAAAAATTGTCGGCGGCGGGAACAAACAACTCTGAAATGAAATACTGCCATAACAGTTTCTTTAATAGGAGTACAATAGCACATTAGAGCTATAAACTCACTATCTTGACAGGGTAGGGGTCAGTGGTTCGAGCCCACTACAGGTCATACTGCGAAAGCCTTGTAAATCAAGGCTTTTTTTGTTTTTAGAGATCAAATAATTACCACAAAATAATGGATTTTTCCCACCTGGTCATGTACTGGTCACCGACTTCTTTATTGAAGTCACAAATTGTAGATTATTAAGGCCGGTTTTTTGGAATTTTTTTATTTCTTCCATGACTTATGTCCAAGCAATCACTATGAACAGTGCGTATGATTATACCGTAAAGAAAATTCACTGAGGGGAATGAATAAATATGAGCGGAGTAGGTACTAGCGCAGCAGCTGTTTTGGTTCTTTTTATTCTTTTGGTAATCATCTTATCAGCAGCTTGTGTATTCTAATCGAATACTAATATCGAGAAAAACAAAAACGGTTCCTATCGCGAAATAAACGCGCGAGAACGGATCGTTTTTTCTCGTTGTTGGAAACTAAAAAACACCTTCTCGTAAAGCAACCTAACAAATAGGCTAGATGCTAATTTCAATTACTTTTTACTAGCTAAAAAAAGAAATACTCCCCACAAGTAGGTTCATCTCCTTCTCCTCGTGGGAAGTTTAACGGTTAACCCTATTTCAGCTTCAACATGTCAAGTATCGCTCGTTTCGTTTCAACAATTGCCTCTCGCAAAGGCTGTGTCTCGCCCTGAAAAGGATGAACACTGCCGAAGGTATGGTTCCCGTCTGGAATCCTCACCCATTGAATAGCTGAATTGGTAGCAACCAACTTCTCTGAGCCTCGAATGCCCCGTTCTCCATCATCTGTCCCTTGTATAAGTGTTATCGGAAAAGTAGCCTCACTGACTCGACTGATAATATCAAATCTCTCTTGATTTCGCTCCATGTCTTCTAGAATCTCTAGATCGAGCGGCATCATCTGCTTCGTTCGTCCATTCAAGGTGTAGGAGCGGCCCACGGCCCTCATCTCAGCTTTATTCTCAGGTGTGAGCAAATCCACATTGGCGATACCATTCCAGCTGATAACGCCGGCTATCTCCTCAGGATGATCTAACGCGTAAATCAAGCTCACACCAGCCCCTCTGCTATGCCCTAGCAATAAGATCGGTTTCACGCTTGTACCTTTCGTGTGAACATCAGCAATGACAGCCTGTAAGTCCTCCAGATCCCTTGAATAGGTAGCACGAGCGAACTTTTCAAGTTCCGTAAAATCCATTAAGTTTTCGCCAACACCATTATGGGAAAAATTCAACGCAACGACATCCACAACTTCCGCTAATTCACTAGCCACATGCGGAAACATCCCCCAGTTTTTGAAGCCTTTGTAACCGTGACATAGGAGCAATGTACCTTTACTTGGTTCGGTTTTGGCTTTGTGCATATCGCCTCGCACAACGAGCTGGTCAGAAATATGTAATTCAAAAGGGTTTCCCTTAAATTCTTCCATCTGAAATTCCTCCCTTTCGTTCCCATTTCGATCGTCCCTTCGTATACTTTTGTTATTTTATCACAATCTAACTGAAGCATGGAACACTGCACGATCCACATTCAGCTTTTATAAAATCATGCAAATTAGTAAACACTTAGCTATGGCAATTTACCTAGAAGAATAAGGAGGAAGCCCTCACTCACATGTTTTCAAACCGATCTCAGAACAAGCAGCGACAATTACTTATCACATTCCTTCTTGTCCTCTTTTGGAGTCAATGGATAGGTGCTAGTACTAAGGCCGAGAACATCATTCCATTACATCAGGAAGTATCCACGGATTCCGACACGATCCAATTGCTAGTTAAATCATCTCCTCGAGCTATCTATCAGACCGAGGCGACTTTCGTAGATAAAACGTTACATCGAGCGCTGGAGGCCGGCACAGCTGGAAATCCTTATTTAGAACCTCTCCTGCCGGACACCACACTCCGCTATTTCAAAAATGGTGAATCCGTACTGTTGGGTGTGACGCCAACTGCTGAGATTATCGATTTGGCTGGGAAGCAATTGATCCAGCTATCAAGCAAAGCGCAGGAGACGCTTCAGACACATGTTCAAGCTCTCCGCACTAAGCATTATGGCGAGCTACTCACCTGGGAGGAAGCAAGTCTAGTGCTTCCCAAATTTAGTTCCTTTACCGTCCTCGATGTAGAGAGCGGCCTTAGCTTCGAAGGACAGCGTCGCGCGGGCTCCCATCATGCGGATGTGCAGCCGCTCACCAAGACCGACTCCGCGACGCTCAAAAGCATTTATGGCGGCAAGTGGAGCTGGGACCGCCGAGCGGTCCTAGTGAAGCTCAATGGCCGCACACTCGCCGCCTCCATGCACGGCATGCCGCATGGCGGTGATGGTATACCCGGAAATGACTTCAACGGTCATTTCTGTATTCACTTCCTCGGGAGCGTTACACACGGCTCCCGCTCCATGGATCCGGCGCACCAGGTCATGGTGCACCGAGCGGCAGGCTTGCTGCTGGACTACGTCAGCAAGCTCTCTCCCTGGGCGCTGATCGACGTATGGATCAGCGCCGCACACCAAGGTGACCTGCAGCTGCTGCAGGTCACCACAGGGCAAGAACAGGCGATGCACGTGCGAAGTATGCGCCGCCTGTCCAAATTCAAGGAGCAGGACGTGTCCCAGCTCCTACAGCTCGATACAGCTGTCGACGTGTCGATGACAGCCGCTAGAGCTTCCGCGGTGTCGAGTCGCCGCGTGCTTTTCCATCTTGAACGAGCCTCTCTGCAGGATCGGTGGTACATACGCAGCGCGGATATCCAATAATGAAAGCCCGGCCACTTTGGATTCATCCAGAGCAGCCGGGCTTTATTTTTATTTGACCGTGATTTTACCTTGCATGAAATCCTTATGGGGTTCACAGAAATACGAATACACACCAGGGGTTGTTAGTGTAATACTCTCAGATTCGCCTGTACCGAGCAGCGAAGTTCGGAAGCTGCCATCGTCAGCCACAGCATTATGCTTAACCTTGTCTTTATTCGTAAATACAATCGAGGATCCTGCTTCAACCGTCAAATCACTATCGCTATATGCGAATCCTTCGATATTTATGTAGTAGGTTTTCCCGATTTTTTGTCCGGAATCTCCCGTAATTAAGTTAACAGATCTGGTGGCAGGATCATATTGAACGACAACTCCGAATACTTCAGCCAGAAACCGAGAATGAACGAAAGATGAGCTGTTAATTAACTGTGCTGGACCAACCATCGTAACTTTAGAGCCATCTACATCTGCTTCTGAAGATCCAATCATGAGCTTGACTGTTTTGGTGCCTTTTTTCACTGTAACCATTTGGTTATTCGGATCATAACCGACTTCCCCGCCAATCCCTTCTGCAAAAGCTCGATAAGGAACAAACAATGAATTATCAATCAAATATGATTCATCAAGTGCCATCGTTTTACCATCCAAAGTGATCTTCATATCCGATTTCGTCGGTTGCTCATAGGCCACTTTCCCCATCGGCATGACCATCCCATGATCCTGTGCAGAAGCTGGAACAATTCCGGTTAGGAGCAAACCCAAACTGACCACTGCAGCAACTATACTTTTTTTCATAACCCAAATCCTCCTTCAATCTAGTTCATTACCAATAGAGTATACGTACTGAAGGAGGATTTGGTTTACTTTGATTCACAATTATTGCAAGGATTGACCAGATGCCTTTCGTAATTCATTGGCAAGTCGATGAAATTCGTCTTGCGCAAGCTTGGAGGAAGTCGCCATATAACCAGCTGACAGGAAAGGGATAATCGCATTAGCATCATTTACACTAAGTGAATAGCTTGGCGGTTCTGGCGTCACCAGTGTATTCCACCAGCCTTCATTCCCATACGATTCATCATGGTCAATCGCAATACCATTCACCATCACATCATTTAAATATTGATAAATTTGGATAAACGTTGATTTCTTCCCTGCACTCCAAGCATAGGTTTGCCAGAAATGAGAGCAAGCGCCTGCAGCTTTTACTGCCTCCATCACGGCAAACGAACCATACACACCCGTTGTGAACGCTGGTATAACTTCACTTGCAGCTTTAATATAAGCTATAACCGTTGGCATTTGCGCAGATGAAACATCAAAATCAACAGCAAAATAAATACAGCTGCCTTCCGGCTGACCTACTTTTGATGCAACTTGTAAGGCAGTGGCCCCGTCTGCCAATCCGGCACTTCTTCCCCCAAGCGCACGACTCGCAGTTGTCTCAAAAACAGAAACCAACTGTAACCCAGCTCCACTAACCGCGTCAGCCTCTGATTTCGTTAATGCTTTTGCACCACTTGGCACCAAGTATCTGGCGACAAATGTATAACCTTGTCCGACGAAAGCAGCCGCTCCTTGTGCCGTAAGCGGTGTTGAACAATCAAACCCTTTCGTCACTAGCAATCACCTACTTTCCATTTAGTATATTCATAGCTTATGCAAAAAGAGAATCACCCGACACCACCTGGAAACTAGGGGCTTGTTTCGGGCACGAAAAAAGGCTTCTCTCCGGAGAGAAAAGCCCATTCCTTCTATTTTTCAAATCTCTTTCGTACTAAATCGGATCGCATTTCGTTCTTTGGCGCGCTGCGCTTCGACCTCACGATTACGAGGCTCAGCATGGGTAACCAAGGAATCCAATAGCTTTTGCGCTGCCACTGCAACATCTTGAACAGCCTGCTGGAATGCAGCTTCATTCGCTTTGGAAGGATCCGTAAACCCAGAGATCTTACGCACAAATTGCAGCGACGCCGCTCTAATTTCATCTTCCGTCACTGTCGGTTCATAGTTGAAAAGCGGTTTGATATTTCGGCACATAACGTACTCCCTCTAACAAGCTGATTTCATTTTCAATATAATAGATGTAAGGTGTTTTTACAAGATTGCGCACATTTACAATTTATTCATTTTCCAAAAGCATTAATAGTAAGAATTATATGGAAATCGTGATCTCTCAGGTTTATGATAGAATGGAATAATAATGATAATAACTAGATACGGGTGAGTATATTGTTTCTTTATGACTACATTGTTAATCTCTCCATTTTTTCACTCTTGGTCAGTACGCCCTTAGTAATCCGTTCATACATAAACTATCAGCCACTTAAGCCGTTGCGTCTTTGGGTAGGAATTTACGGGGGGCTTGTTTCTATTATCCTCGTGATTTTATCGGTCAAGCAGCAAGGCTTTTCTTACGACATCCGATATGCCCCTGTCATTCTAGTTTTTGCCTATCTTGGTCCGGTGGCGGGATTGATTACTGGTTTTTTATCCTTACTTGCAAGGCTGTATTCAGGTGGAAATTGGCCACCAGCCATTGTTGGTTGGGCATTAATCATGTTCGCATTCTCAGTCTTACATGCCTATATCTCCTATCTCACACCATTTAAAAAAAGCGCTGCCCTTTTTGGAGCATATATTGCTCTCTACATGTTCACCGTATATTCTTTTCATATTTTAAATGATCAGCCACTCTTTCACCTGCAGTATTTATTGTTTGTCATGTTAGGTGTAATCCTAGGGGCCTTACTCATTGAATCCAATGAGAGACTCCGTAGAATCATCACTGAAAAAAAGCACTTCGAGAAGACACTGGAAGCAAGTGAATCCAAATATCGACTCATTGCTGAGAATACTTCTGACCTGATCATGGTTATGGATAAAGATCATTCAATCAGTTACTTTTCTCCTTCCCATGAGGTCGTTCTGGGGTATCAAGGTTTCATACTGGAAGGCACTGAGTTATGTAAGTTCGTTCATCCAGATGATGTGGGAATGTTTAAGGATACAATAAATAGCATGTTTGAGAATATGGAATCGCACTCCATGGAATTTCGGTTTAAACACAAAGAAGGCCGTTGGATAGAATTTGAATCCCGTTGTATGCCGGTTAAGAGGGATGGAGGTCATATTGCTCATATCGTTATTATCAGCCGAGATATCTCCGAACGTAAAAAAGCAGAAGAGTTCCTTTTACAGTCTGAGAAGCTCTCCATTGTCGGGGAGATGGCAGCAGGAGTGGCACATGAAATTCGAAATCCCCTCACAACCATCAAAGGATTTCTTCAGATTTACAAAAGGGAGGACCCTTCGACAAAGTATAATGATCTGCTCCTTAGTGAGCTGGAGCGTATTGAAAACATTACTAGTGAACTTCTTTCTTTGGCAAAACCCCAAGCTGTTCAACTTATCCGTACGGATATAAAAGAATTGATTGTTTATACGATCGAGTTTCTCTCTCCTCAGGCACTTTTGCGCAATATTGAATTTAAACTGTTTTGCGAGGAACCCACTTTACCAATTACATGCGAAAAGAATCAATTAAAACAGGTCTTTCTCAATATTTTGAAGAACGCCATAGAGTCCATGCCTAACGGCGGGGAGATTCACATCAGCTTGCGAAAAGAAACGGAAGATGAGTGTGTAATTTTTGTGAAAGATCAAGGTTGTGGGATACCTGAGGAGCTGCTTCCTCGTTTGGGTCAGCCTTTTTATAGCTTGAAAGAAAAGGGGACAGGGCTCGGGCTTATGATCAGTCACAAGATTATTAAACAACACCATGGCAGTATTACATATCGAAGTAAAGTAAATGAAGGGACCTTAATTGAAATTAGGATACCGTTGATAAGATGAGGGATTTGGCACACTTGTTCGAATCCAAATGAAGCCCGAGGGATAGCATCCCCGGGCTTTTTCGTTTTACACCTTAAACCATAAACCTGTACCCCGATCCCCAAACCGTTCCTATGTACTGGGGCTTAGATGGGATTTCCTCGATCTTCTCTCTGATTCTGGCAATATGAACCGTTACCGTAGAAGCGTCGCTCATCGCATCCATCCCCCAGATCCGCTCAAATAGTTCTTCCTTGCCAAATACCCGATTGGGATGCTGTAAAAGGAACAGGAGCAAATCATATTCCTTCTGGGCCAGAACAACTTCATTCCCGTTCATAAAAACTCTTCTGGCATCCTTTTGAATCTCAAGGCCCCTAATCTGGATCGTGCTACCCTCATTCCCCTTCCCAAACCGTTCTTTCATCCTCTCGAACTTTTTCAGATGAGCACCAACCCGTGCTACCAGCTCACCCGAGCTGAAAGGCTTGGTAATATAATCGTCCGCACCGAGGCCTAAACCGTTAATTTTATAAATTTCCTCTGCTCTCGCTGATACCAAAAGCACAGGAATATCATCCTGCTCACGTACTATTCTCAACACTTCAAACCCATCCATATCTGGCAGCATGATATCTAAGATAACAAGCTGAAACCCTTCCTCTTTCATAGCTCTCAAACCCTCTGTGCCGCTGTTCACGATCTTAACCGAGTAACCGCTCAACTCAAGATAATCTTTTTGCAGATTGGCAATACTTTGGTCATCTTCAACAATCAAAATTCTACTCATCATAACCTCCAGACATGTTAGAACTTCTTAAGAGATATCATGATCCCTGTTCCCTCACCTACAGCGCTTTTAGCCCATATTTTCCCGTCGTGACCTTCGATAATTTGCTTTGCTATAGCTAGACCCAGTCCGCTTCCGCTTTTTCTTGAAGGATCTACCTGATAAAATCGTTCAAATATGAAAGGAAGCTTGTCCTCGGGTATTCCGTTTCCATTGTCTTTAATTTCAATAATTGCAGATGATCTAGTTTCCCTTAGTATGATGTCAATCTTTCCATTTGCTTTTCCGACATACGTCATCGCATTGTCAATAATGTTTTGCACGACCCTCTTTAATCTTTCGCCATCAATTAACACTTTGACTGGCTCTTTTAATTCATTTATTAATGATATGGATATATTAGCTTTTTCACATTCATATTTATGATCTGCGACGCAATCCTCGAAATAACTCGCCAAATCACTCTTTTCAAAATGGTAAGGAAGCTGGTTCAAATCGAGCTTTGAATATAAAAGAAGATCATCAATCATCGCATTTACCAAAATAGCCTTGGATCGGGCTGTTTCCAGATACTCCTCCATTTTCTCAGGCGTCTTGGCAACCCCATCAATAATGCCTTCGATATATCCTTTAATGGAAGTCACAGGCGTCTTTAAGTCATGAGAAATACTTGAAACAAGAAACTTCCGATTATCATCATATTTCTGCTGTAAATAGACAGACTCCTTCAACTTAATCCGCATTAACTCCAAGGTTTTGCCTAATTCCCGTATTTCACCCTCGCCATCTTCTGAAATTTCGCCGCTGAGATCGCCTTCCCTAATTTTGATCGCAGCATCCTTTAATCTGGAGATTGGTATAATAATATCTCGCGAGAACTTATAGGAAATCCAAAAATTCATCAGCAAAAAAACAACCGTGAAAAAACTGATCGTAAATATGCCCAGCAGCCAATATAAGTTTGTATTTACCTTGATTGGCGCAAGCAACAGCAGAATCCCAGAATCGCCAGACGGGAGTTTGTAATCCGCGCGGTTAAACATATACGTTTTGCCATCAAGCTCGATCTCATCTCGATTAGCCTCGCTGGACAGCATTAAGCTTTTCTCGATATCTATCTTATTAAAATTGTGAGTGGCGAACAAAACCTCTCTATTGACAATAAGGACGGCACTGGCATCCAAAACGTTCACACGGTCAGAGAGCTCTTGTTGATATTTCTTATCCAACAGCTGCTCGAACCCCAAGGTCTGCGCCTCCCTTTTGATCTCACTGATCGCTGCCCTGACCTCGAATGCCTTTTGAAACTCCTTCATACTGGCTTCGCGTCCAAAAACTTTTGTATAAGCAGCAACAAAAATAATAACGGCCAGGATTGTCAAACCAATGGAAAGCAGCACAGCTAGCGTATTCATTGTGAAAAAACGTTTCGTTAAGTGCATGTATATTCCTTTCTATATGTCCTTCCTGTCAAACAAGTAATACCCCGTTGTAAATAACATGATACCACAACCGGCCATGATTAGAATCTGGCGGCCTATTTTGAAGATATTGATCGATTCAGAAATCCAGAGGGTATACCAATCAAACATCGAAGTGATAAAAAAGCTCGAATAAGATGAGAATACAATGCCTAGAAAATTAAATCCAATAAACACAAGAATGGAGAGGAAAAATACGGCTAGTCCTCCCTGAATTAGATTGGATAACAGCACGACAATAAGCGCAAACACAAACACAGGAAAAAAAGTTAAGCCATATGACACGATTACCTTTACGATCCCAACCAAACTAGCGGACGAAGGATTGAATATAAACCCAGCCAGTAGCGAAAGAACCATAATAAACAAAAGGTTACCTGCAATAAATAGAGCTAAATTCAAAACCTTTGCGCTAAAAACACCGAATCTGGAGACCGGTCTTAAAAGAGTTATTTTCATCGTATTCGATGAGGACTCACCGTTGAACATATCGATCGCTACAAAAACTGCAAACAAAGGTAAAAGCGTATAAGCAATAAACGTCAGTACCGCTATTGGAAATTCAACACTACCTACAACTCTTAATCCAAGGCCATGTTTAATCGTCGTTACAGCAATTTGACCGATCATGACGGCAAGAATGGATAATATCGCGGCTGCCATTATTTTTTTCTTTTTAAGCAGCTTCACCGCTTCATTCATAAACGCAGCTTTAAACCCTACCATTCCTGTCCACCTCACTAACAAAATAATTCTCAAGCGACGAATAAAAAGAGAGAATATTTTGGGTATATTCTACGTTAACTAGCTTGCCTCCGTAAATAATCCCGATTCTCGTGCACGTCAATTCCACATCGTGAATCAAGTGGCTGGAAATAAAAAAAGTTGTACCTTCCTGGGAAAGGTGTTTGATCAACTTCCTCATCTCCAGCATCCCTTCTACATCCAGTCCGTTTAAAGGCTCGTCCAAAATCAACAGTTTCGGTCTAGATAGAATCGCCGCCGCTATCCCCAGTCTTTGTTTCATCCCGAGCGAAAATTTTTGTGATTTCTCATTTTTATATTTCAGCATCCCCGTGATTTCAAGACATTCATCAATTCTTCGCTGATCGATTTCAGGATAGAATCTTGCAAACAGTCTCAAGTTTTCATTTGCCGTCAAATACGGATACGATTCCGCTGTTTCAATGATACAGCCCACATGTTTCATTGCATTGACATAGTCTTCTGCAACGCTCGCTCCAAAGATCTTCACATCGCCTCGATCCGGCTTCATAAGTCCTGTTATCATCTTCATAGCTGTCGTCTTCCCTGCACCATTGGGTCCTAGAAAACCGAATATATCACCTTGATTTACTTCTAAGTTCAACTCGCTGATTCCCCGACCATTCGTAAATGACTTGGTTAAGTCCGTTATTTCAATCGCCTTGACTGTCAATTCATCATCTCCCTAAAAATGCTCAGGAAGCAGCTATCCGCCGCCTCCTGAGAATCATTTCTATTCAAATACGCGTCTAAATTCTCCGTCATAATAAGGCTTCATACTAGATTTGTACGAGTTTTTATCTATAACACCTATATTCATTTCAAAATAAATCTTGCCAGCAGAGTTTGGATGAATCATGCCATTTTTCTGCTCACCCTTCACATCTGTGTAAGTAAACGTTGGAGATGTCCCTGGATTGTATTCAAAGTTAAATGCATCCTTGTTTGGATACTCGCTCTCAAAACCAGGATAAACAGTTTCTGAATACTTGCCTGTCACTTTATCTCCGTCTACACTTGTAACTTCAACCGTTCTCTCACCAATCTTCACGAATTTACCGTCTTTGTCCATAATGATATCATTTTTATAGGTACCCACATATTTGCTGCTGAATCCGCCGGAACGATTGATCTTTTCTACCTTTGCAGTAGCTAGATCAGGCATAGTAATCTTCGTGCTGCCGATCTCAGAAAGCTTGACCATGACATTGAGTTTTAAGTCATGCTGAACGCCATTTTTATCTTTTCCTGAAAGTGTTATATCACCTGTCACACTTTCCAGATAACCAGCTTTATTTTCAATCGCCGTACCTACAACCTTTTTCACAAAAACATCGCTCTCTATCGCTGGTAAATCTCTCTCATTATCCAGCATCTGTTTGAAACCGAATGAGGAGACTGCATTCACGATGGCCGGCACTTGTGCCTCGGACAAACTTCCCGAATACACTTTTCCGCCATCCGTGCCTTCCTCTACTTGTACATAATCTTTCAAAGAGCCAACCACAGCGTCAACTATTTTCTCTACCTCGGATGCACCATTTTCTTTAAAAGGGTTTCTGAATTCCGCTGGACCTTTACGGTCACGGATCACATCAGCCGGATATTCCATTATGTAATACGTATTATCCGGACCGTTTTTAGAAATGGATTGCTTCTTGTCGGCATACGTATATCTGGAGGTCGTTTCACCCTTGGCGTTTTTCGTTACCTCGTTATCCTCTTTCACTTGATTTACCGTATCCATTTTCATGAAACTGGACGATTGAAGCAAAATTTGATCATTATCTTTCAGTGTATACATCGTCTCGACCGTATAGTTGTTTAGACCATTTTCCATCACAGACGCCGTATTTTTCACTGAATCCTTCAACCGGTCATACCCGGATCCAAGCAACGCATCAGCGAATGCGGTAGATACAAATAGACAGGCTCCAAGCGTAAATGAAAGTACAGTAACTGATTTTTTGCTAAGTTTCATCTCTCTTCTCCTTTAAAAAATAATTTGCGGGAAACGTTTCCTTACTAGTTATTTTATTATACGCTTATTGAATCCATCTAAATGGATTATTAACAAAGTATTAACTCTTTCCTTGACTGCGTAGATTCAAAATTTAAATGTTAGGAGTCTGATTAAAGATGAGTAATTTTGTGAAACTGCCTAAAGCTGCTGTCCTTGGGGCTGCAAATGGTGTAATGTTCATGACTTTTTTTGGAGCGCTTTGGGCTTCCATTGGTATTATTGGTTCAAATGAGCTTGGAGCTCCATGGCCACTTGTTCTTTCTGCTATTGTGACATTCATACTATTGATCGGAGCCATTTCGCTTTTTGGTAAATCTCGAAACATGAACAATGCTATAACACCGAAAGAAAGGGAACATTGGAAACAAACAAATCGAAAATTTGGCTTGATCTTTGGTCTAGAAGGTCTTGCGATCTTCATTGCAAGTGTGATTTGTAATAAACTCGATCATTTTGAAGTCTTTTTTCCTATCATGGCGATCATTGTTGGTATTCACTTCTTTCCGTTAGCTCAATTGTTTCGAGAAAAATTTTATTATGGTACAGGTATAGTGCTCTGTATGTTAGGCATTATTTCTTTATTTTTACCAATCAACGCCACGATCGGCAATGTATCTCTGGTTGCAATGTCTACTTTTATCGGTTTTGGCTCATCTATAACGCTATGGGTGACAGGTTTGAGAATCTGGATAACCATACTTAAACAATTGAAAAAATAATAAATCATGCACTGTGCACAAACGTACACAAGCCCCTCATTTCCATCACTACCATGATGAGAACGAGGGGCTTGTTGTGTCCCTAAAATAAATAAAAACCCTTATATATAAAGGGTTTACGTACTATGGGCCCAGAGGGACTCGAACCCCCGACCAATCGGTTATGAGCCGACCGCTCTAACCAACTGAGCTATAGGCCCTAATGAAATTTGGTTGCGGGGGCAGGATTTGAACCTGCGGCCTTCGGGTTATGAGCCCGACGAGCTACCGAGCTGCTCCACCCCGCGTCATGAGTGCCGCTTAACAGCGACAAAAATAAATATACACTAACGGCGCAGGCTTAGTCAAGCGTTAATTTATACATATTCAGTTCAATTACGTGTTATACCTGACGCCAAAGCGCCCTTTTTTCGACTTATAAACCTCAACTTCCTGCGGGCACTCATACCCATAGATCCACCAATCTTCTTCCATTCGTTTCGCTAAACAGCCTGCTTGAAACTTCGAATCGTATAATTTCGCCCAATATATCCAGTTCATATTCATCACTCCAATATAGTTGATCGTTACCTCTAGCTTATCCATAATTAGGTTCTCTTATTAGCAACCGTAGTTCCTCCATGTCCGACTTCCCAAAAGGGCAAATCTTTTTTGACCATATGACAAATAAAATGTGACGGTTTGCAGGAATAGCAGGAATTTACCTGCTTTTGGGGAAGTTAAGTGATGTAGACTATTTGGCAGTAGAAAAAAAGGAGAGTACAACCATGATTGAAACAATCAAAAGCTATCTACAAACGCATAGGGATGAACATATAGAGGAACTCTTGGCGTTTTTACGAATTCCAAGCATTAGTGCCGTAGCCCAGCACCAACCGGATATGCTCCGATGCGCCGAGTGGACTGCTCAGTCATTGAAACAGGCAGGTCTTGAAAATATTGAAATCTTGCCAACGAAAGGTCATCCCGTGGTTTACGCGGATTGGTTACATGCCCCAGGCAAGCCGACGGTTCTGATTTATGGCCATTATGATGTGCAACCTGCTGAGCCCTTAGAGCTGTGGGAAACGCCCCCTTTTGAGCCGATCATTCGTGATAATAAGTTGTTCGGACGTGGCAGTACGGATGATAAAGGCCAACTACTGCTGTATGTAAAGGTTGTTGAAGCATTCCTCCAAACACTCGGGACGCTTCCCGTTAATGTGAAATTCTGCATCGAAGGTGAAGAAGAAATTGCGAGTAAGAACCTCCCTGCTTTTGTTGAAGCTCATGCAGCTAAATTGCAGGCCGATTCCATCGTATTATCCGACACGCAAATGCATGGACCTGGTAAGCCAGCACTTATGTATGGGCTGCGTGGCTTAGCTGGATTCGAAATCACCATCGATGGTGCCAATAGCGATCTGCATTCGGGACTTTTCGGGGGTGCGGTACAGAACCCGATACACGCTTTGTCCAAGCTGCTAAGCTCCTTCCATGATGAAGAGGGTCGGGTAGCGGTAAAAGGCTTTTATGACCGTGTCATTGCTCTTTCGGACAAAGAGCGCGAAGCGTTTAAGCAAGTTGAACCTGATGAGAACAAGGTTCGCACGAATTTAAACGTAACGGATCTGTACGGAGAGAAAGGCTTCTCCTTCTATGAGCAAACGACTTCCCGACCTACACTCGAAATCACATCAGTTAGCGGCGGTTTCCAAGGTGAAGGGATCAAACCGATCATTCCGAATCGAGCTACAGCTAAAATCGCCTGTCGCCTAGTCGCTGCGCAGGTGCCTGAGGAGATCATGGATTTGGTCGAAGCCCATATTCATGCACAGTCACTTCCAGGCGTCTCCATTAAGTTGGACCGACAATTGCGAGGTAATCCTTTTATCACGCCGATTGATGAGCCTGTTATGGTTGCGGCAGCGGAAGCTTACGAGGAAACCTTCGGTGAATGGCCGGTATATACGCGCAGCGGTGGGTCAATTCCGATTGTTGAGGTATTAGGTCGTGTATTGGATGCACCTGTGGTGCTGATGGGCTTTGGATTGCCTGGGGAGAACCTGCATGCACCGAATGAGCATTTCCATTTGATGAATTGGGACAATGGAACAGAGACGATCAGCCGATATTGGTTGAAGCTTGCTGCACTTACTGAGAGTTCAACTGAATCTAACTAACCTAGAGCAAAAGGAGTCATTTCTATGGGGAAGCAATTACATATCCGCGATGCGCAATTGGAAGATTTAGCTGAAATCGTACGCATCTACAATTCAACGATCGCAGGACGCATGGTCACTGCAGATACGGAACCTGTCACAACAGAATCACGTGAGCGCTGGTTTCATGAACACTCTTCCGATTTCCGCCCACTATGGGTGCTGGAAAATGAGAGCAGTATCTGTGGCTGGCTGAGCTTCCAGTCCTTCTATGGACGTCCTGCCTATAACGCAACTGCGGAAGTCAGTATTTATGTGGATGAAGCTTATCGCGGCCAAGGCATTGGACGCTACTTGATGGAACATGCACTTGATGTGAGTCCCAAACTTGGACTAAAATCACTGCTAGGCTTTATTTTCGGCCACAACGAGCCGAGTCTGCAGCTTTTCCGCAAATTTGGCTTCACCAATTGGGCGCATCTGCCTGGCGTAGCCGAGTTGGACGGCGTAGAGCGTGATTTGATCATTTTGGGCAAACGCGTAGGCTAATGGTCATTAGCTAAATCAAAATGAAAAAGCGTTACTTCTCTCAAGATTGCGATATCGACATCGCGATGCTTGAGGATGTAGCGCTTTTTTTGTTGATTGCCTAGAGTAACCATAGGTTACTTGTGTGATCCCAACTTAGCTGTAAAAACTAGAGTTATTTCAAGCAATTTCCTTCTCATATTAGAAATAAATGGAATTGGCACAGCTAATTCGGTGCAATAAGCTCTATCTGCTCTAATGAACTAAAATTAACTGTACTATTTCCATTTATTTGTTAAAAACAGATGTAATGGCTGAATTTAGATGGAGAAAATCCATTTAGATATATGTAGCGACTGGATGCTCAACCACCACTTACAACTCACAACTCCCGCTGCGCCACAACAGCCTCCACCTCGATCTCAATCAACAATTGCGGGTCAATCAGCGCCTTCACTTCAACCATCGTCGCCACAGGCTGCACATCTCGGAAATACTCCCCATGTGCCCGACCGAACTCTTCCCACAATGAAATATCAGTCACATACATGCGGGTTCGAATTACATCACTTAACTGTGAACCGAGATCTTGAAGCGCATGCTCAATCGTTTGAAGAATGAACCGCGCTTGCTCGTAGGCATCGCCTACACCAACAACCTCCCCATCCTTCATCGCAGTTGTCCCTGCCACCTCGATCCGATCGCCAACACGAATGGCTCGGCAATAACCGACCACTGGCTCCCAAGGTGAGCCTGTAAACACTCTAGTTCGATTCATTACATGATCGCTCCTTGCTTTTATATATAGGCTGCTAATTTCGCTTGTAAGCCTTCCGTCACTGGTAAAAGTGGCAAACGTAATGCACCTGAGCCAATGACGCCTTGTTGATGAAGCAGCCATTTGATCGGAGCTGGATTCGGCTCTTCAAAAAGCAAACGAACAAGCGGTAGCAGCTCCTCAAATTCTTCTCGGCTTTGCTCATGTGCCCCGCCAACGAAACTCCGCATAAACGATACAAAACGCTCAGTCTCCACATTCGCTGAAGCACTCATCACACCTTTCGCTCCTGCTTGCAGCGCAGCATACAACAACGTGTCTTCGCCGCAGAGAACAGGCTTTGTGCCAAGTCGCGTCAACTCCGTAACTAGCCTCGTGTTAGGTGTACTATCTTTCATGCCGATGACACCGTCGATGTCGAGAATCCTTCGCACGGTATCGAGCTCCAACGTCACCCCTGTACGATGCGGTACATCATACAAAATCACTGGCACCCCCACTCGCGCAACACGTCGGAAATGCTCTATTATCCCTTGCTGGCTAGGCCGGTTGTAATAAGGAACTACAACTAACGCAGCCTCTGCTCCTAGCTCTCCAGCTTGCTCTGTTTTTCTAACCGTCGATAACGTATCATTGGTGCCTGTTCCTACAATCAGCGGTACCTGTACATGTGCTGCGTCTCGAGCGGCTTGTGCGGTAGCGAACAAGACCCCAAGCTCGTCTTTCGTAATGGTTGGCGATTCCCCAGTTGTCCCATTAACAACCAACCCGTCTATTTCATCTTGAAACAAGTTATATGCCTGATTATAAAAGGATGCAGCATCCACTTCAAATTCCTCATCAAAAGGGGTGATGATCGGTACATAAATCCCCTGTAGGTCTTGTTCTTTTAGCAAAATAACCATCTCCCTGCCTCGTTTGTTTGTACATTTACTTTAGCATGGAACTATCCATCACAGTTAGCTATAATAAATGATAGGACTCATCAAAAATATTGATATTAAAGCGAGGCTATACATGGATCTGACGTATTTCCGTACCTTTCGAGAGGTTGCCCGCAGGAAAAGCTTCACACGTGCAGCAGAGGAATTGGGCTATGCCCAATCCAGCATTACGATGCAAATTCAAAAGCTGGAACGTGAGTACGGTGTTCCCCTATTTGAACGGTATGGACGACAGTTACGTCTTACGCCACCTGGAGAAAGCTTGCTCGTGCTAACGCAGCAAATGCTGGAGCTCTATGATCAATCCAAGGAAATGATAGCCCATCAAGTTAGCGGAACTTTGACAATCGGTACAATTAACTCCCTGGCAGCCTACTTTTTACCTCCTTTTCTCCATGAATTAAAGCAACTTTATCCTGGGCTTAATATCCAGCTTTTCCCTGACAGTGAGGCCTCCATCCTTACCAAGGTTAAAGAAGGCGATTATGATATTGGACTTCTGTTAGATCAATATCCAGCAGATCCCACACTCGCATGTACAAGTGTTAGAGAAGAACAGCTTGTCTTCATTGCTCCACTGGAGCACCCATTAGCTCAGCAAAGCCATATTCAGCTTGCCGACCTAGGGAACACGGAATTCATCGTCACGGAGGAAGGCTGTATCTATCGAGGGAAGTTCGAAAGGCTTCTGAAAGAGAATGCTGTCGCCCTACAAATCGGTTTCGAATTGGGCAATGTAGAAACGATTAAACATTGTGTTATGAGCGGGTTAGGGGTAGCCCTGTTGCCACGGATCACGGTAGCTAGTGAACTCGCACAAGGCAAGCTCGTACAGCTCCCATTTACGCATACACAGCTGTCTATGGACTTACAGCTGGTACTTCACCCGAAAAAGTGGATGTCACAACCCCTGCAAGCGTTCATTCAATTGCTCACTAAGCAACAACCGATGAATTGAACAAAAAAAAAAGCTCACCTTTGTGAAAAGGTAGAGCTTCTTCTTATTTTAGACGCGAATATCAAGATTAGCACCCAAATGCGGCGCCGCTGGAGCGGTAACCTGCGCTTGGTTCTTCGCGAAATCTTGTATCAATGTGGTAGCTAAGCTTGCCTGCTTGCAGGATTAACCAAGCACTCTTTTAGTAAAGAAGAATCCTTCGCATTTCGTCAATTCTCGTCACTGTGGTAACAAGTTATACGCCGTACGCAGCAGGATTTACTCTCCATGAACGCAGAAGTTCCATATCAGCCTGCTGGATCTTTCCTTTTTCCAACGCAACCTCAAGCAAGGTCGAGTAGTTAGACAGGGTGTGAAGTGGCATTTCTGCCGCCGCGAATGCATCGGTTGCTTTATCCAGCTGATAGGAGAAAATCGCTAGTACGCCAAGTGCTTCAGCTCCCGCATCTTTCACGGCAACCGCCGCTTTCAGCGAGCTTCCACCTGTGGAAATCAAGTCTTCGATGACGATGACTTTTTGACCTGGTTTCACAGAACCTTCAATCAGGTTCTCTTTGCCATGCCCCTTTGCTTTATCGCGAATGTAGATCATTGGAAGACCTAGCTTTTGAGCTACCCAAGCTGCATGAGGAATCCCAGCAGTAGCTGTTCCTGCAACAACCTCAGCTTCAGGGAATTTCTCCTTGATCAATTCGACGAAGCCATCGGCAATCGCTTCACGAATTGCGGGGTGTGACATGGTCAAACGATTATCACAATAAATGGGAGACTTGAGTCCCGATGTCCATGTAAAAGGCTGTTGCGGACGAAGTGCCACCGCTTCAATATCTAATAATGACGCTGCAATATGCTGCGCGATTGTTTCGAGCTTACTCATACCTCACCGTTCCTTTCAAAGTTAGATCGAACAGCCCATAAATCTACACGATTGATTCGATAATCGTTTCAATCGCTGCTCTTGGGTCCGCTGCGCCCGTGATCGGTCGCCCGATCACGACGTAGTCCGTCCCCTGAGCGAACGCCTCAGCCGGCGTCATGATGCGCGACTGGTCGCCCACGTCAGCCCCCGCCGGGCGGATGCCTGGCGTCACCGTGACGAAGCCGTCACCGCACGCCGCCTTTATCGCCGTCACCTCAAGCGGTGACGCGACAACCCCTTGAAGCCCCGCGGCTTGCGCCAAGCGGGCATACCGAATGACGGCCTGCTCGGTCGTACCGGCAAGGCCGATCTCGTCATTCAGCACCTGCTGTGAGGTGCTGGTTAATTGCGTTACGCCGATCACGATCGGGCGTGCTGCTCCTAAGGCTAGCCCCTTGTCGACACCCTCCAAGGCGGCTTCCATCATGATCTTGCCTCCAGCTGCATGCACATTGAACACATCAACCCCTAGTCGCGTCACGCTCTCCGCGCCGCCCTTCACCGTGTTCGGAATGTCATGCATCTTCACGTCGAGGAACACCTTATAGCCGCGATCCTTCAGACTCGCGACAAAGGTAGGACCTGCAGCATAAAACAGCTGCATTCCTACCTTTACATAACAGGGAATGCCTTCGAGCTGCTTAAGCAGCCCTTCAGCACTTTCTGCATTCGCGTAGTCCAAGGCGACCATGATGCGTCCGGTAACATCGTTTCGAGTTAACGTACTCATGTGTGGCACCATCCTTTAGACATGTATTGGCATTGCACGTGAGGAGAAGTTAATTGCTTCAAGCATATTCACAAGCGCTCTTACTGTATCGAGGGATGTCATACAAACAACACCGTTCTCTACAGCTTCACGACGAATACGGAATCCGTCACGCTCAGGCGTTTTGCCCTTAGTCAGTGTGTTCACAACAAACTGAGCATCACCGCTGCGGATGAGGTCAAGAATGTTCGGTGAACCTTCGCTTAGCTTGTTCACAGTCGTTACTGGAAGACCTGCTTGTGCAATCGCGTCGGCAGTTCCACCTGTTGCAATGATTTTGTAGCCTAGACGATAGAAGCCTTTCAAGATTTCAATCGCTTCTTCTTTATCTTTATCCGCTACGGTTACCACGACGGAACCAGCAGCAGGAATCTTCATACCAGCACCGATAAGACCTTTGTAAAGGGCTTTTGCAAAATTAACATCACGACCCATTACCTCACCTGTGGACTTCATTTCAGGTCCGAGTGTAGTATCTACACGGCGCAGCTTCGCGAAGGAGAAGACCGGAACTTTAACCGAAACGTATTTATCTTCTGGCCATAGTCCGCCTTGGTAGCCCATATCGGCAAGTGATTGCCCCATGATCACGCGTGTTGCCACATTCGCCATTGGAATGTTCGTCACTTTGCTTAAGAAAGGAACCGTTCTGGAGGAACGTGGGTTAACCTCGATGACATACACTTGATCATTTGAGATAACGAACTGGATGTTCACAAGACCAACAACATTGAGTTCTAGACCAATTTTCGTCGTGATATCGATAATTTGTTGCTTGATCTCATCTGAGATCGATTGTGGCGGATAGACTGCGATCGAGTCACCGGAGTGAACCCCTGCGCGTTCCACGTGTTCCATAATCCCTGGGATCAGAACCGTTTCTCTATCGCAAATTGCGTCAACCTCTACCTCTTTACCCAGCATGTAACGGTCGATAAGGACTGGATGCTCTGGGTTAATTTTCACGGCATATTCCATGTAGCTCAAGAGCTCTTCATCGGAGTATACAATTTCCATAGCGCGTCCACCTAGAACATAGGAAGGGCGAACGATAACCGGATATCCGAACTTCGCTGCTGTACCAACCGCTTGATCGACAGATGTTACGGTGCCGCCTGGAGGTTGTGCAACCGAAATTTTGCTTAGTAGAGCTTCGAATTTCTTACGATCTTCTGCTGTATCAATACTTTCTAGGTCTGAACCTAGAATGCGTACGCCAGCTTTATGCAAAGGTGCAGCCAAGTTAATCGCTGTTTGTCCACCGAATTGAACGATAACGCCGATCGGATTCTCACGCTCAATTACATTCATAACATCTTCGAAGAACAAAGGCTCGAAGTACAAGCGATCCGACGTATTGAAATCTGTTGAAACTGTTTCTGGATTGTTATTGATGATTACTGCTTCATAGCCAGCAGCTTGAATCGCCCATACCGCATGAACCGTAGAGTAATCGAACTCGATTCCTTGACCGATACGAATTGGACCCGATCCTAGAACAACAACTTTCTCTTTCGTTGTTTCCGTTACTTCATCTTCTTGCTCATAAGTAGAGTAGTAGTAAGGCGTAGAAGCTTCGAACTCCGCTGCACACGTATCTACCATTTTGTAAACTGGCTTGATGTTTTGTTGCAAACGGAATGTTCTTACGTCCGCTTCTTTCGTGAAGGTCGAGCAGCCTGCCAATGTACGAATTTCCGCAACAGCACGGTCTGTGAAGCCTTTACGCTTGATTTCGAAGATAAGCTCAGCCGTTAAATCATTCGCTGCAATTTCCTTTTCATACGTGATCAATGCACTTAATTTATTCAGGAACCACCAGTCAATTTTCGTCAAATTTTGCAGTTGCTCCACGGTATATCCTCTGCGGAACGCTTCTGCTAATAAGAACAGTCGCTCATCATCTGGTTTTACTAAACGTAGTTCTAATGTTTCTTTATCTAGTAAATCCGTTTCTTTCAAGAAAAAGCGGTGAACACCGATTTCAAGTGAACGAATCGCTTTGTGAATGGACTCTTCGAACGTACGGCCAATCGCCATAACTTCGCCAGTCGCTTTCATTTGTGTTCCTAGCTTACGGTTAGCTGCTGTAAATTTATCGAACGGCCAGCGTGGAATTTTGGAAACGATGTAATCCAGTGCCGGCTCGAAGCATGCATAGGTCTGACCCGTAACTGGGTTAACTAGCTCATCAAGCGTGTAGCCAATCGCAATTTTCGCTGCCATTTTCGCAATTGGATAGCCAGTTGCTTTGGAAGCAAGCGCAGAAGAGCGACTTACACGCGGGTTAACTTCGATGACGTAATATTGGAAGCTATGTGGATCTAGTGCGTATTGAACGTTACATCCGCCTTCGATGTTCAGGGCACGAATGATTTTCAGAGATGCGGAACGCAGCATTTGATACTCACGGTCCGACAATGTTTGGCTAGGTGCTACAACGATACTGTCGCCAGTATGTACGCCTACTGGATCAAAGTTCTCCATGTTACATACCACAATACAGTTGTCGTTCGCATCACGCATTACTTCGTACTCGACTTCTTTCATACCCGCGATACTGCGCTCTACGAGACACTGACCGATTGGGCTGTAACGAATTCCCGAAGCTACGATTTCTGTTAGCTCTTCCATCGTGTTACAAATACCGCCGCCTGTTCCACCTAGTGTGTAGGCAGGACGGATGATAATTGGGAAGCCGATTTCATTTGCAAAATCAACTGCTTGAGCTACTGTCGTTACGATAACGCTATCTGGAACTGGTTGTTCTAGTTCTCTCATCAAGTCTCTGAAAAGGTCACGATCTTCCGCTTTCTCAATCGCAGTAAGCTGTGTTCCTAGAAGCTTAACGTTCTCACTCTCTAGAACGCCTGCACGTGCAAGTTCAACAGCCATGTTAAGACCCGTTTGTCCACCTAGGGTTGGAAGCAAACCATCTGGACGTTCTTGACGAATGATTTGCGTAACGAACTCAAGCGTGATCGGCTCGATGTATACTTTATCAGCCATGTTTGTATCTGTCATGATCGTAGCTGGGTTGCTGTTGATCAGGATTACTTCCATGCCTTCTTCTTTCAATGCTTGACAAGCTTGTGTACCGGCATAATCGAACTCCGCCGCTTGACCAATTACGATCGGACCGGAACCGATAACGAGAATCTTTTTGAGTGTATTATTTTTTGGCATATTGCAGTTCCTCCTTCACAGATGTCGATGCCGTGGAAGCATTCCACTGAGCAAGCATTTGCGCTTGGCGCGGCTGCTGTGGGTTATCTAGCTTGTGCTGACGAATCAGCGAGATGAAATCATCGAACAGGTAGCTGGAGTCAAAAGGTCCAGGTGCTGCCTCTGGGTGGTATTGCACTGAGAATGCTGGGTATTGCTTATGGCGTAAGCCTTCGATCGTGCGATCGTTATTGTTAATGTGCGTCACTTCAAGGTTTGTTCCTTGGATGGATTCTTCCTTAACTGTGTAGCCATGGTTTTGCGATGTAATGTAGCAGCGTCCGGAGATCAGATCCTTAACCGGGTGGTTACCGCCGCGATGACCGAACTTCAATTTATCTGTATCCGCGCCGCAAGCAAGTGCGAACAATTGGTGACCCAAGCAAATTCCGAACAATGGAATGTCGCCAAGCAGGCCTTTGATCATTTCAACCGCGTAAGGAACATCCTTCGGATCCCCAGGGCCATTGGAAAGCAATACGCCATCTGGTGCAAGGCGGCGAATTTGTTCAGCAGTTGCATTATGAGGAACTACAACTACATCACAATCACGCTTGCTAAGATCGCGGATAATTCCGCTTTTAGCTCCGAAATCGACTAGAACGACACGCTCTTTGTGTCCAGGAGCACCGAACACACTTTTCGTAGAAACGCGGGAAACTTGATCTGTCATGAGCGGCGTGTTTTTAAGAGTTGCCATCAATTCTTCAACGGATTTATTGGAAGTTGTAAGGATACTTTTCATTACGCCATAATGACGAAGTTTACGAGTCAACATGCGTGTATCAATACCGCTGATGCCCACGATGCCGTATTCTTTCAGAAGGCTGCCAAGTGTGTATTGCGCTCTCCAGTTACTTGGAATTTCTTCATGCTCACGCACAACAAAGCCATGGATAAAAGGACGTACGGACTCGAAATCATCACGAATCACGCCGTAATTCCCTATCAATGGATAGGTCATCGTTACGATTTGTCCACAGTAGGAAGGATCCGATAGCACCTCTTGATAACCTGTAATCCCTGTATTGAATACAACCTCGCCGACGGATTCACCTTCACTACCGAACGATTTTCCTGTAAAAAGAGTGCCGTCTTCCAGCAACAATCTTGCCTGCATGTTCTTTCAACTCCTTCGCTATTGTCAGGCGGCTCTCACGAACCGCAGATGTCATGCTTACGATGTAACGCTTCACGGACTTGCATAAAAATAAATCTTCTTGTATAAATATACACGATTTTTCATTCATCGTATAGATGCTTCTCGTGATTTAGGCTTTAAATCGTAGCCTTTTCCGAACATTTTATGACCAAACGACTCTTCCTGAAGCGATCGTTACAACCGGCCAGCCTTGCAGCTCCCAACCGATGAACGGTGTGTTCTTGCTGCGTGATACGATCTCTTCTTTCGCAACTGCTTTCGTTGTGTCTAGATCAACGATCGTAATGTCTGCCGCGCTTCCTACTTCCAACGTTCCGTATGGAAGACCGAATATGTCGGCTGGCTTTTTGGTCATGCGATCTACTAGGAAGCCAAGTGTCCATTTCCCTGTAAGTACAAATTTCGTATACAGCAAGGAGAATGCTGTTTCGAAGCCGAGGATTCCGAATGGCGCGAGCATCATGCCCTTTGCTTTCTCTTCTTCCGTATGCGGTGCATGGTCAGTTACGATGATGTCGATTGTGCCATCTTCAAGTCCTTCGATGACAGCCTGTACATCACGTGGCGTACGAAGTGGCGGGTTCATCTTCCAGTTCGCGTCCATTCCTGGAATATCTTCTTCGGATAGCACCAGATGATGCGGGCAAACCTCTGCAGTAACTTTGATGCCGAACTGCTTCGCATGACGAATCAAGCGAACCGATTGCTCCGTGCTGACGTGGCATACGTGGTAGTGAACACCCGTCGCTTCAGCTAGCAGCACATCGCGGCCCACATGAATCGCTTCGGATTCGTTCGGGATCCCCTTCAAGCCGTGCTTTTTCGCAAAAGTCCCTTCACTCACCGGCGCTCCAACAACCAACGTGTCGTCCTCACAATGAGCGATGATTGGCATGCCTAGCGATGCTGCAAGTGCCATTGCATCCTTCATCATTTGCGCGCTTTGTACGCCAACACCATCGTCTGTATACCCGATAACGCCAGCTTCTTTCAATGCTGCGAAATCTGTTAACTCACGGCCTAGCTCATTCTTCGTAATCGTTCCGTAAGGAATGACACGTACAACACCTTCTGTTGCTGCTTTATCTAATATGTAATTTACCGTATCAACGGTATCAATAACCGGTCTTGTGTTTGGCATACAAGCAATCGTTGTAAATCCGCCTCTTGCTGCGGAACGAGTTCCAGTTGCGATGTTCTCTTTATGTTCAAAGCCTGGCTCTCTCAAATGCACGTGCATATCAATGAAGCCAGGTGATACAAGCTTGCCAGCAGCGTCAATGACTTCATGACCTGCTGTTTGCGGTGTCTCACCGTTCTCAGCATTTACAACCTGTGCGATCTTATCATTCTCTACCAAAATGTGTTTCTTCGTTTGAACATTATTTACATCAACGGTTAGTCCGTTTAGAATCCAAATTCCCATGCTGTGAAATCCTCCTCAATTTATGATAAAGCTCGTTCGATGACCGCCATACGAATCGGCACGCCGTGAGCGATTTGCGTGAAAATCTTAGATTTCTCATGTTCGACCAGTTCGTCATCGAGCTCAACGTTGCGATTGACTGGAGCTGGATGCATGATGATTGCATGAGGCGCCATGCGGCTTGCGCGCTCTACTGTTAATCCGTATTGCTCGCGGTAGTCTTCAGCAGATTTGATAAGCCCTGTGTCGTGGCGCTCCAACTGTACGCGCAGCATCATAACCACATCGGCCTTCAAAGCTTCCTCGAAGGACACATAGGGTGCGAACTGTGCTAACTCCGGTGCCTGCATGCTAGGGGGAGCACAGAACTGCACTTTCGCTCCTAGGGCGATCAGGCCCCAGAGGTTGGAGCGCGCAACGCGGCTGTGCAGAATGTCTCCGATGATGGAGACGGTCAAACCTTTGATAGCGCCGAACTGCTTGCGCATTGTATAGAAATCAAGCAGAGCTTGCGTTGGATGCTCGTTATTGCCGTCTCCTGCGTTGATGAGCGGGATTTTGATTTTCTCAGCCAGCTCTTGCAGCACACCATTGGGCTTCAGTCGAATCACACCTGCATCAATCCCCATGGATTCAAGCGTGCGAACCGTATCGTAGATGGACTCCCCTTTTTGAACGCTGGACTCCGCTGACGAGAAATTCAGCACATCTGCTCCAAGACGCTTTTGCGCTAGTTCAAAAGAGAACCGAGTTCTTGTACTATTTTCAAAAAATAAGTTCGATACGAATTTTCCTTGGAATTGGTTATTTACTTTGGTAGGGCTCTGTTCCCAATAGGCTGCACGATCAAGAATGCTTGTGATCTCTTCTGCACTAACGCCTTTCAGTCCCAAGAAATGTCTAGTTGTACATGTACTCACGCTACTCACTCCTGTTTCCCCCTCAAAATAATGACTTCATCTTTATCATCAATTTCCGTTAACATCACTTTAATACTTTCACTCTTGGAAGTTGGAACATTTTTCCCCACATAATCAGGCCGAATGGGCAGTTCACGATGCCCTCGATCCACAAGTACAGCCAACTGAATCATTTGCGGTCTCCCCAAATCAATCAGCGCATCCATCGCGGCCCTCACGGTTCTTCCCGTATAGAGCACATCATCGAAGAGGATGATCTTGCGATCCTGGATTTGCAGCTTGCCGCCTTCTTGTACATCCTCAACCGATTTTACTTTTACGCGATCATCGCGATAAGACGTGATGTCAATCTCTCCAACTGGAATCGGTACGCCTTCGATTTCTAGAATCCGTTCTGCTACTCGCTTCGCTAAGTAAATGCCTCGGGTCCGAATACCAATCAAGGTACAATTCTCTACCCCTTTATTCTTTTCCAGTATCTCGTGTGCAATCCGCGTAAGTGCTCTACGAATTCCCATTTCATCAATAATGGTGTGTTCGGCGGTCTCATTCATTGTTTTCGCCTCCTGGCAAAACTATCTTAGTCAGCATTCACATACGCTTTCTGGCAGAAAAACCAAAAAACTCCTTGCCCAATTCATGGCAAGGAGTTACGAGTGCATAAAGAGATAGAGCGGGGCTGCAGGATGCGCACATCCTTAAGCTTACTGAATGCTCGATTCAGTATTACCCGACTTTTCTTATCGTTTTACCTTGCCAGCCTCTCTGGACTGTTTTTAAAGGCACATATGTAATTAAAAGAATTATGCCACTTTCGACATGATAAGTCAATATTTTTTCGTTTCTTTTTTTGAGCAAGTTCGAGACCATGTGTTATAATTTACATATAAACTCTCTTTCTCTACCTATTTATTCCCAATTCTATGCAGGCAAAATGTTAAGGAGGAAACTATGTTCAAATTGTTTCGATTTTTGAAGCCTTACCGAGTTTCAGTGGTTGTCATCATTACGTTAATGCTTCTGCAATCACTAGCTCAACTTTATCTGCCAACTCTTCTTTCTGACATTGTCGATGTCGGTGTTGTGAAAGGGGACGTAAGTTACATTCTCCGATTTGGCGCTTATATGCTCTTAGTCGCTATGGGAGGCATGGCTTGTGTCATGGTAGCGAGTTACTTGCTCGCTAAGACTGCAACCGGTTTCGGGCGAGATTTACGCCGAAAGCTATTCTCGCATGTCGAGAGCTTTTCCTTGAATGAATTTGATAAGCTCGGAACGTCTTCCCTCATCACTAGAACAACGAATGATATCGCACAGGTACAACAATTAGTTGTGATGACACGTATGTTCATCGGCGCTCCAACGATGCTGATCGGCGGAGTCATTATGGCTTCTTATAAGGATGCACATTTGGCAATCGTACTCATCGCGGTTATCCCTATTCTCATTCTCGTTATTGCAGTCATTATGCGTAAAGGACTCCCTTTATTCAAAACCTTGCAAATTAAAATCGATGGTATCAATCTTGTCCTGCGGGAACATTTAACCGGTATTCGTGTCATCCGTGCTTTTAACCGTTCTGGTCATGAGAAGACGAAATTCGAACGTGCGAATCAAGAATTCACGCAAACAGCGATCAAAGTCAATACGATGATGGCTACAATGATGCCCGTCATGATGCTCGTATTCAACCTTGGGATTGTCGTCATTCTTTGGTATGGCGGAATTCGAATTGACGGCAACCAAATGCAAATCGGAGATTTGATGGCTTTCATCCAATATGCCATGCAAATTATGTTTAGCATGTTTATGATGACCATGATTTTCATGATGATTCCACGAGCATCTGCTTCTGCTGTACGTATTAATGAGGTCCTTGCCATTCAATCCAACATACATAGTGCAGACAACGCACAAACACTTCAAGACGACGAAACCGTCGTTGAATTTAATCACGTGACCTTCAGTTATCCAGGTGCAGAGCAGCCAGCTATTCAAGATATTTCTTTCCGTGCTAAACCCGGAGAGGTTACAGCCATTATAGGAGGAACGGGTTCAGGCAAAACGACACTTATAAATTTGTTGCTTCGCTTTTATGATGTTGAGTCCGGCTCCATCACGTTGAATGGTCAGCCTCTACCTTCTCTCTCCCTAGAAAGTGTGCGGAATCAAATCGGGTATGTGCCACAGAAAGCCGTACTTTTCTCAGGTACGGTAGCGGATAATCTTCGATTCGGCAATGATCTAGCGACAGATGCGGAGCTTGCTTCTGCTGCATCTACAGCCCAGGCAGCTGACTTCATCGACGGTATGAAAGATAACTTCCAAGCTACACTCGCCCAAGGCGGAACCAATCTATCTGGTGGTCAGAAGCAACGTCTTGCGATTGGACGGGCACTCGCTCGCAAACCAAGCATTTATGTTTTCGACGACAGCTTCTCCGCTCTTGATTTCAAAACAGATGCCAAGCTTCGCGCTGCACTTAAATCAGAAACATCGCGTACCACCATGATAATCGTCGCACAGCGTGTCAGCACCATTATGGATGCGAACCAAATTATCGTTTTAGATGAAGGACGAATCGCAGGGATCGGTACCCATAGTGAGCTGATGACAACCTGTGAGGTCTATCAAGAAATTGTTGCTTCTCAGCTATCAGAGGAGGAAAGTGCATGAGTGAGAAACCAAAAGAACCGCAACGTCCGTCATCAGTTGGCATAAATCCAGGTCATTTTGGTCGAGGTGGAATGGCCGGCATGGGTATGCCTGTTCAGAAGGCCAAAGACTTCAAAGGCACACTCAAACGTCTGCTAGCGTATATGCAGCCATTTCGCGTATCCATCTTCATCGTCCTGCTAGCCTCCGTCTTGAGCACACTATTCAGCATTGTTAGTCCAAAGCTAATGGGGAATGCCACAACGAAGCTTTATGAAGGCTCCATAGCTAAAATAAAGGGCATCGCAGGTGCCAAAATTGATTTTGATGCCATTTTTCAAATTATTCTTATATTGGCCTTGTTATATATTTTTAGTTCCGTCTTAATGTACATCCAGCAATGGATTATGGTCGGTGTTACACAGCGCATTGTCTTCAATTTACGCCGAGATATCAGTGAGAAGCTTACGCGTGTCCCGCTCTCCTTCTTTGATGCAAGAAGCCATGGCGATACCATGAGCCGTGCAACGAATGATGTGGATACGATCAGTTCGACGTTGCAGCAAAGTTTAACGCAGCTCATAACATCGGTTGTTACTTTAATCGGAATCGTCATCATGATGCTGACCATCTCGCCATTATTAACACTTGCTACCATCGTCACCTTGCCTCTCAGTATTTTAGGAACGAAAATGATCGCTTCCCGCTCCCAGAAATATTTTAAAGGGCAACAACGAACCTTGGGGGAGCTCAACGGACATGTAGAAGAAATGTATACAGGTCATACGATCGTGAAAGCATTTGGCCGGGAACGACAATCTGTCGATAAATTCAATGAGATTAATGATCGTTTGTACCACTCTGGCTGGAAAGCACAATTTATCTCTGGTCTCATCTTTCCATTGATGTCTTTTATCGGGAATATCGGCTATGTGCTTGTCAGTGTCATCGGCGGTATCATGGTTACCCATAATGCGATTAAAATAGGTGACATCCTCGCCTTCATTCAGTACTCAGGTCAATTTGGCATGCCGATCACGCAAGTAGCCAATATTGCGAATGTGATACAGTCAACGATAGCAGCTGCTGAGCGCATTTTCGAATTATTGGATGAGCCTGAAGAGGTTTTGGAAAAGAGCGTGACCGATTCCGTTCCTCAGGTTAAGGGGCATGTTCAGTTTGAAGATGTTTCCTTCGCTTACAAAACAGATACACCTCTTATCGACAATATGAACATCGATGTTAAGCCAGGACAGACCGTAGCGATTGTTGGGCCAACGGGTGCAGGCAAAACAACCATCGTCAATCTGCTCATGCGCTTCTATGAATTACAGCGCGGCCGAATTTCCATCGATGGGGTAGATTCACGCGATATGTCGCGAAGTCATCTTCGTGGACTCTTCGGCATGGTATTGCAGGATACATGGCTTTTCAATGGCACGATCCGCGACAATATTGCTTACGGACGTCAAGGTGCCACAGAGGAAGATATTGTTGAAGCCGCGCGCGCGGCTTACGCAGATCATTTCATACGAACGCTGCCGGATGGGTATGATACGATTTTGAATGAAGAAGCGTCCAATCTATCCCATGGTCAAAAGCAACTGCTAACCATTGCACGTGCGATTCTAGCCGATCCGGCTATCTTAATTCTCGATGAAGCAACGAGCAGTGTAGATACGCGAACGGAAGTTTCAATCCAGCGCGCAATGAATAATTTGATGACGAATCGCACAAGTTTCGTAATTGCTCATCGTTTATCCACGATCCGAGAAGCGGATTTAATTCTTGTGATGAATCAAGGAACCGTCATTGAACAAGGTACGCATGGAGAGTTGCTCGAGCAAGGTGGATTCTATGCGGAATTGTATAATAGTCAATTTGCACAAAAAGCTGTGTGAAACAGGTTGGCTCAAACGCCCCCTTTCTGCTAATATAGGAGAGTCAATCATAAATTTGAAGGAGATGTCACCATGACCGAAATGAATACCCTAGAAATTATCCAGTTTATTAAAGAAAGCAAAAAGAAAACTCCGGTGAAAGTATATGTAAAAGGAAACCTTGAAGGCCTTGAGTTCGGCGAAGGCAGCCAAGCCTTCATCACTGGCGGCAGCGGTGTCGTTTTCGGTGAGTGGAGCGTGCTTCAACCGATTCTAGAAGCTAACAAAGATAAAGTTGTTGATTTCGTAGTTGAAAATGATCGTCGTAACTCCGCTATTCCTATGCTGGATTTGAAACACATCAACGCTCGTATCGAGCCAGGTGCGGTAATTCGCGATAAAGTACATATTGGCGATAACGCGATTATCATGATGGGCGCACTAATCAACATCGGAGCTTCCGTTGGCGATGGTACGATGATCGACATGAACGCTGTTCTTGGCGGACGTGCACAAGTAGGCAAAATGTGTCACATCGGCGCAGGCGCAGTTGTCGCTGGCGTTATCGAGCCACCTTCCGCACAACCTTGTGTGATCGAAGATGACGTTCTTGTTGGGGCTAACGCAGTTATCCTAGAAGGCGTACGCATCGGTAAAGGTTCCGTTGTTGCAGCTGGAGCTATCGTAACGCAAGATGTTGAAGAGTACACAGTTGTAGCAGGTGCACCTGCACGCGTAATCAAAAAAGTAGACGATAAAACAAAGTCCAAAACCGAAATTCTAGCAGACCTACGTACCCTATAAGGTGATCTAGATCTGGAGGATATCGTTATGCTTAGCCCTTTCGTTGAGCTGCGACGTCAGCTTCATCAAATCCCGGAACCGGGGTTCCAAGAGTTCAAAACGCAGCAGCTTCTGCTTGACCAGTTGGCCAAGCTGCCGCAGGATCGTCTCACGATCCGCACATGGCGTACGGGCATTCTGGTCTATATCAAAGGCTTAAACCCAAGCAAGCGCTTCGGCTATCGCGCAGATATGGACGGGCTTCCGATCTCGGAAGAGACCACTCTCCCTTTCCCTTCTCAGCATCCAGGCTATATGCATGCATGCGGGCATGATTTTCACATGTCCATCGGGATCGGGGTTGTGACGCACTTCACAGAAAATCCTATGCAGGATGATCTCGTCGTGCTATTCCAACCGGCTGAAGAAGGTCCTGGAGGCGCATTACCGATGCTAGCTGCAGAGGAATTACAGGATTGGATGCCTGACCAGATGGTCGCGCTCCATATAGCGCCGGAGTATCCGGTCGGTACAATCGCCGTCAGACCTGAAATCTTGTTCGCCAACACATCCGAGCTGTTCATTGATCTGCTTGGTAAAGGCGGTCATGCGGCCTACCCGCATCAAGCCAACGATATGATCATCGCCGCAACGCAGATGGTTGGGCAGCTTCAAACCATCGTATCTCGAAACGTGAATCCGCTGGATTCCGCCGTGATTACGATTGGCAAAATGGAAGCTGGAACGAAGCAGAATATCATCGCGGAGAAGGCCCGCTTAGAAGGCACGATCCGCACGCTTTCTGCTGCTTCTATGGACAAGATCAAAGGACGTATTGAAGCAGTTGCCGCGGGCATTGAAGCTTCCTTCGAATGCCAAGTCACGATTGACTGGGGCTCGAATTATCGCCAAGTGTATAATGATCCAGCATTAACCGTGGAATTCATGGACTGGCTTCGTGGACGTGATAACGTTACGTTGTTCGAGTGCACGGAAGCCATGACTGGCGAAGACTTTGGTTACTTCTTAGAGAAAATCCCCGGTTTTATGTTCTGGTTAGGTGTGGATACACCTCACGGCCTGCATAATGCCAAGCTTGATCCGGATGAGCGTGCCATCGATTTAGCCATCGATACGATTACGGCTTATCTGCGATATAAGTCTAGCTAGATTGAGTAAACCTCCCGATCAACCCCATTTAATGGTGGTTGATCGGGAGGTTTTTGTTTGTTGGATATATGATTATACTCATGTTAATTTCACGCCGCTACACCTCGAAACGATTCAACGATTCAAGTAAACCATTACCTCACCATTCCAACTTTCCTCCATCGATAGTAGCTAGGGTAAATAACTGGATTTTATGTAGCTAATTACGGCAAGATACCATCCAAAACACAAATAACTGGATTTAGTGTAGCTAAATTTGTTCATTTTGTTTGAAACCAGCATTTTCTTTGAAATTAACTGTAGGTTTTCCATCTAGTCTTTAAACTCGGTCTAATTCAAGGAAATTAACTGTATTTTTTCCATTTATTGCTGATACGATTGGCGGTGTAACGGCAAATTCAGAGGTGGAACAGTTGTTTCTGGTTGGGGTTGGGGTTGGGGTTGGCAATAGCTGTTGACGGTTGACTAGTTCATTGTCCTCAAATATCCAAAAAAAAGGAACCAACGCTGATCCAGCAATGGTTCCTTTTGCTTCTGCTTTTATAATTTCCCTACAAACCGCTGAAGTCGATCCAGCGATTGCTCTAGTACATCCTGAGCATAAGCGTATGAAATGCGGATGTACCCTTCTCCATAGGAAGTAAAGGCATCACCTGGCACGACCGCGACATGCTCTTCATGCAGCAGTCTCATCGCAAACTCTTGCGAGGATAAGCCGAACTTCGCAATGGAAGGGAACAAATAGAATGCGCCATCTGGCTTTTCAAGCTCGATGCCCATCGCGATCAATCGATCGTAGACGTAGTCCCTGCGTGCTGAATAAGCCTCACGCATAGGAAGCGCATCGTCAATACCAACCGTTAGCGCTTCTAAGGCGGCATATTGGCTTACCGAGCTAGCGCAGGTCACATTATACTGGTGAACCTTCACCATGTGCTCTGTGAGATACGCAGGAGCCATTGTAAAGCCAACACGCCAGCCTGTCATTGCATGGGATTTGGACAAACCGTTAATCACGATTGTTTTTTCCCGCAGCTTGCCGACTGTTGCAATAGAATGGTGACGAACCCCATAAACCAGCTCGCTGTAAATTTCATCGGATAAAATAAATAGCTCCCGATCCGCCAATAATTCAGCCAAATCAGCAATTTCCTTCTCCGTGAGCACTTGACCAGTCGGATTAGACGGGTAACAGAGTATTACACAACGTGTCTTCTCGGTTAGGTATGGCTCCAAAAGCTCAGCTGTTAATTTCAAGCCATTTTCTCTCGTATCCACATAGACAGGCACACCACCAGCTAACCGAATTAACGGTTCATATCCAGGATAAATCGGAGCTGGAATGATAACCTCAGCCCCTGGCGTCAGAATCGTTCGCAGCGTGATATCCACAGCCTGGCTAGCGCCTGCCGTTACGATAATTTCATCCGCCGCGCGATAAGTCTGTCTATACTTGACCTTTACGAAGTTAGACACAGCTTCACGCAGCTCTAAGAGTCCAGGGTTCTGGGTGTAGACTGTTTTGTTCTGATCCAAAGCCCGTTGACCCGCCTCGATAATATGCCGCGGCGTCGGAAAATCAGGCTGGCCAATAGTTAATGTCAAAGCACCAGGAATCGCGCTGACTAGATTTGAAATTTTGCGAATACCGGAAATTTGAATATCTTTCACTTGCGGGTTAATCAGATGCTCCAACACATGTAGCTCTCCTCTCTCCATTGAACAAGAACTATGTTGTCCGTATCGTTGATATCAGGTTCTCCATATCAGGTGGAATCGGCGCTTCAAACTGCAGCCATTCTCCAGTCCTCGGATGTTTAAATCCTAGAATCGCAGCATGCAGCGCTTGACCGTCCATCAACATGCCTTTGCTCTTACCATACATCGGATCTCCTACTAATGGATGGCCGATGAACTTCATGTGTACGCGAATTTGATGCGTTCTGCCGGTTTCCAGCTTCAACTCGACCAATGTGAAGTCACCGAAACGTTCCATGACAACAAAGTGTGTCACTGCGGTTTTACTGTTTTTCTCCGTAACGGTATACATCTTGCGATCATGAGAATCGCGTCCGATCGGCGCATCGATGGTACCTTGATCATGCTGAATATGTCCGTGTACCAAGGCAATATACTTACGGTTTACGGTATGCGCCTTCAATTGCTCCGCTAGGCTCGCATGAGCCTTATCATTTTTGGCTGACATAATTAAGCCTGACGTATCCTTGTCAATCCGATGCACAATACCTGGGCGCAGTTCGCCATTAATGCCGGATAAGTCTTGGCAGTGGTACATTAACGCATTCACTAAGGTGCCCGAATAATGCCCTGGCGCCGGATGAACAACGAGACCTCTCTGCTTATTAATCACGATGACATCGCTATCCTCATATACCACATTCAATGGAATGTTCTCTGCCGCAAGCTCTACACCTTGTGGTTCGGGGATTTGCAAAGCGATCACATCTTGCACGGATAATTTATAATTGGGCTTTACCGCTTTCCCATTCACCTTAACGTGGCCATCCTTAACCCATTGTTGGACAAGTGTTCGAGAAATATCTTCTTCCAACGCTTCTGTAATAAATTTATCGATCCGTTCGTCCTCAAATTGATTTTCAACTGTCCATTCAATAGGTTCTTGGGACATGGACTCAGGTGAGGTCTGGTTTGTGTTCATGTGTTGCTCCTTTTTTCTCTTTTCGTGACGCTAGCAGCGAATCGATAAATATCAGGATAACCCCGACCACAATGCAAGAATCAGCTACATTGAAAATCGGAAAAATATAATCGACCTCTTTGCCGAAAAAGTTAAAATCGAATGTAAACTGAAAGAAATCTACAACTTCTGCGAATAAGGCGCGGTCTACGAAATTGCCGAGTGCTCCTCCAAAAAGTAAACACAATGCAAAGGGTAACAACACCTTGCCTTCACGAATGGTTCGCTGCATGTACCAAATAATTCCGCACAGAACGACAATGGTTACGATGATGAAAAACCAACGTTGATTTTGTAAAATGCCGAAAGCCGCGCCACGGTTACGATGGGATGTGATCATGAAAAAATCCCCAATGACAGGGCGTTCCTCGCCGAGCGGAACCTTTTTCACAATGATCCATTTCGTAACTTGATCTAGAATGAATGCAAGAAGTGCATACAAGTAATATTTCAAATATTTCATCTAAGTGTACCTCCTACAATGTAAAAGCTTGTACATTCCTATTTTTCAAGGAATTACCTCACTAAAAAAAGCGGTCTATCGGCATCATAAACGGTATGAATGAGCTGTTAGAAGGGAGCTGTATGACCTATGAGCCATTTAACCGATGAGCAATTAAAAACGTTATATGTACAACTGTTGGAGGAAAAGGTTGCACTTGAGAAGCATTTTGCCAGTAATGATCACTTTGGACTCGCTAATTCTTTCTCTGATTCCATAGGCGAGCTCTCCATGTATGATAATCATCCCGGCGATGTCGGGTCCGAAGTTTTTGAACGAGCCAAAGATATATCGCTCAATGAACACGCGGAGATGCATTTACAGCAAGTTAATGAGGCTTTAGCTCGTATGGAAAGTGGCCAATACGGTGTTTGTGTATTTAGCCACCAACCTATACCATATGAACGCCTACAAGCCATTCCCACAACGTTATACAGCATAGAACATGTACCAGATCCCGACCAATCCTTCCGGCGTCCAGTTGAAGAGCAGGTTCTTTACCCGCCTTTCGGTCGAACAAGCTTCGATGAACGAAACGATGAAACAGAATTTGATGGTGAAGATGCATGGCAAATTGTAGAAAGCTGGGGAACCTCAAACTCACCTGCTTTCGCTGAAAGCAATCAAGTCGAAAGCTACAACGACATGTACATCGAAGCCGATGAGCTGGAAGGCTATGTAGAATCTTTCGAAAGCTTTGTAGCCACAGATCTATATGGTGAGCATGTTACAATCGTACGTAGTAAAGCCTATAACGAGTATATGCATAGCGATGAAGGCGATCCATTCCTTGAACCCGAAAGATCTGCCGATTTGGATGACGAGTAAATAGCCTTATTAAAAACAGGACAAACGAGCTTCGCAATTGCGCAAGCTCGTTTGGTTCCTCTACTCGTGATAATGAGCAGTCACAACATCGTTACATCTGACACAGAGTGTTGGATGCTCTTTACTGTGCCCAACCTCAGGCGTCACTATCCAGCAACGTTCACATTTTTCACCGTCTGCAACAGCGATTGCAATGGCTACATCTTTGGACTGAAGAGCACCTTCTGGTACGGTAATACCTAATGGGTGTAGGTTAACAGCGGACACGATGAACAACTGATCCAATTGCTCGAATTGCGTCAACAAAGCAAACATCGCTTCATTTGGATACAAATTCACTGCTGCCCCTAAGGAATTACCAATGACTTTCTCCTTACGCGCTTCTTCTAACGCCTTAAGAACGTCATCCCGCACTTCCAAGAACGAATTCCATTTATTTTCCAATTCCTCGTTATATACATTTGTATCTACTTCTGGCAGCTCCGCAAGCTGAACACTACTCAGTTCAACTCCAGGAATGTACTTCCAAACCTCGTCCGCAGTATGTGGAAGAATCGGTGCGATCAGTTTCGTAATTGCGGTTAACGCCGCATATAATACGGTTTGTGAAGCTTTACGTGCTTGATCCTCAGCCGCATTCGCATAGAGACGATCCTTGATGATATCCAAATAGAAGGAGCTCATTTCAACAGCACAGAAATGGTGGATCGTTTGATACACAACATGGAACTCATAAGCTTCATAAGCTTTGATAACTTTCTCAACCATACGGTTCAGACGAATCAATGCATAGCGATCAAGCTCGGATAAACTTGTATAAGCAACACGATCAGTCGCTGGATTGAATTGACTTAAATTCCCTAATAGGAATCGCATGGTGTTACGAATTTTACGATAAACCTCAGTCGTTTGGTTCAAAATATTGTCCGAAATCCGGTGATCGGATTGATAATCCACGGATGAAACCCATAGACGAAGAATATCAGCGCCTAATTTGCCGCAAACCACATTCGGATCAATCGTGTTGCCAATGGATTTGGACATTTTTCTGCCTTCGCCATCCAGGGTAAAGCCATGACTCAGAATGCCTTTATACGGTGATTTCTCTCTCGTTGCCACACCTGTAATCAGAGATGAGTTGAACCAACCGCGGTACTGGTCAGAACCTTCCAGGTACAAATCCGCAGGCCATTGAAGCTCTGGACGGGACTCAAGAACAGCCACATGACTGGAGCCTGAGTCAAACCATACGTCCATGATGTCTGTTTCTTTACGGAACTCACCATGACCACATTTGGTACAAGTTGTACCATGAGGCAGAAGATCCTTCTCTTCCTTGATAAACCAGGCATTGGAGCCTTCTTGCTCAAATAACTGGGCAACATGCTCAATCGTATGCTCATTTACAAGCGGCTCATTACAGCTGCGGCAATAGAAAATCGGGATCGGAACACCCCATGCCCGCTGTCTGGAAATACACCAGTCTCCACGATCAGCGATCATGTTGTGTAGACGAACTTCGCCCCACTCTGGTGTCCATTTCACTTGCTTGATTTCATCCAACATCTCCTGTCTGAACTTATCGATCGAAGCAAACCATTGCTCCGTTGCACGATAAATTACAGGCTTCTTCGTACGCCAATCGTGCGCGTATTGATGCTGGATATCAGCAGCTTTAAGCAAAAGACCGGACTCTTGCAACTTCTCAATGATCAGCTTGCCGCCTTTTTCATAGAACAAGCCTTCGTAGCCAGGCGCTTCAGCTGTAAAATGACCTTGGTCGTCCACAGGACAAAGTACGCCGATGTTATATCGCTGACCAATCGCAAAGTCATCTTCCCCATGTCCTGGTGCTGTATGAACGCAGCCAGTACCCGCTTCTAGCGTCACGTGCTCGCCAACCATCACGAGGGATTCACGATCATAGAAAGGATGTTGGCATGTTACAAACTCCAACTCACTGCCTTTTACTGTCGATAGTACTTCGTATTCGCTCCAGCCGATTTCTTTGGCAGCCGTTGCGAGAAGTCCTTGTGCCAGCACATATTTCTTCCCATTCGCTTGAACAACTGCATACTCGAACTCAGGGTGAAGTGAAATTCCTAAGTTCGCAGGTAATGTCCATGCTGTCGTTGTCCAAATGACGATGGCTGCATCTTGTGGAAGCTTGCCTTTGCCATCTTTCACAGGGAACGCCACGTAGATGGACGTTGATGTTTTCTCTTTGTACTCAATTTCCGCTTCAGCTAATGCGCTCTCTGAAGAAGGAGACCAGTAAACAGGCTTCAACCCTTTGTACACGAAGCCCTTTTGCACCATCGTACCGAATACACGAATTTGCTGTGCTTCATAGCCCGGCTGCAGCGTGATGTACGGGTTCTTCCAATCACCGCGAATACCTAGACGTTGGAATTGACTCTTCTGCTTCTCAACAGATTGCAACGCGTACTCTTTGCAATATTCACGGAACTCTGGAACCGTCATTTTCTTGCGGTCGACTTTACCACTGTTCGTGATCACCTGCTCGATCGGTAAGCCGTGCGTATCCCAGCCTGGTACGTAAGGCGCGTCGAAGCCTTGAAGTGTTTTGAATCGAACGATAATATCCTTCAGCACTTTATTTAATGCGTGACCGATATGAATATCTCCATTCGCGTAAGGAGGCCCATCGTGTAAAATGAACTTCGTTCTTCCCTTACGACTTTCTTGTACTTTGGCATAAATGTCTTCAGCTTCCCAATGCTCCTGCATTTTGGGTTCGGCTTGAGGCAAATTACCTCTCATCGGAAATTCGGTTTGTAATAGATTTAATGTTTTGCCATAATCCATGTTTACCACTCCATCCCTGCTTCAATCTATAATTGCCTAGAAAAACAAAAAAAGCCTCTCATCCCAAAAGGGACGAGAAACTTAACTCGCGGTACCACCCTCGTTAAAAAGCATCATGAACACACGCCTTATGGCGAATCGAACAGAGCTTCTTCACTCGATCATGTGTAACGGCATGACCCGTTTCTCCCTACTCATTTCAAGAGACGCTCCTGGGGGATATTCGGTACGCTGCAGAGATTAGGCTCACACCAAAACCCTAATTCGCTGACACTGCTCATAACGTCCTACTCGTTCCAGTCATAGCTTTATTGCGATACATTTAACAGGAGTATAACCAATCTGGCAGGCATAGTCAATATGAGAACTGCCTATTGTCCTATACCTACTCTTCCTTATGTTCAAACTGCATACTTTGCCAGCCTTCTGTGTTCAATAATTCAAGTTGAGCTTCAAGCAACGTCCGGAAGCGTGTGCGATAAATGGAAGCTTGTTTCTTGAGTTCTTCAATCTCAAGTGCCACTTTACGAGAGCGCGTCAATGATTCGTTAATAATGCGATCCGCATTTTTCTCCGCTTCCTTCAGGATTAACTGAGCTTCCTTCTTCGAATTGCTTCGGACTTCATCCGCAGCTTCTTGAGCGACGATGATCGTCTTACTCAGCGATTCCTCAATGTGCGTGAAATGATCCAAACGCTCTTGCAAGGCCAAAGTTTGATTCTGCAAATCCTTATTTTCACGAATGAGTGCTTCATAATCCTTGATGACTTGATCTAGGAATTCATTCACTTGATCTTCATCATAACCACGAAACGAACGTGAAAACTCCTTATTATGTATATCTAGCGGTGTTAATGGCATCAGTGCCCCTCCTTAGCGTTTTGCGTAGCAAAACTGACTTCGTAAGCATAAGCTGAACTTGTCTGAAAGCTAGCCTACACCCATGTCTATACAGTTCAGTTCGACAGAAAAATAGCAATTCCTGCAAAGTTCGTGGATAAATTATCCACGATCATGCAAACTTGCCAATCCTCACACGAATTCGACCTTTTTTCGATACGCCTTCCACTTCAAGCACTTTAAATCTACCAAAGCCCTGCAAGGAGATCATATCTCCTTCTTTCAAAGGCTTACTCGGATCTTCTTCCAGCTTCCAGTTCACGCGGCAACGGCCTGCTTGGATGGGTTGCAGCACCTTGGCTCGGCTAAGCCGGAATACATCGCTTACAATACCGTCCATCCGCATGGAGGCAACGGATAAATGCAGCTCATCCAACTGAACTTGCGCTAGCTCAAGCTTATCTAAAGAGAGCAATTCCGTTTGAACATGCACTCTATGTACTTGGGACAAATTCAAATGCAAATAATCGGCCGCATCCTGGGTCACCAGACAATGGCAGCCACCCTCTATAACATGAATATCGCCAATCTTGTCTCGCTTCATGCCGAGTCCAAGAATGGCGCCCATGTAATCTCCGTGTTCTAAGGTTAGAAATTTGCCATCCCCTGAAGAAACCGCTAACACAGCCATCGCCATGTCTTCACCTTCCAAAGTCCGATAATCAGGGGCAATCAAGGCTCGTCTACGCTCTGCTGCCTCATAACCGCCATCGAAACGGCAATGCACATCCGGGTGTCGGTTAACGAGTGAGTTCAAGATAAACGCTTGTCTGGGATCGAGGAAATCGGTTAATTTCACAGCATGCTGTTCAGCAGCTCTCTGGGCCCAATCCCAGGCCTTGTCGACAAAATGATGCTCGTCCGGGTGAAAATGTCCATAGATATCCTTCGTCAAGACTAGAAAATCCCCACGATGAAATCAAGGACCGCGAAGATTCCCATGACTACGAATTTCAATGCGATCAATGCCACGATTGGCGAAAGGTCTATGAAACCGATGCTTGGGATGATTTTGCGGAATGGAGCCAAATACGGTTCAACCAACTTAGAGAGCAGTCCACCGACAAAACTGCCACGTGCATTTGGAAACCAGGATAAGATCAAATAACCAATAATCATGAAATAATAAATTTCTGTTACAACGCTTAAAAAAGAGTAAACGTTATCCACGTAGTTTTCCACCTCTGTCTATGTGTTTGGGGATATGCGTCTATTCCTCGCCCATCATCTCGGAGATGTGGCCATGAATATCTACTGAATCTGGTGTACAGAGAAAGATATTCGGTCCGAGCTTAGAAATAGACCCATTCAATGCGTAAACCGTACCACTCAAGAAATCTACGATTCGGATGGCTTGATCGCCACGAACTCGCTGTAAATTAACCACAACGGCTCTACGAGCACGTAGATGGTCCGCAATGTCCTGTGTTTCCTCATAGGTGCGAGGTTCGCTGAGGACAACGCGAGAATTTTTCTGGGAATGTATACTAACGACATTCGCCTTATTTTTATTACGTAATTCGTAAGGATTGGTTTCAGGTTCTTCCGTTGCTTCTACAATCCGTTCACGCTCCACAATTTCTTCCTCTTCCTGGAGACCCAGAAAATTCATAAATCGGTTATATACACCCATCGTGGTTCCCTCCTGACAACATCATAACTCGGAATAAAGTTTCTAACGCCCTAGCCCTCTTTGCCTACCAAAACTGTACCTAGTCGCACCCAAGTTGCACCTTCTTCGATCGCCACATCAAAGTCGCCTGACATGCCCATCGATAATTCTTTCACTTCATAAGGAAACAAATTTCGCTCATTCAATTGATCTCGCAGCGCACGTAACCCGCGAAAAACAGGTCTCGTTTCTTCGGACTCCAGCTCATAGGGAGCCATGGTCATCAATCCACAAACACGAATATGTACTAGCTTACTTACTTCTTCAGCAAATTGGAAGAACTCTTGGGGCGCTACACCATACTTCGTGGCTTCACCGGATATATTCACTTGCAAGAAACAATTGACCTCTATTCCTAATGCGGCAGCATGCTTGTCCAACTCCCTCGCAAGCGACATCCGATCTAGGGAATGAATGTAGGCAAATTTCCCAATGACATCCTTCACCTTGTTCGTCTGCAGATGACCTAGAAAGTGCCATGTTCCACGCTCGTGCAAGGCTTCCCACTTCGGCTTCACATCTTGCCAACGATTTTCACCAATATGTAGTAGACCCGTGTTTAATACTTGTTCAGTCGTTTCTAAAGATACATATTTGGTAACGGCAATGATCTTAATTTCATTTTCTTCTCGGCCTGACTGCCGACATACAGCTGCAATCCGAGCTTCAACCTCTTGTTTGCGTTCCAATACGCTCATTTTACCCTACACCTCAATTCAACACACCTTACCGGTTCCTTACGGGCGCAGACCGATCCAAGCAATCATCCGACCTGTGGAACCCCCTTCTTTTCGATGTGAAAAGAAGAGATCTGTTCGGCAACTCGTACATAACTGAGTTACTTCGATATGGGACGACAAAATTCCTGCTTGCTCGATCAAATTTCGATTCAATTGTTGCAAATTCAACAAATACTTATCATTGCCTTTATCGGTAATTACAGGTTTGTGTTCATCATGTGACATCTGTGATTCATCAATTACTTGCCTAACGCGCGATGCTACCGTCTCATCAACCTCATAGCAACAGGCTCCGATCGAGGGACCGATAGCTGCACGGATATCAGAGGGCTGACTACCAAAAGTATGTGTCATTAAGGATATTGTAGCCATGGAAATGTTTAACACAGTACCTTTCCAACCCGCATGCGCAAGCCCAACCACTTGCTGAACTGGATCATAGAAATACAGCGGAACACAATCCGCAAATTGCGCGCAGAGTACGATACCCTTCTCTTTTGTAATAAAACCATCCTTCGATTGAAGAGCTGATTCCCTGCTATCTCGCCCCATACCTTGCTCCTTTAGACTGACGATAGCGATGTCATTCCCATGTACCTGCTCTGCATACGTAAAAGACGTAAATGGCTGCCCTAAGGCATCAGCAATGCGCTCACGATTGCGTATAACATCTGCTCGGTTATCGTTCACATGAAGACCGCAATTTAGAGAACCAAACGGGGCCTGGCTTACGCCTCCTAAACGAGAGGTGAAGCCCGCCGTTAATTCAGGGAATGAAGCTAGCCATGGAGCTATGTTTAAAAGGACCGGCTGATCCTCGGTAGATTCTTGTGATTGTACGACAAATGGTTCCAATGCCATTCTCCTCCATTCTGTCTTGTATATCTCTACTTTAGCACAAAATAAAAAAACACACGACGGCTGATAAGCTGCTCGTGCTGCTGAGCTGCTTCACCACGTGTGTCGACCGTCAATTTCGAAACTGACGATTAAACTCATATACTCCTTCGGTGTCATCCGTTTGACGATACGGCCGAACGTCTTCCAGCTTCACGAGCACAACATCAGCACCAATTTTCACGATATGCTTCCAAGGAATAATAACATCGGTCCCTGTTCCGAACAATCCGAAGAATCGGGTTTGATTCGGCACAACTATAGACTCGATTCGTCCTTGGCGCAGGTCAAGCTCCAAATCACTGATTTGTCCAAGCTTTTTACCGTCCACAATATTAATTACATCCTTCGTCTGGAAATCAGATATTTTCATGAGGCCTATCACCACATATCTCATTAGAATTTGTACCGATTTTTTATTAGTATATGTGTGTACTGGGCAAAATGTCCTGATACACGAAAAAAGACCTTCACGGCTTGTCTACCAAGGCCGTTCCAGTCTTTGTTAATTACACTTAGGATTTCACATGCTTCTGCATCTGACAAATTGCTGATTTCTCTAACCTCGAGACCTGTGCTTGAGAGATGCCGATTTCATCTGCCACTTCCATCTGGGTTTTCCCTTCAAAGAAACGCATGGAAAGGATCATTTTCTCTCTGGCGTTCAGCTTATGCATGGCTTCGCGCAAGGCGATACCCTCGATCCATGACATGTCCTTATTGCGCTCATCGCTTATTTGATCCATCACATAGATGGGATCTCCCCCATCATGATAAATGGGCTCAAATAAGGATACCGGATCTTGAATAGCATCAAGTGCGAACACGACATCTTCTTTGGGTACATTCAGAGCTTCAGAGATTTCGTAAATGGAAGGCTCGCGTGAGTTTTGATTCGTCAGACTGTCTCTAACTTGTAAAGCTTTGTAAGCAATATCTCTCAAGGAACGAGAAACGCGAATCGGGTTATTATCTCGTAAGTAGCGGCGTATCTCACCTATAATCATCGGTACAGCATAGGTCGAGAATTTGACATTTTGACTTAAATCAAAGTTATCAATGGCTTTCATCAAACCAATACAGCCAACTTGGAAGAGATCGTCCACATACTCTCCACGATTGTTGAACCGTTGAATCACACTCAGTACCAACCTTAAGTTGCCATTGACCAATTTCTCTCTTGCAGTTCGTTCCTGTTTAGTTTGCAGGTCAGTGAACAACTCACGCATCTCTGCATTGGTCAGCACAGGCAGTTTGGCGGTGTCAACTCCACATATCTCAACTTTATTTCGGGTCACCGTGATTACCTCCCAAGGAGAAACATTACTGTTAATTATCCCCGTGAGCGGTCGATTTATTCCTGCACTATCCCCTATCCAGCCACTTGACAAAAGGGTACTGATTCGCTCCCTCCCGTGACTGCTGAACAATTTCGACATTTCCCGCCAAAAAAAATTTTTAGACCATCTTGTTAAATTCTTTTCGCAGCCTCTTTATGATCCGTTTTTCCAATCTAGAGATATAGGATTGCGAAATACCCAACAGGTCTGCAACGTCTTTTTGCGTCTTTTCTTCCCCATCTTGCAGCCCAAAACGGAGCTCCATAATAATACGCTCACGTTCACTCAGCTTATCCAGCGCTTTATGTAAAAGCTTCCGGTCAACTTGCTCCTCGATATTCCGATAAATCGTATCATTCTCAGTTCCTAATACATCGGATAAGAGTAGCTCATTGCCGTCCCAGTCAATATTCAACGGCTCATCGAATGAAACTTCCGTTCGAATTTTACTATTTCTACGCAAGTACATTAGAATTTCGTTCTCAATACAACGAGAAGCGTAGGTAGCCAGCTTAATCTTCTTCTCAGGATCGAATGTATTAACAGCTTTGATCAGACCGATGGCTCCAATCGAAACCAAATCCTCTATGTTAATGCCCGTATTCTCGAATTTCCTCGCTATATAGACAACCAATCTTAGGTTTCGTTCAATTAGCATAGCTCGAATAGCCGCATCCCCAGATGGTAACTTTTCCAATAAGTATTCTTCTTCTTCACGAGTAAGCGGTGGTGGCAAAGCTTCACTACCACCTATGTAATAGATTTCCTCACCTTTGAGACCAAGTAACATCAAAATACGATAATACGCTAGTTGAAAAAGCAGTTTCCACTTCAAGAACATGTTAGTTTCCTCCTAAGAGTTTTGCTGTGGCAAAACTTTCTTCGTAAGCGTAAACTGAGTTTTGCCTTGGCAAAACTTTCATCGTAAGCATAAGCTGCGTTATCCAGCTGATATCAATGCTGGATGGATAATTGCTTGATAGGAACCATCGCTGCACAGCTTTCCTCCGTCAAGTCCGATAAGTACCTTCGTTGCCTCCATTTGCGAATCATTATGCGTGATCACCACCTTATCGGGTTTAATAGCCAGCATGAATTGGGTATTTCGATTAACACCACGATAGGGAACTAGACGCAAACGATCTTGCCAAATAAACTCCTCTACACCAATGCCACTAATGATTTGATCCACATCGGCTGATCGTATCCTTTGCAGCCACTGTGCAGGAAGTACATCTCCCCACTCGGCAACCTCCATAACCATAACCGGGGTACGCGTTAATGGGTCATACAATTGATTTCCAGTATCAATAAGACCCTTGCAGGTGGCAATGTAGTCCCCCACATAAATTGTGACTTCTGCCAAATAGGTTGTCATAACCTCGCGCTGCTTTGTACTTTGGAACACCGTTCGAAACCACCAAGTGAGGGGAAGGAGCAGGAGGAGCACAAACAAGATACTTCCAATTTGAAATTGAAAGACGGCCACGCCAGATTGGGTGAATACAATTCCCTTCATCACTTCCGAGGAAGACGCGAGCACATAATGAATACCAAACAGCCCACCGGCAACAGCGAAATTGATGAGTAGAAACGTCCCCATATTCCGCAATAAATTTTGTAAGGAGCCGTAACCAAAAGCGGTCATAATCATACCTGTACAAAACATACATTTCACAGAAAATGTAAAAAATAAAGTTGGAACTGGTAAAAACATCATGACAACATATGAAGCTCCTAAAGCTGCTGAAAGCGTGATTCTCCACCATTTGAACGCTATTTTTCGCGTTTTTGCCGTGACAATAAGTAAGGCTGCATCCACCAGAAAGTTGAGCAGGAAAATGAGATCCGCATAGACGACCATACCATGCCTCACCTCCAAGACGGACACTATCTAGCAAATTCATGACGAAACTTTAAGGTTCTAAATCAGTATATTGGATTCCAAGTTCAAAGTCTGTCTAAACTTGCTAGTAGGAACCTACTTTTTTTGTCAGTTGGCGCGGGCTCTTCCACCTGAGAAAAGCTTATAGAACAACAAAAAACCGAAGCTTCTACATCATGTAGGGCTTCGGTCTCTAGACAGATATTGTGTAATTATTTGTCAGTATTCCGTCCGCGGTTACGCAGAAACGTCGGAATATCTAATTGATCATTGGATGGCTGTGCACCAAATGGTTTGAGGTTGTTCAGTCGATTGTCAGGCGCTGCCGTTTCTGGCTGGCTTGATGTAACTGGACGTTTGATAGACTGATGAATGGGAGCCGCTTTATGTTCGAAACCCGTTGCAATAACAGTAACTAGGATCTCATCTTTCAGCTTATCGTCGATAACAGCACCGAAAATCATATTAACCTCGATGTCCGAAGCAGATGCCACAATATCAGCGGCCTCATTCACTTCGTACAAGCTTAGGTTCATACCGCCTGTGATGTTCATCAGAACACCGCGTGCGCCTTCGATTGAAGTCTCCAGCAATGGACTCGATATCGCTTTTTTCGCTGCTTCCGCCGCACGATTCTCACCCGTAGCTACGCCGATCCCCATAAGGGCCGAACCACGTTCTGTCATAATCGTTTTGACATCTGCAAAGTCCAAATTGATAAGTCCTGGTACTGCGATCAAATCTGAAATCCCTTGTACACCTTGGCGAAGAACATTATCCGCTTCGCGGAACGCTTCTAGCATCGGAGTCTTTTTATCGACGATCTCAAGAAGACGGTCGTTCGGGATAATAATAAGCGTATCTACTTTCTCTTTCAATGCCGCAATGCCTTGCTCTGCTTGCAATGAACGCTTGCGTCCTTCGAAAGTAAACGGACGAGTCACAACACCAACGGTAAGTGCGCCAACCTCTTTCGCGATTTCTGCAATGACCGGAGCAGCGCCTGTACCTGTACCGCCGCCCATTCCCGCCGTTACGAAAACCATATCAGCGCCGCGAAGCGTATTCAGAATCGTCTCCCTTGACTCTTCTGCTGCTTTCTTCCCGACTTCAGGATTCGCTCCTGCGCCTAGACCGCGGGTCAATTTATCGCCAATTTGCAATTTATGTACGGACTTGGCCAAATGAAGCGCCTGTGCATCCGTATTCACGGTAATAAATTCTACACCTTTAACACCGTTTTCAATCATGCGATTAACTGCATTACTACCGCCGCCACCAACACCAATGACTTTAATCTGAGCCAATTGGTCTAAATCCATATCAAATTCAAACATATGAGCCATATCCCCCTAACTTAACGTTCACTAAATGAATTCACTGAAGAAATTTTTAACTCGTTCAACCCAACCTGGCTTTTGACTATCGGAGGATTTTTTGGTAGTCTTGGTTGCCAGTTTCTTGGCGAAACCTGAATTACGATTCTTCATGTATTTGGAGACGAATTGAATAATACCAACACCACTCGTGTAGGATGGATCACGTACCCCGATGAAATCAGGCACTGCTATACGAACGGATGTTGCCAGTTCGGATTGTGCAATCGCCAGAATACCTGGCATACAAACGGTACCGCCTGTGAGTACATAGCCACCTGCAAGATTACCATATCCTAAACGATGAACTTCGGCACGAATTAATTGGAAAATCTCTTCGACACGAGGCTCAACGATATTCGCAAGATCCACTTGAGAGAACTCTTTTTCAACATTGCTGCCCATTCTCGTCACTTTAAACACTTGATCAGGTGCAGAATCTTCTACAGAAGCACAGCCATATTTCAGCTTGATTTTCTCCGCAATTTCCAGCTGTGTATGCAGTCCAATAGAGATATCATTGCTGATAAATTCTCCACCGATTTGAATCGTGGATGTAGCTACTAAATTACCTTCATCAAACACGGCAATTGTCGTTGCACCGGCACCGATATCAACCAACACGGTTCCTACAGCCTTCTCATCTTTGGACAGAGCCAAATTACCAGATGCTAGGGACATTAAAATTAGTCCCGAAACCTTCAGTTCGGATTTTTCCACAACACGGATTAAATTATGTATGCCCGTTTTGGCTCCAGTAATAATCGTCGCTTCTACTTCCAGACGAACACCGATCATACCGCGTGGATCATTAATACCTTCTTGTCCATCAACCAAATATTGCTTAGGTACAACTCCAACAATTTCACGTTCGGGAGGTAATGCGATGACTCTTGCCGCTTGAATGACGCGATCAATATCTTCTTCTCCGATTTCCCGGTCTTCATTAGATACAGCAACAACACCGTGACTCGATTGAAGAGAAATATGATTTCCTGAAATTCCAACGTAAACCTCGGAAATTTGTATACCGACCATTCGTTCTGCATGATCAATGGCACTGCGAATAGAATGCACAGTTTGATCAATATCTACGATTGCGCCTTTACGAATACCCTCTGACTCGGCAGATCCCACTCCTATTATATTAATGGTTCCGTTAACAACTTCCCCAATAATAGCTCGAACTTTGGATGTACCGATGTCTAAACTAACAATGATATCATTGTTGCTCAAGCCCCTGGCACCTCCTGTAACTTAGGTAAAATTGCAAAATCTTCACAAATACTTTTATACGTATTCCACACAACCGCCATATTCCCTCTTTTTTCTACATTTTTTTTGCATTTAAAACCCAGTTTCAATTTCTCATCTTATTGTTGTGAAATGCAAACGTTCTCGTCTAGTAAATACAAGAAAAAATAGAGTAAGCAGATAGAGCCTATTTAACCATAAAACTAATTTTAACATTTTTTTCAGAGATTGAGTAGTCTCATCTGTGTTTTTTTGTTAGCAACCCCAATCTCGTACAGTTGTTACGGTTTTGGCGTTGATTTTGGCGTATTCTTGGGATCTGATTTGGAATCGGCTGCTTTGGTCTCTCCACTAGTTGTAAATGGTGTGTGATATTCAGCTTCCAGCATAGTGATGACCCCATTCGTAATGTGGTCCTCTACTAAACCAGCAATATAACCAGGCAAATTATCAATCTTATCTGGCAGGTAGGCAATCGTTGTGTGGATCTCGAATTGTGACCGCGTGTAGATTTTAATCTTGTCAGGGTAAGATTCGGAAGGATCCGGCTTAATCTCAGAAACATCGGACAACGCACTTTGCGGGATTTGGCCAAGCACTTTGCATAGAGCCGCTTTGTTAGGATCCTTATCGTCCCACCCCGTTAGAATCGGCATATCTAGCGGAATACCGCTTCCAGCCGGCAATTGAATCACACCGCCATCTGCGAGCACCGCTTGCTTTTTCCCGTCAGGCGCGATTTGGAAAGCCACTTTAGGGAATTCTTCTACCTGGATGTGAATCACACCTGGAAAAATCTTCTTCACCGTGGCACTCTTGATCATAGGAACCTTAGATATACGCTGCTCAATCGTCTTGGAGCTGACCGCAAAAAAACGGTCCCCCACTGCAACTTGACTAGCTTGTCCAATAATATCCGAGGCTAATAACACATTCCCCTCTACCTCAACACGACTAATGCGACTTAGTGATGATTGGAAAAACAAAATAATGAGTACGGTTATGAAAAAAATGATCAAAAATGAGAGCAGCTTCCGATTCGTACGCGTTCGCGGCTTAGGTACAGGCAGCGTTGGTACTTTGTTATCTTCGGACAAGAGGGGCACCACCTATTTAAAAGTTACTGTAAGAGTGAAAACCGTGAATCCCCTCCTGCTCGCAGGAAGGGATACGCGATTGCCACGCAAGATATTACTCACTTGGAACCGGAGCTTGACGAAGTACAGAGGCCCCGAGTCTGACTAGCATATGTTCTATCCTATCATAGCCTCTATCAATATGATGAATTTGTTCAACGATCGTTGTGCCATGCGCAGCTAGACCGGCGATAACAAGAGCAGCACCAGCCCGCAAATCAGTTGCTTCAACCGTAGCCCCATATAACCTTGGCACCCCACGGATAAAGGCTGAATTCAAATCTACGCGAATATCCGCACCCATCCGTGACAGTTCATCCACGTGCTTAAATCTACCTTCAAATATCGTTTCTTTCATAACACTAAGTCCATCTGCTAGAGATAAAAGCACCATGACTTGTGATTGTAAATCCGTCGGGAAAGATGGATGAGGCGAAGTCACGATACGTTCAACTGCCTTAGGCCTTGCCTTGCAGCTTACATGTATTATATCACCGTCTGCGATGATTTGAACACCTGCACGCTTAAGCACATGGATGACCGAGGTTAAATGAGCAGGGTTCACTTTTTCCAACGTAATATTCCCTCTTGTTGCCGCAGCAGCGACTAGAAATGTGCCCGCTACAATGCGATCGGGAATAATTCGATACGTGCAAGGAGTAAGTGTTGTTACGCCGCGAATGGTAATAGTGTCCGTTCCTGCCCCAATAATGTCCGCGCCCATTGCATTCAAGAAATTTTGCAAATCCTGTATCTCAGGTTCACGAGCAGCATTGTAAATCGTTGTGATACCCTCCGCTTTCACGGCAGCCATCATAATATTCTCGGTCGCCCCTACACTAGGAAAGTCCAGGAAGATTTCATTACCCTGCAGTGTTTCTGCGGTACAAACGATTTTATTGGCGAATTCTTCAATATCGGCTCCAAGAGCCTGTAAGCCTTTGAGGTGCAAATCGATTTTTCGTTCGCCGATCGCACAGCCACCCGGTTGGTACACGGTGACACTGCCGAATCTAGCGATTAGCGGACCCATGAGAAAGATGGAAGAGCGCATCTGACCCATCAATTCTTCGGGGATGTGGGAGGAATGAACTGTGGATGTTGTGACGGTTACCGTATCTCCTTGCTGCTCGGCACGACAACCCAGTGCACGAAGAATGCTCAGCATGGTGTCGATATCGAGCAGATTAGGAACATTGTGTAAAGTATGCGTGCCACTAGCAAGTAGGCAGGCAGCTAATATTGGTAATGCGGCGTTTTTCGCGCCGTGTATCTGGATGGCTCCCGTAAGAGGTCTTCCACCTTCGATAACGAGCTTCTCCAAAATTCCACCTCCGATTTACCTCTCACCCATTACCAGAACCTCAGGTACTAGCTTGATTCCGTAGGTTTGCTCTACGATCAGCTGTACTTCGTTGATAAGAGTGAGAACGTCCTCGGCTGTAGCTTCTCCGGTGTTAACAATGAAATTGGCGTGAAGCATTGAGATTTCTGCTCCACCGACACGTTTGCCTTTCAGGCCTGCTTCTTCGATGAGCTTCGCTGCGAATCCCCCTTCGGGGTTGCGGAATACACTTCCTGCGCAAGCTAATTGGAGCGGTTGCGTGCGGAGTCGCCGATCTCGGTAAGCGGCCATGGCCCCTGCGATTTCGTTGCGGTCTCCAGCCTGTAATTCAAAGACAGCCTCTGTTACAATGCCAGGCAATGTGTGCAAAATAGAATGTCGATAAGCATATTTTAAATCATCTGCCTGCATGACGACCAATTCCCCTGTATCCAGGATGACTTCAGCCTGCTTGAGTATGCGTGACACATCGGACCCGTGAGCCCCTGCATTCATGTAGACGGCGCCTCCCACAGAACCGGGAATCCCTGAAGCAAACTCCAGTCCGGTTAAACCTTCTCTGGCTGCGAGTACGGACAATTTAATGAACGAATAGGAGCCACCAGCGTAGACCATCGCACCCTCAAAGCGAAGTGTATCTAGCGCCTGACCTAGCTTAATAACGACGCCTCGAATTCCTTTATCTCGAATAAGCAAGTTAGAGCCCCGGCCAATAATGGTCCAAGGTTCGCCACGCTCATGGAGAAACTTGATGGCAGCAGCAACCTGCTCTTTGGAGTGAGGAATAATCAAGCAATCAGCCGGACCGCCGATTTTCCACGTTGTGTAGGGAGCCAGTCGTTCATTCGTTCTTATCTCGCCAATATTTGATGCCTGTAAGTCGGCTATTAACTTCTGCATGGGAAAACCTCCTTCACAGAACGTAGGGCGAAATGCATGGAACTAACAGCAAAGAGTTCCATCATTTCATTCATATGGAGCTGGACGAAGTTGGCCGGTCTTCGTCCTTGCTCATTTATGAAGCCTTAGGTGTCTGTCACGGTTATAGTGTAGTTTATGTAAAATCGGAAAGAGTGTGACAATCGCCTATATGCTTTAACAAAATCAAAACGATTTGCTATGCGCTTCAATCAATTTCACGATGGCCGCAACAGCATCGCTTTCATTCCGTGATTTCATCGCTGCCTTATACGTTTCACGGTTCGCATATAGCGCTTCTACATGTTCGGCAAGTCCATTGGCGGTTAAATCCTCTTCTTGAATCACATCCGCATAGCCAGCCTTCTGGAAGGAAGCTGCGTTCAGAATCTGGTCGCCTCGACTTGCTTGACGGGAAAGCGGGATTAACAGCATTGGCTTTTCCAAGCCTAGAAATTCAAAAATAGACGTTGCACCAGCACGGGAAATGACGAGATCCGTCATCGCCAACACATCTGGCAGCTCCTCGTTCAAGTACTCAAATTGCTTATAGCCACGGGTTTGAAGATGCTCCGTAGACACATTTCCCTTGCCGCAAAGGTGCACAATCTGAAATTGCTGGAGCAATCGAACAAGGTTAGTACGCACGGCCTGATTAAGCACTTGCGACCCCAAGCTCCCCCCCATGACTAGTATCACTGGCTTCTGCGAATGAAAATCACATAGCTGCAGGGCGCGTGATGCTTTCCCACTGCCCATATGTTCACGGATCGGCAAGCCAGTTAGAACGGACTTGCCACCTTTAATATGCGAAAGTGATTCTGGAAACGTAACACAGACCTTTGTCGCAAATGGGATGGAAATTTTATTCGCCAATCCTGGCGTCATATCGGATTCATGAATAATAACTGGAATGTTATTCATCCGACTCCCGAGAACGACTGGAACGGAAACGAACCCGCCTTTCGAAAAGACAATGGCGGGTTTCAAACGTTTAAGTAACCGATACGATTCATAAACACCTTTCATCACTTTGAATGGATCTTTTATATTTTTAAGGTCAAAATAGCGTCGCAATTTCCCTGATGAGATCGGATAAAAGGGAACCCCTTCTCGATCAATAATGTCTTTTTCAATTCCTGTAGCCGAGCCTATGTATGTGATCTCCCAACCTTGCTGCTTGAGCTTATGCATAAGCGCTAAATTAGGGGTAACATGGCCTGCGGAGCCACCTCCGGTAAAAACAATTGTCTTCATTCCCCTGTCACCTCGAATAGCGGGATATATTAAGCAGGATGCCGACAGATGTCAGCATAAGCGTCAATGAAGACCCTCCTGCACTTATGAATGGCAGCGTAATGCCGGTTACTGGAAACATCCCAATAACGACGCCAATATTAATAATGACTTGCACGGCGATCATACCGATAATACCTACAGCAATTAAGCTGGCAAATGTATCAGGTGCTGTGATGGCTGCGCGCATTCCCCGCCATACTAAGATGGTGAAGAGCAGCAGTACCAACGTGCCACCAATAAAACCAAGTTCTTCTGCAATGATCGAAAAAATAAAATCAGTTTGCGGTTCTGGTAAGTAACTATACTTCTGGCGACTCATCCCTAATCCAAGGCCCACAAGACCACCAGGCCCGATTGCATATAAGGATTGAATAGATTGATAGCCTGCGCCAAGCGGATCCTGCCACGGGTCTAGAAAGGCTGTAATCCGTTTAAGGCGATAGGGCGCGGCGATAACAAGCCCTATAAAACCAGCAACCCCTATCATACCTAGATAAGAGAGATGAAGCAATCTCGCACCTGCCGTATAAATGATCAAAAGGGCAGCTCCCACGAGAACAACCCCAGTTCCCAGGTCAGGCTGCAGCATAATAAAGCCGAACGCCAATCCCATAATGCCTAAAGGCGGCATTAACCCTTTAGTCAGGAGTGTGATCTTGGATTGATTTTCAGATAGCATCTTGGAAAGAAAGAGAATCATCCCGATTTTCATAAATTCAGAAGGTTGAATCCCGAAAGCCCCGATACCTAGCCAGCTTCTGGCACCGCCTCGAATGACCCCGATACCAGGAATCAATACAATAATCAGCATGCCAAAGCAAATTAACAGCGCTAGTTTAGCAAATCGCTTCCACACCAAATAATCTACATTCATTGTGAAGAACATCGCAAGAATTCCCAGAACAGCGAAAATCAGTTGCCTTTTTAAATAATAAAAGGAATCGCCAAATTCACGAAACGCAAGTACACTACTAGCGCTGTAGACCATAATAACGCCGATTGTCAAAAGCATCAAGGTCGGAATAATAATCCAAATGTCAGGAGCGGAGCGTGCTTTACCCATTACAGACACCTCTTTGTCAGTTGTGGGCCCCCTTCTACTGACTAGTTAACAGACAGTTGTCAGTTAAACTACTAGTCCTTTGGAGTGGATAAGCCCTACTTAAAGGTTATGCACGGACTCCTTAAACATGCGTCCCCTGTCCTCAAAGGATGGAAACATATCCCAACTTGCACAAGCAGGTGATAGAAGAACGATGTCCCCTTGCTCACTCATTTGCCAGGCAAGCTGCACGGCTTGTGAAACCGCGTCCGCTGCATCCTTAGCAGTATCGACGGTTTGAACCCTGCTAATCCCTGCCAATTCGGCAATATGCATGATTTTTTCTCTTGTTTGCCCTAAAGTTACAATTCCTTTGATTCGCTCACGGAAAGTTGGCAATAGTTCCATGTAATCCGAACCGCGATCCAAGCCGCCAGCAATTAAGACAACAGGTTGATCGAAAGCCTCAATTGACTTCACAGAAGCAGCTGAATTCGTTGCTTTAGAGTTATTATAGAAGGTTACGCCATCCAGTACTCTCACAAGCTCCAGTCGGTGCTCTACGCCATGGAAGCTTCTCAACACATCAGCAATCGTAGTCAGAGCTACGCCAGCTGTAATGGCCGCTGCAGCGGCTGCTAACGCATTCTCCACGTTAAAGCTGCCGGGTATGCCCACTTCCGTCGCAGGAAGAATCGTTTGAATCATTCCTTGACCGTTTGCATAGACAAGGCAGTCCGTTTCCGCATCCAAATAAACACCAAGTGCCAGCTTTTCCTTCCTCGAAAAAGGGAACTGCTTTGCCTTCAGACTTGGCATGAGACCTCGGCATACTTCATCATCCCAATTCAAAATCGCTGTGTCGGCTTCCGTTTGATTCTCGAATAGTTTGGCTTTAGAGGCGATATAATCCGCCATGGAGCCATGATAATCCAAATGCGTTTCGTATAAATTTAACAGCATGCCGATTGTAGGTCGGAACGATGTGGTCCCTTTTAGTTGAAAAGAACTTAATTCCACAACCATCCAATTCTCGGCTGTCACTTCTGGTGTGGCTTCCGTTAACGCACGACCTATATTACCCGCTACAACAGGCTGCAAGCCAGCCGCATCCAGCATTAAGCCGATTAGCGTAGTAGTTGTCGTTTTCCCATTGGAGCCTGTTATCCCGATGATTGGCGCTTCACAAAATTGATACGCTACCTCAACCTCTGTCACAACCTCAATGCCCAGCTCTTCTGCTTTACGAATAGGCTCGACAGAGTAAGGAATCCCTGGATTCTTGACAACCAGCGCTACCCCTTCATGAACGAGGGACTCCGGATGAAACCCGCATACAACAGAAATACCCAGAGCCTCCAATTCGTCGGCTTCAGGGCACGCACTTCGTTCCTTTTTGTCATTGACAGTGACGAGAGCTCCTTTTTGATGAAAAAGCTTAGCTGCAGCGACACCGCTGCGAGCCAAGCCGAGTACGATCACTTCAAGTCCACGATAATCCCGCGGATGCTTCATGTTCTACAACACCTCATTCATATATAATCCGAGCACGGCAAGCACGAGACCTACGACCCAGAAAGTAATGACAACTCGCCATTCGGACCATCCAACCAACTCAAAGTGATGATGAATCGGACTCATTTTGAATACGCGCTTCTTTCTTGTTTTGAAGGAAACTACTTGGATGACAACAGAAAGGATTTCGATTAAGAAAACACCGCCAATAATGGCAAGCAACAGTTCTGCTTTAGTCAAAATAGCTACGGCAACAAGTCCACCACCAATTCCGAGTGAACCTGTGTCTCCCATGAAGACTTTGGCAGGGTGAGCATTGAAGACAAGGAAACCGAGTACCGCGCCAACCATAGCCGCTGAGAATATCGCCGCTTCCGGCTGCGTATTATTCATCGCAATGATCGTGTAAGCACCAAAAGCAATTGCACTTGTCCCCGCTAACAAGCCGTCCAAGCCGTCTGTAAAGTTAACCGCATTCGAAGCACCTAACATCAGGATTGCCATAAGTGGGAAATACAACCATCCTGCATTAATGTGATAAGATACGAACGGTACATAAATATCTGTGCTGTGACCTTGCATAATAAGTAAATAACAGACAATGGCTGAAATCAATAATTGACCAAAAAGCTTTTGCTTTGCTGTAAGTCCCAAAGAGCGTTTAAAAATGATTTTAATATAATCATCTAAAAATCCGACAAGTCCGTAGCCCAAGGAGGCTAGTAAAAGAATAAGCAAATCTATATTTCTGTCCGCAAAACGAAGCGCAGCCAAGGAGAGCGCAAGTAAGATAATGACGCCGCCCATCGTTGGTGTGCCCTGTTTTTTGAGATGTCCCTGGGGGCCATCCTCGCGAATTTGCTGCCCAAATTTCATACGTCGTAAAATAGGTATACATAACGGCCCCATGATTAGCGCAAGCACAAATGCCACACCCATTGTTAATAAAACTGCGTTTTCCACGTTGGTTCCCCCTGCTCGTTTCCTTCACTCTATTTCATATATTTAATTCTATCACGCTTATTAGGTTAATAAGCTTTGCACAACCTGCTCAAGCCGCATACCGCGCGAACCCTTCACGAGCACGAGATCCTCGGCGCGTGCGAGCGCAGCCAGCTCCTCCGCGAGCTGCGCCTTGTCGTCGTAGGCGCGCACCTGCGCCTGCGGGAAGTTCTGAGTCGCTTCATCCGCGATGAAGCGGCCAAGGCGGCCGAACGTGAAGACGAAGTCTACACGTTCCGGAGACAGCATCGCGCCAATGCCGCGATGGAACTGCTCTTCGTGCTCGCCAAGCTCCAGCATGTCGCCGAGCACGAGGAACTTCCGACCGAAGCCGCTCAGCTGCTCGGTCAAGGCGATCGCCGCCCGCATCGAGGCGGGGCTGGCGTTATACGCATCGTTAAGCACGGTCAGCCCAGAGGCTGCCGTGAGCTTCTCGATGCGCATGCTTGTCATCTGCAGCGCGCGAAGCCCCGCTGCAACGGCACTTGGCGAGGCGCCGAAGGCCTCGCCGACGGCAATGGCCGCCAATGCATTCACGACGTTATGCGTGCCAAGCAAGGGAATAAACAATTCCGGATATTCCGGTGAATTGATGGTGAAGTAAGCCCCTTCCGCATCCATACGGATATCCGTTGGGTAACGATCATTGTCTAGACCATGACCGAAACGAATACGACGCAAGCCCGCGGGCAGGTCCAGCTCTCCAAGTGCTTGTTCAATTAACGGCTCATCCCCGTTATAGATGATCAAACTGCCACTCGGCATCCCTGTTACAATCTCCGCTTTTGCCCGGGCAATCTCATCCCGTGAACCCAACTGAAGCATATGCGACTCACCAATCATGGTGATAATGGCAGCTTCTGGCTCAGCAAGCTCGGACAATAACGCAATTTCGCCTCGTCCACTCATACCCATTTCCACTACGGCAAATTGCGTCGTTTCTTCAAGCAGCAGTAACGTAAGCGGTAATCCGATATGATTATTCAGGTTTCCCTTTGTTTTATGAACCTCATAAGTGCTTCCGAGCACAGCTGCAACCAAATCTTTGGTTGTTGTCTTTCCATTACTTCCTGTAATGCCAATGATACGTACAGGAAGCTCTTTACGATAGGCCTTTGCCAAGCCCTGAAGCGCCGTGAGCGTATCCTCGACTAGGATGTAGGGAATGCCGCTTGGCACCGCACCGTGATCCTCTTGCCAGAGAACGGCCACAGCCCCCTTCTGATACGCATCTTCCACATACTGGTGACCATCGAAATTTTCACCGATAAGCGGGATAAACAGACTACCAGCCTGAATCGATCGTGTATCCGTAGAAACCCCTTTAATCGAAATATCGCCATGAACACCCGACACCTCGCTGCGGAGCATCGCTGCTATTTGACCTAATGTACGCTGAATCACTGTGTTCTCCCCCTAATCGCAGCCTTAGCCACCAAACGATCATCGAAATCATGCTTAACCCCCATGATATCCTGATACGTTTCGTGGCCTTTTCCCGCTATCAATATTACATCTTTAGGGCCTGCCCCTTCAATAGCCTTTTGTATCGCTTTTTTACGATCAGCCATTAAAATGTACTGATTTTCTGGGTAATTAACCTCATTTAGTCCCGGTTCAATATCCGCAAGAATGGCTTCGGGATCTTCTGTACGTGGATTATCAGAAGTCACATAAACAAAGTCGCTGTAATGCGCAGCCACTTTCCCCATAATAGGACGCTTCGTTTTGTCCCGATCACCGCCGCAGCCAAACACGGTTATGATCTTACCCTCGGCAAATTCACTAACCGTGGAGAGGGCATTCTCTAAACCATCAGGCGTATGCGCGTAGTCAACCAAAACCAAATAATTCTGCCCCTCGTTGACAACTTCCATTCTGCCTTCTACGAGTGCAATACGCTCCAGACTATCCCGAATAGCTTCCAGTTCGAAGCCTTCTGCCAAAGCAGCCGCAATGGCTCCGAGTGCATTATAAACATTAAATTTACCAACTAACTGCATTCGAAAGAACGCTTCTCCAGCAAAGGATTTCAAATGAAATTCCGTTCCTTTTGCCGACATTCGAATGTCTGTAGCCCTTACATCGCATTCACTTTCAATGCCGTAGGTAATGACTTGTGCAGCAGTTAACTTATTCAACATGCGTGATGCCTCATCATCCACATTGAGAATCGCATATTGCTTGCTAGCCGGGTCAGCAGAAAAACCATTTCCAAGTCTGGAAAATAACAATCCTTTCGCTGCAGCATAGGCTTCCATTGTTTTATGTTCATTCAAATGATCTTGCGTAAGATTCGTGAAAATACTTGAACGGAAATGAATTCCCTTCACCCGTCCCATATCTAAGCCACTTGAAGTAACCTCCATGACGCAATAATCCACACCACGATCCGCCATTTTTCGGAGTATCCGTTGAAGCTCTATTGATTCCTGCGTATTCGTCGCTTTATTTTCTATATATTCATCACCAATTTTGATATGGATATTGCCCATTAAACCCGTCACATAGCCTTGATCCGCGATGATTTTTTCCAGTAAGTACGTGGAAGTCGTTTTACCGTTTGTCCCTGTAATCCCGATGATTTTCATCTCTTTGCTAGGATACCCGAAGAAATGGGCGGAAAGCGCCGCCATCGCATATCTCGCATCTTTCACAACGATTTGTGGGACTGGTACATCCAGCACTCTTTCCGTGACAAGCGCAGAAGCCCCGAGCGCAATCGCTTTGGGGGCATAGTCGTGACCATCAAGTGTCAGTCCAGGGATACAAAAAAACAAATCACCCTGGTTTACTTTACGAGAGTCTGCCTCAATTCCCGTGATCTCCGTGTCTTTATCGCCATGTATATGGGTAATGAGCAGTGCGGAAGCAAGCTCATGCAGTTTCATAAGCAACCCTCTCTTCCTTGAAATATAAGAAAATATATGTTTCACTTGATAGTTCGGCTTAATTTTTAGATAAACGCTCTAGTCCCTTTCAGGACGGCGTAGTCGTTTATTTCAAATTCCCTAACTATTATGGACAATTTTATGCCAGTAGAAAAGCTAAACATGTCTTATTCGTAAATCTTTTTTTTAATTGTGTAAATGGCAGCTACTTCTCAGGATCAACATCCGATAAGAAAATACGAATTGTTGAGCCTTGATCCACGCGCGATCCCGCTTTTGGCGCTTGTGAAATGACATACTTCCCATTCCCTGACTTTGCTAGCCTAAAATTCATGTTCAGGTCTTCTAATATATCATCAACTGACGCTCCAACCAAGTCTGGAACTTCTACAACGGGAATTTCACCGTACCGGTACTCTTTATCAAGTTGATTTTTGTCAGGCTCTACCTTCATGTAACGCAGGGCATCAGCCATGATATCTCTTACTAACGGTGCTGCAATTAGACCCCCGAATTGAATCCCTTTCGGATCATCGACTGCGGCATAGACAACAATTTTGGGATTATCCGCTGGCGCGAAGCCAATGAATGAAACGATATGCTCATCCGGCGAATAGCGGCCATTTATGACCTTCTGTGCAGTCCCTGTTTTCCCGCCAACACGGTAGCCATCAATAAACGCATTGCGACCCGTTCCTTTGGCTACGACGCTCTCCAGCGCTTCACGAACTTGTCGCGAGGTATCTTCTGAGATCACATTCCGCACCAGTTCAGGCTCGACAACATCGACAACTTCACCTGTGTCCGGATTAGAAAATGATTTTGCCACATAAGGCTTAAACAGCTTGCCCCCATTGATCGCAGCGGAAACAGCGGTAATTTGTTGAATCGGAGTAACCGAGACCCCTTGACCAAAAGCAGTTGTTGCAAGTTCTACAGGACCTACTTGTGATGGTTTGAACATAATCCCGTTCTCTTCCCCGCCAAGATCAATACCTGTCTTCTTACCAAAACCAAATCTGGAGATATAGTCAAATAATTTCTCTTTGCCTAATCGTTGTCCCATGACGACAAAGCCCGGGTTACACGAGTTTTGAACAACCTGGAGCATCGTTTCGCTGCCATGCCCGCCGCGTTTCCAACAACGCAGCCTAGCGCCGCCAACCTCGATGGAGCCTGGATCATAGAACTGCTCATTCTTTAGATCTACTTTCTTTTCTTCCAGCGCTGCGGCTAATGTAATAATCTTAAACGTAGACCCTGGCTCATACGTTTTCCAAATCGGTAAATTCCGGTTATAGATTTCGGCAGGTGACTCCAAATATTTAGCAGGATCATAGGTCGGACGACTACCCATTGACAAGATCTCACCGGTATTCGGATCCATCATGATAGCAATGACGTTCTGTGCTTGATATTGCACCATTGCCTGATCTAACGCACGTTCCATCACCGATTGTAAATGGCTGTCAATAGTCAACTTCACATTCAGCCCATCTTTTGGCGGTGTATAGGTATCCGTTGTGCCAGCTAATTTCCGGCCAGCTGCATCTGTCATATAGGCAATATTCCCTGCGATGCCTGTTAGTTGTGAGTTATATTTCGACTCAATCCCCGTTAGCCCTTTATCAATCCCTGCGAAGCCAAGAATATGCGCAGCAAGCGAACCATAAGGATAGTAGCGCTTATTATCCTCGGCTACCACGATGCCAGGCAGTTGCAGCTCACGCACTTCCTGCGCCTTTTCTATCGTAATTTTACGACCCGAAGGCTTTATATAGTTTTGCATTGCTTTCTTCGTAATTTGTTTGTAAATGTCATCTTCATTCCCATCCAACACTTCTGCCAGCTTAGCAGCTGTGGCGTGGGCATCTTTAATTTGTACAGGAATCGCCACAAGTGTGGGGGTACTCATACTATACGTAAGTGTCATGCCATTACGGTCTTGAATTTCGCCTCGCTTGGGTGCAAAACCAATCTCTCTTCGCCAACTGTTCTCAGCCAACTTAGCAAGGTCTTGTCCAATCCAAAGCTGGACATAAGCTAAGCGGATGATAAGTGCTGCAAAGATGACAGTTCCAATGATTAACGCAGTAAACAATCTGCGACGAACGGTAACGTTAGAAGCCCGCATGAACGTTCAGTCTCCCTTCCCACTATGGACATGTTCATTCCTAACATGACTATTCGGGACAAACAGGGGTTAGAACAAGCTGTTCACTATCACTGTTTATTTGAAGCTGTTCGTTGTGTCTCCGTTTTGGAATTTGGTGTAGGCGTCGCTTTCGGCGTTGACTTTGGTGTCGGTGATGGCGAACCCAATGGCGTCGTAATAGGCGTTGATCCGGCTGACACTGATGACGTCTTATCACCTAACGGTTTAAGTTGCAGGGTAACCTCTCGGCCTTCACCAGCAGCAGATTGTTCTGACACATAGCCTTCGCCGGTGGTTTGACATTCGACCTTGAAGAAGGAGCACGTCTCAACCGCATCTCGAAGCGATCTGCCAACTAGATTCGGTAATGGCATTTCTTCGACAGGCTGCATGGCAACATAGATGCGCTGCGTTGATAATATTTGAGTGCCTGCCTTTGGGAATTGATCAACCACTTTATCGCCTTTGCCAAATACTTCGAGAGACAATCCGATATCTTTGGCCGTCCCTTTGGCGTTGGTTGCAGAAACATCGGCAAAATTCGGTACATTAAGCCTATTCGCTTCCTTGGTTACCGTTTTGGGCTTCTTACTGGAAGCCACACCCATGTACTGCAAAGACTCGCCTACAATTTCTTTGAAAGCAGGTGCCAGGACTTGTCCACCTAGATGATAGTTTCCGCCCAGATCTGGCTGATCTGCAATCAGCGTAATTAGGATTCGCGGATCTTCCACAGGCGCATAGCCAATAAACGAAATTACCCACGTATCGGATGAATATGTTTTTTCTCCAGGAAGTACGATATTTGCCGTTCCCGTTTTCCCAGCAATACGATAATCCTCCATAAAGGCAAGCTTACCTGTCCCAACTTCTTGGTCGGACACGACTTGCTCTAAATAGCTGCTCACTTGCGCTGCCGTTTGCGGGCTGACAACTTGTCTAATCACTTGGGGTTCAACAGCGGAAATGACTTTACCTGTTTTGGGATCGACAATATCCTTCACAATGTGCGGCCACATCAATTTACCGCCATTGGCGATCGCTGCATAAGCTGCCGTTTGCTGAATTGCCGTAACAACGACCTTCCCTTGTCCATAGGTTGCTGTTGCGAACTCAGAAGGATATTTCATATCAATAAGGCCCGAAACTTCACCTGGCATATCAATGTTTGTTTTCTGTTCAAAGCCAAATTTCTCAATATACTCGCTAAGTTTAGGTGGTGTAAGTTTCTCAATACCTAGCTTCACAAAGGCAACGTTACTAGACCGTTTAAGTCCTTCTAAGAACGTTATTTTCCCCCACCCGACAAGATTATGGTCATGAAGTATGCGGTCAGAGACTTTAATTGCACCTGATTGATAGGTTTCCGTCGGATTAAATAAACCCTCTTCTACAGCTCCTGCAAGGGTAACTAACTTAAAGGTAGAACCCGGCTCATATCGAGAGGAAACAGCGCCATTCTTGAAATCACTTTGATCCTTGATCGTCCAATACGAGTTAGGGTTGAAAGTCGGCGTATTTGCCATACCTAAAATTTCCATCGTTTTGGGATCAACCGCGATGGCAGTTAAGCTTTTCGGGTGCCATTTATCATTCACCTTTGCTAAAGCGCTCTCTAAATAAAATTGAATATTTTTGTCGATGGTGAGTCTGACATTATTTCCGTCTTCTGCAGGCTTAAAATTGACTTTGGCATCAGGAAGCTCAACCCCCTTGCCATCTTTCTCATAACTTAGCATACCGGGAACACCCTTCAGCGTATCGTTTAATTTGAGCTCAAGCCCTAGTGCTGCTTCGCCTTCTTTATTCGTATACCCCAAAATATGGGATGCCAAGGTTTCACCAGGATAGTATCTTTTCTTATCTTCAAGAATCGAAATGCCTACATTTGCTTTGGCGCTTAACTTCAGCTTCGTCTGCAGATTGGTTATGAGTGTACGGACCTGATCCGCCTTCTCCTTCTCAATCTTCCAACCTTCGTTCCTCACTTCTACGTTCGCAGCGAAGTCAGTGCCATCTAGATTCTTCTTTGTTGCTCTTTCCCGAATCTTATTCACTAGCTCCGCACGGGACGCCTCGGATTCCTTCAAAATATCCGCCAACCCTTGGGTCACATCCTCGGCAATGTGCAAAGCATCGATTACTTTTGGATTTAAAGCTATCGTATACGCGGTAGCCTCTACAGCAAGCACCTTATCGTTCCGATCTAAAATTGAGCCACGCACAGGGTTTAAGACCTTATCTGTTTCCCATCTTTTCTCGGCCTTTTCTAGCAACCAGGAAGCTTCTACGACTTGGATCCAATAGACTTTAACCATGAGGACAACAAAAAGAAGGGTGAAAAACCCTCCGATTAGCAAAGAACGCAGCTTAATTTTTTTAGTCATATGAGTACCTGCCTATTACGGTTTAGAAGCTGATTTCGTACTTTTGCCACTCGTAGTAGCAGTTGTTGTACTAGTTTTCGATTTCGTAGTTGTCGTCGTTTGAGCTACGACACTACCTTGCTTCTCATCTTCTAAATTAAACCCGAGGCGCACGGCTTCCTCTTTTAAACGATCAGGACTTTGCAACTTCTCTACTTCTTGCTTGAGCGCGCTGTTCTGTGCCTGAACTTCACGAATCTCACCTTGCATTTTCAAAATATTCGCATTCATCTGATAAATGGCAGCAAACCGCCAAATGATAACTCCGGCAACAATGACACAAAGAACGACCGTAAATAAGTAAAGCATTTTTTCTTGGGCAGGTAAAGAGGAATTACGATATACCACTTTGGTTGTTTCTTTTATCTTTACACGTTGCTGTGGATTCGGTTTACGCTTCGGATCAAGTGCCAAATTGCCTTGAATATATGATGACATCGCTTATTCCTCCCTTGGTTCAAAGCTTCTCTGCTATTCGCAGCTTCGCGGATCTGGCTCGTTGATTCACTTCCAGCTCATGTTCACTTGGCAAAATAGGTTTGCGAGTAACCAGCTTCAAATCTCCTGATTTGGTGCAAACGCACATTGGAAAAGCCGGCGGGCAGGTACATTTCTCCACATTTTTCACGAAAAATTGCTTACAGATGCGATCTTCCAAAGAGTGGAACGTGATGACTGCAATACGTCCTTGAGGTGCTAGACTGTTAAGTGACTGCTGAAGCGCTTCTTCAAACGCGCCTAGCTCGTCATTCACAGCGATCCGTAATGCTTGGAAGCTGCGCTTAGCCGGGTGACCACCTGTCCGCCTAGCGGCTGCAGGAATCCCCTCTTTGATCAACTCAACGAGTTCACCTGTAGTTTCAATCTGTTTCTTGGCTCGCGCCTCAACAATGACACCTGCAATACGTCTTGAAAACTTTTCTTCGCCATATTCAAACAATATTCGCGCAATTTGGTCAGCAGGCCACTCGTTTACGATTGTTTTGGCGGTTAATGTCGTATCCCGATCCATTCTCATATCGAGCTCTGCATCATGATTGTAGCTAAAACCACGATCACCATCATCCAACTGAGGTGAAGATACTCCGAGATCGAACAAAATGCCATCGACCTGAGGTTTACCCTCTCTCATAGCTCTGGGTACGCCCCGTAGAACAAGCTCTATATCTCTGAAGTTGCTCTTGATAATCGCTACACGATCTAGATAGGGTGCAAGTACGGTTTGAGCATTTGCTAAAGCCACATCATCTTGGTCTAAAGCGATAAGTAAGCCTTCTGGACCTAACTTAGAAGCGATAAGCGCGCTATGACCCGCACCTCCCATCGTACAATCCACGTAAACGCCATCTGGTTTTATATGTAAACCTTCTACAGATTCTTCCTTAAGTACTGTCACATGATGAAACACTTGTTGTCCTCCTAAAAACGCTAATTTCTATAAATCAAAATTAAAATCGACCAGCTTCTCTGCTATTTCATTGAATGACTGTTCAGACTCATTGGCATAGCTTTCCCAAACTTGCTTGCTCCAAATCTCCACACGATTAGAAACACCGATAACGACACAATCTTTCTCCAATTTGGCATGATCGACGAGATTGCTGGGAATGTTAGCTCTCCCTTGCTTATCAAGCTCACACTCTGTTGCACCTGAGAAGAAAAACCGGGTAAAGGCACGTGCATCTGACTTCATTAATGGCAATGCCTTCAGCTTCTGTTCGAGAATTAACCATTCTGATTGCGGGTATACGAATAAACACTGATCCAATCCACGGGTGATGACAAATGCTTCGCCAAGGGCTTCACGAAATTTAGCCGGAATAATCATTCGGCCTTTATCGTCGATGCTATGTTGATATTCGCCCATAAACATAGCATCTTGCCCCCTTTCCCTCCACTTTGTACCACTTTCCACCACATTTGAATCAATATTCGCTAAAAATAAAAGAAATCCTGCTTAGTTAGCAGGATTAATTAAATTTATTTCATTTTGTAGGTCTATTTTGTGCCTTCCATGCCTTGTTCGGACTCTTCAAGTGCATTTTCAGACGCATTTTGCTCTTTCAACTGTAATCGTAATTCCTTCAGCTGCGAGTTTCGCTTGCGTCTGTATACCCAGAATGGGACGGCTATGACGAGTAAAAGCACCAAAACCGGTACCGCGGCTGCCAGAAAAACAAGAACTCCTTGCAGAACTGCAGCCAATACATTCAGGCTTGAGCCCCATGCTTTTTCAACACGCTCCGCTAAAGTTAGTTCATTCGGGTCAGAAAGCAGTGGCTTTTTACCCGTTTGCTGGTACAGGCGCAGCTCGATTGTGGAAAACGAGACATTTTGATCCAAGTATCGCATTCTGCCTTTTATTTGTTCAATGGCCTCTTGCACCTTAGCCAGCTCGTTCGAAAATGCAAGGAGATCGTCGGTCTTGGACGCCTTCTCCATAAAGCTAAGCAGTCTGGTTTCAACGAGTTGTTTGGCAGTTAATCGTGAGCTTAAATCTACATACTCTTCAGTCACATCCTGCCCCTGTACATTGCGTTGTAAGGAAGGACTGATCTTCTCTAAGCCGTCTAACATCGAAACAAAGCCGTTTGCAGCTACTTTAATTGTATAGGTTCCGCCCTTTTCACCCGTACTGGCATTCTCGGAGAACTGTAAAATGTATGCGCCGCTTAGTGCAACCAGATCCCGCAGCGCGGTTTGGGCTTTCGTGTAGTCTTCGACAGGCATAACCAGATTAGCTCGATAAATGAGCTTGCGGTTAAAGCCGGCCTCCTGATCGTTCCCGCTTGCAGTGATTGCGACGTTAGGCAAGGTTTTACCAACGGAAGTGGCAGGAGATATAGCCGCAACTTCATTTTTTGCCGCGGGAGCAGCATTACTCGAATTCATATCTTTGGCAGTTGCAAATTGATCCGAAGTCGCGCCCGACGACTGCACTTGCAGCATTTCGCCTTTCGAGGCTGATGTGGATGAGTCTTGTTTGCTCTCCGAGGACGAACCACACCCCGCAAGAACACCGAACACCAAAAGACACAACACAATCAACATTGTTAAGCTAACTTTTGTCTTACCCCCCATTTTTACCATGCCTCCAATTTCCATTTTTAGGTTATACACCCTCCAAACGGAATGAAGATCATGAAAGTTGCATGGGCACAGCGAAGAACTTAAATAAGGTAAATAACTGGTTCTCACTAGTTGTAATACTGAGGGGCTGAGCGGGCGGCTAAAGGTTCCCAGATAGCTGGGGTTACTGATGGCGCTGAGGGGGGCTGGAGTGCATGGCTTGTTGGGGCCGTTGGGGCTGTTGGAGGCGAAGGTTCAGAGGCCGCTAAAGCACTCCCAGGGATTAACGGGAAAAAGTACAGTTATTTCAGTGCAATCTCTCCGAATAATCGATTTAGATGGAAATTATGATGTTAATTCTCGCCAGAAGGTTTAAATTAACGAAAATATCTGAAATTAACTGTAGGAAATCCAGTTACATCAGAATACGTGTCTTTTTCAGCTGAATTAGCTGTACAAAATCCATCTATTCAATTCAGAAACAAGACTAGACACAAACTACCTCCCCTAATGAACAAAGAGCAAGCTTCGCTCTCCCAAAAAACTCAAATAAAAAAACACCCTCCTGTCCTCATTACGGACCGAAGGGCATCATTTATTTTCTAGTGCTCATCCCAGCTATCGAGGTAAGCCTTTTGCTCGTCTGACAAAGCATCAACACTCGTACCTAGTGACTCAAGCTTAAAGCGAGCAACTTGCTCATCAAGAACATAAGGAACATTCACAACTGTTTTGCCTAAGGATTGATAGGAGTCATTCACATGCTTCAACGACATTGCTTGAAGCGCAAACGTCATGTCCATGATTTCAGCCGGGTGACCATCACCAGCAGCTAGGTTAACCAAGCGGCCTTCAGCAAGGATGTACACTTTGCGACCATCGTTCAATTGGTATTCTTCGATATTACGTCGTACCGTACGCTTGGAGGAAGACAAAGCTTCAAGCTCAGGTTTATTCACTTCAACGTCAAAGTGACCTGCGTTAGAAAGAATGGCGCCATCTTTCATGACTTTGTAGTGTTCACCGCGGATAACATCACGGTTACCTGTAACTGTTACGAAGAAATCACCCAATTTCGCCGCTTCGATCATCGGCATAACTGCGAATCCGTCCATATACGCCTCTACGCCTTTAATCGCATCGATTTCAGTAACAATGACGTTGGCACCTAAGCCTTTAGCACGCATCGCCACACCTTTACCACACCAGCCGTAACCTACAACAACAACTGTTTTACCTGCAACAACTAGGTTAGTCGTACGATTAATGCCATCCCACACGGATTGACCTGTTCCGTAACGGTTGTCAAACAAGTATTTACAGAAAGCATCATTAACGGCAACCATTGGGAATGCGAGCTTGCCTTCTTTTTCCATCGCTTTCAAACGAAGAATACCTGTTGTCGTTTCTTCCGCGCCACCGCGTACATTGACAGCCAAATCTTTACGTTCCGAATGAAGCAGTGAGACCAAGTCTCCACCGTCATCAATGATTAGGTCTGGTTTGGACTCCAAGGATTTGATAAGTAGCTCTTTGTACTCTTCAGGACTTGGGTTGTATTTCGCAAATACGGTAATACCATCTTCAACAAGCGCAGCACATACATCATCTTGTGTAGAAAGCGGGTTGCTTCCTGTGATTGTAACTTCCGCGCCACCAGCTTTAACAACTTTAGCTAGGTATGCCGTTTTCGCTTCCAAATGCAAGGAAATCGTTACTTTCAAACCTTTGAAAGGTTGCTCTTTCTCAAATTGCTCACGAATACGATTCAAAACAGGCATATGCGCCTGAACCCAATCAATTTTCAAATGACCATCCGGCGCTAGCGCCATATCAGTTACAATACTGTTTGATGCAGTTGTCATTATCGTTCCTCCTACAAATAATAGATACGGTGCAAGCCATCTACGGGTATCGGCGTCTCAATTAACGTATGTAGCCAAGCATTCCCATATCGATTCAGATAAGCACACCCATTATACACTCTTTCTTGTGGCTTGGCTAACGGAAATATCGTGAGTCGAACACGGTCCAACTGGCGGATCGCCGCATCGAATTGCGTATGGGACGCTTCACTTGCCTTATGATGCAAATAATCGATCTGTTCAACTATTTTAGCTAGATTCGTATCTCCTAGCTTTTTGACGCCAGGATTAATCATATGAAGAGATTCGACAAGCGGTGCATAGCTGCTGAGGAATAATTCCTTCACAGCCTCAAATCGTTCATTAAGTTGTAAAGTATCTTGCGCATCCAACCATGCTTGCTTCTTCTCATCAAAATGCTCCAGTACGTCGGTGAAGGTAAGCTCGTATTTATCCATTTGCTTCTTGATCGTGCCTTCAATTAAGGTAAACTCCATCCGAGGCACCACGATCGGCATACGCATATGGAAATGTTCAAAGGCTTGCTTCGTTAACGCCCAGTAAGCAATTTCTCCAGGGCCTAACACGGTCGCTAGGACCGGAAACAGGAATTCCTGCATGAGCGGCCGAGACATTACGTTGTTACTCAGCTGGTCTGGTGACGTCATCGCTTTATCTCGAAGCTCTGCCTTCGTAAAGCTAATCGTATTTTTCTTATCTGTAAAATGTTCACCTTCACGGTGCAGCAGCAATCGCTGCCCTTCCGCAAATACAAACAGATTAGCAGCGTCTTCATGCACCTCTGCTTGTATTCCGTAGCCAGCTTCGCTGACTTCAACTTGACTTCGCATTAGAGCTGCTGCAAAAGAAGCATTCTGCTCAATGATCCCCTCGAACATGGAGGATTCCAAAGCTCGCAGATCAGGCTCATCAGCATCCACAAGCACGAGACCATACTCGCCGAACAGCATCGCCATCCAACGTGCAAAAGCTTCCGAAAGTGTCGCACCATGATTCGTAGCTGACCTCATTTTATCAAGTAAAGAAGCTTTAAATTCTGTGTCCATCAACGATTGGTCCAGTTTGTTCAAGGCCTCTTCCCACGCTTCAGGAGACAAAGGGAGTCTGCTTACTGATGTGCGTTGACCTGTAGGATGATCCACCTTCAGCTTCTCAATCTGTTGCGCATTGGTGAGGACATGCATGTGATTAACTTCATCGAAATCATGATCCTCGCCCGCAATCCAGAAAATAGGGACGACTTCACGCTGCAATTTCGCACGCCATTCACGCGCCAATTGAATAATTGTTATTGCTTTATAGAGAATCATCAATTGACCACCAAACAACCCTGCTTGTTGACCACCTACGACTGCAAGTGTTTGTTTACTGCCTAAAGCAGCAATATACTCCAAAGCAGCCCCAGTATTCCCTATACGCTTATTATAGGCCTCCAACACTCCTACTAGGCTCTCACGTTGGACATGAGGAGCGCTACTCGCTTCATCCAACCAACGGACTCGAGATTGCCAATCTGACTCGTATCCAAAATGGGTTGGAAATAACGATTTCGCATTACCTGATCTTGCTATGTAATCTTCCGCCAGTTTCTGATTTTTCTTCCAATGAAAAGTTTCCATTTGCATATGCGACTAGTGTCTCCTCTTCATAACAAATAAAACAACTATCCTTTGATTGTACACGTAAGGTCTGAAATCGTCAAAACTGTATTTTTTCTAATTACAATTATGTAAAGAATCGCATAATGAGGAAAAGCCGCCCCTCTCGGGGCGGCTAAGCTAATTAGTATAGATGACAAGCAACAAAGTGGTTAGGTTCCACTTCTATGCTAGGCGGCATGGAATCAGCACACTTCGCCATTGCTTGCGGACAACGCGTACGGAACGGGCAACCGCTAGGCGGGTTGAGCGGACTTGGTACATCGCCTTGAAGAATGATACGTTCACGAGTACGTTCGATCTCTGGATCCGGAATTGGAATCGCAGAAAGAAGTGATTGTGTGTATGGGTGCAACGGCTTCGCGTAAAGTGCGTCGGATGTCGTTACTTCTACGAGGTTCCCCAAATACATAACCCCGATACGATCGGAGATGTGCTTAACCATCGCCAAATCATGTGCGATAAACAAGTAAGTTAAGCCCATTTCTTTTTGTAATCTTTTGAAAAGGTTAACGACTTGAGCTTGTACGGAAACGTCCAATGCAGAGATTGGCTCATCGGCGATGATGAATTTCGGTTCAATCGCAAGCGCACGAGCAATCCCGATACGTTGACGTTGACCACCGGAGAATTCATGCGGGAAACGGCTAGCATGCTCATCGTTCAAGCCAACAGCACGAAGCAGCTCCATGATACGCTCTTTCCGTTTAGCCCCTTTGTATAGACCGTGAATATCAATACCTTCACCAATGATATTCCCAACTGTCATACGCGGATTAAGGGATGCGTAAGGATCTTGGAATACCATTTGCATATTCCGGTTAAATTCCTTCAGCTTTTTCCCAGTTAGCTTATGAACATCTTCACCGTCGAAAATAACTTCGCCTTCTGTTGCGTCATAAAGCTTAATAATGGTTCTACCTGCTGTGGATTTCCCACATCCAGATTCCCCAACGAGACCAAACGTTTCACCACGTTTAATTTCTATAGAAAAATTGTCTACGGCCTTCAAGATCTTGCCGTTTCCAAGATTAAAATGTTTCTTCATATTACGAATTTGCAAAATTGGTTGATCAGACTTAGCTAATGTCTTAGACATGCCCTTTACCTCCCACTCCTACAGGACGTTCAACCTTCGGTGCATCTGGGTGAAGCAACCAGCATGCTGCTGAATGTGTTTCAGACAGCACATAATGCGCTGGATCTTCTTCCAGACAGTGATTCATCGCATACGGACATCTAGCTGCGAAGGCACACCCTTTCGGTGGAGCGAACAAATCTGGCGGCGTACCTGGAATCGGTACAAGCTCTTCATTGCTGTTCGTATCCAACCGCGGCACTGAACGAAGCAAGCCCCATGTATATGGATGCTGTGGCTCATAGAAAATTTCATCTACTGTGCCTTGTTCAATAATTTTCCCTGCGTACATAACGACAACACGATTAGCCATATCAGCTACAACACCAAGATCATGTGTAATTAAGATAATGGATGAGTCCGTTTTTACTGAGATTGTCTTCATCAAATCAATAATTTGTGCTTGGATCGTTACGTCTAGCGCTGTAGTCGGCTCATCAGCAATAAGGAGCTTTGGCGAACAGGCTAGCGCGATTGCGATCATAACACGTTGACGCATACCACCAGAAAGCTCGTGTGGATATTGATGAATACGTCCCTCAGGTGAGTTGATGCCAACAAGCTTGAGAATTTCGATAGCTTTTGCCGTTGCTGCTTTCTTGCTTAAACCTTCGTGTTTGATCAAACCTTCCGTAATTTGATCGCCGACTTTCATCGTAGGATTCAATGATGTCATTGGATCCTGGAAAATCATCCCCATTTCGGAGCCACGAATTTTCTCCATCTGTCTGTTGGAAAGTTTCGTAATGTCCACTTTTCCGTCAAACATGATAGAACCGCTTTTTATATAACTAGGCGGAGTAGGAATTAAACGCATGAGCGTTTGTGCCGTTACGGATTTACCGCAGCCGGATTCACCTACAATCGCCAACACTTCACCTTTTTTCAAAGAAAAAGATACGCCGCGAACAGCTTGAACTTCACCCGCATACGTTTGGAATGAAACTCGCAGATCTTTCACTTCAAGTAAATTGTTATTGGTGCTCATCATTATTCACCCCTTCTTACTTGCGCATTTTTGGATCTAGCGCATCACGAAGCCCATCGCCGAGAAGATTGAAGCTCAACAAGATCAAGCTGAAAATAATCGTCGGGAAAATTAAGCGATGCGGATATAACCGGATATAGTTAGCTCCGTCTGACAGCAAGTTACCTAACGAGGCCAGAGGAGGCTTTACACCAAGACCAATAAAGCTCAAAAATGCTTCAGTAAAGATCGCAGATGGTACAACAAATGTAATCTGCACAATTATTATACCAAGCGCATTCGGGATCAAGCTACGCATAATTATTCTCATGGGAGAAGCTCCCAATGTACGTGAAGCCAGAACGAATTCTTGCTCTTTGAGCGTAAGCATTTGCCCACGAACAAGCCGCGCCATCGGCACCCATCCTGTTATACTATAGGCGATAATAATCGATGATATCCCTGAGCCGATTACCATGATCAAAAGAATGGCAATCAACAAGAAAGGAATAGCATACACGATCTCGATGGAACGTTGCATGACTTCATCTACTCTTCCGCCGTAATAAGCAGAGATACCACCATAGATAACACCGATGACCAAATCAATTAAAGCTGCGGTAATACCGATAAACAGGGAAATTCGCGTTCCCATCCATACCCGTGTCCATACGTCACGACCGAAGTCATCTGTACCGAAAAAGTGATCGGCACTCGGAACAGCATTTTTAAGCTTTAAATTTTGTGTCTGATAATCGTAGCTTGAAACAAATGGTACGATAATCGATAGTACGATTAAAGTAACCAATATAATTAAGCCAGCCATAGCCAGTCTATTTTTCTTAAGTCGTCTCCATGCGTCCTGCCAATAATTGAGCGAAGGTCTAACAATGACTTCACCAGTTAGAGATTTATTTGAAACGGGAGCAAACTTGAAGTTAGTCTCAGTTGATTCATTTGGAGTTTGCATGAATTATTTGCCGCCTTTCCCAAGACGAATTCTAGGATCTACAAAGCCATAAACAACGTCAGTAATAAAGATAACGACAATCAATATACTTGAGTAAAAAATGGTTAATCCAGATATCATTGTATAGTCATTTGAATATACCGATGATACGAAATGTTTACCCAAACCTGGCACACTAAAAATTTGTTCAACTACTAACGTACCCGTGATGACGTTTACAAATATTGGACCGATAACGGTGATAACCGGTAATATCGCATTACGAATTGTATGCTTTACGACAACTGTCAAATTAGACAAACCTTTAGATTTCGCTGTTTTAATATAATCTTGATTGAGTACATCCAGCATGGAAGTACGCATTAAACGGGCCAAAATAGCAATCGTCCCAAAGGATAAAGCAATCGCTGGCAATACTTTGTATTCTGGACCTTTCCATAAACCAGCAGGAAGAATTCCCCACTTAACACCAACATAATAAGAAAGCATTGGACCGAGAACGAAGGATGGGATGGAAACACCAACAATCGCAATGAACATAGCTGTATAGTCACCAGCTTTATTATGTTTCAAGGCTGCAACAATCCCTAAGATCAAACCAACTACAATCGCAATCGCAATTGAAATTAATCCTAATTCTAAGGATGAAGGGAAAGCTTGTTTAATAATATCAGTTACTTTGTGAGCAGGGAATTGAAAGGAAGCTCCTAGATCGCCATGGATGATATTGTTCATGAATGTCAAGTACTGTTGCCACAACGGCTTATCCAGACCGTATTGCTTCATTAACATATCTCTCGTAGCTTTCGGAATCTTCTCAGCGCCTTCTCCTAGTGGATTACCTGGCAAGTTTTTCATCAAGACGAAAGTAAATGTTGCAATTAGCCATAACGTAATAAGCGCATATAGGAACCGGCGAAGAATGAACTTAACCATATTGCTCCTCCTTTATTAAAATATACAGACAAGAAAGTTAGAAGAGGCCGCTCCCACGAGGTGCGAACGGCCCCTTCTGCTAATACACTACTTTAAAGAAATACTTGAATTACTTAACTGTAACCCATTTCAATTCCCACTCTTGACCAAACGACGGAAGAATCAAACCGTTGATTGTTGGTTTTTTCAAGTATGCACGAGTACGGAAGTACAATGGAGCAACACCTTGATCATCCATAAGGATTTTCTCAGCTTCAACCAATGATTTCGCACGTTTCGTAACATCTGTTTCTGTTTGAGCGGACTTCACAAGCTTATCGTATTCCGGATTGCTGTAGTCGCCTTCGTCAAACTCGCCGCCAGTTACCCACATATCCAAGAACGTCATTGGATCGTTGTAATCTGCGCCCCATAGGGAAAGTACGATTTCGAAATCTTTTTTGGAGGATAACTCGATACGCAATGCATGCGGAACTGGGTTCGCTTCAGCTACGTAGCCAAGATTCGTTTTCCATTGTGCAAGGATAAACTCAAGTGATTTTTTAGCAGTTTCAGTATCATCTGCATTCACTTTCATTTTTGGAAGAGCTGTTAGTCCTAGCTCTTTCAAACCTTCTGCAAGCAATGTTTTAGCTTTAGCAGCATCGAATTTCGGTTGTGTTTCGCCAGCTGTTTTACGGAATTCGCCGCCTGCACCATCAGAAGTACCACCCGGTACTAGACCTGTGGAAGCTACGGAACCGTTAGCAAGAACTGTATCTACATAAGCTTGACGGTCGATTGCCATACCAAGTGCTTGACGGATTTTCTTGTTAGCCAAGGCAGGAACTTTTTTCGTTTGGTACATCAGGTATGAATTCGTCAACTCTGGTTTAGGCAGGTTGTCCGGCTTACCTTTGTACAATGTCAATTGATCACGGTTGATCTCAGTTAAATCAGAAGCATTAGTTTCATATAGGTTAAGTCCAGTATTTGTGTCTTTAACGATATTGATTGTTGCTTTTGTCAATTTCACATTAGCAGCATCCCAATATTTTTCGTTTTTAACAAGTTCAAGTGTTTGACCGTGATCCCATTTGCTCAATACGAATGGACCAGCACCGATAACTTTGTCAGCTTCTGCGCCGTATTTGTCGCCAGCTTTAGTTACGAAATCTTCACGTTGTGGCAAGAAAGTTCCGAAAGCAAGCATTTGTGTAAAGAACGCAATTGGTTTTTCAAGTGTAATTTGAAGTTGCTTGTCGCTAAGAACTTTAACACCTAGAGCGTCTTGAGCTTTTTTCACATCTTCAGGAGTTTTAGCTTTAGTTACAGCTTCTCCACCTTTAATCCATGCTACTACGAAGCTATATTGACCTTTTGTAGCTGGATCCAAAGTACGTTTGAAGGAATAAGCAAAGTCTTGAGCTTTAACTGGTGTACCATCTGACCAGTTCGCGTTGTCACGAATATCAATTGTGTACGTTAGACCATCAGCGGAAATTTTAGGGAAATCTTTTGCAAGACCAGGAGTTGCTTTGCCATCTTTATCTGTACGATATAGACCTTCGTTAAATGCGCTAATAAAAGTAAAAGCAGCATTTGCTGTTGCTTTGGAGCTATCCATAACAGGTGGCTCTGCTGAGAAATTGATTTTAATTTCTTGCGGTTTGTTGGAAGCTGGAGCTGCAGTACCTGTTGCTCCACCAGTTGGTGATGTTGTCGGTGTTGTTTCCTCTTTCTTACCACAACCAACTGCTACGCTACCCATGAGCGTTAGTGCTACTGCTGTAGAAACCCATTTTGTCGTTTTCATAAAACTCCTCCTTTAAAATATGTATGTCTAGACATCTATGGCTAGGTGTTTTGTCAGCTTTATTTACATAAACCTTACACCTTTAACCCGGAGATCAATGAAACCGCTTCTTTAATGTCATTTTACATTACTTAGATCTCTAGTAAAAAAAATTACTATAGTCTACGCAAGGAATTATAACATATACAATGAGTTTGTCCACAAATAATTTACCTACGCCTAATTCACTGGTAAAAAAATTTACTCTCACGGTTTTTAATTATACAACCAACGGTCAATAAAATCTAGACGATTTTGTTTGTTATTTTCTACAAATCTCAAATAAATATTACAAACAATCACTAAATTATTGACCAAATCACCCAAAATTAGGTAATGCCATTTATGTTTATGTTGAAAAAAGGTAGTTTTTCCCGATATGAATGAAAAATAATAGTATATATAGAGCAGATAAGCCCACAAAGCTAAGACGCCATACAAGCCTGCCTACTTTAATTAAATTAGTTTGCCCTTTCAAATGGTTTTGATAACCCCCAATAATACCAAATGCGATTAATAACATCAGTACAATCAGCCAGAAACCAAATTGGGTATGAAATAGTTTGTTCCACATCAAAGATACAGATCCTAATAGAAACAATGTTGTGACATCCATAGTAAACCTTGTAGTCATCTTCTTATCCTTCATAAACAGATAGATGAGGAACCATAATACAACAAACGTAATAAATGGCGCAACGGCCAGCATGGCATATAAAGTAGATAATAGACTAACTAAACCACTCAGCAAGAAGAGTCACCTCTTATTTTTCTATCGCTTTAATCATTCTATACACCATACCATGCGCGGGAAGATCTAGACCAATTTCACTACCCATTTCAACCAAGCGGCCATTCAAATAATCAACTTCTGTTTGTCGCGATGCTTCTACATCCTGCAGCATGGAGGAATGATTCGTTCTCGTCGCCTGACACACTTCAATAATGGTAGACCACAATTCATCCGAAAGCTTGATCCCTTTGGCCACAGCCAGGCTGAGCACTTCTCGATAGAGATCTTGCATGATTGAACGTGTCCACTCTGAACGAAGCAATTCACCATTTTGCACACGTAAAATCGCTGTTAGCGGGTTAATGACCGCATTGATCACTAACTTACTCCAGATTCTGACCTCCATATTTTTCGACAAAACCGCTTGAAATCCTGCTAATTCCAACAACTGCACGAAAAAAATATGTTGGTTATCTTCCGTAAGCTTCTTATTAGTTTCGATAACCCCAAAATATGTGATTCCATGCCCTGTATGGCTGACTGATGTAGGACTGTTTCGCTTCGCCCCCTCCGTCGTAACCGCGAATAAAAGCTTAGCACTTCCAATAGCTTGGCTTAATTTCAATTCATGACCTACCCCGTTTTGGAAGCAGACTAGATAGGTACGATCCGTCATTTGACTTTTAAGATAATCGATAAGCTCTGGGGAAATCGCTGTCTGCTTCACCATCAGGAGAATATAGTCAACTTGGTGCGCTCGCGCAACGACGTCCTCCCTAGTTTCCTCGGCATAGCTATAGAAAACGATTGGCTTCCCATGCTTAGTCTCTTGCGAGGTCATCCCATCTAGCATTATTCCTTGCCGAGCTAATGCCTTAGCTTGTTCTTCCAACCTTGTAACTACTGTTAATTGCGTACAAAAAGGAGCAAGCTTCGAGGCAAAAAGCAGCCCTAAAGAGCCTGCTCCAATGATCATGATATGCATGCCATACAACCCCTTATTTCATTTAACCACTATTATACAGCAAAAAAGTCACAGACCAAGGTTCCCCCTTGATCTGTGACTCCTGCTTGCATCCTGACTCTCGCTTAATCTACTCTTTCCAAATTACCGTTGGCATCCATTTTGAAACGAGGTTTCTCTTCTTCCTCTTCTTCAACTAGGAACGCCATCTTCCTAGCACGATCCATAATTTGAATGAGCGCTTTATAATCATCATTTACAACGCGATAATCGGTTTCAACTTCATTCACTTGCTTATTCAGCTTGTTATTTTCTCTGCCAAGTCTATCGAGTTCGTCCTCTTTATCCTGCAGTTCTTTTTCCAACGTTTTGATATGACGATTCATATCCTGATAGGTGCTGCGCCATTGCCTTAAGAAACGAATAACAGCATCTATCGAAAGCGTCTCTTCTGTAAACACTTCATTTTTGCCTGCAGGCACCTCTGGACTATCAAGTAAACCAATCGATGATGAGCCAGAAATCGAAACTGGTGCATGCTTTTTCAATTGCGTCCGTTTCTGACGCTGTGCTTTGGCAATTTGAATCGCCGCCTCATATTTCTTCCGAACAAAACTGTTCCAACGAAACCCACACGCGGCCGCTGTACGTCCAATGCGCTCTCCAACTTCTTCAAACGCTGATAATTGTGTGCTTCCTTCTCGGATATGACGCAATGTCAACTCCGCTAAAATTAAGTCGTCTTCATCGCTCCAAGCATCTTGTCTAATTGCTGACATAAGGCCAAACCTCCTAACAAATTATAGGGATCTTTGGTCGGAGAGCAAAGTCTCTCCTTTTCGGGAGCTTCGATTCCTGATCAAATTCTCTCCTATTGCGGATGCATCATAAAGAAGAATCAATTAGTCAGACAGGTATCAATTGATTCGGTGCCATTATTACTATTTCTATGCCCGTACTAGAGTTCATAGAATCTATTTGATACTAAATGGTATTGCCAAATTTTTTGACACTCATACATGGGATTCGTATAAAAAGACATACTACGTCTATATGATGAAATGTTTTCAATTTCGTCACCGTTTGACGGTTTACACCACTTGGATCAAACGGTATAATGTGTTGTAGTTAAAGTGCAACGTGGTACGAGAGGGGGATGTAACGAGAATGGATCGCATGTTTCGGGTTCTAGGTTTTTGGACACTTGTTATCGCACTGATGAGCTTAGCTGGCGATATGATACCTATGTCTCTGATTTTCTTTTTTCAAACTGCCGTATTCGTCATTCTAGGCTATATGCGCTTGTCAGAACGTACTTACATATTGTTGTTCTGGGGATATATGATTATCTCCTTCAGCGGATTTACGTATTGGTCATTTTTCAAAATGTCCGTCTAACGCAGATGACAAACACAAAAAGGTGAATCGGCAATTATGCCGGTTCACTTTTTTTCATGGCAACGAACACCTTAAACAATTCACTCATCCCGTCACTTAGCAGTAATTGCCGGATGGAACGATTCCTTTTGGATACTTCACTAAAGGGATTCGGATCGAAATGGTTTTGTAGTTTCTCCAAAATGCCCTGCTCCACTAAGAACTGACGCTGCGTTTGCAGCTGACAAGCCTCAAAGCCACTGGCTGCCGCGGCCAGCTGACACAGACTAAAATTGACGTGCGCGGTTATGTCTTGATCTCCTTGATCGATAAAGGGATTATCATGCGCTTCATGCCTACGGTAGCACATTAATGTCCCTTGCTGTCGATGCGATGCAAAAATCTCAGCTTCTACATCACCATAATCAATAGCGATAACACATCCGCTAAGGATCCGCTGTGAAAGTCGTTCATACCAAGCGCTTGCCTCTAAATTAATTTCCATCATCTGACCATCCAACCATTGAACTTCAATTGAGGTTAGATAGTCTTCTATACGTTGAGATTGCAGGGGTAACCAGATCTCTTGGAAATGAGGATCCCGTTCCTGCCAAATTACAAAAGACTCTTGGAACGCTCGATCCTGATAGCGAATGCGATGAATCGGGAAAGCATCCAACAGTTCATTCGCTAGTACATATACATGTTCTCGAGGAGCCTCATTCAACCAAGCTGTTTCATCCAAGAAACGAGTATGTGCCTCATGTTCAACAAGCAAAGCTTTTTGGAGCTGACGATGATAGGGACTAGATTCAATAAGCGTATACGTCAAACGAATATAGATGTCAGGAGCAGCCCGCTTCATTTCATCAAGCAGCTGAAGGGCCAATCGCCCGTTCCCTCCCCCCCATTCAACCAGTTCAATGTATGTCGGCAGGTTGGATTGACTTTGAAGTTGTTTACAAATGAATACAGCCACCATCTCACCCATAACGGTCCCAATGGAAGAGCTCGTGTAGAAATCCCCTTGCTTACCTATCTTGATTTGATCCTTGCGATAATAACCACCTGGATCGTGATACAAGCACATTTCCATATAATCACGAAAAGAAATCCTTTGCTTTTCAGCAGAAAGAATTCTATCTTTCAAAGCTTGTATAACACTATTGTTTCCTAGTTGATTCACGATTGTAAAACCCCCAGTTCTTTACTTACAGACAAATGAATATGAAACCCTTATAATGATAAAGGATTATGGAAGGAGAGACAGCCCAGCATGACAAAGAAGTGGATTACCCTATCAGCGATAACGGCGATTAGCCTAGTCTCGCTGACAGCTTGTACAGACAATACCAAAGTAAAAGAAGCATTTCAACAATCCGTAAACAAACAATCAGAAATGAAGTCGTACACCTTCGATGGTAGCACGACTCTCGCGATCAGTGATGGTTTAATGAAATCAGCTAACCCTCTTACGAATGGGTTGTTATCTTTGATCAGAGAAAGCACGATTACCTGGAAGGGTGTTAGCAATATGGAACCCCTTCAGTTCCAAACAGACTTGCGAATAACGCCTAAGGGATCTACATCCCCCATCGATTTACCAATTCTCATTAAAGATAGCAAATTGTATTTTAATATGCCAGCCTTAAATAAGACCGCAGATGAGTATTACGCGATTGATTTACAAAAAATGAGCGGGACAACTACAAGTCTTTTAACCGCTGACACCTTGAAGAATACCCCTCAAGTTTCTACGGCGCTTAGTAAAGTGATTTTTGAAGGTATCGATGCCAAATGGTTCAAGGAAGCCAAGGATCCGGTTAAGCTGACTGACGGAACAACAGCGAAATCGATTCAGGTTGATCTGACTACTAAAAACGTGAAAGAAATCAATTCACAATTCCAGGCTAAATTGCCAGAGTTCATTGGATCCTTACAAACGAACGGCTTGTTGACAGCTGACAAAGCTGAAGCATTTAAGAAAAACGACCTTTCTTCCCTTACGCTGAAAGCACCTGGTAATATGAAAATTGCCATTGACGACAAAGGCTTTATTAGAGACCAATCACTTGAAATCACGTTCACTGTGACGATGGATGGCAAAGCCTTTGACAATCATATCGTACTGCATCAGAGCTACGATGCTATTAATCAAGGCACCCCTTTGACGAAGGAAGTTCCTGCGAAGGTGAAGAGTTTTGATGACATTCTTAAGCTGTTAACACCAGCGGTAAAAAAATAGGATCAAGTTCAAATACTTACCTTTCCCCAAAGGTAAGTATTTTTTTGTGCTTCATTTAATAGAAATATGATAATCTATTCATAGGGGGAGAATACCATCAATGAATTCTAAAAAACTCACAGCGCTGCTGTTATCCATTGTTTTGTTAACGCAACTCACATTGCCTTACGGAGGCGTTTGGGCCGAAGAAACGAAGACAGCGCAAGACGAAGCCAAAGAGCTGGTCCAAAAAGGGCTTACTATTTTCGAAATCGATAAAGAGGTTGCTCGTTTAAACGAACAGGATGCCAAAATCGGTGAACAAATCAAACAGAATGAACAAGATATTGAGAAGCAAAATGGCAATGTTGAAGCAACTCGCAAGCATGCTGGTAAAGTATTGAGAGCCTATTATACAGGAGATCGCGATTCGATCTGGATGCTGCTATTTGCGGCTAACTCCTTCACTGATGTCTTGCGAATGTTTGAATACTTACAGATGATCATCACCAATGACCATCGATCACTAGCTGCTTTCACCGACTCTTATCAAAAGCTTAAAAACTTACAAATCGAGTTAGCCAATTCTCGGAATGAGCTGCAGAAAACCAAAACTAATTTCCTTGAGCAGCGTGAGCGACTTGTTAAGCTTCAAGAAGAGCTGGACAAACAGCTGGCAATCAGCGCCCAAGCGCAGGTCATTGCAGCCCAAATCAAAAGCTTAAATGATCAATGGAAGCAAGAAGGCTTACCCTTGGCGAGGGAATACTTAGATAATTTATCCATGGCTTTCCGGGAGCTGCCTCAATTCCTTATGTCGGACAGTAAGTATATTAGCATCACATCCACAACACCAGTTGTGAATCTTACGGACACAGATTTCAATACGTATCTTCACTCAAAGAGCGAGCTTCTGAAAACGTTGAATTTTGAATTTAAAGATGGAGCTATGGTCGCCACAGGCAAAAAAGGCGAGTTGCAAATAGCCATTCAAGGGAACTTCGTCCTTCTTACGAACGCAGATAAATTGAATGAAGTCCGCTTTGTTGTTGATAATCTTGAATTTAACAGCTTCAAACTGCCAGATACGACCATCGCAGATTTTACGAAGGAATTTTCATTAGGTTTTGTACCGAAAAAAGTAGTGAGTTACCTCGATGTGATCAGTGTCGAGACGAAAAAAGGCGTCGCAGTTGTGAAACTCAAATTATCTCTGTAAACTAGTAGGGATAATGAATGAAAAGTGAGGACGAACTACGATGGAATTCAAAATTGGTCTAATGATGGATCTGCCCGACGGGAAAATACCTGGCTTCTATGCCCAAATCGTTAAAGCACTCGCCGGCAAAGTCGAGTTATTCGATCGCGATAAAGAAATGCTGATTGTCAGTAATGAAGTGCAGCAACGCGCAGCTCTTGAGATCATGGCACACTTTAACATTGAGACTACGATCATGGATCTTCGTTTGCTGCGCAATGAGGCTGAGTTGACGGATTTGTTCACTGATTACGGATTCACAAGCCGCGCCGAGCATAACTATTTGTATGATAAAATCGTCATCCCATTCCGTTTCACAGCGAGCAGTCCAGCAGTCGAGGTCGATCAAGCGGCCCTCCAGGTCGAAGAGCACCTCATTGCACAATACAAGGACGATGAGAATCATGACGTGTATGTCGTCGATCGGCAGCTCGAGGAGCTCATGCACGGGATTGCCAAAGCGTATCGCTGCAGCATCGAAATATTACACTAAATACAGCAAAAAGCCCACATCGGCTGATGTGGGCTTTTCTCTTTTTAGAGCAAATCTGCTGCCAATTGAGCCAGATGTGAGCGTTCGCCGCGCTCTAATGTGATATGTCCGCTAATGCCTTCCTGTTTAAAGCGCTCTACCACATACGTAAGCCCATTACTAGATGCATCCAGGTATGGATGGTCGATTTGATCCGGATCACCCAGGAGAACGATTTTACTACCCTCTCCAACGCGAGATACAATCGTTTTCACTTCGTGCTTCGATAGGTTTTGTGCTTCATCAATAATAATAAATTGACCAGGAATGGACCGTCCACGGATATACGTTAACGCCTCTACTTGAATACTACCTAGTCCGGCAAGTATTTTTTCAATATCACCTGGTTTTTTGGTATCGAATAAATATTCCAAATTATCATAGATCGGCTGCATCCAGGGACGCAGCTTTTCATCTTTTTCACCAGGCAGGTAACCAATATCCTTGCCCATCGGGACGACCGGACGAGCAATTAGCAGTTTCTTGTACTTACGATCATCCTCAATTTTCATGAGCCCCGCAGCTAACGTAAGCAGCGTTTTACCTGTACCCGCTTTCCCAGTCAGGGTGACGAGCGGGATTTCGTCATTGAGCAGAAGCTCAAGAGCCATTCGCTGCTGCGCATTGCGCGCGGCAATTCCCCAGATGGGATCGTTACTCATATAAAGCGGCTCAAGCTTTTTGGCATCCGGTGTAACTTTGAGCAGTGCGGATTTGGAAGAGCCGAGCTCATCGCGCAAGATCACGAATTCGTGAGGATGCAGCATGTAGCTCAAATTCAGTGACGTAACGGTCAAGAAGCGATAAGAGTAAAACTCATCAATGATGGATGGATGAACGAAAAGCGTGAGATAGCCGGTATACATATCGGTTTGAGCTACGATTCGATCGGTTAAATAATCCTGTGCTGGAATCCCCAATACATCCGCTTTGATTCGGACCAATGTATCTTTACTGACGATTATAACAGGCCTAGCCACATCATTTTCTTGCTCTTCTAGGTGGTAATTTAGAGCAACCGCGAGAATGCGATTGTCATTCGTTAATTCAGCAAAGGTATCTTGCAGCTTCGCAAAGCTGCGGTGGTTAAGCTCCACTTTAATGCTGCCACCATGCCCAAGGGTAATCCCATCGGATAAATTGCCTTTGGCTCTTAAACCGTCTAGCAATCTTGAGACATGTCTGGCATTGCGACCGATTTCATCCGCATTTCGTTTCTTAGAATCGATTTCCTCCAACACCACGGCGGGTATGACCACTTCATTATCTTCAAATGCAAATAAAGCATTAGGATCCTGAAGCAGTACATTGGTATCTAACACGTAAATTTTTTTCATTGGTGTGTCCCCTCCCAGATTTGGCGTTAGATCATTGGTTATATTCATACATACAACCTAACCGTGCAGGACAAACTAAACGCGAGATTCAAGGAAAGAAGGGAACGATTCTGGTGAGACTAATATACGTATGCGGACTGATTCTGATCCTCGCGGTAGGCTGCAGTCAAGCGCCGAAAAGTGGTGCCCCCTCTCAAGATACGAATAATAAACAAGTAAAAGTTCAACAAATCGCTCCGCAAAAGCTTGAAATTAAAGATTCTAAGGCGGTTGCAGCGCATTTGGAAAACCTAGCATTGAGTATCCCTCAAGTTGAGAGCGCACATTGCGTTGTCTTCGGCAATACAGCTGTGGTCGGCATTAACATTAAGAAGGAGCTTGATCGTGCCAGAGTAGGTACCGTGAAGTATTCGGTAGCTGAGGCACTCAAGAAGGATCCTTACGGCGTTAATGCGATCGTGACGGCTGATATGGATCTTGATCAACGCTTACGCAACATTCGGGATAACATACAAGCTGGAAGACCTATCACAGGCTTTGCTGAACAAATGGCTGATATCGTAGGTCGTGTTATGCCACAATTGCCCCGTGATATTCGCAATGACCCTGATATCGATAACGCAGGCCCTGATGGGACGAGCCCACAGGTTCCAGCCCGATAAATCGCTGAAGATGACAAAAAGCCTGACTGCATACGCAGATCTAGGCTTTTTTATCGCATCAAAAACTTGGCCGAGTGAAATAATCGCGTCTCGGCTCTCACAAGCTTTCGCATATTCAGCTTTAATGATCATGTGGGCGCTATCTATCCATTGCATCGGTGCAGCTGTTAGGTGTTCAGCCATATCGTTTGCGCCTCCTACTAGGTGGTTGAAAACGCTCCTTACACTTACAGTATAGCATAGCGGGTGTCAAGCGTTCCACCATTATGTATCTATTTTCAAATCAACTCAGCACTCCTTTTTTGGGGGATATACTTTAGTGTACGTTGATTTGGTAAAGTTATGTCCACAGCGTTAAACCGCTATTGATTGTTGTATATGGGGTTTGAGTTAATATCATCCAGCAGCTTCTCTGCACTCTCACGATCGAAACAATGCTTATGATACTCTCCTTCATGATCATAGCCGATCCAAATTTTCATTGGATCCTCTACTGGTAGAACTTCAAGGTTACTGACTTTGTGATCTTCAACTAAAATAAGTGCGAAAAAGTCCAACGTCTCTTTAGCCGCTTCATCCTCTGGTCGAGCCTGTGATACAATATGCATCTGCAGCCAATTGAAAAAGGCATCACCTAACTTCATTTCAGCGTCCATCCTCTCTTAGTAGAACAATGTCATAACCAGCCGCTAACCATCGCAACCATTGTTTCATCCAAAGGTCTAACTTCCCATCTCTTGCTCCCCTTCGTTCCTCCAACGCTAACGCCAATGCCATTACCATATCCTTTGCGTCCTGACGATTCAGTAAACGGTCCAGAAAGGCTTCTGCGCAATGCGAAAGATGAAAAGGGCTGCCATCGAACACGATATCTCCTTCAACCGTTAAATTTAATTCTACGAGGTCTGATCCACACACATCTTCCTCATCACTCAGCAGCAGACTCGATTTAAACATCGAAAGCAAACGAGGATGCTGATTAGCAGCCAGTTGGCGGAAAGCTTCAAAATCGGCATCAGGCAGGCAGCTCATACGCTCTGCACCAAGCACGAGGGGGGAATAACCAAGGATCGGCGTCAACCAGTATCGGGTCATAAGGCATGGGCTCCTTACTAATTAAGTCGGCCTTTTGCCGCTTCTTTTTTCAATAAAATAGCGAATTCTCACCATAAACATGAGGGAGATCGCAACAGCCAAGCAAAGTACAATAGGCAAGCCTACAATTTGAAATACGAGCAGCATCACGGAACCGATTCCGAGCAGCACATAGATTATCGCTGTTTTGAGCACAGGCAATTTGCGCGTACGAAAAACTTTATTGTACACATAAGACATGAAAACGAAGATTAATAGATACGTGATGAAGAGGTGATTGGCAAACCATTCATTCAAGGCAGTCAACAAACATACACTCCATTTCATTAATAAGTTAAGTCTTAACGGTGAGTCATTCCTCATTATCCCTTAAATCTACAAATAAATAAAGGGAAATGCGGCTGGATAGCCGACATTCCCCTAAATTCGTACATAATTGTGAATTAAGCGTTAGCTTCCGCCATTTTGCGGTTTTTCTCAGCACGCTCGCGCTCGCTCTTGTTCAAAATCTTTTTACGGATACGAACCGATTTCGGTGTAATTTCACAATACTCATCATCGTTCAAATACTCAAGTGCTTGCTCCAAAGAGTACATACGAGGAGTTTTCATTTTAACAGTTTCTTCTTTGTTCGCGGAACGAATGTTGTTTACCGCTTTTTCTTTACAGATGTTAACGATGATATCATTGTCACGTGTATGCTCACCAACAACCATACCTTCGTAAACTTCTGTTTGAGGATGAACGAACAAGATACCGCGATCTTCTACAGAAAGAATTCCGTAAAGCGTGGATACGCCGGATTCACTGGAAACCAGTACGCCTTCGTGACGACCACCAACGCCTGCGCCTTGGTATGGACCATAGCTGTCAAACGCATGGTTCATAATTCCGTAACCGCGAGTTAATGTCAAGAAGTTCGTTCTGTAACCGATCAATCCACGTGCTGGGATCAAGAACTCAAGACGAACGTTACCGCTGCCGTTGTTGATCATGTTAACCATCTCAGCTTTACGTGAACCAAGGCTCTCCATAACGGAACCCATGCTATCTTCTGGAACGTCGATGATCAAACGCTCAATCGGCTCCATTTTTTGTCCGTCGATTTGACGAATGATAACTTCTGGTTTGGAAACTTGTAATTCAAAGCCTTCACGACGCATGTTCTCGATCAAAATACCTAAGTGAAGCTCACCGCGGCCAGATACGATGAATGCATCCGGGCTATCTGTATCTTCTACGCGCAAGCTAACGTCTGTTTCAAGCTCTTTGTATAGACGCTCACGGATTTTACGGGAAGTAACCCATTTACCTTCACGACCAGCGAATGGCGAGTTGTTTACGATAAATGTCATTTGAAGCGTTGGCTCATCGATTTTCAATACTGGCAATGCTTCTGGATTCGCTGGATCAGCAACCGTTTCACCAATGTTGATATCTTTGATACCTGCAATGGCAATGATGTCCCCTGCAGCTGCTTCTTCAATCTCAATACGTTTCAAGCCTGTAAAACCGAAAAGCTTCTCGATTCTAGCTTGCTTTTGTCCGCCTTCACGTGTCATAACCGTAACGGTTTGACCTTGACGGATTTTACCACGGTTCACACGGCCTACACCGATACGACCCAAGTACTCATTGTAATCCATCAATGTAACAAGGAATTGCAGTGGTTGTTCAACATCTTCAGTAGGAGCTGGAATGTGTTGAACGACTGTTTCATAAATTGCTTCCATGTTATCATCTTGTTTCTCTGGATCAAGACTTGAAGTTCCTTGCAATGCGGATGCATATACAACGTGGAAATCAAGCTGCTCGTCAGTCGCACCAAGTTCAATGAACAAGTCAAGAACTTCGTCTACAACTTCTTGTGGACGAGCGTTCGGACGGTCAATTTTGTTAACAACAACTACCGGAGATAGGTTGCTCTCAAGTGCTTTACGTAGTACGAATTTCGTTTGTGGCATTGTACCTTCGAAAGCATCAACAACCAACAATACGCCGTCTACCATCTTCATGATCCGTTCAACTTCTCCGCCGAAGTCAGCATGTCCAGGTGTATCTACAATGTTAATCAAGTAGTCTTTATAGTTAATCGCCGTATTTTTGGCAAGGATGGTAATACCGCGCTCTCTCTCTAGATCATTGGAGTCCATCGCTCTTTCTTGAATAGCCTCGTTATCGCGGAATGTTCCGGATTGTTGAAGCAATTTATCTACGAGTGTTGTTTTACCGTGGTCAACGTGTGCGATAATGGCAATATTGCGAATCTTGTCTCTTGCATGCATGAATGTCAAACCCTCTCTACCCTATAATTTTCGTCTCTGTTCATAAAACAAGCGTCGGACATAAGCGCCGACGCTTGACATTTACCCTTAGTATACGCAGTTTCTCGACATTATGCAAGACAAAAGGCACACTTAACAAAACTTTTAACTGGAAAGAAGCAAGTTCACCACAATCTTCGCTTTCGGAAAATCATGGAAAGTCCAACTACCACAAGGATCAAAGCGATTACATAAATCCCTAATTTGAAGAGTATCGTTAAGCCAAAAAGAGCCGCTGAAATGATTCCCAACACGATGGCTGCGATCCAAATGCCGCGATCACTCCCACGTTCAAACAAATGAAGCTCATATAAACCAATCGCTATACCTAAAATGAAACCCGGCCAAATATAGCTCATTGAACCCCAGCCGAATAAATTGCAAAAGAAAAACATGAGGGCATAAGTGGTCAAAATACCACCAGGAACGAGTACGCCAGCTGGTAATCTGCGGTTGAAATAAAGGAAGTGCAGAAGCAGTCCAGGCACTAGTAAAAGAAGCGGCCAAAAAAAGGAAAGAAGCAGCTGGAAAACCCCTAATTTGCCTAGCAACAATACCACAGCCAAGCCAATAAATAAAATTCCAATGGAGTAGCTATTTCTAGCGATATGAATCCCTCCTAAAATGTGCAAATGTTGAACGGGCGTAACACGTTATAAAATCGACACCCTTCTACAAATATTTTATCTCACATGACAGGAAATTGCTAGGTGTTTATCGCGGTTCTGCTTTGCGTTCAATTCCATTTGTCTGGGTATACTAAGGCACACGCAGAACCCTTTTGCCTTGGCTAAAGGTCGCCTGCTGTTCAAATGGGGAGGTAGCATGGAACAATCAATAAGAAGTAACAAGCAACAACGAAAACCACTATGGACCAAAGCCTTTTTAATTACAGCACTGGCAAATTTACTGCTTTTTTTCAGCTTTCAAATGCTCATTCCAACGATTCCTACTCATCTATCTCAATTAGGCGGAGACAACATGCAAGTCGGACTAGTCATTGGGATATTCACTATTTCCTCACTTTTTACGCGACCATTCGCCGGCAGAGCACTAGACTCGCTAGGTAGAAAACATGTCCTTCTAGTTGGATTAGCGATATGCGCATTTACGATTGCCGGCTATTCGTATATCGCTGCAGTTACTCTTATTTTAGCAGCTCGCTTTGTTCATGGCATTGGCTGGGGGTTGTCAACGACCTCCCTAGGTACGGTGATCGCCGATATTATCCCACCAGAACGCCGCGGAGAGGGGATGGGCTACTACGGATTATCGAACACCTTCGCTATGGCAGTCGGTCCACTCACAGGACTTTGGGTCATGCAAACATTCGGATTTTCGTACGTCCTTTTGATATCAACCATTCTTGCGATATTGTCTTTGTTTAGCTCCCTATTCATTACCTATCCAAAGCCGATTCTACCCACTAAACCAGCACAACAACTTCGATTTGCGGATCGTTTATGGGAACGAACAGCACTACTTCCCTCTGCTCTTCTGCTATGCAGCGCCATCTGTTACGGAGGGATCGTGACCTTTATCACTTTATTCGGCATCGAAGCCGGTATTGCAAATGTCGGCCTATTCTTCCTATGCAACGCCAGCATGGTTCTACTAGTACGGCCCATTACTGGAGTTCTCTTTGATCGCAAAGGTCCCGAGTGGGTGCTCCTTCCTGGTGCGATCTTCACGATTGCAGGGCTTTGGCTGCTGTCCTATGCTCATTCCAATATTAGCTTGGCGATTGCAGCCCTATGTTACGGCGTAGGCTTCGGCTCCATTCAACCTGCCCTTCAGGCATGGACGATAGCCCGTTCTTCTCCTGAGCGGCGCGGTGCGGCCAATGGAACTTTCTTCTCAGCCAATGACCTCGGCATTGGATTAGGCGCAATGGTATTAGGGGCTCTAGCCAACTGGAGCGGCAGCTACGCCATGATGTACCGGTACTCAACCACACTCATCTTCGTATTTCTTCTGATCTATGGATGGTCTTTCTGGGCATTAACTTTGCATAAAAAAATAGCACACTGACCTAAGCGTCAGCGTGCTTATTTCTTATTCATTTCTTGTTTTGAATTGAAACAAACGCACCCATTTGGCAATTCCACCTGTCGCAATGACGATAGCCATGGTCATAACAGGAATCCAAACATGCAAAAATTCATAATCATGCAACAGCCAATCGATCATCTTCTCATCTTTAACAAACATTTCACCAGCCGTGTATCCGAGTATTCCCGCGCCTATATAGACTAGAATCGGATACTTCTGCAATAAATTCATCACCAGTGTGCTTCCCCAAATAATTATCGGAATACTCAGCCCGATACCTAGAATAATGACCGTATTATTTCCATTTCCTTTGGCCGCAATAGCTAAGACATTGTCCAAGCTCATGACGAAATCTGCGACAATGATCGTCCATATCGCTTTGCCAAGTGTGGCAGCTTCCTTAATATTCGAATGTCCGTCTTCATCCGTAAGCAGCTTAATAGCAATCCATAATAGCAAAATCGAGCCGCCTGCTTGAATAAAAGGGATCGTAAGCAGACTGACTGCAACGAGAGTTAAAATCAATCGCAAAGCAATAGCTCCAAAGGCTCCCCACCAGATAGCAAGCTTTCTCTGCTCTAAGGGGAGATTTTTGCTAGCTAATGCAATTACAACCGCATTATCACCGCTGAGCACAATATTAATCAACATAATTTGTAAGAATAAAAAGAGCGCATCAACCATGCTTCACGACCTCCTGGCGAACATGGAGAGCAAGTGATTGGAAAGGTTACGATCACAGCTGCAGCGAGTAGTTAGAATAGATGGGCGTTAGATTCCTTTTTCAATTGTCCATGCACGATTTCAATGGTTTCTGTTTCTAAGACCGCTTTTTCAATGAGCTCATTTAGAAATGCCATACTATCTTCCAGCTTCTCCACCAAGCGTAAGTTAGGATTCGTACTTGGGGATGGCGGAAGAAATAAGGAACAGCAGTCCTCATAGGGTAAAATCGAGATAGGAAATGTTCCTATCGATTCGGCAAGGCCAATAATCTCTTGCTTGTCCATCATCATCAACGGTTGTAAAAGCGGCAACGTGACAACACGCCCAATGGCATGTAGACTTGGCAGGGTTTGACTGGCAACTTGACCCAAGCTCTCGCCTGTTACTAAGGCTCCAAGACCTTCACGCTCTGCAATCCTTTCTGCAATTCGGTACATCGCCCTTCGTATGAGGGTGACGAGCAGATTGTCTTGATAAGCACGGTGAATGGAGGTTTGAATCTCCGTGAAGGACACCATATGAAGCTTTAAGGAGTCTGTGTAGCCAGCCAATTGATGAGCAAGCTCAATGACTTTATCCTTCGCACGTTCACTGGTGTAAGGGTAACTATGGAAATGAATAGCCTCCATCGTCAATCCTTTTCGCATCGCCAACCAGCCTGCAACCGGACTATCAATGCCTCCTGAGAGCATTAGCAGCGCTTTACCGCTCGTTCCTGAGGGGAATCCGCCAGCACCTTCAATAACTTCGACATACAAGAGTACCTGATCCTCGCGAATTTCTACACGCAGCTCAACCTCAGGCTTGCGAACATCTACTTGTAACCCTGGGATCGCTTGAAGTACATAGCCCCCAACCAAATAATTCATCTGCTGAGAGTCATGAGGAAATGATTTATTGACCCTGCGAACAGTAACCTTAAAGGTCGCTGGTTGTGTCGGAAGTGCCTTCATCATCCGCAGCGCCGTTTCTTGAATCGACTCAAGCTCTAGCGGAGCATGATAAGCCGGACTGAAAGATGCAAGTCCAAATACACGCTGCAAAGCGGCAGAAGCCTGTTCATAAGCGGCACCCCCTAGCTCCACATATACGCGTCCAAACTCCGGAATATACCTAACGTCAGGAAAAGAACTTAAAACTTTACGAATTTGTATCATGACACTTCGCTCAAAACGCTTGCGATTTTTACCTTTCAGCATCATTTCGCCAAATCGCAATATTAAACAATCCGGTTTCATCTTCGCTTCCCCCTTTGAATGACAGATGGGTTTCTCATGGGAGCAAGCTCCTTGACCACCTCTTGTAATGAGCTTAGCAACTGCTCGATATCCTGCTCTTGGTGTTCATCAGCAAAGCTCACTCTTAAGCCGCTAACGGCCAGATCTCGATGACAGCCCAAAGCCAGCATGACCTCACTAGGCTCTGACTCCCCAGATGTACAAGCGGATCTTGTTGAGATGTACACCCCCTTCTGTTCCAGGGCATGCACGACGACCTCAGCTTTCATCCCCGCAAAAGCAAAGTGAACGATATGCGGAGCCATTTGCTGCTCCTCCTCAGCGCCAGTAATCACTAGTTCTGGTATTGCAGTGATGCCTGCCAACAATTGCCTTCTAAGCAGATATTTATGAGCCATTTTCACAGCTTGATTGTCCATACTTATGCGCAATGCTTTTGCCATTCCCACGATTAAGGGGACGTTTTCGGTTCCTGATCGGACGCCAAATTCTTGGCCTCCCCCAGCAAGCAAAGGTTTGAGCTGTATGCCTGCTCTTCGATAGAGAAAGCCAACCCCTTTCGGCCCTCGAAATTTATGCGCTGAAGCACTGCAGAGATCGATTCCCCATGACTTGGGCAGTAAAGGCAGCTTAACAATTCCTTGAACGGCGTCCACATGAAAAATAATTTTAGGATACCCAGCGAGATATTTGCCTATTTCTTCAATGGGCTGAATCGTACCAATTTCATTATTTACATACATGACGCTAACCAGGATCGTATCCTCACAAATGGCAGCTTGAAGATCCTCAAGCCTTACGCTACCCGCATGAGTAACAGGTAAATAAGTGACTCGAAAGCCTTCCTGCTCCAATTGAGCGAATACTTCTTTGACGGAAGCATGCTCGATTTGCGTGGTAATGAGATGCTTCCCACGCTGTTGATAGCTGTAGGCTGCGCCTTTAATCGCTAAGTTATTACTTTCAGTACCGCCAGATGTGCAAATGATGTCACTCGGCGATACATCAATTGCAGAAGCAATGACTCCCTTCGCACTTTGCAAAAGCTTCTCAGCTTCTACACCCAATCGATGGATGGAGGATGGATTCCCATAGTGAGATTTCATCACCTCTGCGATTGTTTCAATGACTTCCTCATAAAGCGGCGACGTAGCCGCGTAATCCATATAAAGCATGATCAGTTTCTTCCCTTTCATAACCAATAACTCTTCCCTGACTCTTTGGATACCTTCCACTATTAAAGCCTATTACCATCGAGAACTCAAGTAAGCTGACCACAATGCGAAAAGCCGATCTCCGCATAGCACATGCGAAAATCAGCCCATTGTTTAACGATTTATTGAGCAAAATTCTGACGATGATCGAGCACTTTCGAAACGTAGGCTTGTGTCTCTTTCGGCAAAAATTGAAGCCTATTCGCCAGATCCTGATCTGTCTTAATACCTAAGCGATCGACACGTCCAGGACCAGCATTATAAGCTGCTAGAGCGACACCTTCGTTCCCCTTATATTTCTTTAGCAAGCCGCCTAGGAACTGTGTACCTGCATCAATATTCTGCTTTGGATCAAAAGGGTTCGTTACCCCATAACCGCTGCTCGTCCCGTCCATGAGCTGCATCAACCCTTTGGCACCGGCTGAGGATACGGCCTGATGGTTAAAAGATGATTCTTGTTGGATAACTGCTTTAACCAAAGAAGAGTCCACGCCGTATTTCTGACTAGCTTGCCCAATCAGTCCTTCAAACTGTGCTTCGGAGGTTACGTGAGAGATAGACTGCACAGGCGTATATGATTTATTCAAAGCGCCTAATGCGCTTGGTAGATTGCCTAACGATTGTTGAAGTGTTGACGTGTCCAGAATGTCAGTCCCAGTCCCCATACCTACACCTTGTCCCATTAGCGCATTCAAAAGCTCATTAAAATCACTCGAGTTATCTGAAGTTGATGCTGAGGCGTCATTCGAGAACAGACTTAATTTACTCATCGTCTGAAGCTGCAGCAGCTCCTTTAACACTCTAGGATCAATACTATTAGTATTTGTATTCGTGATACTGCTCATCGCCCAGACCTCGCTTTATCATGTTCAATGTACTTATTGTACACGGTTTGAGCCCTAACGACTATACTTTTATTCCAAAAGAAACAAAAAAGACAGTCGTTAGACTGTCCCTCTTGCCTTTCAAGAAATATTCTGTTGAAGCATTTCATTGTCATTCAATGATCTTCTCACCGTGACACGTGATATCCGTAAATGATCGGTTTCCTCAACGATGAACAAAAATTCATCATTGTAGCTTACTTGTTGATTACGGCTAGGCGGAATTTCGGTCTGGGAATAAATCCAACCTCCGATTGTATCGTAGTCATCCGATTCGATCTCAAGTCCGAAGTACTCGTTTACTTCGTCAATTAATAGCAGTCCATCAATCGAGAATGTATTCTCATCCTTCATTTCAATTGTTGGGCGTTCCTCGTCGAACTCATCTTGGATTTCACCAACAATCTCTTCCATAATGTCTTCCAACGTTACTAAGCCTGAAGTACCGCCGTATTCATCAATCAGCAAAGCCATTTGGCTCTTGCGTTTCTGCATCATTTTCAACAGATCACTGATATGAATGGAATCTGGCACCGTTGTGATTGGACGAATGATTTTCTTAATGCCTTTCAGGTTGGCATCTGGCTTCAGTAAATCCTTGATGTGAACGAAACCAATGATGTTATCCTTATCTGGATCACATACTGGGTATCTCGTTCTCATCTCTTTGATGGCGATAGCTAAATTCTCGGCGTAAGAAAGTCCTGCATATAAGCATTCCATTTCCGTACGTGGAATCATAATTTCTCGTGCTGTCGTCTCTGCGAATCCGAATATATTATCAACAAGCGTGAGCTCTGTATTATCAATTAGTCCGTTTTTGTGACTTTCCTGCATCAGGACTCGAATTTCATCCTGGGTGTGAGACGATTCGTGCTCCGTTGTTGGCTCAATCCCTGCGCGGCGAAGCATCCAATTGGAGATCCCATTAAGTGTCCAAATGAATGGATACATAAGTTTATAGAATAATACCATTGGGCCTGCAGAAAGCAACGTAACCTGCTCTGCTTTACGAATTGCATACGTCTTAGGAAACTGTTCACCTAATGTAATATGAAGAGTAGTCATTAATGAGAAAGCAATAATAAATGTTATCGTGTGAAAAACACTGTCCGGCAATCCTAGTGGAGCGAATAAAGGCTCTAGAATTTTGGCAAACGTCGGTTCACCCACATAACCTAGTCCTAATGAGGTGAGCGTAATCCCTAATTGACAAGCTCCCAAATAAGCATCGAGATTATTCATAATCCCTTGAGCAAACTTCGCATTTCGGCGACCTTCACCGACAAGCGATTCAATTCGACTTCCGCGTACTTTCACCATAGCAAATTCTGCTGCGACAAAAAAACCGTTTAACAACACTAGTCCAAACATTAACAGAAAACTGATTAACGTTTCGGGCAAAGGATCTTCCAATACCTTACCTATCCCCTAACAAGTGCAAAAGCCGCACCCAGGAGAGTAGGTACACCTCCCTTAATTTTCGATTTTAATTTTTTTAAATATCACTACTCATTATATAATAATACTGTAATCATTCAAAGGTGCGAATATGACACTTGAAGCCAAATAGTACGAGCAAATGGGCGTAAACACATTATAATGAGCCTTTCTTGCGTTATTACACATGAATAATGGCTTTCTTACGCTCTTTTTCACGTTTTTTTATAAAAAAATAAAAGCAAGCCGATTGCTCGGCTTGCTTTTAAAAGTAAGGAACCAATAAAAAATAGGCGGCTACGGCAATAAAACCAAGTGCAACGGACCAAGAGCCAATGCTCTTATTTCCCATTACAAAAGCAATAACACCGAGAATAATGCCCGAAATCCCAAGTAATACTGGCCAAACAAATAAAGAGGCCAGTGCAACGAACAGCGCTACATAACCCACTGCTTTATTGCGAGTTACAGCTTCTACTAGCTCAGCGACATCCTCATCTGAAACGTTCGAGGTAGACTCATAGCCTCGATTCATTCTTGACTGAGGTACAGCAATCTCAGCTGCATATTCTTCTTGGGCATGGAGTCCGCTTTCGATTCTAAGCTGACTCTTCTGGAATCGCTCCTTGGTGGCATTGTCTAAAGAACTGTCCTCTTTATTCATGCTACCTCCGCGTTACACATACCTAATGTTTGGTCGCGGCCTTAAACGTGTGGCAACACGTATTAGCCGCTTTGGTTGCAGTATCATGATGAGTGGTATCAAAAGATTCCTCTGAAGCAAATTCTTCATTGTAGCTAGCATTTGCGTGCTGATCAATTTCAATCATAATCGTGTCTGCATGACAGTTGTTACCTTGTGTCCAATATTCACAATTGGAAACTGCGCATTTGACTGCTGGCATCATCATCACCCCCAGTAACAATTTGCCCGCCTCAGGAGTGATCTATCCTTATTGGAGTCTGTCAGATAAGACCAAGAACATGGCATGTGACCAAAGAAGCGGGAGTGCAGGATCCCCGTGTCTCGCTATCCACTCTGCATATACAGCGGGCTCGCGAAGGTCATCATCTACTTGCTCTGGGAACCGTCCGAGCTCATCCGCCTTACTCGCAATCCATGCTAAACAACGCTTCGCCTCATCCCTATTCCCGAGTTCTAGCTGCGTCCAACCATACCATGCAGTCAATAATAACCACTCACCACCGCCATAATAGCGATCTTCAATGTACCGTTGAATCCCTCCATGTTTAAGATCAGCCTCGATCGCTTGCACGGTTTGGAGCATGAGAGGATCACCAGGCTCACATACACCAAATGGTAAGGCCAGCCAAAGTAAGCTTGCATCCACGCCGCTCAGAGCAGGTTGCCAGACTTCATTCACGCAATGTATGGACTTCACGAATCGTCCATCATGAACAGCATTTGTATGTATAAAATGTTGGATCAGTTCAGCTTTCTCTATCAGGTCTGAGCGTGATTCTAGCTCACCTAGCGCCTTAAGTCCCCCATATAAGCAAGCCAATGTAGCTGGATGGACATAATCTGGATATTCTTCCCAACAATCAAAATTCGGATAATGCCAGAACGTCATCACATAGTCTATCGTCATTTCAATACTCTCTCTGAACTCTTCCAAGAGTGATGTGTGACCCGTTATCCGAATATGCTCCACAAGCCCCCATAACCATGCACCGTAGCCATCCAGCTGGAAATGGCCCCATTCCGAATGGTCATCACGACCATCCAAATGATATCGTGTGCCAAGAAACTCTGAACGATCAATCCACTCCCTATTCTCGTGCTTTCGAAGCAGCTCAGTCAGCCGCGGACGCTTGTCTTTCAGAACCCGATGTACCCAGCGGTAAAATTGTTCGCTACTTGCCGTTTCTCCTACTCGATCCATGGCATTTGCAATAAAAGTACCGTCACGTAACCAGCTATAGCTATAAGGCGGGAAAAGAGGAGAAGCCACATAGCCTCCGCTAGGATGTTGATTCAGCTTAATAATTGCCTTACTAGTGCTGACTAATTGTTCTATCTCCATCAATATTCTCCCCTTGTAATAATAAAATGTTATAAGAAAAGGGATGCGCTGGTCGCATCCCTTTTTTTCGATTGATATTAAACTTTTTCGCCTTGCATACGGCGTTGTGTAATGTAGTCTGTTTCATAATAAGCAAGGTCTTCTCTAAGCTCTTCAAATACTTTGGACAATTCGATCGTTAAGTCACGTACTTCACGTGAAGGTTTCTTGCGGAAACGAATCGCATCTTGTCCTGTATAAGCGTAACGGCCGTCCTCGGAATAGCACTCATTCTTAGGATAGAAAAAGGTATTAACACATGTATGATATACCTCATAGAGCACTTTTTCCGAAAAATCAACATTAAAAGTAGGACGTCTCAAGCTAACGCCCAATTTCTCATAAGCCACTTCACAAAAAACTAGAAGATGACGAGTGTCCTGTAGATACCCGCGATAAAATTCATCCATTGCCGGATCATTTTCCACATTTAACAGTGAGAGCGAATGTTGATTAAGAAACAGTTCCATTTTGGCCGTCGTTTCTTTGAGCTTAGTACGCGTGGAATCACAAATATTTTTCACATTAAAAACAGCCATGTAAGAAGACCTCCTATAATTGCGCTACTTCTATCCTACCATAAATGTTCCCGAAGTGGTATATGTAAAACACCACATAACATGCATAAAACGTTCCCGCTCTCCTAACCCTATATCCTAGTTGATTTGTTTTCCATTGACGAGTTGACCTTTTTCAATCGTAGAAAAGGAGTGCTTGCTTATGTGGCGTTATCTTACAACCCTTGCTTTAGCATTAGGATTAGGACTCCTACTCTTCACTAATTCACCAAGCCAACACAATAAGCCTGGCCCCGAGGTCTATAGTGCCAAGTATGAAACTACGTCCAAATTAGCCCTTTTGGAACAAGATGTCAAACTTACGGATGAACTCTGTAGAGATCAATGTGCCCTTGATTACAAAACAATGCTCAATCAAATCGAAGGCGGCGAGCCTGTTACGAAAGTTCTGACTGACATGCGAAATCATCATGAGAAAATGGAAATGCTCGTCTGGTCCAAGCGAGGTCAAACATGGGAGCAAGGTATCAAATCAGGTGATTTGCCCTCCTCGTACAAAGACCAAGCTGCCACCTACTTGAAAGAAGCCAAATCTGCCGTCGATGGGGGCAAGCATTACCAATCACCTAAATTCGGTGCAGGACATCAGGTGTTTTTCATCCAGGGCACCCCTTCAACTCATGGAGAAGATTCACTAATTGGCGTTGTCCATCAAGATGTGCTTGCGCAAGTGACTGATCATCAAATGAAAAATTTGAGACTTGAACCTTATCCAAACGAAAATCGTTGGAAAGTAAAAGCCGTCGAGACCAATACGTTAAAAGAAAAAATCGTGGATCATCCAGAGGATAATCAAGGGACTAGCCATTATCAACAGAATGAAGTCGTCGTGCGCTTCAAAACGGATCCTACAGAATCTCAACTTAATCAGATAAAGGCTGAGATCAAAGCTATTTCAGCACAAAAGCTAGGTTATACCTACGTTTTCCGTACGGAAGGCATGGACGCTAAAGCATTAATAGCTTATTTTAGCAAGTGGAATGTCGCTTACGTTGAACCGCATTTCCTTTATATGACTAATGATTACTATGATCATCAAGATCAAGAGGATTCAAACACATCTAGCACCAATTCAGATACCAACCAAACACCAGTCACATCGAATTTCATGCCAAATGACAATTTATATCAGAAATATCAATGGAACCTGCCGCTTATTGAGACTGTACAAGGCTGGCAGTTGAACCGCGGAGCCAACGATATTATTGTTGCCGTTGTTGATACGGGTGTAGATATGAAACATCCCGATTTAAAAGGACAATTATTGCCTGGCTACAACGTCATTAGCGGGAATGATAATCCTCAAGATGATGTTGGACATGGTACTCATGTAACAGGTGTGATCTCAGCCCTTGTAAACAATAATTTAGGCGTAGCGGGAATGACTTGGTTTAATAAAGTATTGCCTGTTAAAGTTCTAGATCAAACGGGTGCAGGAAGCACGTATTCCGTTGCTCAGGGGATCATTTGGGCTACAGACCACGGGGCAAAAGTCATGAATTTAAGTCTTGGTAATTACGCCGATTCTGGCTTTCTCCATGATGCCATTCAATATGCCTATGATAAGGACGTTGCACTCATCGCGGCAAGCGGGAACGATAATACAGAGCAACCTGGATTTCCTGCCGCTTACCCTGAGGTATTTGCTGTAGCTGCCAGTGATTCGCAAAATGAGAAAGCGCCATTCTCGAATTACGGTGATTATATTGATGTCACTGCACCTGGTGTCACCATCGCAAGTACGTATCCGAATAACCAGTATGCCGCATTATCCGGCACTTCAATGGCAAGCCCGCATGTGACAGCACTTGCCGCATTGATTCGATCTGCTAATCCTAATCTGAAAAATACAGACGTCTACGAGATCATGCGCAAATCTGCTCAGGATCTAGGGGACAAAGGCCATGATAAATACTTTGGCTATGGTTTAATTGATGTTGTCAAAGCCATCGAGCTGGCGAAGCAAGAGACGTCCCCACTATCCTATTGGCCGCAAGATTTGGCGCGTCAATTGCATTTGGTACCGAAGAAATATGCGGGTAGTTTGGGGCTCGAGAAATAGACTGGACGTAGAGAATTGCAAAATGAATCATTCAAAACAAAAACCTTCAATCCCGCGTTTGTTTGGGGTTGAAGGTTTTTATTGATTTTCCTATTAATATGGAACCATGTATACATTCATGTTTTTCAAACAAAAATGAAATACCCGCACAGCCGAAGCCATGCGGGTAACCGACAGTATGGAAAGTTTGCCGTAAGCCGGGTTCTGTACTTCCAGTGGTCATAACGGGCGTCTGCTCCCCTGCCACTATTGAAGCGACAATCATCTATCTAGGCCATGCATTGCTACATGGCTCAAGCGACCAACCCGAACGCGTCTCAGGCGAAGACTGCTGCCTCGAAAGCAACTAGCGTTCCATTAGGTCTTGCTCCAAGTGGGGTTTACCAGGATCTATGTCACCATAGAACCTCGTGGTCTCTTACACCACGGTTCCACCCTTGCCTGTGCTATATTTCAAGCCATCGGCGGTCCATTTCTGTGGCCCTATCCTTCAACTCGCGTTGACTGGACGTTATCCAGCACCCTGCCTTGTGGAGCCCGGACTTTCCTCTCGCTATGGCTTACCCATAGCCAGCGATTGTCTGTCAAACTTCCCTTTGCATAGGCTAGTATACTAGGAATGCCTTAGAATTACAACACATGATCGTTTCCTCGATTACCAGACTTCCACTAAGCATCCTAGACAAATTGGAACGGCTCTGTGTTAATCGCGGATGCGATGACCCGCGTATCCGTCTTCGCGAGCTGCGCGGCAAGGTAATCCGCGACGCCGCGCTTCATGATCTTCTCGACGTTGTGCCCAACGTCGAGAAGAGCTAACCCCGCCGCAAGCGCATCGTGCGCGGTGTGGTAGTCAATGTCGCCGGTGACCAACACATCGGCGCCAGCAAACATGGCGTGCCGCATGTAGCGGCCGCCGGAGCCACCCAGCACGGCCACCTTGCGGATGGGCCGTGCCAGATCGCCGACGACGCGCACCGTCGGCACGTCGAATACTGCCTTCGCGTGCTCCGTGAGCTCGCGAAGCGTCATGACCGCGGGCAGCTTGCCCACGCGTCCCAAACCGAACACTCTACCCTTAAGATCCATCGGGTAGAGGTCATAGGCCACCTCATCGTAGGGGTGGGCCTTCAACATCGCTGTAACCGCTTTGCGCTGTACGCTAGCGGGTACAATCGTCTCTACGCGAACCTCTTGTACGCGTTCTAGCTTGCCCACTTCCCCGATAAACGGAGTCGCACCTTCCTGCGGCAGGAACGTCCCCGTCCCGGGGATATTGAAACTGCAGGAGCTGTACTGCCCTATGCCGCCTGCTCCGGCTTTGAACAGGGCATCCAGCACTACTTGATGATGCGTCTCAGGTACGAAGACTACGAGCTTCTGGAGCTTCTCCGTATGCACATCTTCCAAGTGAGTCATATCCGTTAAGCCAAGCTGCTCCGACAGCAAATCATTAACGCCGCCTTCTGCCACATCCAGGTTCGTATGGGCAATATACACAGCTATATCATTTTTGATTAATTTTTCATATAAACGCCCCGCTGGTGATTCTGTCTGAAGATGAGCCAGCGGTCTGAAAATAATCGCATGATGGGCAATAATTAGGTTCGCACCAGCTTCGATAGCTTCGTTAACAACGGCATCCGTCACATCAAGAGCAACAAGCACTTTAGTAATGTCTTTCTGAAGTGTGCCGAGTTGAAGGCCTATCTTATCATCTGCCATCGCGTAATGCTTAGGGGCCAGCTGTTCGAAAAGCTGGATTACGGTTTGACCTTTTGCAAGCACGCGAGTACCTCCTTTATTTCACGCATTTCTTGGCTAACCTGCTCCGCTTTCGCAATGGATGCTTCAGCTGTTGATAGCTTCAATTGATCAACGATCATCGCCAGCTTTTTCAGTTCGCTTTCCCACTTCACAAACCACACTTCAGGAGCTTCGTTTATCAGATAAGGTCCCATTTGTTGCAGGCGTTCCCTCGAAACAGTAACACCGCCGGGAAGCAGACGCTCCTCATAAAGCGCTTCTAAAGCTCCGCGCTCCTCTGTATCCGTGGTCACCGCCGTTAAGATCTCATAGATCTTGCCATCTTCTTCGAGAATGGCTTCTGATTCCAGTTTCCAACCATTGTCCAGCAACCAACGCCGCACATGATCTTCACCAACATTCGGCTGCAAAATCAAATGCTGAACACCAGGAAGCTTCGACTTTCCAGCCTCTAAAATGCTCGCCATCAAGCTGCCACCCATACCAGCGATTGTAATGACATTGACTTCTCCGGCCTCGATAACGGCAAGCCCATCTCCGGATCTTACTTGAATGATTTTAGATAAACCACTTTCGAGTACCTGTCTTTGCGCTGCCTCAAATGGCCCAGGATTTACTTCTCCTGCCACTGCAGCAACAATGATTCCCTGCTGTGCCAAATACGTTGGTAATAAGGCATGATCGGATCCAATATCTGCGACCTTGGAACCCATAGGTACGCGATCAGCAATCATTTGAAGTCTTTTCGATAATTTAACCATATGCTACATTACCCACTCTACCCATTTTTTTCGCAGCAGATATAACGCCACGCCTACTGAAACTAATTTTGCTGTAAACGAAATTTGAATGATTCGCGAGCTTATTTCAATATCCACAAGAAAGGTCATGGCTTCAGGAATAAACCAAACCAGGCCTCCTACTAGCATGAGCACGCTAGCCGCTTGTTTATTCGTATGATGTGCAAGCCAAGCCATCCATATGAGGACAACACTCACAGGAATCCAGCTTAATTCAAGTGAAAACCATGATGGATGATCAAATTTTTGCATTAATAACCAGCTATAGGTACCTACCAGACCAAGCCATCCGCATATTTGGAAAATAGCCATTCGACCAATCAAACCATTTAATAACCAAACACAGCTGCAAAACGCTAAATAACCAATATACGTGGTTGAGGCGTGAATGCCCGATAAATCCATAATGTGCATGCCTAAAAGCAACATCGCTACAGAAGCTAAGCCGCACAAGGCATATGAAATGAGAGGCGTCCGACTAAATTGTCTATATGCGACCGCATAACAAAAGATGACAAAAAGTGTGGAAATACCAATTTGCATTGGTAATCCAAAAGAGTTAAAATTAATAGCAGATAAGGCAAGAGCGGCAATAACCGCTATTGCGGCCAACCATATTTTCCAGTTACTGTTTGTTACAGCCGTTGCCGAAACACCTAAAAGTGAAGCTGGCTTAGGCGTCATATCATCCACATACAAATTCATTAGAAAATCGCAATAATGCTCAGGAAGCAATTTATTCCGGCGCCAATGATCTATTTCTCTTACTATCACTTTTCTTCTCTCAGCATCCATCTATTCGCTCACCTTCCTAGCTACTTTATCGGTGATTCAATGCTCAGATTTTAGTTTTTCTTATGAAAAAACTACAAAAAAAAAACCCCGCCGAATCTGGCAGGGCCCACTCATAGCGATTTTATTCCAAAAAGTCCTTCAAACGTTTACTACGGCTTGGATGTCTTAGCTTGCGCAAAGCTTTTGCTTCAATTTGACGAATCCGTTCCCGCGTAACACCGAATACTTTTCCTACTTCTTCTAATGTTCTTGTACGTCCATCATCAAGTCCAAAACGCAACCGAAGTACATTTTCTTCTCTTTCTGTTAACGTATCAAGCACGTCTTCAAGCTGTTCCTTCAGAAGCTCGTATGCAGCAGCATCTGCAGGTGCCAGTGCCTCTTGATCCTCGATAAAATCCCCTAAATGCGAATCATCCTCTTCACCGATCGGCGTTTCTAAGGAAACAGGCTCTTGTGCGATTTTCATGATTTCACGAACTTTATCCGTGCTTAAATCCATCTCTTTGGCAATTTCTTCTGGCGTAGGTTCGCGCCCCAATTCTTGCAGCAATTGACGAGAAACACGAATCAATTTGTTAATGGTTTCAACCATATGTACCGGAATACGAATCGTTCTTGCTTGGTCGGCAATCGCACGAGTAATCGCTTGACGAATCCACCAAGTCGCATAGGTACTGAATTTATAGCCTTTGGTATGGTCAAACTTCTCAACAGCCTTAATAAGACCCATATTACCCTCTTGAATCAAATCAAGGAAAAGCATGCCGCGACCTACATAGCGTTTGGCAATACTTACAACGAGTCGAAGGTTAGCTTCAGCAAGACGACGCTTCGCTTCCTCATCCCCATTTTCAATCCGTTTGGCAAGCCCCACTTCGTCTTCCGCAGAAAGAAGCGGTACACGACCAATTTCTTTCAAATACATCCGAACTGGATCATTAATTTTAATCCCCGGCGGTAAAGCCAGATCATCATCGAAGTTAAATTCATCGCGCTCATTTTCTTCAGGATTCAACGAATCTTCATCCGATTCATTCCCCACATCAATACCTTGCTCGGAAAGCTGTTCAAAGAACTCATCGATTTGCTCAGGATCCTGATCGAAGGGAGCTAATTTCTCCATGATATCCTTGTAAGTTAGTGAGGACCGTTTTTTCCCCTGCTCTATAAGTTGGTCTTTCACCTGGTCCAGGGTCAATTCTGTCTCTAATTCTGTACGCTGATCATTCGCCATGGTACGGACTCCCTCCTCCCTAGTCATGTCAGTCTAGCTAAGATGACTTCAACCGTTTTTCTAGGGCAATAATTTCAATTGCAATTTGCGCAGCTCTAAGATGGTCGCCCTCGCGTACTGCGCGAGCTTGTTCTTCTTTCTTACGTTCAACTTCTTCTTGCATTGGAACTTTGCGAATTTGGCGAATATAGTCGTCAATCACTTGTTCGTTCATTCCATGACCTGCTCCCATCATAACGATGGAGCTAGCCAAGCTCTCCAGCTGTTCGTCTTGCAGCATGGCAATGTATCGGCTTGCATCGGGCTCTAAATACTGAGCGTAGTAAGCATATAAATAAGCAGCTAAGACTGCGTGAGCTTCAACATTAAACTGGTCACCCAATTGCGCTTCAACATGTTCGCATACGTCTCGATCATGCATCATAACTGCTAAAATCAAACGTTCCGCATTATGATACGCAGGTAGTAACGAAGGTGATTTTTTCTTTGTTCGTTCCGCTGGTCTCCCATTATTCATAACATTATTCCACAGAATTGGTTTATTATCCCCATCTGGTCGGTTTTTTTCCGATTGCAATAAGATTTCATGGAGATCTAACTTCATGGCTTCGTAGGACGAATCCGGAAACTCTGAAGCTAACTGTTTGAGATAATGTTCGCGTTCCATAGGAGATTGCAGTTGACTTATTAATTTCACAGCAGATTGCAGATAACGTAGTCGGTCACCGTCTTCATGCAATTTAAAATTTTTGCGAATAAATAAAAGCTTATATTTCATCGATGGCACGGCAGCTCCAATGATCTCCCGGGCGAATCGGTCAAACCCATATTGACGAATATAATCGTCAGGATCCTTACCATCTGGCAGCATCGCAACCGTAACGCGGCTTCCTGTGTCTTCCAACAACGGAATGCTCTTGAATGCAGCAGATTGTCCTGCATTGTCACCATCATAACAAATGACGATTTCATCCGCATTGCGGTTCAGTAAGGCAGCATGCTCTTTCGTTAAGGCCGTCCCCATCGTCGCTACACCATTCGTGATGCCAGCTTCCCAAGCTTTGATCAAATCCACATAGCCTTCAAAAATAACGGCTTGCTGCAACTTACGCATATTCGGCCGAGCTAGATGAAGATTATACAAAGTCCTGCTTTTATTAAAAAGAATGGATTCGGGACTATTTAAATATTTGGGTTGTGCATCTCCCATGGCTCTTCCAGCGAATGCAATGACTTTGCCAGTAGAGTCGCAAATAGGGAACATGATACGTTCACGGAATTTGTCCACGTAGCCATGACCTTCATGTTTAGCGGAAATTAGTCCGCCTTTCTCCATTAGAGCTAAATCAAACCCTCGTTTTTCCAATTGCTGAACGAGCGTGTCCCACATTAACGGAGCATAACCAATTTGAAAAGTGTCAATCAGCTTATCGGAGATTCCTCTAGAAGTCAGATATCCTTTGGCTGCTTTGCCTTGATCAGTATTACCTACAATATAATGATAGAACTTCGCGGCAAATTCATACGCCTTTAATAACGTGGCTTTTTCTTGTTGCTGTTCATTCTGCTCCTCTGATACTTCCTCCCACGTTATGGGGATGTCTGCATCTTCAGCAAGCTTCGTGATGGCTTCCGCAAAGCTCAAGCCTTCGATCTCCATGATAAAACGAATTAAGTTCCCACCTGCCTGGCAACCAAAGCAACGATAAATCTGTTTCTCCGGTGTAACAGTAAACGATGGACTTTTCTCCGAATGAAATGGACATAGGCCCTTCATATAATGCCCTTGTTTGCTCAAATGTACGTGCCTGCCGATGACATCGACGATATCATGGCGCTTCAGTACAGCCTCAATTACCTCTTCAGGTATGCGTCCGTACCTCATTTCAATCCACCTACAATTCAGGTCGCTTTTCCGACTAATTACTATTCGCTACTTATTTTCGATTTCCTGCAATTTTTCTAAAAGATTTGTCAAACCATGTAGAAAATTTTTACGATCAGTCTCTGTAAAGGGTTTTGGCCCTTTGGTATGCTTACCATTTCTTCGCATTTTTGCGGAGGCATGGCGGCGTTCCAACAGATAATCAATCGAACTATCGGTATATTCCTGCCCCCGATTCGTCAAACAGATCGAACCCTTCGCAAGACCTAATGCGGCGAGTCCAAAGTCTTGTGTTACCAAAATATCACCTGACCGAATCTGATTGGCAATATATAAATCGACAGATTGATCGGAACGATCTACTTGAACAACCTTCACACCAGGATTTTCCTTCATCTTATGATCGAAAGAAGCAACTAGAACAACTTGTACGCCAAACTGTCTACCTGCCTGCTCGATTTCCGACTTTACAGGACAAGCATCGGCATCAACAATAATACTTCGTGCACTCAAGTGTCAGCCCCTGCCTTTTATTGAAATCTCACCGTACTATTATATACGATGGACTTACAAAAAATCCTGCAAGCCCGAACATAAAAGCTTACTAGATATGTTCAATATGATCCATGATTAAACTGGCAGTTTCTTCTACAGCTCGATTGGATACATCAAAGATAACGCATCCGATCTTACTCATAATTTTATCTGCAAAATCCAGTTCTATTTTAATACGTTCAACATTCGCATAGGTTGCATTTTCTGCAAGTCCGAGTGTACGAAGTCGTTCTTGACGTATCACGTTTAACTTAGCCGGGTCAATGCGCAAGCCAATAATCTTATCCTTAGGAACGGTATAAATGGCAGCAGGAGGCTGCATTTCCGGCACTAACGGAACATTAGCCACTTTCAATCTTTTGTGTGCCAAATACATCGATAATGGTGTTTTGGACGTGCGAGATACACCCAATAGGATAATATCAGCTTTTTGAATACCGCTAAAATCACGACCATCATCATATTTGACAGCAAATTCGACTGCTTCGACCTTTTTAAAATAATCCTCATCCAGCGGATGAATCATCCCCGGTTGTCTGCGCGGCTCTTGGCGGAGTGCGTTCCCTAATGTCGTCACAACAGGCCCTAGTAAATCAATATAGGGAATATCATATTGTTTCGCCTTGGCAATCAGGTCATCCCGCAATTCCGGAATAACTAGGGTGAATACCACAATTCCTCCATGCGTACGAATCCCATTGATCACTTTATCTATACCCTCGAAATCATGAATAAACGGAGCTCGTAATATTTCAACAGGCACAGGATGAAACTGCATCGCGGCTGCCCGAACAACAGATTCTCCTGTTTCCCCGACAGAATCCGAAACAACATAAACACGAGTAGGTTGTGGATGTTCCATTTTCCTAACCCCTTTCAGCAGGGACAAGACCCTACACTAGCATTTGTATGTAATTAACTTCAGAACAGAACGATAGCATGAGAAAAACCTCACCGATATGCGGAGAGCACAAGGGCGAGGTGATTTCAACCACATCATATCAAAGGGAGAAACACATGTCAAATGAGGCCGATAGAGTTTAAATATTGTATTTTTCCATCTGTTCAATGAACCCTCTTGATTTCCATTGCACACCAATATGTACGTCCATATATGCACGCATACATTGCTTCAGCTGCTCTTTCGTTTCCTCTTTCACTTGAATGGAGCCCAACCTGCGTATATCCATTCTCGGGAAAAGTCTAAGCAGTTTATAAGCACCTTCACCAATCGCAATTGCAGAAGTGTCCTTAAAGCGACAGCGCCCACATAACGTTCCGCCCATGTTTGGACTGAAAGTTGTGATTCCAGATGTTTCACCACATGCAACACAGGCATCCGTAACCGGTAAATAGCCGGCTAAATCAAACATTTTCATTTCATAAAGGTGAGTGACAATTTGCATATCTTTGTTCTCTTCGATCGCCATTAAGCCGGCCTTGAGCTGTTCGAATATGTAGTTATTGCCTTCTTCATCACCCAGCATGCGATCCGTCATCTCCGCTAAATAAGAGGCATAAGCCGACTTATGCAAGTCTTCGCGCAGTGCGTGATGGGCTTCAATAATTTCCGCACCATTTAGAGATCCCATTTGACCTCTTTGTTTGTAAAAAACAAAATCGCCGTACGTAAACAGCTGCGTAACGGCGCCATGCTTGCTCTTAAGTTTCTTTGCACCGCGAGCCATTACACCGACTTTCCCCAGCTCGGGGGTGAATAATCGAATGATTTTGTTGCCTTCTCCGTAGTCCATGCTACGAATGACAATACCTTGAACGCTATGCAGCAAATAGCTTCCCCCATGAAGGCCGCTCTGAACACATGATTCCTTGCTGTCACATATTCAGACCATCGAGCGGCTCTTCGTTACTTTGATCTTCTTCTTGCACTTCCGAATCCATGCCAGGTTCTCCCGTTACTTGTTTGTACAGTAGATAGGCGTCCACATCACCGGTCTTTGAAAAATACGTCCACGAAAAATCTTTCATGTTCAGCATCCTCCCCATCGAACGTGATGTTCATAGGATGTGCAGTAGACGCTTCACTATACGATGTAAAAACTGGTACTCTCAGGGAATTATGATTTATTCGTGACGAAATCCAAGATCACGAAGGACTCTGTCTTGATTTCTCCAGTCTTTCTTGACCTTCACCCATAATTCTAAGAAGGTTTTGGAGCCTAAAAGTGTTTCAATATCTCGACGTGCTTGTCTGCCAATTTCTTTGAGCAGCGCACCTTGTTTACCAATCACAATCCCTTTTTGCGATTCACGCTCGACGAAAATGACAGCCGAAATATGAACGACCCCATTCGGTTCGACACGCATATCTTCAATTTGTACCGCAATCGAGTGAGGAATTTCTTCCCGCGTCATATGCAAAATTTTCTCGCGTACGAGCTCCGCGCATACGAATTGCTCGGGGTGATCCGTAATTTGATCCGCGGGGTAATATTGAGGACCTTCTGGCAAATAGCGAATAATTTGCTCCAGAAGCGTCGTTACGTTATTCCCTTTCAACGCGGACACCGGTACGATTTCAGCAAAATTATACAAATCTTTATAATTCGTAATAATCGCTAGCAGCGCTTCTGGTTGGACGAGGTCAATTTTGTTTAAAACCAAAATTACGGGCGTCTCAATATGCTTCAGCTGCTCGATAATATAGCGGTCTCCTCCGCCAATACCATCTGCTACATCGACCAAGAATAACACAGCGTCTACCTCGCCAAGTGTGCCATGAGCAACTTTACTCATGTAATCACCTAGCTTTGACGTCGGTTTATGGATACCTGGTGTATCGAGAAAAACAATCTGCCCATTATCGGACGTATATACGCCATGGATCTTATTTCTAGTCGTTTGCGGCTTATCGGACATGATCGCAATCTTTTGTCCAATAATTTGGTTCATTAGCGTTGATTTACCGACATTCGGTCGTCCGATAATCGCGACAAACCCTGATTTAAATTCTTTTTTGGCCACTTCTACTTATCCTCCATTTATGTGCAAATCTTTCGTTGTAAAAGCGCCTGGCAATAAAGCAGCCACCGTTGTTTGAACGAAAGCTCCTTTGATATTACTCAAATATACAGGCATTTCCGGATCGCACAATTCTATTAATACTTGTCGACATACACCGCATGGCGAAATCGGCCCTTCCGTATCTCCAGTTACCGCGATTGCTTGGAAAGATCCGCGCGAATGTCCATCTGCAATTGCACGGAATAACGCAGTTCTCTCGGCACAGTTTGTCGGTCCATAGGCAGCATTTTCGACATTGCATCCTAAATGTACTTGTCCATTAGCGTCCAACAGCGCGGCACCGACTTGAAAGTGGGAATAAGGCGTATAGGCTCGTTTCATCGCTTCCTTTGCGAATTCAATGAGTTCTTGCGGATTCATAGCCATCCACCCTTTTATAAGTAATAGTTAAGTTATAGCATGTTTAAGCAGGAAAAAGCGAGGAGCGTCACGACAATGCCAATCATTGCTCCCAAAAAGAGTGCTGGGAACGGTCTTGTTTTTTTGTCATATAAGACAATTAGGATAATAATAGAGAGCGTGTACGCGAGCAATGCGGCAATCGTATCAGTGACAATTACCAAAATAACGGTAGCGATAGCAAAAGCGATCGCTGTTAATAAACTCGGTCGTACTAACTTTCCTTTGTCCGAGAACCGTGTTTCAATCACAATCACTGTTAGCATGACAAGTGCAATTAAAATCCATATCGTACCTGCAGACAATGGTGCTTCTTGCAGTCTAGCGTGCCTTAACAGTTGATCGATCGGTTCGTAGAAAACCACCAACCCAACTATGACAGCAAACATAGCAGACACCAATACGGACGCCGCGGCGACGTCCTTCGCAATTTTGGCTAACGGATGACGGTCTGGCATAGCCAAATCCACCGTTTTCTCGACAGCCGTATTAATTAACTCCGTCACAATCATAAGTGTTACCGCTAACAAGATAAACAAAATATCTGTTTTGGATAAATGAATGAAAAGTGCTGCTAATAACACAAGAAACGCAACGAAAAAATGAAATTTCATATTACGCTGCGTATCTAGTGCATATTTGATTCCTTCATAGGCGTACCGAAAACTACTGCGCCATTTACGGAAGCCGCCCGACATTATCGCGTCAAGCCTGCTTTCTGTAGAATGTCCTCCTGTTTAGCGAACATCACTTTCTCTTCCTCTTCACTCTGGTGGTCATAACCAATCAAGTGAAGAAAACCATGGACAAATAAGAAGCCAAGCTCACGTTCTACGGAATGACCATACTCTTCGGCTTGCGCAATCGCCCGCGGCACCGAAATGATAATATCGCCAAGCGGTTCAATGAACGCTTCAGAAACGGTTTCCCCTTCTTCAGGATCTCCCTCTGAATCGTCGCCATCATCCTCGTAATTGATCTGTATCTCGTCATCACCAAATTCGCTCATCGCAAAGGAAAGAACATCAGTTGGTTTGTCTAAATTGCGATAATGCTTATTTAAGTCCTGGATTGTCTCATCGTCTACGAATGTGAGTGCAACCTCACCTTCCGTAACGCCTTCAAGCTCACCTGCAAGCTTTAAAAGCTCTTCAAGTTTTTCAATAAAGGCAGGTGAGATTTCTTTCTCTTCCTGCTCACTGCTCCATGCTAACGTCAAATCTACACTTGCCATATTCAATAGTCCTCCTTCTTATGCTCCTGGCTTCTTAGCCGTTAATTCACTTGGATATTCAATACGAGAATGGAAGATACCTAACAAGGTTTCATTCAGTGTCTTAGCTATCTTATCCAGTTCCTTGAGGGTGAGGTCACATTCGTTGAATTGACCATCATCCAAGCGTGATTTGATAATTTTGGTCACCATGGAGTCGATTTGTTCGAGAGTTGGGTTACGCAATGAGCGTACCGCTGCCTCTACACTATCTGCAATCCCCACAATAGCCGCTTCCTTGGATTGCGCTTTAGGGCCTGGATAACGGAAGTCTTCTTCACGTATCCCTTTGTCACTGTTCTCATCTTCAGCTTGCTTCTTCGCTTTATGATAGAAAAAGTGCAGTAGCGTTGTCCCGTGATGCTGTTCAGCGATATCTCGAATCGGCTTAGGCATTTTATAATCCTTTAACATATCAACACCATCACGCGTGTGCGCGATAATGATCGACTTGCTTAAGTTCGGATCGATGCGATCATGCGGATTCTCAATATTGGTTTGATTTTCGATAAAGTAGCTAGGTCGCTTGGTTTTGCCAATATCATGATAATACGAACCTACGCGGCACAAGAGCCCGTCTGCGCCAATGGATTCTGCAGCTGCTTCAGAAAGGTTACCTACCATCACGCTATGATGATACGTACCTGGTGTTTCCGTAAGCAGCTTACGCAGCAATGGATGATTCGGATTGGATAACTCCACAAGCTTAAGGGGTGACAGGATCCCGAAGGAAGCTTCAAAAAATGGGAGTAATCCGATGACAAAGACAACCGTTACTAAACCACCTGCCGTCGCAAAAGACAACGACATCAGGGCTTCTCTTTGTTGAAAATGATCTTCCATCAATAGCATCGCCGTTATCGTCAACATAGAGAAAAAGGCGATCATAAGACCCGCTTTCAAAATGGTTGCACGTTGACTCGCTCGTTGAATTGTAAAGACGCCGCTAAAACAAATAACTAAGCTAACTAATCCAAACCGGAAATCGAATAGCGCATCGTGCTCTGTATTAAAAATAATACTTGCCATAATGGAGAACAAAACCGATGAAATAAAGGCAAGTGGTGCGTCCAGCAAGATCGCGATCAGGATACTCCCAAGAGCTGTAGGAGCCAGATAGCCGATAAAGGGATAATCGAAATTCTGGAGTAGTGAAATAATTTTCATTCCAGCAATATTCATCAAGAAGATCAAAACAAACATGACGAGCTGTGAATTATTGTACTTGACCTGTATGTTGCTCTGTCTAACAAACATAAAAATCACGAATGACAGCAGCGCACAAAGAATACCAAGACCCAGCTGGGGCAAATGATTCGCTTTATCCTTTAATAGCTTCAGCTTTTCCAACCGCGTATATATTTCTTCTGTAATGACATCGCCAGCCTTCACTAGGACATCATTCTTGTTAATATAAACCGTCTTCATGTTGCTCCTAGCTTGTCCTTTTGCATCATCTGTACCCTTCTGATCAAAAAATTTATTCGGGGTAATTAATGCTCTGGCAATTTCAGTAACCATCTCACGAGAAGTATTCTTTGCTAAGTTAGACGTATTCACAACTTCTGCTACCTTAGCTCGCGCAGTCTGTGCATCTAGGATTTGGTCATTCATCAATTTTGTGACGATTTCTTTTGTCACAGGACGCATTTCTGCAAGGTCTTCCTTGGTCAGACGAGGCAGTTTAAAATAAACTTCCTCTGGGAGCGGATATTTCTGATCCGATAGACCGAGTTGAATTTGTTCTAGTAACAAATCGTTATATTGCCCACTATTCCGCAGTGTTTTGATGGCATCATTCGTCAGGTCACTAATGAGCTGTGGGATGACGCGACGATATATGCTAACCTTATCATCGAATTTGACTTCTTCATCGGCATTGATCTGAGATAATTTATCAAAAATAGCATCACTGATGACTTCATTCTTGAGATTAACGATCCGGTAAACAGGCGGGACACGCTTCGCGGCATCTTCCTTGGCTTGCTCTGTCGCGACAGCGTTCTCAATCTGCTCTGGCGCATATATCGTCTTCTCACTCTTCATTCCTAGCGTAATATCAAAAACTTGTGGAACTAACTTAGAATACAAAGTGGCGTAGAATATCAATCCCAATATGAGAAACAAGAGTATTCTTAAGCCTGTATTGTATTTCCATCCGCTCAGCCGGTAATGAAATTTGCCTTTCATTTGCACTTCATTTTTCATTACGGAGGTCATTCCTCTCTATCTATCCAACCTAGCTTCTTTACTTATTCATTTCAGCGTTGTAAGCAACAATTATTTTCTGTACGAGTGAATGACGTACAACGTCACCTTCATCAAAGTAAATAAAGCCGAGTTCTTCAATACCACTCAGAATGCGTGAAGCTTCAACCAGACCAGAGGACTTTCCTCGTGGTAAATCTATCTGAGTCACATCGCCTGTAATAACCATTTTAGAGCCAAAACCTAATCTCGTTAGAAACATCTTCATTTGTTCAGGAGTCGTGTTCTGTGCTTCATCCAAGATGATAAATGAATCGTCCAAGGTACGCCCTCTCATATAGGCTAATGGAGCAATTTCGATGAGTCCGCGTTCCAGTGACTTAGCAACTTGTTCAGGCCCAAGGACATCATTAAGAGCATCATACAATGGGCGTAAATAAGGGTCAACTTTTTCCTGCAAGTCCCCTGGAAGGAACCCTAAGCTTTCACCAGCTTCTACGGCAGGACGTGTCAATACGATACGTTTTACTGCCCCTTCTTTCAATCGAGTTACAGCAAGAACGACAGCTAAATACGTCTTCCCAGTCCCTGCAGGACCAATTCCAAAGACAATATCCTTCTTCTTGATCGTCTCGACATATTTCTTCTGACCAATGGTTTTGACACGTATAGGCTTACCTTTGTGTGTAGATGTGATTTCACCTTTGAACAGATCCAGCAATTGCTCGGCCTTCATCTGTTTCGCCAGCTCAACCGCATACAGCACATCCCGCTCAGTTACCGTGTAGTTATTGCGGATAAGCTGTAAAAGAACTTCAAAGAGCTGCTGAAGTGAGTTCACTTCCGCAGCTCTGCCTTGTATCGTTATTTCGGCTTCGCGCGTAAAGATTTGAGCATCAATTTCCCGTTCAATGATATGTAAGAATTTATCCTGCGGCCCAAATAAAGCAAGTCCTTCAGCCGGGTTTTTCAACGTAATTTTTACAGATTGCGCATTTTCAATCAACAGGCCTCATTCTCCTTGTGTCACAATTGGTTGTTCTTCTGCAATATTTTCTTCGACCTCAAAATGAACGTCTATATAAATTTTACCATTCTCTGTTTTTTCATGCAAAATTTTTTCTCCGACTATCCTCGCATCCTCGCCTGCAGCAGCTAATAATTTGGCTTTTGCCTGCTCAATACCCACCTTTTTCGCATTCGCTGCTTCAACCGGCTCCTCCACAAGATGAACCTCCATCACTTTCTCATGAAGCCACCCAAGCCCAAGTGAAAACGAACGCCAAGCAAGTGTTTTACGATCAGGAATTGTTTCAAAATGTTCGAATTCAGTCTTACCGTAGCCGGTAAGCTGCAGAGCTCTTGTCCCAAATACGAGGTAGCTTCGATGTACAGTTTCACCTGTATATACTTTATACTGTTTCGTAAGCGGCGCTTCAATTCGAGAGGTATACCAGACAACTCCTCTTATCTTACCATCTGCAACGACCACCTGACTATTTTGCTCATCACCAATAGTACCTGAGATCAAAACTGTCCCTTTGCGAACATACGTATTCGGTTTGACCATCGGCTTTCCTTTTATCGATTGAATTTCGGTCACGAGCGCACTTTTGGAAGCCACAATATTTCGAGGATTTTTCAATGGATCTTTTTTGGGAATGGTCGCCTCTACAACCTTAATTGTGATGTGAGTCCCGCGAATTTCTACACCAACCCACGCCGCATTCGGCAGTTCTTGCTGAATGGCACGAGAAAGCTCCTCCGTCTTGTCCAGCTTAAATTTCCACTGAAACTTATGTATGCCTTGTTTGGAGGCTGCTTGCAGAATTTCCGATGCTTCTATGCGGTCATTGCCATCCACCGAAACTTGCCAAACCAGTGAGGTCAGCACGTATAGACTGATGATGAAAGCCGCCAAGCCGCCAAACAACACTTTTCTTCGCCCAATTTTATCCATAAAAAAAGGAAGACCGAATCGCTCTATCACGTGCATTCTACAGCCTGTCCGTTTCAAGAGCGGACGAAGTCGAAAGAAATCCTTGATGAGGATATACAACTCCAACTTCCCATCTTTGCCAGCTTGAATATCCCATATGGAGAAGCCGCCCTCCACCATGGGATGAATCAACCTTTCGCAGTCCTTGCCTCTAATTTGTATGCGTACATAGCCACGCAAACGGGCTATGAATAGGGATTGTTTCATGAATCAGCCTCCAGTTCTCATTACACTACCCAAATTAAGGCATATATTTTACATGATCAATGATGCCTTCAATGAACACTTCTTCGGAAAGGATAGCTCGAATGACCAAGTTTTGGCCGCAAACCTCAAGCGTTCCTTTCGCTAACTCCAGTTTCAGAATTTCACTGGAAAAATACAGTACGCCCCGGTGATTCTCTACATATAGCTGTACGTTGCCGATCATCGTGATTCGCGGCAAATCCTGTACAACATCTTGGGGAAGATCAAGGATCTTGGCCGTGAACTGGTTCCATTTGCGGGTCAAGCGACGCATAGCTGGGCAGTACCCCCTCTAACTAGAAGATCAAGGATGCAGAAAAGGCGCATAGACTTTCTTCCAAATTATGCGACTGAAGCCGCTTTTATGAAAAAGAAGCAAAAAAAACGCCCCCTCGCATAGGCAAGAGGGCGTTCCTGAAATGATCGTCATCGGCGGTAAGGTTTCTTGGCGCGCGGTGGGCCTAATATCTCTGCCCAAACAACACCTTGCAGTACTTGATCACGATTCGGTTGATCTGGAAATAGACTTGAAGATGTAATCTCTTCTGAATAAATGGGTGAACTCACCGTTGTTCCACTTTTCGTCGTCTGTGAGGTGAAAGGTGATGTCTTCTGCTTCGGAGCAGTTGGCGTTGATCTGCCAAGACCAGACTGATTAAACTCGTCACGTACGCGTTCTGGGCGACCCGAGGCACCAGGATGGCCTGGCTGAACTCTCTTCGCTTCCACAGGCCTTCTAGCTTCTCCTGAACCATTCCCAAAGGTCGGCATCCCCGATCTGGGTGTGCCTGTGTCTCGCTCAGCTCGTTGTCGCCTGCCTTGCAATTTATAAAAGAAGGCCAACGCTATTATGACCAGATACCAGTTCTTAAATAAGAATACGATAAGCTGTTCCATCCGATCACCTCGTACCCTTATTCTTTCTCATTTTTTCCGTCGTTTACTTTACCTAAGGAAGAACGCATTTGCGTATCAGATTCGATATTTTTGAGATTCATATAATCCATTACACCTAACTGACCATTTCGGAGTGCCTCAGCCATGGCAAGCGGCACCTGCGACTCGGACTCAACAACCTTGGCCCTCATCTCAACAACTCGCGCCTTCATCTCCTGTTCAGCTGCAACAGCCATCGCGCGGCGTTCTTCTGCTTTCGCTTGTGCAATTCGTTTGTCTGCTTCGGCTTGCTCCGTTTGCAAATGTGCGCCAATATTTTTACCTACATCGACATCCGCAATATCAATAGACAGAATTTCAAATGCTGTCCCCGCATCCAAGCCTTTACCTAGAACTGTCCGAGAGATCATATCCGGATTCTCTAAGACGTCCTTATGAGATTCGCTGGAACCTACGGTTGTAACGATTCCTTCTCCGACGCGGGCAATAATCGTTTCTTCACCCGCTCCACCTACGAGTCGATCTATGTTCGCACGAACCGTTACCCTCGCGATGACCTTTACCTCAATGCCGTTCTTTGCTACAGCAGATACATTAGGCGTTTCGATCACACGTGGATTTACACTCATTTGAACGGCTAACAACACATCACGACCCGCCAAATCAATGGCCGCCGCGCGCTCGAACTCCAAATGAATTTTAGCACGATGTGCCGCAATTAACGCGTTCACAACGCGGTCAACATTGCCTCCTGCTAGGTAGTGACTTTCCAATTGATTGACACTAAGATCAATACCGGCTTTCGTTGCTTTAATCATCGGATTCACAATCCGACTAGGTGTAACCCGACGGAGTCTCATTGCAATCAAGGTAATAATACTAATTCTTACACCGGAAGCCAGCGCAGATATCCATAGCATAACAGGAACAACACTTAGTAAAACCGATAACACGATAATAATGATGGCTGCAAGCAGCACCAAGTATAAGCCTGGTTCAATCGTCATTTTTTTGTTTCCTCCTAAATGTTATGTTGATTATCCACTTCTTTTACAACGACACGAACTCCTTCAACATCCACGACGACTATTGATTGATTTACGGAAATAAAACTGCCATGCGTTACAACATCGACACGTTCTCCTTGAATCATCGCCGTACCTGCAGGACGCAGAGGTGTGATGGCTTCACCAATCTTGCCAACTAAATAGGATCGGTCTGGATTCGATGTAAAGCCCTTACTTGTCGTTAGCTGTTCCTTCAGAATAAAACGATTCCATACACCTCGATGTTTAAACGTTCTAATCGCTGCAATGACAGCCACAATCGCGACTAACAGAGCAATAATCAACATAAACGCAGCTTCTTTGGGATCGGAAGACGCCATCAGCACGCCGCCAAAAAGGCAAATGGCTCCTAGAACACTGAGAATACCAAAGCTAGGCACAACCAATTCTAAAATAAGTAGAACAACGCCTAGTCCCAAGACAGCTAAGTCACCGAAGCTTGCAAAGCCTGCCAAAAAGAAACCCAGAAAATATAAACCAAAGCCAGCAACCCCTGCCAAGGCCAATAGTCCACTACTGAAAAAAAGCAGTTCAAGCGCAATGCCTATGATGCCAACCATTAATAAAACCGTAGCTGTTACTGGGTGAGTCAGAAACGCGGATAAGTTATCAAGAAACATCGTCGTTCACTCCTTCCCCTTAAACTTCTTGTCATTAGGTATGTACGTATTAATGTATGAACTGTTTCGGAATTTATTAGAAAAAAAGAGAAAGCTCCCTGAAATGGAAAAAAGACCAAGTGGAACGATCCACTCAGTCTTAACAAAACATATTTGGTATTAACCTAATAATTGTTGAACTAACTGATTGATAAGCTTACCATCAGCGCGTCCTTTAACCTGAGGCATCAATGCCGTCATCACTTTGCCCATATCCGCTTTGGAAGAAGCACCAATTTGCTGGATGGTCTGCTGTACAATGGCTTTCACTTCTTCCTCAGAAAGCTGTTGCGGCATGTACTCAGCTAGAATAACAAGTTCTGCCTTCAGGCTATCGGCTAGATCGTCACGACCTGCCTTGGTAAATTCTTGGAGGGAATCCTTACGCTGTTTGATCTCACGAGTTAGAACATCAAGCACTTCATTGTCGTCTAAGGGTCTTTTCAGATCAATCTCAGAATTCTTAATCGTAGAACGCACCATTCGAATTACAGAGAGCTTAAACTTGTCCTGACTCTTCATCGCTTGTTTCATATCTTCGTTCAATCTATTGCTTAAGCTCATGTTGCCTCCTAGAACTTTCTTTTACGAGCAGCCTCTGATTTAAGCTTACGCTTAACGCTAGGCTTGTCATAATGCTTACGTTTCTTAACTTCTGCAAGAACGCCATCCTTAGCGATGGAACGCTTAAAGCGACGAAGTGCAGCATCTATAGTTTCGTTCTTACGAACTCGAGTTTCTGACAACAGTTTTCCCTCCCTCCGAACAGACCATCTAAGACAAAACGGTTCATCAAATCTCATTATAGGTGATAGTAATTAGGGTGTCAATCGCTAAACTGATGTTTCCTGCTAGGAAAGATTAGTTATGGACCCCAAGTGGTGCCAATCTAGCACCTGCCATCAGATGATAATGCAGATGATGAACAATTTGACCCGCGTTTGCACCAATGTTCGTAATCACACGATAACCGGATTCTTCTACCTCTAGCTCTCTAGCAATTTGTGCAGCTACACGCTGCATTTGCCCCACGACGGCCCAATCTTCCGTCTCTCCAGCAGCTAAAGAGGCAAAGTGTTTCTTCGGAATGATAAGGACATGAATCGGCGCAGCTGGCTGAATATCATGAAAAGCTAGAATCTGATCATCTTCATAGACTTTCTTAGAGGGAAGCTCCCCTGCAATGATTTTACAAAAAATACAATCACTCATTGATCCATTCGTCCTCCCGACATTGTTATCCTACTTAGATATAAGTTTATCGGAAAGCCTTCAAAAAATCCAATCCAAATAATATCGGAATTAGCGATGAGGTTGGCTTTTGAGTGATTGATGGATCTTCTTCCATTTCGCTTTTTCCGCTGCTTGAAGACCTTTGTCCTCTTTGCGAGCTAAATAGGCAAGCTCCTTTTGCAATTTCACATAACTTTGGAAGCGATCCCCGGCTAAGGCTCCCGAATTTAACGCCGCTTTAACTGCACACTTCGGTTCATTATCGTGCTTGCAATCTTGGAAGAAGCATTGCTCTGCTAATTCCTCAACATCCTGAAACGACGTACTTAGCCCCTCTGAGGCGCTCCAAAGCTGAAGCTCTCTCATACCCGGCGTATCGATTAAAATGCCGCCATCAGGCAGCAGAATCATTTCACGATGCGTGGTTGTATGCTTCCCTTTATCATCACCAGATCGGATATCTCCAGTGCTCAAAATATCTCGCCCGTAAATGCGATTTACTAAGGTTGATTTACCAACACCTGACGATCCTAGCAACGCAACGGTTTGTCCGTGAGACATGTAGGCAGCAAGATCTTCTAATCCACGATTTTCTGCTGAGCTAATAATGTGAATGGGAACCCCTATAGCAATAGCCGCGACTTCGTCGGCAAGCTCCTCTGGATTTTCGCACAGATCAGACTTGCTCAATACAATGACGGGATTCGCTCCACTCTCCCATGCTAAGACCAAATATCTCTCGATTCGGCGAACATTGAAATCTTGATTCAAGGCATTTACCAGAAAAACGGTATCTACATTAGTTGCAACAATTTGCTCTTCCGTGACTTGACCAGCCACTTTACGGGAAAACTTACTTCGACGAGGAAGCACCGCATGGATTACAGCACGCTGCTCCCCTTCCCGAAGGGATAAGACTACCCAATCCCCTACGGCAGGGTAATCTTCGCGACGAAGAGCTTGGTGACGCATTTTGCCAGAAACCTCAGCCAGCATTTCGCCAGCTTCCGTCTGAACGCGATACATATGCTTATGTTCTAAGGAGACGCGGCCTGCGACAAATCCTTCTTCGTTTAGAAACGGTTCAAATGCTTTTTCAAAAAATACATGCCATCCTAAATCTGCTTTATTCAAGTCAATGACTCATCCTCTCAAGGTGTTCTAATGTGAAGTATATACCTTACTTATGAGACTCACACGGGAAAGAATGATTTAGATTGTTTAATCCTAAGCCCGTATTTGACACCGGTCAATTCACTTGTAGACTATGAGTCTACTTTTGCATATAATAAGGGTAAACTGATCGCCTGAAGGAGTGAGCGGATGAGTCAATTCATGAGAGCCTCGACCCGCAAAAAGCGCGATGTGATGATGGAAGTCGCCTTAACGATGTTCATGGAGAAAGGCTACGAGAATGTCTCTGTCGATGATATTATCGCAGCTACCAGCACATCCAAAGGAACCTTTTATCATTATTTCAAAAGTAAGGATGCTATCATTTCAGCGTTATACAGCAAACAAATTCAATTGATTCAAGACTGGGTCAAACAACCTCCTTCAAAGGTGCAATCGTTAGAGGGACATATCAACCGCCTATTTTTAGACTTAGCGTCCAATATTCAGTTTTCACCTAGACTGATTCGCAGCTTGCAGGCACTTTCTTTGCAAAATGATACAGTTAAATTGGAAGAAAACCAGCAATTGAACGTTTTAACAGAAAGCTTGCTGCACTGGCTCCCGGAGCCAAAAAAGATTGAACTGCTTGTGTGCATGTATGCAGGCACAATCCGAACATGGTGCAATCAAGATGATGCCGACCTGCTCTCCATGATGAAAAACAACTTAGCCTGGCTTTGGGTAGGTCTTCGTTCCGTAGAACCTAACGCATCCCTGCAGGTAGAACCAGTCCCCAAGGAGGAAAAACGAATGAAAGTAGCCATTATCGGCGGAGGTCTTGCTGGATTAACAGCGGCCGCATATTTATCTGAAAACCCACATGTGGAAGGGATTCTATTTGAGCGTAGTCCACAGCTCGGAGGCCGAGCGTTTACGTATGAGAAAGCCGGTTTCACGCTCAACTATGGCGCACACGCGATCTATGGGATCGATCGTCATACTTTGACTACGATGGAACGTGAGCTTGGACTATCTTTCTCCTCTAAGCAAGTAGATAAGCGCAAAGTCGTCTACGCGAAGCATAATCAGCTTACAACTGCACCACTCGATGCCATTAACCTGTTGAAAACGGATCTTCTGAACACGATTCAAAAAGTTCGCTTTGTTGGCGAAATTGCAGCTATTATTGCTAATATTCACAATATTAAAAACTACGCGACTTTAGCCGACTATCTCGCTGAGTCAAACGCCGATGAAGATGTGAAAGAGTTATGGGAGCATTTGGTTTGCTCTAACTTCTTCATTACACCAGAGGATGCTCGAAATGTATCCGGCGCTGTTATTAGCGAGTATTACCATAACTTGTTCCTTTCTAGTAAACCTGTCAATTATGTCTTGGGCAGCTGGGCGGTTATTACGAATCAATTGAAACAGAAAATGTCCGCCTCCGGCAGATGGGATCTCGCCCTTCAGGAAGGCGTTGACGGACTTCGTTATGAGGATCGTAAATTTATTTTAAAAACGAAAACACGTGAAATGGCGTTTGATAAAGTGATCTTCGCTATGCCAGTGCAACAAGTCGTCAAGCTTTTGAAAGGTACGGCATGGGAGCCATTCCTCGCACCGTATGAGTCCAATACTGCAACTGAGGTTATGGTTTACGACATTGGTTTAAGCCGCGTCGTCGCTAGACCGTTTAGTTACATCAGCGATATGGACAATAAGCTCTTCATTAGCGATGTTTCCGCAACAGACCATACGCTAGTGCCAGAAGGCGGGCAATTGCTTCAAGGTATCGCGTACTTAAGCGACAACTTCGAAAGCGATGAGGAACGAAAAGCCTATTTGGACAATAAAACCTCACAAATGGAAGCCCTTTTCGATAGACATTATCCAGGCTGGCGCGATGTCACTGCAGTTAAACGCGTTTCTAAGAAAGCTATGGTTTCTAGCGTGAAGAACATTGCGACTAACCGACTTTTACCAACTCGCGTGGAAAATATTCCGTTCTACTTCTGCGGAGACGGCTGTACAGGTAAAGGTGAGCTTGCTGAACGTGCATTTTCTAGTGCACGCAGCGCGGCCTTATCTATTGTGCAAGAGGTTCAACAAGCACTGCAAAATGTATAATGGGTTAATAATAAAAGCTGCTCAATATCTGACTTTTCGTCAGAAATTGAGCAGCTTTTGTTGTTTGGAGCTTTATTTCGTTGAAATGGTTACAGTGCGGCTAGCTCCATCCCAGTTGACGATGCCGCCAAAGGTTTCTCCTACGAATCTAGCAGGTGCAAGTGTATACCCATTTACGAGTCTGGCTGGCTCTTCCAGTTGAATAGCCTTTCCATTTACATATACCGTACTCTGGTCAAGTGTCAGCTTTACGGTTGTGCTTCCTTTCGATGCCGTGACAGATCTAGTAGCGGCTTCATAATCTACTTTAGCTCCCATAGCTTCGAAAATGGCACGAAGCGGTGTAAATGTCGAGCCATTTACGATGACAGGGGCTTGTTCAAATTTCTGTTCGATCCCGTTGATATTCACAGAAACTTGTGATGAAATACCGAAGGTTCGTAATGCAACTTGTTGTCCGGTTTTGTTCAGTATACGAAGTTGTAATACAGAGCCTTCTGGCACATCTCCAGCTTTGAGATCCAATCCGTAAGGTAAACTCGTTTGGGAGGCTATTACTCGTCCATTCAACAAATATTCAACCTTGCCAATGTAAACTTCAGGTATTTTGATAAAAGGAATGACCCGGGTTTGCTTGGTGAAGGCTTGATGATCCGCATTAATGGGTACATAACCAACTCGGTCAGCAGGTTTAGCTGCGTCCTTAACTTCGGAAAGCAGATATGGATTTGCAATCAACTTGCTGTAGTAGCTTTGGATTTCAGAAGAAGTCGAAAGTGAATAATCGTTCTTCGCGTTACTCATTTGCTGATCCACATTAAAATACGTGATCGCTTTCAGTCTTGGATATTTGTATGGCATAATTTCATACAACCGCTGTAGATTAAGTTTAGCCCACTCCGTGTAATCTTCGCTTGCAGAGTGTGAGTAATGCGGAACACCTGTCTCACTAAGCATCAAGGGCTTGCGATCTGCATAGGTGTTGTACAATCTTGTCAATCTTTCTACGTTGCTTGTCGCAAGCATAGAAGGAAGTGACGGGTCCCCATTTTCATAAGGCTCAATATACAAACTTACGCCAACCCAGTCTACATACGCATCACCTGGATAGTAAGGATCGATATCATTCGCAGGTACATCCCCTGGACTCCAAACCATGGCCACGTTCTGCGCTTCAGCAGCAAATACATCATGGAGCATTCTAAACTTTGCAATATACTGCGCAGGATTCCCGTGCCACTTTACCCAAGCGCCATTCATTTCGCCTGCAAAACGTAAGAAAATTGGAACTCCTGAGGCTTTCGCTTCCTTTGCCCAACTCCGCAAATAAGCGCCATCCGTGACAGGATCTAGTCCATTGTCCGGTTCCCAAGCAATTTGCAAGGCACCACCAGCCTCTTTGGCTCGCTTCGCATAGGATGACGGAAAGCCCTGTCCCCAATGTGCATATGCTAAATAAATCGCATGCTTTTTGCCATAAACGGATTGCATTTTCGTGAAAACATTACCGACTTTCGGGTCTTGCTCGGAATAAATCCCTAAATATGCACCATAAGCAGGTTCAAACTTAGCAAGTTGTGAGCCGTTAGGTTTCGAAAGTTGCTGGACAATATCCTCATTATTTTCTTTCCGATACAATTCAACGGTGGTCCGAATTTGATCAGCACGCTGCAATTTCACAGCTCCCCAATCCTTGCCCGCATTCACCCAGTACTGATTTTCTTGCTCATAATAATGAATCGCTTGGTCATAATCACCAATCTCGTCAAAATACGCATCTAATTTTCCACTGAAAAGTGCCGCATTCTCCCAATCCCCACTACTTGCGTAATGATCAGTGAGATATTGCCAATGAGGAACGGCAGCTTTGGAATTTCCAGACGCTTGCAACGACTCCGCTTGTGTCCAATGATCCCAGACGACGTCAGCACGTGCAGGTGCTGGTGATTGTGCGATTCCCGCCGCAAGAATAACAACTGCCAGTGATAAAATACCTATTCGTTTATTCATTTTCAATACAAACAGACTCCCTTTCATGGTGTGTTTTCAAATATTCGCCTGTACTAGATACGTTATGAGTCGCGGAAAAGTAGCACAAAATTCAAAGAATCTACAAAATACCCCAACTACGTTGACAAAATCGAGCAAAATTTCATGATTTCAACCCGACATTTCGATGCCTTCTGCAAATTACAATTGTTAAAATATAGAAAAATGTGTTTGCGGAAGGGTTTGCTCCATATGAAAAATACAGGCTCCGTTTTCCTCGTTGCAGCTTGTCTGAGTTTATTAATCGTCGGTTGCGAGACAAAACTTGATCCATCATCCATTGATAAATTGAATATTTCCGTAGAAACAAGCACGACACAATCGAATCAACAGATAAGCAATACGCAAGGTTTAGCCCCCCTTCCATCGATGACGGTTACAGAATCAAATGAAGATCATCAAAAACCTGTGATAAGTACAATAGCAGAAGATAAGTCTCCCGGTGTCGTATATGTACAACCATCTCCTGCCAAGCAAGACTTGCAAGAGCCCCTACATATACTTTATGCCGGTGACGCCATGTTCGATTGGTCAGTTAAAGAGGCGATCAGCCGGTATGGACCTGATTATCCATTTAAACATATTCAATCCGAAATCGAACGGGCTGATTTCTCTTTCGTCAATCTCGAAACTGCTGTTACCCTCGAAAACGAAAAGGATACCAATCAGATTTACAATTTCAAATCCAATCCCGAGTCTCTTATTGGCCTTAAACATGCCGGTTTCGATATGGTATCCATCGCAAATAATCATTCTATGGATTTCTTACAGAAAGGGTTTCTCGACACACTTACCCATTTAGATAAGTCGGGCCTACTTTATGTAGGTGGTGGTCTGAATGCGCAAGAAGCCTATCGAGCGAAGAGCGTTACCTTAAAGGGGAAAAAGGTGAAATTCCTCGCCTTCTCTCGGTTTATCCCTACAGGCGACTGGTTTGCAGGACCGAACAAACCCGGCATAGCACAGGCTTATGACCGCAAGCCCGTACTCGATGCCATTGCTCGGGAACGTGTGGATGCAGACTATGTCCTCGTTTACTTACACTGGGGAGTTGAGATGAACAATCGCCCTGAACCCTGGCAGCGAGAATTTGCAAAGCAAATGATAGATGCAGGCGCAGATGCCATCATTGGCAGCCACGTGCATGTACTTCAAGGCTTTGAGTATTACAAGGGGAAGCCCATCGCCTACTCGATCGGTAATTTTCTCTTTCCTGACTATGTAACGGGTCCAAAAGCTGATACAGGTCTACTCCATTTAAACCTTTCAGAGGACCAGATCGAGATGTCTTTCCAACCTTTTTATATAGAAAAAAATCAAATCATCTCCAAAGGTGAAGCGTATGTAGATAAGCAATTGGCTTATTTGCAATCTATTTCTTATGGCGTGGCACTCGACGGTCAGGTCATTCGGTCAAATGTTGAAATTGCTAGTCGATGAGGGAGATAGGAGGAAACATGAAGGGAAATGATAGAAGGGGAAGTGATGAGGAGAACAGAAAGAAAATGTCGAGGAAATCAGGAAGAAATGAAACGATCTCAGTATGTAAGGGAATTACGTGTGCCCCTAAAAACAAGTCAATTATCTCATTTTTTAGTGTAGCCCCCATGTAATTCCGCATTTCTAACATTATTAGCTGTAAAAGGTATTAGGATGTTATTTCCACATGTTTACTTATGCGGTTTCACTAAAATCGCTCTCGTGCGTTTCCTTTGCTGCTCTGTCAATGGCTGCACATAAGAAGCATCGCCACGTGGTGCCGTACCTTTTATCTTGCCCGCCGTAAATGTACCGCCTGCTGCTGGAATTGCCGTACGCACACCATAGGTAGTCATAACCACACCGATCGGGTTACATATGGAGCGAGATCCGTCCGCTGGACCTGCAAAATTGAGTGCCACTGCATAGCGGTCACTTGAACGGAGCCAAACCGAACCAGAATCACCTGGGAGTGAAACAGGGCCGGAATTCCCAACGATCACCGTCTGATTTCGGAATAGTAATGTCCCAAGGCTTCCCCCATACGATACACGCACATCTACATTATTAGACTCCACGGTTCCTCTAACAAAACCCGAGGTACGTCCAGATTTAAACACTTGAAGACCGACAGGATAGCTTAATAGATGTCCTGGGACTGTAATTAGTTGGCCTGATGCACTGCGCAAATACCGTGGATTTAATAGGCTGTTAGAGGTCGGAAGGGCTATTGACGAATCTTGGAAATTAACTTCACCCGGACGTAATGGTACAAATTGATAAGCTCTTCCTACACGATCCGTCCCTGGCACCCCGCCATCAGCGGGCCCTGGTTGTACCGTTTCCGAGAATGCAGATGAGTTATTTCTGATCAGCACATGGTTATTACTGAGGATGTAAAGTTGATTATTTTTGATCACAACCAAACCGCCTGTCCCCGTAGAGAAGGGATTGGTTTTGCCAATACTTACGCCGCCAGGAACTGGACGCTGTCTGCTTTGAAAAGTGACTGCCTTATAAGCTTTGGGTTTGGCAGCAGTCAGCACATGCGCTTTGAAGGAATTAGATGAGAGAAAGCGCACCGGCACGGATGAACCTAATTTTGCGGCAACACTTTTGAGATTATTCAATCCGGAAGGCACTATTTTTTGATGGGTGTAAACGATGACACTTGCCCCCGAAGTTGGCTTAAGGGGATCTGCATATCCTACCCCGACCGCCATAACCTCCGCCCTTTTCAATAATACAGGCGAGAGTCGATTCTTATGTTTCAGTGCTTCATGAAATGTTGCCATGCACATTCCCCTTTTCTTCATGTTGGTGCAGTGTATGCCAACTTGTACGAAACGGCTTGATACCTTTACCTAGAGGGCATATAGGAAATAAAAAAAGGCTAATGACGAACAGTGCGTCATTAGCCTTACTTATTGGAGAAAAAGCTTACCTACGAAGCTTACTCATAGTTCTTCAACTGAAATACGACTCCCACGACCTGAAGGCTCTGCGGGATGTACAATTAATTTGCGAACGAGTCGAGCGCGCAGCTCGGGTACGTGAGAGATGACGCCTACAGCTAGACGATCTGTATGAAGCTTCTCTAACGCACCTATTACCATGTCCAGCAACTCTTGGTCAAGTGTACCGAAGCCCTCATCAAGGAAGAAAAACTCTAACGGATATTCGCCTTTCAACTGAATCTGAGCGGACAATGCTAAAGCCAGTGCTAACGAGGTAAGGAAGGTTTCCCCACCGGATAGCGTTCCAACTGGACGCTTCACCCCGCCATTCGCGTCGTCACGAATGACGAAGCCACCGCCAGAGTCGACTTCAATGCCGTAACGACGGCGCGTCAACTCACCAAGTCGCTCGGATGCCGCGCGACTTACCTGCATTAACTGCTCTTCGGCCAGGTATTCGACGAAGGCATTCGCTTTGAGCACGGCTTGCAGCTTGCCAAGCCGCTCCAGCTGCGTCGCCTGCTCCACACGCTGCGCCTCGAGCTCGCACCAGCGCAAGTGCCGCGCAGCGAGCTCGCTTGCACCCTGCGCCGCCTTGGCCCGCGCCTCCAGCGCGGCCTCGGCGCCGGCCTTCGCGTCGCTCAGCTGCACCTGCGACTGCGCCCACTCAGCCGCGCTCAGCACGCGGCCCTGCAGCTTCGCTGCCAGCTGCGCCAGCTGGGCGCGCAGCGCCTGCTCCCGCTCGCGGTGCTCCGCCGCGAGCTGCGCCCAACCGCGGCGCTGCTCAGGCGCCAGCGCCGCTGCCTCTGCGGCTTCGCGCGACGCGAAGCCGTTGCTCTCGAGCGCGCTTTGCAGCGCGCGCTCGGTCTGCGCCTGCTGCCGCGCGGCAGCGGCAGCGGCTTCGGCGGCGGCGCTGTAGCGCTGCGCCGCCAGGGACTGCTCGCGCTGCGCCGCTGCGTGCGCGAGCTTGGTCGTCTGCGCGAGCTGCCGCAGCTGCGCTAGCGCGGAGGTCGCCTCCGCGATGAGCTGCGGCACCGCCGCGCCAGGCGCGCGCAGAGCGAGCTGCCGCGACTTGTCGGCGGCGAGCTGCGCAAGCCCTTGCAGCCGCTCATGCAGCTGCAAGGCTGTGCGATCTTGCTCTTGCGCAGCGAGCTGCAGGCTCTCGAGATTGACGAGAAGCTCCTCGAGAAACGGAATGCTTTTCTCAATGCGTCCGCGCAGTTCATCGGCTAAACGCTCATGCTCAAGGAGCTGATGGAGTTGATCATCCACCAGATCCCAAGTCAGCGTTTCAAAATCCGCATGCCACTGACGAATCTGATCTTCAACAGATTTGCTTAGGCTTGTTAATTTGCTTTCTGCTTCCACAAGCAAACTAGCAGCAGTCTGTAATTGTGCATGTAAGACAAGACCTTGTTGTGTTAGCTGGGCATGTTCTTTGTAGAAATCTTGAAAAAATCTCTCACACTCTTCTACTTGAGAAATACGAGATTGGAAGTCTGACTCCAATAGCTGCCATTGCTTCTGCCAATCCTCCAGACTCATTTCTGACTGAAAACTTCTCAGCTCTACATGCGTTCCCTCTTCTTGAGCTACAGCAGCTTCCTGTAGGGCATGTTCTATGCCCCCATCACCCTCCTGCTGTTTCCCCTTAACTTCAGCTGGGAAATCCAATTCAGCAGCCTGCTTATGCAGATCCGCCATTCTTCGAACGACTTGCGAGCCTTGAAACTGACGTTCTTTCACTTGCTGCAACAATGGCTCGACTTGCTGCAACATACCTTCGGATGTGCTTGTCTCACCTGCATCTATCGAGGTCTCTTGAGGAGCCGGATGCTCCGTCGCACCGCAGACAGGACACGGTTCTCCCATCTCCAGTTCTGCAGCTAATAAAGCAGCCAATGCATGTCGCTCCTGATGCTTTAACTGCTTACGTCGCTCATCCATCCACCCTTGCAAGCCTGCAAAGAATTTTGTAAAAAAACCATCATGTCTCTGTAAGTGCCCTTTACACGCAGCATAAGCTGTAAACCAACCGCTAAGCTTAGCCTGCAGAACTCCCTGTTTCTCTACAATCAAGCTTTGCGAATGTTCAACTGCAGCATAAGCACTTGCTTTGTCAGCTTTACTATTCATCGCTTCCTGCTCTTGAGACTGAAGAAGGAGAATCCCTTTTTTCGCTTGCACGGCGTTTTGAAGCAATTGTCTCTGTGTGGCATCCGTTTCAACCAGCTTTAATTGCGATTTCAGTTCTGTTTGTTTGGCCACTGCCTTTTGCTTCGTTTCATTCGATTTAGAAATGTCCGCTTGCAGACGCAATAACGCTGATTTCACTTCAACTTCTTGCGTTTGTGTCGTTTGAATTTGAGAATGTACCTGTTCAAGCTCCTGCCCAATGACAAGCGCTTGCTCCAACTGATCCAAGCGCAGCAGTAACGGTCCTTCCTGCAAGACCAGTTCCTGTTGCGCCTTGTCAAACGCTAGTGTTGCTTGCTGATGAGCAGTTTCCGCGATCGCTTGCGCAGTTACAGCTGCATCAAGTTGAGATTTGCTAGATACCACATCACTAGCAGCCAACTTATGCTGCTCCAAGTAAGGAATAACTCGCTCCGCTTGTTCCCCAAGCTTCAGCAGCTGTTCTTTTTCAGCAATACGTCCATCTTGCTCTTGATGCTTTTGCTGCTCTTGTTCAAGTCCCTCTGATTCCTTAATCCAATGGAAAACTTGTTTATGCTCTTCATAGAGCTTCTCCTGCCGTTCCAAATGGTCTCGGCTACGAACCGCTTCTTGTTCCGCCTCATGAAGCTTTTTATTCGCTTCTTCCAAAGCCGTTGAGGACGCATCCCCTAATCCTTGCTGCTCGGCAGCAAGCTGTTTAACAGAGCTGTCCGTTTCCTTTACTTTAGAGCTGACCTTTGCACTTAAATGGTCCCCGTAGGTTTCAAGATGGAAAAGCCGCTGCAGCATTTGTCTACGGTCCTTACCTGTCAAGGTCAGAAACTCAGCAAACTTCCCTTGCGGCAGAACGACCGCTCTCGTAAAGTCCTGCATCGATAGCCCCAGAATGCTCTGAACTTGTTGATTGACTTCTCCTGCCTTATCCGCCAGAACAATCGTTTCGTTATCACGAATATGTAAGAACCGAGAAATGGTTCCATTGATGGACATCTCAGCACCACGCTTGAATTGCCGCTCTACCCGGTATCGTTCTGTACTTGTTGCATTGGTCAGTTCAAATGTAAAAGAAACGAACAGCGTCTGCTCTGCATGATTCATAATCGCTTGCGTACCGCCGCTTGCTCGTTCTACTTTGCCATACAAAGAGAGGGTGATCGCATCTAAAATCGATGATTTCCCACTTCCCGTTGGCCCAAATATACCAAACACACCCGCATCTATGAGCTGGCTGAAATCAATTGTCTGCAGCTCCCGATAGCTTTGCAAGCCCGACATTTGTAACTGTATTGGACGCATCTTACTTTCCTCCTTTCATTCACATAACAAAGTTATCCACAAGCACTAGTTGGGGAAAACAAACAATCCTTATCCCACACTCACGCATCTCAATTCTTTCAATTGCGCTTATTCGCCGCCAGAGGTATCGCCAAGCTCTTTCTCTTGCAGCAACTCCAAAAATAACTGAACTAACGCAGGCTCTGGTTGTGCGCCTCCCGTTTGACGCGCATAGAAGCGTGTAAAATGCTCCTCCATCGAAAAAGCTGCTCTCGGCATCGATGTACGAACAGCTTCCATTTCTGGATAGATTGGACGAATATGAATGAAGCCTTCGTAGGCTTTACGCAGCGATTGTATTTGTTCAATGGACATGGCGGAAGTCATCGTGATCTCCAAATCAATCCATGCCGTGCTATCCCTTTGTTCATCTAACCATTGGTGCACCTGTCCAATACCTTCCTTCGCCTTCCAGCTTACCAGCGGGCGTCCTGAGGACAAGAAAATTTCCTGAGGCTCAGCCACCTGCCCTGGCGCAAGATCAAGAATTGTCACGGATTTGGCTTGACCCGCTTCCGAGAAGCTATACGCTATTGGTGAACCGCTATATCGAATAGGGGATGCAGCCTTCACATTTTGTGGGCGGTGCAAGTGACCAAGCGCTACATATTGCGCTCCAGCGGTCAAGGCTGTTGTGTCAACGGTATACGCACCCCCGACTTGAATTGGTCGTTCCGATTCCGTTTCATGTCCGCCTAGTACATATAAGTGACTCATGATCAAATTCACTGTACTTGGTTCGAAAGATGTAGCCTGTTTACGAATCAAAGCTCCAACCCGCTCCGAATATTTGCTGCGCAGCACTTCTTCCTCTGCAACTTCGGAAAGCAATTCCTTTAAGCGAGATTCCGAAGGATACGGCAAAGCGATTAAACGAGCAAGTTCTCCTGTTCGTGCGATTCCGATAGATTGAATTTCCTGAATCGGCAATCCAATTAGGGTTATGCCTTGTGTCGCTGCCAGCGGCCCCGAAGCCGCAAGCCGATCCGGATGATCATGGTTACCCGAAATAATCGCCACTTGCCTTTTACCGCCATCAGCAAGCCTGGATATGCCTTCATAAAATAACTGCTCCGCTGCAGCAGGAGGGTTCACGCTGTCATAAATATCTCCAGCAATCAACACCAGATCGATCGCTTGATCCTCCACAATGCGCACGAGCTCATCCATGAAAGCTATCTGCTCCTCCATCCGGCTGCGCCCCTCCAAGGCTCGTCCAAAATGCCAATCGGCTGTGTGTAAAATTCGCATGTCTCATCTCCTTTCTGACCACTGCATGTCGTCGCTCGTTTCTATTGTCTCCCTACATTTCTACTAGTTTGGCACCATCAAAGAAATAGAGGAACTTGCCGTGTACCGGGCGTTTCCAAATGTGTTCCACAGCGCGAGCATATAAGCTTATTTGCTTCTCATAGCGAAGCTGAAGCTCTGCATCCGTGCTTCCTCTAACTGCATCTGTCTTATAATCTACGAGAACGAGTCCCAGCTCATCTTCAAATAGACAATCAATAACCCCTTGAATGAGCACAGTCTCACCAAGTGTGGATGGATCCGCCTCGGAATAAACCTCACCTGCAGTCAGTCCATAACTAAATGGAACCTCTCGCTGCACATTACGCGATTGGATCATTCGTTTCCCAACCTGTGTTTCGAAAAATTTCAAAATAACAGGGATATCTACCACATCACGCTGATCTTGCGTCATCGTTTGCTTGTCCAACATCTCTTGGAGTGTTGACTGAATACTTGCTTCCGTGGGTATTTCTGCTAGAGACATATTTTGCATAACGGCATGTACAACTGTCCCTTTCTCAGCTGCCGTTAGCTTTTGCTCTTCCATAAATCTCGGTCTTCGCCAAATCGTAGCCGCTGGTTTACTTGCCGTTGGCATAGTTCCCTCACCGGACGAGATTTCCACAGCGATTGGCGACTCGAACTCATCCACGATTCGGTTGAGCTCAGATAACCGTTTCATTTCCGAAACCGTCGTTTTAGCAAAATGCTTCGGCGCATCGGGGAATGTGTATGTCCAGGATAGTCGCTCCTCTAAAGCTTCTTTCCACTTTCCAGACGTAGTGACAGCCTCACGCTGCTGAATCGCTATGAATCGATCACTTTCTGGCTCGACAACCGCATCTTCTAAGACATCCAGCACCTGCAAGCTTTCTGGCGTAATCACGGAGAGCTTCCATTGCGATGAATCACGCAGCAAACGAATATCTGAAGAAATATCACTAATTCCAAGCCGTTCACGCCACAGAGCAGCATCGGGATGACGAAGCAAAGCAGGTCCTACCCAGTCTAGATAGCTCTTCGCTTTAGCTAACTCAAAATCAGGCAAATACCATGCCTCTCTTGATAAATGACGAGCCCAGCCACGCAGCAGCTTATCGAGCGATTTCACAGTGCCGAGTAAGTACAATTTCTCGCGTGCTCTCGTGAGTGCCACATAGAGGACGCGCATTTCCTCAGCAAGAAGCTCGAGCTTCAGCCTCTTTTTAATCGCAAGAGAAGGTAACGTCGGGTAACTGACACGCAGCGTTGTATCTACAAATCGCGGTCCAAAGCCAAGCTCTTTATGCAGTAAGAACGCATCATTCAAATCTCGTTGATTAAACATCTTCGCCATTCCAGCCACAAATACAACCGGAAATTCTAAGCCCTTGCTCTTATGAATGGACATAATACGAACGACATCTTCCTGTTCACCCAGTGCACGTGCGGTTCCAAGATCGCCTCCGCTTTCTTTCATACGTTCAATAAACCGTAAGAAGCGGAATAATCCACGCAGTGAAGTACTCTCGTACTGTCTTGCTCTATCATATAAAGCTCTTAAATTGGCTTGTCTTTGCATGCCTCCAGGCAAACCGCCAGCGAAATCATAATAGCCGGTTTGTCTAAAAATGCTCCAAATCAAGTCGGCTAGCGAGCCTTGTCTAGCGTCATTACGCCATTGCTCCAATTGTTCAAGAAATAGCGTCAATTTGATTGACAGCTTTTCATCCGCATTCTGTGCTGCACTTTGCCCAGCAGTGCGCAATACAGACTCATAGAAAGGTATGGATTTATCCGCAGCTCGAATTTGAGCTAAATGCTCGGCTGTCAGCCCAACCATAGGAGATCGCAATACAGCCGCCAAAGGTACGTCTTGATACGGATTGTCGATGACCTTCAACAAGGAAAGCATCGTCTCAACTTCTGTTGCCGAGAAATAACCTGTACTTAGCTCAGCATAAGCTGGAATGCCTTGTTTCTTAAGCTCATCAATCAGAATCGGGGACCACGCTTGGGTTGCACGCAACAAAATCACGATATCCCTGTAGGTTGCCGGGCGATCGCCGCCTGTTCGTTTATCAAAAACTTGAAATGGCTCTTGACCAGCTGCACCTAACAACCCTCTGATTTGACGAGCAATTGTACGTGCTTCCAACTGCGCGGTTTCCAGTTCCTCCGCTTCTAAGATGGGATCAATCGCACTTTCATCACCCTCAGCGTTGATGTCGTCACTACTATCATCGGATTCTTCTGTGAACGCTTCGCTTTTGTCTGCTCCGTCTTTCCCACGGTCAATCAATAGCATCTCCACAGAACAATCAGACGCGGATGGGGGATAACCCGCTCCATACACCAATTCCGCTCGCTCATCGTAGGCAATTTCACCGACAGTTTCATTCATCATTTGTTTGAAAATAAAGTTAACCGCATCGACGACTTGAAGACGACTGCGGAAATTTCTCGCTAAGTCAATTCTTCCGCCGTTCATTTCTCCATCAGAGGCTGCTTCTTTGTTGGAACGATACGCTTTGTATTTTTCTAAGAATAGACCTGGTTCTGCCAGACGAAACCGATAAATACTTTGTTTCACGTCGCCAACCATAAACCGATTACCAGGCTTTGATGTTGAAATCAACTCCACAATCGCTTCTTGGACACGATTCGTATCCTGATATTCATCCAGCAGCACTTCTGCAAACTGCTTCCGATACGCTTGCGCCGCTTCTGAAGGATACAACTCACCAGGCATGGAACCAGGCGCACTTAGAATTTGTAAGCAATAGTGCTCCAAATCAGCAAAGTCAATCAGTCCCTTCGCTGCTTTAGCCGTTTGATACCGCTGACCGAAATCAACGATAAGATCAACGAGGACGTGCAGTAACGGAGCCATGTCTGCAATTTCTTGATGAAACTGCTCTGGCGTTCGTCCGAACAATTCTTCTTTTAATTTGTTAATTTGTTCCTTCGCCTTGTTTCGAAGCTCTTTGACTTCTTCTTGCAGCCCTTTATCATAATCATCGCCCTTGCAGGCTTTGAGCTTACCAAACTCGACTGTTTGAAAACCAAGATACAAGACGGACCAAGGATACGTTGTTGTTTCCAGTAAATTCTGAACAAGCAATATATCATCACGTAAATTATCGATATAAGGCGCAGGCCCTCCCGGGGATTCCGCAATGTTGAGGGCTTGCCCTAGCAAATCCGCTGCCCCTTCGAGTTCGAGGGAAAGATCACGAACCAAACTTTGCTCCCATAGTGAATAATCCACAGCTGCAGATGCCGCGGCAACATAAGGCAGAGCTTCTTCGACTACCGCTGTTAACTCATCCGTAATCACTGGGTCGGCTTGCTTTGCAGGCGGGCCGAACATCGAGGCTGTCCCTCTTAGCCAGTGCTCCGGCCAAGGATGACTGCGAGATACATCATACAACTTCTGGATGAGCAGCATAATTGCGTTATCGTTGCGTTCACCACTAAACGAATCCACCAAACGCCAGAAGGCGCTGTCCTCATCACTCGCAGCATAATATTCTTCAAGCATCTCGCCTAGCAAGTCCTGTCGGAGTAAATCAGCTTCCGTTTCATTCGCAATTCGAAAGCCAGGATCTAATTTGATGAGACTGAAATAACGCTGTACAACCTCTAAACAAAAGGAGTGAAGAGTTGTAATCGATGCCTTCCCCATTAGCGCCAGCTGCTTACGCAAATGCTGTGAATGCGGCTGTTTCATCAGTTCTTTCTCAAGTGCCTCTCGAATCCGATGCTTCATTTCGGAAGCCGCTGCTTTCGTAAACGTTGCAACGAGTAATCGGTCTACATCGATCGGTTCCCATTCATTGGAGATCCGACGAATGATACGTTCTACGAGTACGGCAGTTTTGCCAGAGCCAGCAGCAGCGGCAACCAACATGTTTTGCCCCTTGAGGGTGATTGCATCCCATTGATCATCCGTCCATGTACTACCGAGGGGTTTAGGTTCTTGTTGTTGTGTCACCTTGTACGCTCCTTTCTACCTTCACGGCCCGCTTACGTGCGCAGCCAGCTCCGTCCAAACTTGATCCTTCGCACGCGGTCGAAAAACTTGAATCTCATTCCCTTCAAATAAGGGATCTATTTGACAAATCGCCGTATACGAACAATGCTGGCAGGCTGACTTTTTCCCTAAACGATAAGGAGCAATATCAACATGACCATCCGTAATGTTCGTTCCAATTTGTTTGACTTGTTTACGTACATAGGTGCGGAGCGTATCCCACTGCTCGTCCGTTGCTACCGATGAAGTCGAGTAAAAGCTTCCATCTTTCTTTAAAGCGACTGGAATAAGCTGTGAATGCCCAGAGCTATGGATAAGCTCATCATCCATCATACCGGCTACCTCAGCATCAGCAGTAATCAAACCCTTCATTTTAAATCGTTTTCGAAGCTCTTTCTCGACGGAGGCAGGATCAAGCGCATTTTTCTGCTGCAGCATTGGGTTATGCACGTGGAAATAAAGCACGCCTGCCGGCTTTGCTTCAACACCGAGCCATGTCTCCGCATGCGTAAGAATAACGTCCAAGTAAGTCAGCATCTGTAGGGATAATCCGTAGTACACTTCTGAGAGCTGCAAGGCCGTTTGACTGGATTTGTAGTCAATCACTCGTAAAAGCACACCCTGCTCACCATCCGCGCGATCCACACGGTCGATTCGTCCGATAATCTCCATCGTACAGCCGTTTTCCAATTCAAATATCAGTGAAGGCAAATCCTTGCCTGGTCCAAAATCAATTTCCAGCCCCAGGGGTTGAAATTGACCATGCTTGGCATGCTCGCCGAGAATAACTGCTGCCCTGCCAACCACTTGCTTTAGTTTTCTAGCAATATACGCATAGCGACTTGAGCTCAGCAGAATTTCACCTTGAAGTCTCGGCGCAAGCTCGTCCACCACTTGTGCAGACCTCTCCATACATTGCTCGGCGGAAAGTGAACCCCAATCTAGCTGATCCTGCTGAAGTTTCTGAACGAATTGATTCAATGCCGCGTGGAACAATTGTCCGATATCAGGTGCATCCAAGCGATACACACGACGCTCTTGTAGTCGTAAGCCATGAGAAACGAAGTGAGAGAACGGACATGCCACATACTTCTCCATGCGTGAAACACTTGCGCGCAAATGCTCACCATATAACAGCTTGCTCGTTTTGGAGGAAAGCCCTTTCTCTTTGTTCGTATACTGCAAAGCCTGTACGAGTGATTGCAGTTTCATTTGCCAGGCGGGTTGCTTCGCATACCAATTGTACGCATCCCACCAAAGCTCTGACATACGTCCACCTAGCATCCAATGCTTCATGCGAACAGCCAAATAGGAGATCGCCTGTGTCGGATGGGCTAAATAGGCTGCTTGCTCAATTTCTGGCGATTCCACTGACGGTTCTGCCAAAAGTAGAGACTCTTCCGTACCTGGAAAAAGCTGCCGCATTTGCCTGATCAGCTCCGAGGGCAATAATGATTTCCCTTCTTCATCCGCTAAAGGATAACTCATCCAAAGCCGCTTGCCTGGTACAGTCAACGATGTGTAGACGATAAACTGCTCGTCCAACAGCTTCCGTCGGCTCCCATCTGCCATAGGCAATCCGGAGTCCATCAGAACACTTCGCTCCGCTTCTGTCAGCACACCTTTTTCAGCTATCTGCGCTGGAATAACTCCATCATTCACACCTAAAATATAGGCGTATCTAATCCCGCTTGAGCGAGTTCGATCCATACTTCCGATCAGTAATTGATCCATCGAAGGCGGAACGAGGCCAAGCTTCATGCTTTCCATCCCTGTTTCTATAAGACCGTTAAACAGCTCCAAGGAAAGTTCATCATCGCCCATGGTTTCCACCAATTGATCAAGCATATCCATCACACTGTTCCACATTTGACCATGTTCGCGAGCTTTTTCTGGCTTTCCATCAAGTGTTGCTTGCTGCGTCCATGCTGCAAGCTTCTCTGGTGCTTGCACTGTAACCAATAGCTCATAAACCGCTTCAACCTGAGCCTTAACCGTACGCGCTTGTCCAAGACGATTAGCTAGTGCAAGTAATGGACGCACGACCCACGATTTGCTCGTATTTAGTGCTTGAAGCTCGGCTGTTTGTTCATTAACCTGATCCTCCGCTTGCTCCAAGTTGGCACGGAATTGATAGGTCCATGGCTTCCCATCCGTCCATCTATAGCCTTGAATCCCGAAAGCAAGCACATAATTCTCTAATTTATCAAGCTCAGTCCTTTGAGATGTTGCACCCGGAGGCAGCAATAAATCAGTCTTGATACAACGGAATACGGCATCGTAATGCCAATTATGTTGAATAACCTCTAGCGCAGACCGAATGAATTCCACGAGTGGATGATGAAGCACCGACCGTTTCTGATCAAAAAAGTGAGGGATTTCATAATCCGTAAGTACCATGTTTAACAGATCCTGATAGCCTTCCATATTCCGCACCATGATGGCCATTTCACGCCACCGCACACCCTGCTCTCTAACTAGCTGCAGCATGTCACGCACGGCGCCTTCAACCTCCGCACGTCGATGTACAGCTTCCCTAATAACGAGCTGATCGGCTATTTTCTCTCCTGGTGAAGTCTGATACTTAGGTGCTCCCCCGCCAATTCGACGATCAAAATTCTGTTCCAAATAGGCAAGCGCAGGACTATCTTCGTATCGCGGTGAACGATCTGGTGTAAGCTGAAGAACTTCAGCAGCACCTAGACCAAGCTGCCAAATCATCTCCTGCAAGCGTACCATCGTCGAAGCTGTAGGATGGAATAAATCCAACTCATCCGGCATATCTCCCGCATGAAGTTCACGATCTAGACATAACGTAATCGTCACTTGCTTGCATGCTGCAAATAAAGCACCAAGCACCTTAAATTCTTGCGGTGTAAAGCCATGAAATCCATCTATCCATACCGAAGCTGAACGCAAATAGCCGGAACTTGATACTTGCTCAGCAAGCAGCGTCAAATAATCCTCGCCATCCAAATACTGCTTGGCAAGCTCCGACTCAAACTGCTTGTAGACGAGTTGAATATCGTGCATTTTATCTCGCAGCAAGCCGTGTTCTCCAAGGTTGGTCACTCGCTTATTCTCATGTGTCTCTAGCTGTTCAGCCGTCACACAATAGCGTTTCATCTCCGTAAAAAGCTGGTTCAAACGGTCAACAAAGCCCATCTGCTCAGCCGAGTGACCGAAGAGGCGAAGTTTATCTTTGTATTTATGTAAAATGCTCGTTAACAGCAGTTTCTTTCCTGTATCATCAATAGGCAGCCTCGCCGTGCCGCCTTCTTCTTGCATCACACGCCAAGCTAAACGGTGAAAGCTTAATACTTGTGCGCGAATCATTCCCCGAATACTAGGATCCGAAACTAGCGCGTGCTCAGCTTGGAATGTGGCTTGTTCAGGGACAAGCAATATTAACGGATCTCCTTCAGGCGCTAATGCCAATTGCTCCTTCATTTCCGTCAGACAGCGTTCACTCTTGCCGCTTCCGGCTCTACCAATTACGAATCGAATGGACATTCAGGGCCTCCTAACACTTTCCGTCGGAAAGCTTACTTCGTAAGCAATTCTCGTATTCTATCTATCTATTCTAGCATATTTTTGGTGCTGAGTCGGCGTGGTAGATGATGGAGGGGGATCTGGGGGATTTATTTAACGCAGGAATACGAACATATATTCTAATATTATAGCATATAAAAGATAAACGTCTACACCATCCTCGTAGAATGGATTCAAGGTATGCCTGTTGAATTTGCGCGAGTAGTCGTTTTTTCGACTAAAGTGACTTGTCGGGACACTCTTGCTCAGGAGTAAATCGAATTCTTCGACTAACTTCCCTGTAGAGCAACTATTTCTACCGAGTTAATCGAATTTTTCGATTAACTCCACCCATAAACCCACTCTTCCTCTCGAATTAATCGAATTTTTCGATTAACTTCACCAGAAACCTACTCTTCCTCTCGAGTTAATCGAATTTTTCGATTAACTTTACCCAGAAACCCACTCTTCCTCTCGAGTTAATCGATTTCATCGACTAACTGCTCACGAAACCCCACTATCACAACACAAAAAAGCAAAGCTAGAATACTTCCAGCTTTGCTTACACATCAGAAAATCAATTAGAAACCCTTGTTTATTTGCTTCGCACTTCAAAAATCGCAAATTTCAAATAATGCCCCTCATCTACGCCGAGAATACGCGGGTGGTCCATCCCTGCCCCTCGGAATTCAATTAAGCGCAGTAGTTTACCCGCATCTGTTGCTGCTGCATGGATCGTTTCAAGGAACAGCTCCGGATGCATGTGATAGGAACAGCTTGCTGTGACAAGATAGCCACCCTCATTCACAAGCTTCATGCCATGCAAATTGATATCCTTATAGCCTCGGCAAGCGCCTTCAACGGCACTTTTCGTCTTGGCGAAGGCAGGCGGATCTAGAATAACGACGTCCCAAGTCCGACCACCTGTGCCTACAGGCTTTGAGGTGTCTACCTTAGTTTGTCCTGCCACACCTGCTGAAGAGCGAAGCTTACGCTCATCCAAGCCTTTTACTTGCGTACGCAAGTACTCGAACGCATCAGCGACGACGAATTCGACGCGATCCTCGAATCCATTCAGAGCAACATTCGTACGTGCGCTTTCAATGGCATGCTCGGAAATATCAAGACATGTCACTTTTTTCGCCCCGAATTGACAAGCGTTTAACGTGAAGCTCCCTGTATGCGAGAAGCACTCCAGCACCGAGGCTCCGTCCCACAGAGGGAACGTCACTACTTTGCCATTGGCATTCACAGGCAGCATTTGCGTTACGCCATTCTCTTCGATTTCCGTCAAATGAATGCCACTGCGGTGACCCCAGCCCGTCATCAATGGCGCAATCGCTGCGCGATTCTCTCGTTGGTCGAAGAAGTACCCCGTCTTCTGACCTTCCTCAATATCCACGCGAATGCGAAGGCCATTCTCTAAGATATCAACATGCTTTGCGCAATCTCCGTACAAGAGTCCCTTCGTCTGCTTCAGACCTTCTAACTCACGAATGGAAACGTCACTACGCTCATAAATCCCTGCTGGCTTCATGACTTGAACCAATGCTTCCACGATATTGTCTCTACAGAGGTCCATCCCTAAGGTTAAAAGTTGAACAACAAGCGTGTTCTCGAATTTATCCACAATGAGTCCTGGCAGGAAATCAGCTTCCCCATACACCAGACGATAGGACTGAGCGCCTTTCACAAAGCGCTGACGATGAAGGAAACAACGCGTGAAACGCTCTACGAAAAAATCCGTATTCATCGCTTCATTCGGGCTATACGATACAATACGTACCGTTAGCTGTGACGCCTCGTTGTAATAGCCAGTGGCTAGATACTTCCCAAGATGATTTTGAACAGACACAAGCTGTCCAGGCTCAATGTCCCCATCCGTGCGCTCAATTTCACTCTTATACACCCACGGATGTCCTTGCTCCAAACGGGGTTTGCGTTTCTTATGTAAAAATACTACTGCCATGTTATTAGCCATCCTTTGCGTGAAACCGTTCACTTACACCATCTGGCTTGTCATGCTTGTCTGTACGGTCACATATATTGGTTGAAAACGTCTTTCGCTCACGAAAAGGAGATCTTCTCATGATTCATGCTATTATTCTGCCTGTTGTCACAGGCTTTATCTTATTTCTGCTTGGGATGAAGCTGATGGAAACCTCGCTTCAAACCTGGGCTGGCCCCCGCCTCCAGCTGTGGCTGGAGCGGTTTACCCGCACACCGGTGCGCGGACTACTCACCGGCACCGTACTGACAGCGGCGCTGCAGAGCAGCACCGCAATCACGGTCATCGCCATCGGCCTCGTCGGCGCCGGCGTCCTGTCATTCCCGAGAACACTCGGCGTGATTCTCGGAACGAACATCGGCACGTGCCTCACCACTGAGCTGATCGGGCTCAGCTTGGGTGGCATCGGCGTGCCGATCCTGCTCGCCAGCGCCAGCGTCTGGCTGGCGAGCTGGCTGGCCGGGCCGCTGCCACAGGCAAGCGGCCCACGCTCACTTGCCGCGCAAGCAGCCGCGGCACAACCACAGACCGCCGTACAACACGGCGGTCGCCAATGGGTGCGCAGCGTCCGCTACTGCTCGCTCGCGGTGGTTGGCTTCTCTCTCGTGCTGCTCGGCATCGAGATCATGCAAACCATCGGGCCTGAGCTGCAGTCCCGCGGTCTGTTCACCTGGTTCGTGCACCAGGCGCAAGAAAGCCTGCTCTGGGGCATCCTCGCAGGCGCAGCCGTGACCGCGCTCGTGCATAGCAGCGCGGCCGTCATTGCGATGGCGATGAGCCTCGCCGCCACAGGAGCCATCCCCGTCGAGCTCGGGGTTGCGATCACGATAGGTGCCAATGTCGGCACCTGCGTCACCGCTCTAATCGCAGGTATGAGCAGCTCACCCGCAGGGCGATACGTCGCCTGGTCACATGTGCTGCTGAATGTCGGAGGCGCGATCCTCTTTTACCCTATTATCCATGTGCTCGTTTATTTTTCAGCACTACTTGCTGATGACGCCGCTTCACAGATTGCCCGTTCTCAAACCATATTCAATATCGTAGGCTCCCTAGTCGCTTTGCCTCTCTGCTATCTTAGTATGTGGAAGCGCCTTGAGTTCCGTTCACAATAGCTACACCTGAGCTGGTACCTAATCTTGTCGCACCTGCTTCAATCATGGCAATCGCCGTCTCTACATCACGTACGCCGCCAGATGCTTTCACACCGATCGTGCTGGATACATTTTGGCGCATCAAGCGAACATCTTCCACGGTAGCTCCACCAGGACCAAAACCAGTCGAGGTTTTCACGAAATGAGCTCCCGCTTCTTCCGAAAGACGGCAAGCCGTTGCTTTCTGCTCATCATTCAGGAAACCTGTTTCCATGATTACTTTGACGATGGCTTTCCCTTTTACAGCATCCACTACTTGCTTAATATCGGAACGAACCGCGTCCAGTTGTCCTTCCAAAAGCAACCCAATTGGCAAAACCGTATCAATTTCAGCTGCACCATTTTCAACAGCTTTAGCTGCTTCGAAGGCTTTCACTTCACTCAAGCTCGCACCAAGAGGAAAACCAACTACTGCAGCAACCTTAACGCCTGTTCCTTCCAAAGCTTTAGCCGCCGTGGCAACAAACTGAGAATTCACACACACACTGAAAAATTGATGCTGCGCAGCTTCTTCACACAACTTGTGAATCGCAGCTGTACTCGCGTCTGCTTTCAATAAAGTATGGTCGATATAGCTTGCAATTTCTTTCGCGTTTAATGTCATTTTCAAAGCACCTCATCTGATTTAGTAGTTACACACTTCGATCTCGTACAAGCTCCCGTCTAATCGAGAAAACCTCTAACGCAGTCATTCAAAAGGAACGACCACGAGTAGAGGTGGGGAATTAACTAAACTTAACTTACAAATTCACTACGCCTTCAAGCACGCGAACGAGTTGTCCCTTGCTTTCATTCACACCGGCTTCCGTTACCTTCACACGGCACACTTGACCGATCATATCTTCAGAACCTTCAAACACTAACTGCACATAGTTATCGGAATATCCGCTGTACAAGCCGCTATCAGGTGCGCCTTTGTAGGCACGCTCTGGAATGACTTCCAGCACTTGCCCAACAAACTTCTGAGCATACGCCAACTGCATTTTCTCGGAAAGATCAATGAGTTCATGTACACGCGCATTTTTGATTTCTTCATCCACCTGATCCTCCATCCGTGCCGCAGGGGTTCCTGTCCGCTTCGAATAAGGGAAAACGTGCATTTCGGAGAACTTCATTTGCTCCATGAACTTGTAGCCATCGCGGAACATCTCTTCTGTCTCTCCAGGGAAACCAACGATGACATCCGTTGTTATCGCAACATCCGGCATAATTTCGTGTAGACGCTCGATTTTACGAGCAAACTCAGCCGTTGTATATTTCCGGCGCATCCGCGCAAGCACCTGATCATCGCCCGCTTGTAATGGGATGTGAAGGTGACGGCACATTTTGTCCGAAGATTTCAGAACTTCAATCACTTCATCTGTAATTTGGCTCGCTTCGATAGACGAAATACGAATACGCTTCAAGCCTTCGACTTTATCCAGATCTTTAAGCAGCTTCGCCAAGCTGTAGTCCTCAATATCTTCGCCATAGCCACCAGTATGAATACCTGTAAGGACGATTTCCTGATAGCCTGCTGCTACGAGCTGTTCCGCTTGCGCAATTACGCTTTGCGGCTCACGACTACGCATCAATCCACGTGACCACGGAATAATGCAGAAGGTACAGAAGTTGTTGCATCCTTCTTGAATTTTCAAAAATGCCCGCGTACGATCAGCAAAATCAGGCACATCCAGTTCCTCGAACGAACGGGTTTTCATGATGTTTCGCACCGCGTTAATCGGTTGACGATCCGACTCAAACTGCTTCACAAGCGGAATGATTTTCTCGCGATCCTGCGTCCCGATGACCATGTCCACACCTGGAATCGCCATAATTTCCGCTGGCGATGTTTGCGCGTAACAGCCTGTTACAGCAACAATCGCTTCCGGATTACGACGAATCGCACGACGTATCATCTGGCGACTCTTCTTATCCCCTGTATTTGTTACTGTACATGTGTTAATCACATAGACATCTGCCGTATTTTCGAAATCAACTTGTTCATAGCCCTCATTTTTGAAAAGCTGCCAAATCGCTTCTGTATCATAAAAGTTTACTTTACATCCCAGTGTATGAAACGCTACCGTTGCCATCTTCGCTTATCCTCCCATTTCTCCGGTTTCATAAAACAGACATGTAAGACCCACCATCGCAGCCGTCTCTGTCCGTAAAATGCGATTCCCCAGCGAAACCGAGCGAAAGCCAGCCTCTTCAGCTTGCTTAATTTCTTGCTCTGTGAATCCACCTTCGGGGCCAACCGCAATCAATACTTGCTTGCCTGGTCCTACTTGGCCTTCCGCTAGCGCTGCTTGTATGGCAGGCTTCAGCTGCTGACCATCTTCCTTCTCATAGCAAATCCAAGCAACATCTGCTTCCTTTGCGCGCTGCAGCAATTGCTTCCATGTATAGACGGATTCAATCTGCGGTACACGGTTACGATGAGCTTGCTCTGCTGCTTCCTTCGCGATTTTCTGCCAGCGCTCTGTGCGCTTAGCTTCTTTCTTCGCATCGTACTGCACAATGGTTCGTTCCGATAAAAAAGGAAGAAACCGGGCTGCCCCGATCTCGGTCCCTTTTTGAATAATAAGCTCCATCTTATCGCCTTTGGGCAAGCTCTGTGCAATCCACACGTTAACAGCCGCTTCCGCGTCCATAGCGAGCTCCTCCACGATTTCCGCGGTCACAGCTCCCTTATCTAAGTGAGTGATACGGACGAGCACCTCACGGTTCACACCATTGCTGCAGATAACCTGATCTCCTACCTCTGCTCGCATGACGCGACCAAGATGATGGGCGTCGTCCCCCTCAATGGTGACTGTTTGTGTAGAAGCATGGAACTGCTGGGGCGGGAGAAAATAACGCTGCATAGTCAAAGCCTCTCTATCTTCGTTCATTTGAACTTCATTTGAACTTTATTCGAACACCGATGTCACCGTGAAACTCCACACACCATCATACCTCGTTTGAACCGGAAAATCCATATGGAACTCTCTGGAGAGAGGTTACATGCCCAATATGCTAGTAATCACAATGGCAAATTGATTGATAATGTCGTCGCCTAAACGTAGGTAAGGATCAAGCGTTACTTGACGTAGAGGTCTGATAAAGACAACTAGCAAGAAGATCACAGATGCCCACTGTTCAAACTTTTGAAGTGTCTCCGTGTACCTCAGGTTTACCAAATCCTGAATAATCCGATATCCATCCAGCGGTGGAATTGGAATCAAGTTAAACAGAAATAATGTAATATTAATATTTAACATCAGCTTCAAGAACAGGACAATCGCATCTGCGCTGCCCTTGGACATCCCATCTAGCCAACCATATTTCTGAAAAAGCGCGAAAATAAATAACGTGATAAAGGCCAAAATCAAGTTACTAATCGGTCCTGCCGCGGTCACAATAATCCCAAACAAGCGAGGACGTTTGAAATTACCACGGTTAACTGGCACAGGTTTCGCCCAACCAAAACCAGCGATCAACAACATAATCGTCCCGAAAAGGTCCAAATGGACCATCGGGTTCAAGGAAACGCGGCCAAACTGATACGCCGTAGAATCTCCTAATTTATAGGCGCTATACGCATGCGCCCATTCATGAATCGTAAACGAAAGCACGAGCACCAAAATTACAAACGGCAGCGTATTCCAATCGTAAAATAATAAGCCTCCCATGAGCCAACACCTACAGCTTTCTAGCTACGATTACAACCCAATTCGAATCATAGTTTTTCTCTACGATCGTGAATTTAGCTGCAACCAGTGCTTTTTCTACATCCGCTTCTTTGTTCGTAATGATACCTGAAGTTATGTAATAACCGCCCTGCTGCAACACCTCGTACACGTCATCTACAAACATCACAATAACTTCTGCCAAGATGTTTGCTACAACGAGTTGAACCGGGATCGAAACACCTAGCTGAGCATCCCCTTCGGACTCGCTTTCTTTTAGTACGCCAAGAAGATCGCTAAGTTTCACTGTAATTTTATCTTCGAGTTGGTTCTGCTTCGTATTATCCAATGCACTCGTAACAGCTACGGGATCTAGATCCACAGCAAGTACATGTTTCGCGCCTAGCTTTGCTGCTGCAATGGAAAGAATTCCTGAACCGGTTCCTACGTCAATGACGTCGTCTCCAGGCTTCATTACTTTTTCCAACGTTTTCAAACAAAGCGATGTCGTTGCATGCGTCCCCGTTCCGAATGCCATGCCTGGGTCTAGCTCCAGTATGATTTCACCCTCGGATGCCGTGTAGTCTTCCCATGTCGGTTTAATCGTCAAGCGATCGGATACACGAATCGGTTTGAAATACGTTTTCCACGCATGTGCCCAGTCTTCATCATCGACTTCCACAACTTCAAACGTTGGATTCCCCGTATCAATATCAAATTCTGCCAGTTGTTCAACGGATGCCTTCAAGTTAGCCAGAACAGGCTCCATGTCTGTGCCATGGTAGAAGTAACCTTTAATCACAGCTCTTCCTTCAGGGATATCGTTAAATGGCTCTTCGTATAATTGACCAAACGACGTATCTCTCTCTTTATTTAAGGTGCCGGATTCCTCGATGGAAACACCTCCAGCTCCCAATTCATGAACAAAGTTGGTTATCATTTCTATCGCTTCTTCTGTTGTATGTACCGTTAATTCCTGCCAAAGCATCGGTGTTGCTCCTCCTGTCGGTTATTCCTATGTAAAATAAACCAATTAGGTCTATTTTCACAAAGAGTATTGTACTACACTTCGCTTCTGGGGTAAAATGGAGCCATCAATGTAAGCGCTTTTTTATTTTTCTTAACACTGTTCTAACACTATGGTGCTACATTGAATAAGTCATCATTATTATCTATCGTAAGAACGGAGACATCTTATGCGCAAAACACTCATGGTTCTTCCTGTTTTCCTTGCAATGGCGCTTATCGCCCCCCTGACAACCAAAACCATGATGGCTGACAATTACAGTCAAGTTACCGCTCATCGTGGAAGCTCAGGGCATACGCCTGAGAATACGCTAGCTGCGATGCAACAAGCTATTACCGATCACGCTGGATATGCAGAGTTAGATGTGCAAGAAACGGCTGATGGCGTCGTCATGCTAATGCATGATAATAGTGTATATAGAACAACGGGTATTAACAAAAATATGTGGGAACTCACCTCATCTGAGCTCAAACAAGCAAGTGCAGGAAGTTGGTATCATAAGGATTTTACAGATGAGCATGTCCCTACCTTAGATGAAGTAATTACACTGGCCAAAGGTCATATGAAGCTGAATATCGAGTTAAAAAATAATGGTCATGCAGTTGAACTTGCCAAAAAAACAGTTGATATCATCCAATCCCATGATTTTGTGAAGGAATGTACCGTGACGTCATTCGATGCGGAGCTTTTGCATAAAGTGAAATCTCTGAACTCCTCCATTAAAACAGGCCTCATTATAGGACAAAACACGGAAGATCTCGATGAGCTCATGAAAAGCTCTGATTATGAAGTTATTTCTTCGGCCTATCCGCTTGTGAATGAATCTTTCATGAGGCTGGCCGAGAATCACCATAAAGAAGTCTATGTTTGGACAGTGAATGACACAAGGATGATGAGACGTATGCTCGCTCTCGGTGTATCGAGCATTATTACGAATTATCCAGATAAGCTTGTCAAAATGATGAGCGTTGAATAAGTGTTGTCATTTGAAAAAGCACCTGCTCCAGCGACCTGATACTTGAGGTCCGCTGGAACAGGTGCTCTTGTTTATACCGAGCCACCCGCTGTTTCAATTACACGAATGGCCTGTTCATAACACTGCTCATCTATCACAGCAGCCAACACAATATCAAGTCCAACTGAATCGACCTCATGATCTTGACTTATCAGACTATCAGCCATCGCTGACTCTAATCCACTGCCGATATCGTTATTGAACCGGTCAACCTGCACATCCACAGCTCGTAAGGCTTTCAGCTTAGACGCGGCTCCTTCAGCTTGTTCTGGGGAATGAAAATAGGCAAGAATCCCTTTCTCCGCCATTACTGATCTTCCTGTCGGTCATCCGCTGCTTGCGCGCGTTCCGCAGCCTCAAAGTCATCCTTATCCGCTACTTCAGCTGAAAATTCAACATCTTCCTGCTTTGCAACTGGCAAGTTGCTCTGAGCCTGATTATTCTGCTTTTGATTCATGTGCCAATGCCTCCTATTAACCGTGAATTCTTAATTGTACGACTAGTTTATCGTTTGCGAACAGACACTTTTTTATGCAAAATCAAGCTCCTGTTCATTCCTTTATTTTTTCAAAAGAAGCATCGTATAGACGAAACATCGTTTTGTAGCCCGATTCATCTAGCTTAATCCCTACATCGAGCTTACCTGTGATCAGTAGAGGACCATTGGTGTACCTCAACTTCATTGAATCAGGAACGTAAACTATCATGATTTTATTCCAGTAAGTCTCATCGCCATTATCGAATGGACACTCTGCACCTGGCTGTGGAATCAGTAGAAACCAGTGTTTGTCAAAGGAGAGAACCTCCCCCATAAAGCCTCTGATCTGGACAGTCTTCCCGTTCGTATCCCAGAATTTATTGGAGGGTGTATCTTGTTTATCGTTATCGAAAAACTCAGCCCACGTAATTTCATTGGACAGTTGGGTTTGTTTCGATTTGGGCGGCGTTGTCACAGGCTCCGTCGGTTTGGCTGCAACCTTTGCATCTGCACGTTGAACTGGCTCGGAAGGTTTGGGCGACGTCGATATGGTTTGTGGCTTACTGGTATCCGCTTGTACCTGTGGGGATGACGTTGGTGGAAGCGACGACGGTCCAGAAGTTGACGTTGGAGCAATCTCTTGAACAGCTGGTCTAGCGCTTGGCACCACAATCGGCGTTTCGATAGGTGTCTCCTTAGGGGAGACACTACTGCTCGGAGTTTGAGATGCAACAGCTTCCATATTCGTGATGATACTTCCGAAGGACTGTCCTGATTTCTCGGACCCCTTTTGTCCGCAGCCCGAAATGATAACAAACATGACAAATAAGCTTATACCTGTGATTCTATGACTGTTTTTCATCCTAACATCACCTCAAGACCGGAATAATTGCAAGGGATCGACTCGGTAAGCTTGTATCGCAGGTCCGATGGACGCTGCAACAGCGATTAGCAAAGTTACCACGACTAGTAAAGACTCTCCTGGCAACAAAGAGCCCGCCTGTATGTGTAGACCTGTATTCGCAAAAACCACATCACGGCTAAGGTAACCACCTGTATGACCGAGGGCTATCCCCAAAATTAAGCCAATTAAGGTAAGAATGACGCCTTCGCCCATCAATGAAAACCAAATAAATGACCTCGATTTCCCGATAAGACGAAGAAGCGCGACATCTCGTTTGCGTTCATGTACCGCTGCGATTAATGATAATAGAATGGATCCCGCCGCAAGCAAGATACAGATCACAGTAACGAACTTCACAGCTTGTGTACCTTGATCAACGACATTTACAACATCAGCTACTGCTTTGCTCGTATAGATTGCTTGCACATTAGTGTATTGTGCGAAAGTCGTTTTGATCGACTGTGCGCCCATGAGTGAATTCGGTTTAACGAGAATTGCAGTGATATCATGCTCGCCTGCTTGCTCACTTTCGTGAACAGCCCACGCATAATCTAAAGTCGTAAATACCGCTCTGTCATCTGACGTGTGTAATGGCGGCAATATACCCACTACCGTGTAGGCGAAAGAATGATGATGTTCCTCCTCATCCTCCTCTTCTTCCTCCAAACCCTTAATAAGACCGTGCGCACCACGAAAAGTGTCGCCCACATGCAGCCCAAGTGAGCTTGCCACATAGGAGCCAACGATGGTCTCCCCTAGCTTTCCGTACAGATTACCTTGAGCCATTTGTTTAGCAGAGCCATAGCGTGTTAAGAAATATCCAGGGTCCATGCCAACAATCGGAAACCCATTATAATTATCCCCTGTGGTCATGGCGTAGGCCGACTCTACGAATTCATTTTTACGTACATCAGCTAATATCGAAATAGGTATATTCCCCGTAGGTGCACTGATATGGTAGTAGGTATTCAGTGCAAGCTGCGAAGCACTGCCCTTAGCGCCAATGGTAACTTCGAAGGGACCGTAGCCTTTCTCAGCCCCTTTTTCAACACCTTGACTACATAGCAGAAGGAAAACAACGAGAGCTGCTGTAACGGCCACTGAGCAGATGGTCACAAGTGACAAGGTTTTACGATGCCATATTTGGCTCCAAAGCAGGGAGATAACTTTCATATCGGAACACTCCTAAGCAAATCATTCAACTCTTGCATGTAGACACGTTTTGGAAACATCTCAGCGATGTGCCGATCATGCGTCACCGTCAGCAACGTCAATTGCTCAGCCTTGCAAATCTCTAGGAGCAGTGACATCATCTCGCTCGCCGTCTCCCAATCCAAGCTGCCTGTCGGTTCATCCGCTAATAGGAGTGGGGGCTTGGTTATTAATGCCCGAATGATAGCTGCTCTCTGCTGTTGACCTCGAGATAATTGAGCCGGAAGATGCTGCCCGCGATCCTGCAAGCCTACACGTTCTAACCAAACATCGAGCTTCTCAGCTCGCTCCCGCTTCGTCCAGACGCGCGGCATGACTAATTCGACGTTCTGCCTCACGGATAGCGAAGATATTAGATGAAAATCCTGAAATATATAACCGATATTGTCCGCCCGGAAGCGATCTCGTTTACTTTCAGCGAGAAGATGAACGGGTTGACCAGCCACCCATATCTCTCCCTGATCTGCCGTTAGAACACCGCTAAGCAGATGTAACAGCGTACTCTTCCCACAACCGCTAGCACCCATTAGCGCAATTCTTTCACCTTTGTGTATCTGCCACTCCGCTACCTGCAGGATAGGCAAGCTTTGTCCATGCAGTTGGAATGCTTTCGATATTCCCTGCAGTCTGATCATACGAAACACCCCTCACTTCCAGTCGATTCCAAAAGAAAAGAGGACACAGGGAAGGAGCTCCCCATGTCCGTCTGCTCCTAAACTTAATTTTTTACGATACGCTCGTTAAAGGAATCCCATGTGAGGCTTTTTCCAGTCAACTGGTTAAAGGCTTCTAGCGGCAAGTACAGCTTACCGTTGTCAACGTTGCCAACCCATGTGCTTGCTGCACCATTCACTGTTATGGCTCCCGTAGAGACAAGAACGGAAATTTTCTGACTATCTTTCGTAAAAGTAACTGTTCGAGCTGCTTCATCCCAAGCTACTTGAATATCTAAAGATTCGGCTAAGGATCTCGCTGTAAATAACGTTTTGTTATCTCGTGTCACTTTAAAGAGGGGATAACTATATTTGTCTTGAAGCTCTTTGGTCGCTGCTGTCAAATCAGCACCAATCACTTTCGCACCATTTTTAGCAATATCCGTATTATCCACATCGCCTTTTACAAGATCAGCAATTGGACCGTATGCCCACACACCGACATCAACACCCGTATGACCATGCCCCGTCCAACCCACTGCAAGCCGTTTCGACACAACTGCGTTATAACCGCCGCCACGACCGTAGGAGGAACCATCGCCATTCAAAATCAATTGAACTTCTTCATCAGACAGATCCGTGAAGCCAATATTATCAGCTACAATTTTACGAATATCATCCGCCGTTTGAGCTTTTTTCAAGATGCCATCAATATACTCATAGGAATGCTTTTCTTTACTAAACAAATCAACATTCAATTCATAGACATTGTCTCTTGCAAGTGACAACCCGCCTGTCTCATGATCTGCAGTTACGACAACAGAGGTATTTCCATCTTTTTTAGCAAAATCAACTAAAGTCTTGAACGTAGCATCTAGCTCCAGCATTTCTTGAATGTTGGCAGGAAGATCGTTGGCGTGACCAGCGTGGTCAATACGGCCTTGCTCAACCAATAAAACGAAGCCATTTTTATTTTGGGCTAAGATATCCAGTGCTTTTTGAGATAATTGAGGTAAGCTCGGAACCGAATCCGTACGGTCAAGTACGTATGGAATTTCTGCGTCTGCAAAAAGTCCAAGCGCTTTTCCTGCCGTTGCAGGGATTGCATCTAAGCCTTTTTTATCAAAAGCTGTTTGGTACCCTTTGGCTTGAAAATCAGGAATGATATTTTTGTCGGTACGTTTCCCTTTGTCTTCTTTTGTCGTGAAGTTGATCTTTCCACCACCGAAGATTACATCGACACCACTGTTCAAATATTGCGAAGCAATCGCGTTCTGGTTGCTGCGTTGGCGAACGTGGGATGCCCAAACTGCAGGAGTTGCACCCGTAATGTTGTCTGTTGATACTAGACCTGTTGCCTTACCTTGCTTCATCGCAGCTTCAATAATGGAAGCGAAGGGCTTAGCTACATCGCCGTTGGAAACACTGATCGCGTTGTTATACGTCTTGTTCCCTGTTGAGAAAGCTGTAGCAGCTGCGGCAGAATCCGTTACTGCGCCTGACTCCGTTGTATAAGGGCTTGGTTGGGAATATGTACTTGCTTTACCTACATAGTAGCCGCCATCTAATTCCAGATGATCTTTATTGAGAAACTTCTTCGCGTAATAACGAGCAGCTGTCACTTCAGCTGGACCCATCCCATCACCAATAAGAACAATCAAGTTTTTAGAAGGAACTGATGACGGTACTGCTGGCGTTACTGAATCAGCTGCGGATACTGTACCTGCTAGACTTAGTGCTACGAAGGAGATTGCCATACCTGAACCCATGATTTGTTTTAACCGTTTTTTCAAATGTTTTCCCTCCAAAAATAGTATTTCACCTTACTAGCATAAGGCTCATAGATTAGGAGAGATTCAATTCCATTTAAAGATTTTGTAAAAATAGAAGGATTTGTAAAGGGATGATCAATGGGATGTGAGAAATTGAGACTTCGATGAGACTTCGTTTGTCGAATGGGGTTTGTTGGAAATTGGGGTTGGGTTTGGAGTTGGAGTTGGGGAGAATGCGCGAATTAATGTCCATTGGATAAATCCACTGGAACGCTCGATAATTACCCGGAAAATTGATTTCGATTGGATAAATCCCGTGTAATTTCAATTTCCCCTCAATTTCAGCCCTTTTAGGGTATCTGGATTGGAAAAATCCAATAGAATACAATTATTCCACTTAAATTCTACGGTTTAAATGGATTTGTCCAATCAGCGAAAACTATTAGCTTGTTCACCTAAGTTTTTTCAAAACAAAAAACACCTCAAAGGAGAAGGATGGCAGATCTGATCTGTCATCCTTCTCCTTTGAAGTGCCGGTGGCAACTATCTAGTCACCTAAGAAGGCTCTTTTCATACGTTCAAAAATAGACTGGCTCTGCTCATGCGTATGCTCGCCGCTTTGCTTGCCGAATTGACGCAGCAAATCCTTCTGGTCTTCAGACAGGTTAGTCGGTGTCATTACGATGACCTTGACGTGCTGATCACCTTGACCAAATCCGCGAAGATGCGGAACGCCTTTGCCTTTAAGACGGAAATACGTGTCGGTTTGTGTACCCGCTGGGATCTTCAACTTCACTTTCTCGGTAAGCGTTGGGATTTCAATCTCATCACCTAGCGCTGCCTGCATGAAAGTCAAAGGAACTTCACAGTAGACATCGTTGCCTTCACGTTGGAAGAACTCATGAGACTTCACGCGAATAACGACGTAAAGGTCTCCAGATGGGCCTCCACGTGTTCCACCTTCACCCTCACCAGAAACGCGAAGCTGAGCGCCATCATCCACACCTGCTGGAATCTTAATGTGAATGGTGCGCGTTTTCTTCACTTTACCAGCGCCATGACAGGTTCCGCATTTTTCTTTGATGATTTTACCGGAACCATTACAAGATGTACAAACGCGGCGGTTCACAATACGGCCAAACGCTGTATTCTGTACCACTTCCTGTTGTCCGCTGCCGTGACAGCCGCCACATGTCTCTGGTTTCGTTCCTGCCTTAGCACCTGAACCATGACACGTATCACAATTTTCAGTACGCGGGATGTTGATATCCGTTTCTTTACCGAAAATGGCTTCTTTGAATTCCACCTGCATCGTGTATTGCAAATCGTTACCGCGTTGCGGCGCATTCGGATTACGACGATTACCACCGCCGCCGCCGCCAAAGAACATATCAAAGATATCCCCGAAGCCACCGCTGAAGTCTTGGCCGCCCATGCCTTGATTAGGATCTACGTGTCCGAATTGATCATACTGACTACGTTTCTGATCATCGCTCAGAACATCATACGCGTCCTTCGCTTCTTTGAACTTATCTTCTGCGTCTGCTGCTTTATTCACGTCAGGGTGATATTGACGTGCCAATTTACGGTAAGCTTTCTTGATCTCTTCCTGTGAAGCATTCTTCCCGAGACCTAACACCTCGTAATAATCACGTTTACTCACTTGTTCCACTCCCATGTTCAAGACTACAAACGGAAAGTCAAAGCCACGGAGAAACCTCCTCTTGGCTTTGACTCTTACGTTAATTAATAACAAACAGTGTTTAAAAGACTTCTTTAAACTTCTATTTAGTTAGAATATGTTTATTTTTTAGGTTCGTCAACCACTTCGTAGTCAGCGTCCACAACATTTTCTCTGCCTTTTGGAGCTTCGCCTGCGCCAGCATTAGCATCAGGACCTTGAGCTTGTGAAGCTTGCTCATATAATTTAACAGAAAGCTGTTGGATCACTTCTGTCAATTCTTCAGTTGCTTTTTTGATCGTTTCAAGATCGTTGCCAGCAAGAGCTGCCGTTACTTTCTCTTTCGCTGCATTTGCTTTGTCGATCTCGCCTTGGTCAACTTTGTCGCCAAGATCTTTGATTGTTTTGTCAACGGAGTATACCAATTGATCAGCTTCGTTACGAGCTTCTACAAGCTCTTTACGTGCGCGATCTTCCTCAGCATGCGCTTCCGCATCCTTCACCATTTGTTCAACTTCCGCATCGCTCAAGCCGCTGGAGGATGTGATTGTGATTTTTTGGCTTTTGCCTGTACCTTTATCCAAAGCAGACACGTTAACGATACCGTTCGCATCGATATCGAAGCTAACTTCGATTTGCGGTACGCCGCGTGGAGCTGGAGGAATGTCACCTAGCATGAAACGGCCAAGTGTTTTGTTACCGCTAGCCATGGAGCGCTCACCTTGAAGCACGTGAATCTCAACGCTAGTTTGGTTATCTGCATAAGTGGAGTACACTTGGGATTTCGTTGTTGGAATTGTTGTGTTGCGGTCGATCATTTTCGTGAATACGCCGCCTGCTGTTTCGATACCAAGGGAAAGTGGTGTTACGTCAAGAAGAACAACGTCTTTCACTTCACCTGTCAAAACACCAGCTTGAACAGCTGCACCAAGGGCAACAACTTCATCCGGGTTTACACCTTTGTGAGGCTCTTTACCAATCAATTTCTTGATCGCTTCTACAACCGCTGGAATACGTGTGGATCCACCAACTAGAACAACTTTGTCGATTTGGCTTGTGGACAAACCTGAATCCTGTAGTGCTTGGCGAGTTGGTCCAAGTGTTCTTTCAACAAGTCCTGAAGTAAGTTCATCGAACTTCGCACGAGTCATGTTCAACTCCAAATGCTGAGGCACGCCGTCTGCTACCGTGATGAACGGAAGGGAAACTGTCGTTGTCAAAACACCGGAAAGTTCTTTTTTCGCTTTTTCAGCAGCATCTTTCAAACGTTGTACTGCAGCTTTATCTTTGGAAAGGTCAATGCCTTGCTCTTTTTTGAATTCAGCTACGAGATAATCCATAACAACTTGGTCAAAGTCGTCGCCACCCAATTTGTTGTCGCCGCTTGTTGCTTTAACTTCGAAGAAACCATCGCCTAGCTCAAGGATGGATACGTCAAACGTACCGCCACCAAGGTCATAAACGAGAATTGTTTGATCTTCTGTTTTCTCCAAACCGTAAGCAAGTGCAGCAGCCGTAGGCTCGTTAACGATACGAAGAACTTCAAGACCGGCAATTTTACCAGCATCCTTCGTTGCTTGACGTTGGCTATCATTGAAGTAAGCAGGAACTGTGATTACCGCTTGAGTAACCGTTTGGCCTAGGTAAGCTTCCGCATCAGCTTTAAGCTTTTGCAGGATAATTGCAGAGATCTCTTGTGGCGTGTAGTCTTTGCCATCAATGTGCTCTTTGTGGTTCGTACCGATATGACGCTTGATGGAGCTGATTGTTTTATCAGGGTTTGTGATCGCTTGACGCTTTGCTGTTTCACCAACAACACGCTCGCCATCCTTTTTGAAACCTACAACGGATGGGGTTGTACGATTACCTTCTGGATTTGGAATTACGACGGCTTCTCCGCCTTCCATAACGGCAACGCAAGAATTTGTAGTACCTAAGTCAATACCAATTACTTTACTCATGTAAAGATGCCTCCTTATGTCCCATAGGAACTTCATTAGTTTATTTAAAAAAGATAATATCCCTTATACGCTAACTTTCACCATTGCAGGTCGGATGACCTTGTCTTTCAAGATATAGCCTTTTTGTAATTCTTCAACGACGATACCTTCTTCATGCTCCTCTGATTCCACTTGCATAACAGCTTGATGGAATTCTGGATTGAATGGTTGGCCAACTGCCTCGATAGGCTTAAGCCCTTCAGCAGTTAATAGTTGATCGATGCCGCGGTACGTCATATCTAAGCCTTTCACCAATGCGTCGAAATCCTTCGTCTCTTTGCTTGAAGACAGCGCGCGATCAAAGTTATCCACAATCGGTAATAGCTGTTCAATCAATTTTAGCGAAGCGTATTTCGCGAAATCTTCTTTCTCCGCTCTTGCACGGCGACGGAAGTTGTCGAAGTCCGCTTGAACGCGTAATAAACGCTGATAGTTTTCTTCGGCTTGCATACGCGCCTGTTCCAATTCGCTCGATACAGTAGCTTCCTCGGAAACTTCTACGTTGTCAACAACCTCAGCTTCTCCAGTCGTTGCTTCGTTGTCGGCTGCGTATGTAGTGTTAATGTCTTGTTCGACTGTTTTATTATCTCCAGTACTCAATTGTCCTTCACCTCCTAAACATAATACACGACTTATTTGGGTTTAGTTTGCCCATCTTTAGTTCTCTTCAAAAGGCTGCTTCATCTTAATCACTGTATGGATACGCAGTACCGCGGCAGCTACTTCACCAGCCGCTTGCAGCGCGTGAATTTTCACATCTGTCGGATCCATGATCCCCGCCTCCACGAAATCCGTGATCAGCCCCGTATCGCAATCGATCCCTAGGCTGTCCGTATCCTGTGCAAGCTGGGCTGCTTTCAGCTCTTCAACCTTCTCGAGCGGATTGTAGCCTGCGTTCACGACGATTTGTGACAATGGCTTGCGCAGTGCCCCCGCGACAGCGGCCACACCAAAGCCTTCCATGCCCTTCATCGTCTCGCGCACACGTTCTAGATCGTACGCGACGGCCATCTCCGCTGCGCCGCCGCCGGGCAAGTACCCGCCGCGCACGGCGGCTTGGACGGCTGACGCAGCATCCTTCGCGATGCGCGAGCGCTCATGCGCCGCTTCGCGCGTCGCGGCGCCGACAATCACGGTCACGTGCTGCTCACCGTGACCCTGCGCCACGCGCACGCGCTCTAACCGCTCGTCATACGCGGCATAGCCCGCGTGGCCGAGCGCAGCGCTCAGCTCCGGCGCGCTCTTGCGCAGCGCCGTGCGCCGCACCGGCCTAGCGCCGGTGTGCTCGCTCAGCAGCTGCAGGTCCCTGCGGGACAGCCGCTGCAGCACGAGAATGCCATGGTCGGAGCAGAACTGCTCCGCCTCAGGGTCAACCCCACGGTCTGATGCGATCAGACCGACGCCAAGCTCCAGCAGCGAGCCGAGGCTGCTGCGGAAAAGCTCCCTGAGCTGCATGTAGCGCTGGAAGCCTGCCTCGGTGACCAGCGATTCCTCGCTGACCGCCTCAGGCTCCAGAGCATCATGCAGCACGAGGATGCGAGCATCTCGGCGCTCATGCTCAAGATGCAGGTTCATCGGCTTCTGATTCAGCAGAATGCCGGTCCAGACCTCACTGCTCGCTTCTTCATGAGCGAGCACGCTGTCCGCGAATCGATAGCCTTCTTCGCGAAGTTTCTCTTCACCGACAGCTTCAGCCGCTTTAATGATAAGCTTAGCAATGTCTGTCTGTTCTCTTCCAGCCGTATAAGCAATCCGATGCAGCGCTCGATCCGCTAGGCTCACAATAGCACGACTGCGGTTCTGTAAACTCGCAACAGCTAATTCAATGCCTTGCAGCATGCCTGTGACAACTTTTGCTACTGGAACGCCTCTAGTAACCTGTGCAACGCCTTCCTGCACCATCGCACCGGCAAGGACAGTCGCCGTTGTAGTGCCATCGCCAATCTGGCGTTGTTGACTGCGAGCGACTTGAATCATCAGCCTGGCAGCAGGATGGGTAACATCCATCTTTTCTAATATGGTAACACCATCATTAGTAATAATGACATCGCCTTGGCCGCCGACCAGCATCGTATCTAGTCCTTTAGGACCTAGTGTTCCTTCAACGGCTGAACAGATCGCTCTTACAGCGGCCGCATTATTTACTAATGTGGAATAGCGTTCTTCACCTTCACCGTGCATAGGTTTGACTCCTGTCATTTGCCATACCAACGTCCTAGGACCAATTCCATATGCTTCGATAGATGCTCCATCAAACCGATAACTCTACCGTATTCCATCCGGGTAGGTCCCAAAATACCAATCGTACCAAGCGGCGTACCGCCAATGGAATAGGATGCGGTGATTAAGCTGCAATTCGATATCGCTTCAATACTATTTTCAGCACCAATTTTAATCTCAATGCCTTCATTTGACGGTGTAAATAATTTGATCAGGGTCGGTGCTTCTTCCAGCAGATCAAAAATGCTCTTCACTTTCTCCACATCTTTGAATTCCGGCTGAGTTAACATATTCGTCATCCCACTTAGGAAAACACGGTCCTTCTCATCACTTTGTAGTACACTCTCCACCAAACCAAGCAGCTCTTGATACCCAGTGACATATTTGCTTAATTCATTAGAAATCTCATTGTAAAGCTTCGACTTAAACTGAACTAATGGCACATTCTTAAGTCGTGTGTTCAAAATATTCACGACCTTCTCGATTTCCGACATCGGAATTCCGTCAGGTATCGTTACAGTCTTATTTTCAACATGTCCTGTATTCATCACTAGGATTGCAACAGCTGTTGTATCCGATATCGGGATGATTTGGATATGCTTTAAGGTCGTGCTAAAAACCTCAGGACCGAGCACAATAGACGTGTAATTCGTAAGACTTGATAGCATACCAGCAACGTGCTGGATAACACCTTCCATCTCTTGAATACGTTCTGCAAAAGCACCCTTCATGGAGTCCAAATCATGACTATGCAAGGAGCCGTGCTTCAACAAATGATCGACATAATAGCGATAACCTTTGTGTGAAGGAATACGACCTGCGGACGTATGAGGTTGCTCAAGATAGCCCATTTCTTCGAGATCAGACATTTCGTTACGTATCGTTGCTGGACTAAACCCAACATTCCCACGCTTCGAAATACTTCGCGAACCAATTGGCTCCGCTGAACGAACGTAATCATCAATGATTGCACTTAAAATCATGCGTTGGCGCTCTGTCAACATGAGTACCCCTCCTCCTCACTTCTCACTATTTGCCACTTCGTTAGCACTCGTATTTAGTGAGTGCTAAATCCTAATACAAAAATAACAGACCCTAAGGTCTGTTGTCAAGTCAATCCAAACGTTTAAGTACGGCGATTTCGTCGCAACAATACTGTTTTTTGCAATGCATACAGTCTCTCCAAACCTTCTCCGGAAAAATCTCCTTCGGAACGAGTGTAAAGCCGTTTTTTTGGAAAAATGCAACCTCGTAAGTAAGTGCCATAACTTTAATAATTCCTTGGCTTCTTGCCTCTTCAACTAAGAAATTTACGAGCTTGCCGCCGATTCCTTGACCCTTGTAGCCAGGCGTCATCCCCAGTGAGCGAATCTCAACAAGATCTGGACCCAACCTCGTCAACGAACCGCAGCCAATCAATAAGCCGTCAAATTCAGCGACAACAAAAGTATCAATTTGGTCTTGGAGCATTTCCCTGCTCCGCGGCAGCATGATGCCTTGCTTGGCATACCCCTGTATAATTTCAAAAAGCTTATCGATATCATCCACCGAAGCTTTTCTTACGGACACCGTAGTTGATGTATTCACGCTTCCCCACCCACCATTCGCACAAAAATGCATAAAAGCCACGCTAGCGCCCTGCGGCTTTCCGCTGTTTCGCTTGTGGATTCATGTATAAATATACAACAATACGTATAAATGCACAAGCGTTTTTTGCTCAAAGGTTCCGTCTTATGTCAGGAAAGAAGCGAACACTTCATTACCGAGTAGAATGCCATGTTTAGACAAACGATACCCTTCGTTTGTTTGTTCAAGCAGACCTTTTGTCAACCATCCCTGAAGCGTAGCTCCAAATTGAGATTCAATCGTAATCCCGAACTGATCCATGAAATCCTTATTGCGAACTCCCTCAAGCAAGCGCAAGCCAACCATCATAAAGTCTTCCATAGCTTCTTGCGGCGTAACTTCGAATTGCTCCATGATCGGTAACCCAAGCTTCGTTGCGTCAATGTAAGGTTGAATACCCTTCACATTCACATGGCGCTGACCATTCATATACCCGTGTGCCCCAGCACCTAGTCCATAGTAGGAGCGATTGCGCCAATACATCGTATTGTGTCGGCTCTCGCGACCTGGTTTAGCAAAATTACTGATTTCATATTGCTTATAACCAGCTCCCTCCAACCTACGCATGATGAGCTCATACATATCGACTTCCTCATCTTCACTTGGGAGAGGCAACTGATTTTTATTAAATAAGGTGTGGAACAAAGTGTTTTCTTCTACTTTCAAGCTATAAATTGAATAATGCTGCAAATCGAGTGACAGCGCCTCATCTAAAGTAGCTTGCATAATATCCACCGTTTGCTTCGGAAGCCCGAACATCAGGTCGATGGATAAATTATCGAAGCCTAGCTTCTTTGCATTAGCGATACTTCTGTGAACGTCATCTGTATTGTGAATGCGGCCGATCGCAGCCAGGATGTCATTGTTAAAAGATTGCACCCCAAAGCTTATGCGATTCACGCCGCCAGCTTTCATCACAGCCAGCTTATCTTCGTCCGTTGTCCCCGGATTGGCTTCCATCGAGAATTCGACTTCCGCACTGTCAGCTGGGAAATATGTGCGTACGATTCGCAAGAATCGTTCCATTTGATCGGGAAGCAGCACGGTTGGCGTTCCTCCGCCGACGAATATCGTCTCCACTTTCTGAGGTGGATGGTTACGTACCGTAAGCTCTATTTCGCGCTCAAGTGCGTCTAGATATTCCATAACGGGCTGACCTTTGAGCACGTACGAATTGAAATCGCAATAATGACATTTATTTGTACAAAAGGGGATATGAATGTACACCGCTGTAGGCGTTGTATAAGTTACTAACATAAGGGGTATTCCTTTCTATGGTTCACAATGGAGAAAAAGCCAAGGGACAGCGTACGCTGCCACCCCAGCTTTTCGTTCTAACATCTATTCGTCGATTTTCAGAACAGCCATGAACGCTTCTTGCGGTACTTCTACGCTGCCGACCTGCTTCATGCGTTTCTTACCTTCTTTTTGCTTGTCTAACAATTTACGCTTACGCGATATGTCCCCGCCGTAACACTTGGCAAGTACGTTTTTACGCATCGCTTTAACCGTCTCACGCGCCACAATCTTCTGTCCAATTGCCGCTTGAATCGGCACTTCAAACATTTGCCGCGGGATGAGTTCTTTCAGCTTATCACAAATAATTTTACCACGGTGATAGGCTGTATCTCTGTGAACGATGAAGGAAAGTGCATCCACTTGCTCTGAGTTGAGCAAGATATCCATTTTCACCAGATTGGATTTCTTGTAGCCGCTAACTTCATAGTCAAAGGAAGCATAGCCCTTCGTCCGTGATTTCAACATATCGAAGAAATCGTAGACGATCTCTGATAACGGAATCTCATACGTCAATGTTACGCGATTGGTATCCAAGTATTCCATGTTCAAGTATTCGCCGCGTTTACCTTGGCAAAGCTCCATTATCGTTCCAACATAATCGTTTGGTACGATAACCGAAGCTTTCACATAAGGCTCTTCAACAAAGTCAATACGCTGCGGATCCGGGTAATTCGATGGATTATCAATCTCCATCACATCGCCATTGGTTAATGTAATCCGATAAATAACGCTTGGCGCCGTTGTAATCAACGGAATGTTGAATTCACGCTCGATCCGTTCTTGAATGATCTCCATATGAAGAAGGCCTAAGAATCCACAACGGAAGCCGAAACCAAGAGCAGTTGATGTTTCAGGCTCAAAACGCAAGGATGCGTCATTCAGTTCAAGCTTTTGCAGAGCTTCACGAAGATCGTTGTAATCGGTGGTTTCAATCGGATACAATCCGCAGAACACCATTGGATTAATCCGACGGTAACCTGGCAATGCATCCGGTGAAGGACGGTCCGCTTCCGTAACGGTGTCACCGACACGGGTGTCTCCGACATTTTTAATACCGGCAACAATAAAACCTACATCGCCAACCTCAAGGGATGGAACAGACGACATCCTAGGTTTGAACGCACCAACCTCGATAACTTCAAACACTTTGTTCGTCGCCATCATTTTGATTTTGGAGCCTGCTTTGATCGAACCGTCCACAACACGCACATACACGATTACGCCTTTGTAGCTATCGTAATGGGAGTCGAAAATCAAGGCCTTGAGCGGTCCGTCAGGATTACCTTGAGGAGCCGGTACCTTCAAGCAAATTTGCTCAATGATCTCTTTAATACCAATACCCGCTTTGGCTGAAGCATGCACAGCATCACTAGCGTCAAGTCCGATCACATCTTCGATCTCTTGCTTTACTTTATCCGGGTCTGCACTTGGTAAATCGATTTTATTAATGACAGGTAATATTTCTAAATTATTTTCCAGTGCAAGATACACGTTCGCTAGTGTTTGAGCCTCAATCCCTTGGGCTGCATCTACAACCAATAATGCGCCTTCACAAGCAGCAAGGCTTCGTGATACCTCATAGGTAAAGTCTACGTGTCCTGGTGTATCAATCAAGTTTAGGATATAATCTACACCATCATCTGCGCGGTAAGCCAATCTCACCGCTTGAAGCTTGATGGTAATCCCCCGTTCGCGCTCCAAATCCATCTGGTCGAGAACTTGCTCTTGCATTTCGCGTGAAGACAATGCACCTGTATATTCCAGAATGCGATCAGCTAGTGTTGATTTACCGTGATCGATATGAGCGATAATTGAAAAGTTGCGAATTCTTTGTTGTCTTTCTCGAATGTCCGTCATGCTAAAGACTAACCCCCACTACATGCAAATAATTTTCATTATAGCAGTTGTGGGAAGTCGGAGCAATGCACACCTAGCCTTTGCCTAAAACAGCATCAAACAAGGAAATAAATAATCTAATGCCGTGATGCGCAGTTATCTGTAAAAGCTCGCCCAATTTATTCCCAACACGGTTTAATGAATTATCTTGAATTGCGACAGGATCAGCTTTCTGCTCAGCAGGTGGTTTGGCTTTAACGGTTGTATCTTTAACGGTTGTATCTTTAACAGCAGTGTTTTTCACGGCTGGCACAGGTGTTGCGTTCGCAACAGTTGTAGTTACTTTGCCTGGTGCTTTCGTTGGTGCCACTTGCAGAGTTGCTTTGGAGGAAGGCTGAGGACCTTCTATTCGTTCCATGCCGCTTGATGCCAGACTGACGCCGAATAAGATACAGAACAGCAGCAGTAAACCAAACAAACCAACCTTGATATAAAAGTGTCTCAGCCTCACCTTCCATGCCTCCTTAGCTTTATTCGTAGCTATTCATTAAGTTGCATTCATTTCATGGTTCAACGTAGTTGCCATTATGAATTCTTTGGCGGAACAGCAGGTGCATCTACTTTTTTCGCGTTCAAAATAACTTCCGAGATCGCTTCCGCCAGCCAGTCTGTCGTCCGATAGCATTCCTCTAGGGTGTTGTAAGGACCGCCAACCTCTATCAAAATGCTGTTAGGTGAAATGTTTTGGTTGTACAAGCCATTGCCCTCGCTTGCTTCTTTCGCATGAATCCCCTTCGATACGCCAGGGTGCTTTTCTTCAAGCACTTGGTGAATTTTGCTCGCAAATTCCTCGTTCTTTTTCCAGTTTGGGTTTTTTCCCCCAATTATAAAATACACCTGAGCAACATCTTTGCCATCAATGGTTGCAGTTGTTTTATTACGCGCTGCAGAGTCCCGATGAATATCGAAAAAGTATTGTAAATCCTTATGAGAAGCCATCGCTTCCTGCAGCGTTTTGGCAGAGTATTTGTACGAGTACGGATATTCAAAACCTTTGACAGTGCTAGGATAAACTGTAGAGGAATGCACAGCACCAATGCCGTCCCTTTCGAGGTTTTGAGCCAGCCGTTGACCAACCGAGATGATATTCACTTTATCACTGTAGGCCTTATCTGGGTCTGTCACACCTTTAAGCTCTGGTAGGAATGACTCATTACTATGTGTTTGATAAATAAATGCGATGTTATCTCCTGCTGTTTTCGGTGGTTGACCAGTAACACTTGGAGCTGGAGGTGTACTGCTGATAGGCGTTGGTTCCACAGATGGCGATGGGAGCGGAAATTTGGCTTCTGCCTCCAAATTATTAGATCCTGGATTCAGATCATAAGGAGCACTTGGATTCGAATCGCTGCCTTTCACCAACACCGTCGATTTATTCAAATCCATGCCAGGCACTTCACTTGCGACTAAACTTTTGGGATCACTTGGATTAATATCCGTCATCATTTGAAAAGCGAAGTGAAACACGTTGTGCTGGGAGAATGTGAACTTTTTCTGATCCTTATTTAAATGAGGGACTTCCATACCCAGCATATCGATGAAAAACTGATTCGTGACGGACGCGGCTAGACCTTTCATAGAAGAAACTGGTGAGGTGGTCATTAACTTACTTTGCAGGACGCCACCCAGCCCAATGAGAACGAAAAGAGCTAAGGTCGAGGTGCTGAGAACCATAAACGTTTTCCCGACGGAACTGGCGCTCTGAAAGGTTTTGCGAACTTGGCTGAAATTCCATGTGGCTGATGTCCATTTCATAGTCTCCATGCCTCCTAAACTATCTTAATACAATCTATGAAACGAGCCCGAACGATAGAACTAGTTTCGCTAGCTTTTTTTGATAGAGAAGAAATTAGGAGGATCGTTTGCTATGTTGATGTCTAAAGCTAATCTCGGGCAGGATGCTGAAACGGCAAAAAGAACTGCCCCACTTAGCGGACCAGTTCTGTTCCATGCATTTAATGCGTATAGGCAGCTACGTTATCGACATCCACCGCGTCATGTAAAGCTGCATTCAAGCCGCTGGCAATAATATTCGCTATGTCCTCAATGAACTGGTCGATTTCCTTCGGAGTAACGAGCAGATCGTGTCCTACAGGGTTTAGCACTTCTTTCACTAGCTGTAAACGCTCATCCTCATTGATATTGTCCAGAAGCCCAAATATTTGTCCCGTATTGCTCGTTTGACCGCTGAAATGCTTCTGCATAAGATCAAAAGCATTATTAACAATCGTTGAGGCATACACAACGGTTGGGACGCCAATCGCAATAACTGGAATACCCAGTTGCTCCTTCGTCAAGCCTTTGCGCTTGTTGCCGATACCAGATCCCGGGTGGATGCCCGTATCCGCAATTTGAATGGTCGTGTTAACACGATCCAAGGATCTTGAGGCAAGCGCATCGATGGCGATGATGAAATCAGGCTTAGACTTATCTACAATCCCTTGCACGATATCGCTGCTTTCAATCCCCGTTGTGCCTAGAACACCGGGAGCTACGGCACTCACAGCACGATATCCTGGGCTTACATCCTCAGGAACCAGCTCAAAGTAATGACGTGTCACCATAATATTCTCAACAACTAATGGGCCTAAGGCATCGGGAGTTACATTGCCATTACCCAGTCCAATAATAAGGGCTTTCGCATTCTTCGGAATACCGACTTGCCGCAAAAACTGCTCAAACTCCTGAGCTAACTTTGTCGCAACGCGATCTTGGAGTTGACTGTCTTTCTCCCTCAATGCAGGTACTTCAATGGTTATATAATGACCAAGCATCTTGCCAAGTGCCTTGGACCCTTCTTCGTTTAGGACGTTAATTTTGGTGACGCGGATGCCGTTCTCCCGTGTAAACTCCTGTTCAATCCCCGGAATCGGCTGTCCCTGATTGGCTGCGTGGACCATATCCCTTGCATCAAGTGCAAGATCGGTTTGTGTATTAAATGAGCCTAAGTCCATTGACAGTCCCCTTTCTCCAAATATAGAAATGATTTTGCTTATTGTGTGACAGATTACAACCCCTTATACAGAGAGGAAGACCACTGAAAACCTATTGACAGCTCTTGCATTTTGAAATATTGCGTGGTAGAATACTTAAAGTTGTCAGCAAACATACAAATGTAACGTTGAACGTGTTTTGTAAGTAGGAGGTGAATTTCATGCCAAACATTAAATCCGCTATTAAACGAGTAAAAGTTAGCGAAAAGCGTCGTCTTCGCAACGCTTCCCACAAGTCCGCTTTGCGTACTGCTGTGAAAGCTTTCGAAACAGCTTTAACCCCGGAAGCTCTAGTTTCTGCTTCTAAGAAATTAGACAAAGCTGCTTCTAAAGGTTTAATTCATAAAAATGCCGCTAACCGCAAGAAGTCCCGTCTAGCTAAAAAGCTAAACGCTCTTACGGCTCAAGCGTAATACACGGACATAAAGCAAAAGACTAATCCTCCTTGGAGAATTAGTCTTTTTTCATTTCACTTCTTAGGCAGCCAGCCTAAGAAGGAACAATTCCAACCCTAATACCTTATCGATTTTTCCTGTTTTCATTTGCAAATCGAGATCAGCCAGTTCGCCCATGATCCGGCTCAGCTTCTCCCCATCGTACTTCCGCGCTTGTCCTTCCGCCACTTTAACCGCAAAAGGATGCAAACCAATCTGTGAGGCCATCTGCTGCTGCGAGTAGCCTTGCTTCCCAAGCTCTTTGACCTGCAGCATGATTCTGAACTGTCTCGCAATGAGCGAAGCAATTTTGATCGGCTCCTCACGCTGCTTTAAGAGCTCCTCTAAAATCACGAATGCCCGTTCTAATCGCACATTCACGATATCCTCAATAAGGATAAATACGTTCTGTTCGGTGCTCCGAGCGACCAATTGATCAATAATGTCTGTCGTCGCTTCACCTGCGGCTCCAACATACAATGAAATCTTCTCTAACTCAGCTGATAACGATTGCAAATTTCCACTGGTGTACAGAATCAACTGATCTGCTGCGCCACCAGAGAACGTAAAACCTAGCGTACTAGCTTGTTTGGCTACCCATTGAGTCAGTTCCTCAGGGCTCAAGGAAAGGAACGGCACAGCGGCTTCCATGTCCTTCAACGCTTTTACAATCTTTTTACGCTCGTCCAATTTATCCGCATCCACTGTGAATACAACAACTGTATGCTCCGCGGGTGATTTCAAATAAGCAGTCAAGCGATCCAAATTGTGCTCCAGCTTCGTATTTTCCTTTGCTCCTGTGAAAAACAAAGCATTTTTGGCAATGACAAGCTTCTTTGGCACCATAAATGGCAAGGTTTCCGCATCATCTAACGCAGATGAAAGTGGCATTTCGCTCAAGTCGAATTTGCTCACAGCGAATTCCCGGTCTTCAGGACCCATTAATGAATCAGTTAAAATTTGAATAAATTCGCGCATTTTATATTTCTCAGGACCATAGCACAAATAAACGGGTGCTGGGCGGCCTGCTTGTATATCTTTTAATGCTCGTTTCGCATCCATCGCTGGCATTCACCCCTCACGTACATTTTACCAACAACAAAGGGATTACGTCAAAGTCCGAAGACCTTGAAGCAATCCCTTTGCCAGTCTATTTAAACACCGATTTAAGGCTCTAGAAACCTTAGCTCGTGTGGATGAATGAACTGTTCCTTGTTCTATACGTTAGTTTACGCATTCACAGCACTATTGGTGCATACAAATCTTACTTTTATTTATTGGCTTCTGTTTTCTCATTCACATCGATAAGAATAGTCTGCAGCGTTCCCTTACTAGTGACCTCATAAAACAGCTTGTCATCCTTCGCCCATTCCAGCAGCCTTATTTGATCATCTGCCTGCCAAAACTGTTTGGAAGCAAATACAATCTCATGTGTAAGGCTATTCCGAATCACAACATGAGCCTCTTCAACCGTAGCCTCATATTTGCCCGTTGTAGACTTCAGCATTGCGTCAACATGCGGCGAGGAAAATGCGAGAATACCTTGTGTACCATTTGTACCGTCTGTACTTGTAGGATCTGCGGAAGGAGCAGGACCGGTTTTCCTAGATGGGGTCTCCGTCGTCTTCGGTTCTATTGATGATTTAGGAACGGATAAGCCCGCCGCAGGGGTATTCGCATCATCATTATCCGATTTCGAAGGGGACGTGCCCCGATCATCAAGCTTTGCAGGAGCTGTGGTTGACGGAGAGGCTTGCCTCTCCAACGAATCGCCCCCCGCTGCTGGTGAGCTGTATTCACCTGGTTTCTCAAGTTTCGCATCAGTGGATGCCTTTGGCATGATACCACTGCCTACGGATGCATCAGCAGGATTAGGAGTACCTTTTGCAAATATATCTGCAACTGGTGCGTTTGGTAACCCCTGATTAGAATTTGCCGTTTCCTGTGATTTAGCTGTGTCATTGTTTCCTTGCGTCTGGTTCATCTCTGAAGCAGCAGTTGCTTGCTTTTCGGACGCGCTTTTCGATCCAGAGCTTGTATGAGAAATTAATCCGTCTGCATTGTCGATAACGGGATGCTGCATATTAAAAGCAAAGAATCCAATAATCAATCCCGCGGCCACCACGCCGCTTGCAAATTTCCACGAGAACTGTTCTTTCAATCGGCTCTTCCCTGAGTACTTAGGCTCTTCATCAGATTCTGTCCTAGCAGCAATTGGAGAGAAGGCAACGACATTGTCCATCTTTGGCATCTCTGATTGTTTATCCAATTCAAGCAATTGCGGCATAATCGCATCAACCAAACTGAAAGGCGGCTTAACCTTAGGAAGCTGGGACAATTCGTTCGACAATGCTTGCAGACGTTCAAACATCTGGGCGCAGTCCAAACAATGCATTAGGTGAGCATGCAGCTCATCTTCCTCTTTTGGATCTAAATCTCCATCTAGCTGTCTTTGCATGTACATCATCACCTCTTGACATTTCATCCCCGAACACCTCCTTTCTGATAATCTTGGAGTAGCGACTGTAAGGTGTGTCTAGCTCGGAATAAGTAAGACTTCACCGTATTGAGTGGTAAATTGAGTGATTCTGCAATTTCATGATACGAAAAGTCCTGCAAATAACGAAGAACAACCACAGTGCGATGGTGTTCGGGAAGCTTATCGATGGCTTCTCTAATATCCTGAGCTAGGTAGCCCGTCAATATTTCTTGTTCAACATTATTATCAGCTGTAAATGTCATCTCATGCTCATCCATTGAAACCGTTGGCTTCGCTCTGCGAAATTTATCGATGCAGATGTTCGTAACAATCCGCTGCACCCACGTTTTGAACAAAGCTTTTTCTTCGTAGGAATTAATTTTGGTATAAATCCGAAGAAGTGCTTCTTGCGAAGCATCAAGCGCATCCTGTTCATTATTCAAAATATAAAAAGCCGTCCGATAAACGTGAGACTCAATCTCTCGCAATAGGGTAATGAGCGCATCACGGTCACCGGCTTGTGCTGATTTTACCAGTTCGGGTGCTATCACTGGGATCCCTCCCCCTTGCAATCTTACTGACGCACTCGCATCTCATAAGGTTGCAATTTTTTTAGAATAAATATAATGGTAGCTTGCATCTATCAGAATAACAAATAATGAGCGATATAACACCTTTTAGACGTGAAAAACAAAAATTTGTTTCAAAATAGCTGAAAATTTATAAAAGAAAAAGCCTTAGAAGAACACGCCCACAAGGGGAATGCTGCCACTAAGACTAATATCTAGTAATTGTTATACTTTGAATTTAGATAAGGAATTTTGAAGTGCATGCGATAACTGCTCTAGTTTGGAAGACAGTCCGACTAATCCATCACTTATACGCAGCTGCTCCGAGCTTAGGGCTGCTACTTGTTCGGAAGTGGCAAGCGATTGCTGGGAAACGGCACTTACGTTCATCATCGCATCACTTAGCACGACCTGCGATTCTTCGAGCTTTAACACCGTTTGACTAACGGCTCCTAGTTGCGAAATGAAGTTCCCCATGCGCTCTTGCACCTGCTTGAACAGTAAATCCGCCTCTTTGACGGAATGAATTTGCTCCTGAAAAATCGGATACGCCTCCGATAATACCAAAACGGTATCTTCAATTTCTTTCTGAATCGTCTCCGTAATTTGTCCGACATAATCGATCGATTGCTTCGACTGATCTGCTAGCTTGCGAATTTCGTCTGCCACGACCATAAACCCCTTGCCTGCGCTGCCTGCCCTCGCTGCTTCAATGGCAGCATTGAGTGATAGAATATTCGTCTGCTTCGTCATCCCGCTTAATATATCAAGCACCTTCCGAATCGATTGCGTGCTGTCTTTCAGCTTATCAACCTTATTCACCATCGTATGGGTCATCTCTTCAGTTACATTCGTTTTCGCGATCAGCTCTTCCATATATCGAATGCCAGAGTGACTTGATTGCTGCACTTCCTCTGCCGATGCGCCCATTTCCTGATTAGCTTGCACAACACTCGCAATTTGCCCACCAATATGAATCGTTAATTCATTCCCCCGCTCTGCTTGCGTAGCTAATCCCGCCGCACCACCAGAAATTTCAGTCGTTGCGACAGCGATTTCTTTGGCTGCAGCTGCCGTATGCTGCGAAGAGCTCGAGATTTCTCCTGCTGTCTGCAGTACTTCCTCTGAGGAGAGATTCGTTTGTTTGAAAAGCTCTGTGATTTGTTGCATCATCGTATCAAAGCTATTGCTTAATTGACCTATCTCATCTCTGGATGTTGTCTGAACACGAATGCGCAGGTCACCGCCAGCTCCACCCTCCATTAAATTGCGAATATGCCCCAGCGGCTTACCGATCATTCTCGCAACGAAATAGCCAATACCCGCGGCTATGACTAAGGCACAGAGCGCAACAATTAACGTCAAATTATAGATGGAACTCATATCTTTCGTAAGGTCCCTCATAGGCATGGAACCTATCGTGAACCAATCTGTGACAGTCGACTTGGAGAAAACAATTTGCTTCGTGCCATCCTCGGACATAAGAATATCCTTTGGGGTTGAGTTGCTATTCACGCCATAAGAAGATTTGCCCCCCATCTCCGCCGCATCCTGACTATAAATGACCAGTCCAGAACTATCAATCACTTGAATAGATCCTGTATCGCCCATTTTAATATGTTCCAGCTGCTTCTTAACCACATCCAAGTTGATGTCAAAAAGGACTAGGAACACTTCATCCGATTTGGCCTGATGAATGACACTGCCAACAGAAATGACTGGGTTTAGGAGACGGTTTTCCTTCAGTTTGGTTGAAAACCAAACGGGTTCACCATCTTTTTCGATGACACTCTTAAACCAAGCTTGATCCGCGTAATTTTTATCCGACATCGAACTGGATTTCGTTTGAATGATATCTCCAGATTTCGTAAATATCTCAATCGACTGAATACTGTCATTGGCATGAAAATAGTTCGAGATCGTCGTATCCAGTGAAGAGAGGTTCGCCAGATAAGCCGTAGAATCCTTCGTTAGCTTGGTTGAATTGGCTACCTGCCCATGTAGTAAGTCATCCATAACAAGCTGAAGTGAAAACTTTTCAAATATGTCATATATATAATCAAGTTTCTGTCCTGCCTGCTCAATCGTTTGTAACGAGGCATCGCCGACCTTTTTTTGCATCACGTTTTTGGAAATTTGATACGAGGCAATCCCCATAAAGAGAACAAGGAACAAACTACTGACAATAATTGTGACGCTTAGCTTCACGCCAACTGATCGAAACCCTGTCTTGGAATCCTGCCTTTGGGGGACATCATGGCTCGGCTTAAATTGTTGCGAAAACGTCTTTTGGAGCAAATTCGTAGGGTTTTTCTTCATGTTATCTCCACCGCCATGTTGTAATATGTATTTTACGAAAATCTCCAATACAATTTCGACATTTTTTTTGAAAAGCCTTTTTATTTAATGATTGTCTCAATCAAAATTTTGCGGGAATTATTTCCATCTACCTATTTTTATAAGTCTGATGCCTTTTTACTTACTGATTTCCACGGTTTTTAGTTCCATAACTTCATTCGCGTGAAAATCCCCTCCTTCCGCACCTCCATTTGCACTTCACCCATCCGATCTGTACGTAGGATCCCCACTTTCGCATTGACTAAATGATCGATAATTTCTGGTGAAGGATGGCCGTATGTATTCATGGCACCTACCGAAATAACGGCCACAGCTGGCTTCCAGTAAGCCAACCACTCTGGTGTCGTTGAGGTTTTACTCCCATGGTGAGCAACTTTGAGAACATCGATTTTGTGCTCAGTGGTGGTGGTGTGTGTTGTAGCGACGAGGGAAGATGAAAAAGTTGATGATGATGAATTCAAAACCTTGTTTTCACTGGCTATTAATGCTGGGTGATCACGTAAGTAATCAAGCACAACGGCTTCGGATTCTTTCTCCATATCTCCCGTAAACAACCAACGGGTCCCTTGCATATCGAGCAAGAAAACGACCGATCTCGCATTCTGCTCTTTGACAATTTCAATCATTGTCTCATTCGTTTCAAGCGGATAAAGCACCTGCAATCTCGTAAGTGGATCAATGTCGATCCAATCTCCGACTTCTGCTGGCAATAAGGGTACTCGCTTTTGCAAAAGTGTGCGAAACATCGTTGTCATACTGCTACTCTCTTTAAAAGTCCCATTAAATAGAAATTGCTTCACAGGAATTTGTTCTAAAACAGCCTGCAGCCCGCCACTGTGATCGGCATCCTCGTGTGTAAGTACAACAAGATCCAAGTGATGTATACCTCGTTTTTTCAGGAGAGGAACAAGCAGCTTTTGACCCACCTCATAAGGATTCTTGCGGATTTTCCAATCATCACCCGGTTTACGAAACGTGAGCGTCCCTCCTCCATCCACTAAAATGTGACGTCCATAGGGGGTACGAATCAGAATGGCGTCACCTTGCCCAACATCAATAAACTGAACTAAACCTGTCTTTTGAAAGCGATTCGGCGAATAACCGATCCATAAGAGCATAAGAAAATTGCCAATTACAAGTAATAAACCAAACTTCACACTTATTTTCTTTGTGCTTTTCCTGCTGTTGAAGTCCAACATAATGGGAAGCTCGTCTGGAGAGCTAAAATGACTGCGATACCAGAGTACATAAATGAGAACCAGGAAACCGTAGTAAAAACAGATCCAAGGCATACTTGGAGATGGCCAAATCATTTTGAGATGAGGAATCTGCTGAAGTTGATCCGTTATCCAAAATATAGCTTGGTTCAACCAAGTGATCAGCGAGCCTAATCTTTGACCTAAGGGGATGAAGAGCAAGCCTAGTGCTAGCGCAACCAAACCTGCAGGAAATACGATCATGCTGATAACAGGAACTAGCACGGCATTTGCTAACCAAGACAACAACGAAAATTGATTGAAATAGTAAATCGAGACCGGGAAGGAGACGGCTTGAGAGACTAGCGTGATGGCGAGGGTGTTTTTGATGATTGGCGAAGTTATGTAAGGGGTAAGCAATTCACTCACTCTTTGCACACCAAGTATGAGTCCCAGTGTGACTAGGAATGAAAGTTGGAAACTTACATCGAGCAAAAAGTAGGGATCCCAAAGAAGCATCGCCCATGCGGCGGCAGCAAGTATGTGAAGGACCTCTTTCATTCCTCCACGCCTAGCTGCGTATAAAGCAATCATCGACATGAGGCCGGCTCTCACTATGGATGGGGAAGCGCCAGTGACCAGCACATAGAATGGAAGCAGGCACATGCAGATAAGCAGATAGGTCTCTTTGGCCATTTTAAAGCGGCGCATGATCCAAATGCACACACCTAGAAACACGGCAATATTTAATCCTGAGATGGCTAAAATATGGGTCAGCCCCAGCTCCGAAAATTGCTGGAATCGTTCAGGATCCAGATCGTCTGTCAAGCCGATCAGCATGCTCTTCATGAATCCCGCCTGCGACGCGGGAAAGATCACGTCCATCCGCCTGCTGAGCGCTGCGCGCAGCTCATCGTTCCAGCGCAGCAGCTGCACGACGCTAAGGCGCGCAGCCGCAGGCTGCACCTGCGCCTGATCCACCCCTTTGGCTGAAAGCAGCCAATGGATGTGGTGAAGGCGCAGGTATCGGCGGTAGTCGAAGCCGCCGAAGTTACGGGCCGGGGACGGGCTGCGCAGCGTCCCCGTTAGCGTCAAGGCGTCGCCACGGCGCCAGCCCGACGCCACGGCTTGCTGCGCCTGCTCCATCAGGCGCAGCGAGACCTGCACGCTTTCCCCGCCGAGCGGGAAAGCGGTGGTTTCGTTGAAGCGGACGGACTCCGCTTCAAGAGTGAAGCTAGCCTTGTCACCGTCAATGGTGACAGGGCTAGCAAAACGGCCGAGCAGCGTGACCTCGCTGCCGTCAGGGCTTATCTGCTGCTGCGCCAGCGGCAGGGCAGTGATGTTGCGCTGGTCGGTCCCTTGATAATAGCCGTAGGCTATTACGACCAGCAACAGGGCGCCCAGCGGCTGCCGCCCAGGCAGACGCAGCGCGTAGAGGATGACAAGCGCGGCTAACAGCAGCGCGCTCGTCATCCAGGACAGCCACGGGAGCTCGGTGTAGATTGCGAGCACATAACCACTTATCCACAGACAACATCCTTGAACAACTGGTCTTTTCATGGTGGGGGATCTCTCCTTTTTTATACGTGAATTTTGTTATATTTGACAATAAGCTCGATTTCCGTGCCTATCGCTCGGGGCGCTTCACTTTAAGCTCGATTTCCGTGCCATCAGAATCCCACTATTTCACAAACAAAAAACCTCCCCCTAGCGCACCCCAAAGGCTGCTTCTAGAGAGAGGTTCTTCCTCTCAAAAACTCGCTATTTAGTTCACAACCTCAGAAACTGTGCCTGACGGTGGTTCATATCCGGACATCTGACGGAACGAAATCCCTCTAGCCCCCATCAGCTGGCTAACCTTCTCATGATCCTTCGGATACCCCCGATGAAACACAATTTCAGTCACCCCACTATTAGCTAGCATGTTCGCACAGGTCCAGCATGGCTGATCAGTCACATAAACAGTTGAACCCTCGCGATCTTCGCGATCGGTAAACAACAGCAGGTTCTGCTCAGCATGAATAGTGCGTATACACCGATTCTTACGTACGACTTCCTCTACATCGGCAATGACCTTCAGCTCGATTTCTTCCACGAGCATGCAGCCAGCTTCCGTGCAATCCGGAACGCCCATCGGAGCACCGTTATAAGCTGTACCTAGCAGCTTTTTCCCCTGTACAAGCACAGCTCCAACATGTCTGCGATTACAACGCGAGCGTGTGGAGGCCATATAAGCGATATCTAGGAAATACGTATCCCAATCTTTCCGGATGCTCATGATGATTGACTCCCTCCTGATGACTCGGTTTTTTCATTACTTATTTTCGATACCAAAACTATTTCTAGTATTTTCTCATATTTCAATAGAAATGAAAAGATATGCTAGGTCTGAGGCTAGGATGGAGCTACAAACAATCGTCCCTTCAGCTTCTCGAACATTTTCTCACCAATGCCCTTTACATCCATCAGTTCTTCAATTCGCTTGAACCGTCCTTTTTTCGTACGGTACTCAAGAATGGCTTTGGCCTTGCTTTCGCCAATCCCTGGCAGCTGATCTAACTGTTCTAAAGTAGCAGTGTTCAAATCTAAACGTCCATTACTCGGATCAGTCGTTGGGGATGAAGCTTTTGATGGAGTTGTAGCGATAGCAGCAGATAAAGCAGGAGTCACAGAGTCAATCTGCGTTTGCGAGTTTGTTCCTATAGCTACTGACGGTGTTGTTAAAATCTCTGAAGATGGGGAAGTTGCATCTGAAGGAATTGTCGTCGTTGAAGGCCCCTTCGGAGAAGTCGCAGCTGAACTCGCCTTTGGCGTTACGGAAGCTTTTACTGTAGGAACTGGTGCCGTCTTGCCATTCCCCTCTTTTTTCTCATTGGCCTCTTGCATGAGTAACTCTTCCATCTGTGTATTGATCGGCATGAAGGCCGTCTGAATGGTCGATTGCCCCCCGCGGAGAAAGGGCCACACAACCCAAACAAAAAGAGAGACAATCCCAAGGATCAACAGAATTCTCTTTATTCTATTTCCAAATAAATCCACAGACTACCTTCTTTCTTTGCATATTTGCGAATGGGCGACCATATACATGAAAAAGCGTCCAAATGACTACACGAAGAGTCACCATTCTAATAAGCTGATGCTAAAACCTCTATAACAATGTATTTTATGGCTGAGAGACCGCGTTTATAGGTTGGTTTTCGTATAAAGACTGATTTTTTCGGGAGGGATCACTTGATGAAAGCTGGATTCATCGGTACTGGGAGTATGGGAAGTATTCTGATTGAAGCATTCATTCATTCCGGGGCATTCAATCCCGAGCAAATTATCGCTAGCAATCGAACATTACGTAAAGTTGAACTACTTGCGGAGAACTATCCTGGCCTGCAGGTGGCAGAAACGAATCGTGAAGTCGTGCGTGGAAGTGATTTGATTTTCCTATGTGTGAAACCATCTGAGTTTAAAAAGGTTATTGATGAAATCAAAGAGGACGTGCTTTCCTCTCAATTTATAATATCCATAACGAGCCCTATACTCATCAAACATCTGGAAGGTCTCTTGCCTGCTAAAATAAGTAAAATTATTCCAAGTATTACGAACTACGTGTTAAGCGGTGCGACGTTATGTATTCATGGGAATCGTATGCAGCCTGAAGATAAAGAATGGCTTGAAAATATTTTCACTCACATTTCCACACCAATCCGTGTGTCCGAGAATTATACAAGGATTTCATCTGATTTATCCAGTTGTGGTCCTGCTTTTCTTGCAAGCTTCATTCAAGCTTTTATTGATGCGGCTGTGGAAGAAACGGGTATTTCTGCTGAGGAGGCCACACTTCTGGCCAGTGAAATGACGTTGGGTACAGGAAAGCTGCTCACAACGGGAGGCTTCAACCCTGTTAGCTTGCAAAAGCGAGTATCTGTTCCGGGCGGTATTACTGCGGAAGGTTTACGTATTTTGGAAAAGGAGCTGTGCGGGGTTTTCTCTCAGGTTATTCGTGCCACTCATGCCAAATATGAAGAAGACATTGAGAAGGCTGAGCTGCTCTTTCCTTTGAAACAACAGCAGTAGCCTTCTCAACGTATAAACTTGAAGTTCTTATCCTACAACGATATTGACTAATTTACCCTTCACAACAATCAATTTGCGAACGGCCTTTCCGGCGGTCGCTTCTTTGACTTTGTCGAGTTCAAAAGCCATTTTCTCCATTGCAGCTTCATCTGTATCCTTGGAAATCATGACGCGGTCAACGATCTTTCCATTGATCTGCACGACAATTTCGATTTCATTATCCACGGTCCAAGCTTCATCATATGCTGGCCACGCTTCGTACGTAATGGATTCCACGCCGCCCAATTTCTCCCAAAGCTCTTCTGCTAAATGCGGAGCGATCGGGGAAAGCATTTGCACGAAGTTTTTCATCGCTTCTAGTGGTAGACGTTCTGTTTTGTAAGCTTCATTGACGAAAATCATCATTTGGCTGATCGCTGTATTGAAGCGAAGTGCTTCGAAATCCTCGGTAATTTTCTTGATCGAACGGTGCCATGTACGTTTGAAGGTATCGCTGCCCAGCGTTTCATCCCCGCTTATTCTCGCATTAACCTGACCGTTGTCATCAACGAACAGTCTCCACACGCGATTCAAGAAGCGGTAGATTCCATCTACACCCGTTGTATTCCACGGTTTTGTCGCTTCCAACGGTCCCATGAACATTTCATAAATACGAAGCGTATCCGCACCTTGATCGCTCACGATGTCATCCGGATTCACAACATTGCCGCGTGATTTACTCATTTTCTCCATGTTCTCGCCAAGAATCATCCCTTGGTTAACAAGCTTATGGAAAGGCTCTTTCGTATGAACAAAACCAAGATCGTAAAGCACTTTATGCCAGAAACGCGCATATAGCAAGTGAAGAACCGCATGCTCCGCTCCGCCAATGTAAAGATCAACCGGCAACCATTGCTTTTGCAGCTCATCCGAGCAGAATGCTTGATCATTCTTTGGATCGATGAAACGCAGGTAATACCAGCAGCTTCCCGCCCATTGCGGCATTGTATTCGTTTCGCGGCGAGCTTTCATGCCTGTTTCTGGATCAATCGTATTCACCCATTCAGATACATTGGCAAGCGGTGATTCGCCAGTACCCGAAGGTTTAATTTCATCCACTTGTGGCAGCAACAACGGCAGCTGATCCACAGGAACCGGCTTCATTGTGCCGTCCTCAAGGTGAAGAATCGGAATCGGCTCACCCCAGTAACGTTGACGGCTGAACAACCAGTCTCTCAAGCGATATGTCACTTTGCCGCGGCCTTTACCATTTTGCTCCAACCAAGCGATCATATGGCTGATCCCCTGCTCAATGTTCAACCCATCAATTGGACCGGAATTCACATGCTTGCCATCGCCTGCATAGGCTTCCTTCTCCACGTCTCCGCCTTGAACTACCTCGATAATTGGAAGGTCGAATTGCTTTGCAAACTCCCAGTCGCGTTGATCGTGACCTGGAACCGCCATAATAGCGCCCGTACCGTAACCGCCAAGGACATAATCTGCGATCCAAATTGGCACTTTCGTATCATTAACTGGATTGATTGCGTAGGCACCTGTGAACACACCGGATTTGTCTTTCGCCAAATCTGTACGCTCCAAGTCGCTCTTGCGTGAAGCTTTCTCTTGATATTCTTTAATCGCAGCAACTTGATCTTCTGTCATAATCTGCTGGACAAGCTCGTGCTCAGGCGCTAATACACAATAAGTTGCCCCGAAAAGTGTATCTGGACGTGTTGTGAAAACAGTTAGGCTTTTCTCAGCATGACCTTCAATCGCGAACTGAACCTCAGCTCCTGTTGATTTCCCAATCCAGTTGCGCTGCATATCCTTAATGCTTTCGGACCAATCGAGTTCCTCAAGATCTTCCAGCAAACGCTCCGCATACTCCGTAATTCTCAGGATCCACTGACGCATCGGTTTCCGAATAACCGGATGGTTACCACGTTCACTTAATCCGTCAATTACTTCCTCATTTGCAAGTACAGTTCCTAGCGCCGGACACCAGTTAACTGGCACTTCATCAACGTAAGCAAGTCCTTTATTGTACAGCTGGATGAAAATCCACTGCGTCCATTTGTAGTACTCTGGATCCGTCGTACTAATCTCCCGATCCCAATCGTATGAGAAACCGAGTGACTTAATTTGACGGCGGAAGGTATCGATATTTTTCTTCGTAAATTCTCGAGGGTCATTCCCTGTGTCCAGAGCGTATTGCTCAGCAGGAAGTCCGAACGCATCCCAACCCATTGGATGAAGTACGTTAAAGCCTCTCATCCGTTTGAAACGGGAGACGATATCTGTCGCTGTGTAGCCTTCTGGATGACCTACGTGCAAGCCTGCACCTGATGGGTATGGGAACATATCCAAGGCATAAAATTTCGGTTTATCCGAATTTTCCAGAACCTTAAATGTTTTCTTTGCATCCCAGTACGCCTGCCATTTGGGTTCAATCGCTTGCGGATTATAGCCTTGTTGTTCCTTCGTTTCTTTCAATTCCTGTGTCATGACTTATATGCCTCCTTCAAGTTGCTCTTTCGCTCATGTATGCAAATACGCACAAAAAAACCTCACATCGCTAGCGGATATCGCTAGGGACGAGAGGTATAATTCCCGTGGTACCACCCTAGTTAACACAAGGCGTTCTTCACCTGTGTTCACTCTGCCCCTTAACGCGGGTGAGACGATCCAGCTAGCGCCAACTGATCCGGCGGTTCACCTTCTAGCTCCGAGGCGAGTTCTCAAGACTAACATCTGCCGGCTCACACCCAAGCTCCGACTCTCTGAAAGATGCTGTACAAGGTACTATTCCTCATCTAAGCTTTCCATACAACTGATTAGCTTTGATTATATGTAAAATAATGCCGCACTGTCAAGCCGAGGGCGAATCCCTTTGATATTATTTTTTCGCAATAAAGAAAGCTCGCTCTGTCTTCTCCGTGGGCTTCTCCCATGTAAAGTCAGCAACTTGATGAACCTCGCGGAAGCCTACCTCGATTAGCATCTTTTCCAGCCAATCCAAGGGATACGCTCTTTGTTCATGCGTTTCATCAATACGGCGGAAGGTATCACTTGTGCCGCTGTCCCTGACGAAAATCGTTAAATCATGTTCAATCTGAAGGCGTTCCTCATCTATCTCACTAGTCCATATGTAAGCAACATCGTCTTCATTTAGAAAAAAGGGCTGAGAGTCCGCGTAGGCAAACAGTTGCTCTGGCGTATGTACATCGAAGAGGAATAACCCGCCTGGCTTGAGTCCCGCCAATGTTTGACGGAAAGCAACCACAATGTCCTCTTCCTCTAATAAATAATTAAAACTGTCGCAAAAGGAGATGGCTACATCGACTTCCTCGCCAAGTTCCCATTCGCGTATATCCTGTTGAATCCAGCGAATGGCACCGCCGCGAAGCTGACTCGGTTGTTCACTATGCTTTTGCTCTGCTACGGCTAACATATCCTCGGAGAGATCAATTCCTGTCACCTGCAAGCCTTCAGCAGCTAACGGAATGGTTAAATTGCCTGTCCCGCAGCCTAAATCAACGAGCGTTGTCGGCTTTATTTCAAAGCGTTCAAAGCATTCCCTCACAAACCGCAGCCAGTCTTCATACGGCATGTTGTTCATCAAGCGATCGTACGTATAGGCGAACTTTTCGTAACTCATCTCAGCCTTGCGTCTCCTCTTGTTTCAGATAGGTCCAATCTGCTTCCTGATAGATGAGCCCATCTTTCATTAGCTTTCCTAAAGCACGTTTGAACGCTGCCTTGCTTAGTCCAAATTTATCTTTAATGATATCAGCCTGCGTTTTATCCGAAAATGGCATCGCATTCCCCGGACGTTCACGGAGCACTTCTAGAATACGTTCCGCATCTTCATCGCGTCCTTTTTCCTTTGGAAGCCTCATCGATAGGTTAACTCGTCCATCTTCTTCACGGACGAATGCAATCCTTACATCAACTTGCTCACCTACGCGAAGTAACCGTGTCCGCTCTTGTGGGATGATAAGCCCGATGACACCATACCCAAGGACACCCGCTTCACAAATGACGAAAGTACCCATCTGAAGAGGGCGATAAACGCGTGCTTTGACCCATTGGTTTGTCCAGCTTGACGGAGCTCTTACACATAGCGGAGCCAAGTCTTCTTCAAGTGCCAGCTTCGCAATTAATCGACCTTGACGATCATGAGCAAGCGTCGCGAACACCTTGTCACCTACTTGTGGACGAAGTTCCTCAAGCTCAGGCACATGTCGGTAAGGTAATAGCAAATGCCGACCTAGACCCATCTCTAGGAAATAACCGAACCGCGGATGAATATCAACAACCTCTAGAAGCCCCACATGACCCATGGTCAGCAACGGTTTCTTCATGGTCGCCATGATCCGATCCTGCGTATCGTGGAATAAGAATACTTCCACTTGGTCTCCCGGACTAATTCGATTCCCTACGATTTCCGCATAAGGCAGCAGAAAATCCTGATAGCCATCACTCAGGAAAAAACCGTTAGGTGGAACTTCCCTTGCTACCTCTAGGGTAACAAGGGATCCTGCTTCCATTCTCATACGCGCTCCACAACTTTGGCATCAGACCAAAGTCTTTCGATATTATAGTATTCGCGGTCATCGCGATGGAAAACGTGGAGTACGACGTCCCCTAAATCAAGCAGTACCCATCTTGCCGTATCAACACCTTCAAAACCTCGAATATGAACGCCATGCTCATGTGCTTTTTTACGAGCCTCACCCGCAATAGCTTGAACTTGTGTTTCCGAATTCCCGTGACAAATAACAAAATAATCGGCGATTAGGGATACACCTTTCAAATTCAGGCTTACGATATCTGCCGCTTTTTTGTCTTCCGCTGCCTCAACAACGAATGCTAATATTTCTTCTGGGTTTTTACTCATGCAATCATCCTCCATGTCATTAGGTGTGTATTTGGATTTGTGCCAATAAATCGTTCCGTGTCAAAATTGTTAGTGGATAAATGCGCTTTCCTTTGGATAACAAGAAATGGATGGTGGAGTCAAAGCCGGCGATCAACGCGCGCTCTAGACTCGTCTTAGCGAGTTCACGAATAACCTCGACACCTGGGAAATCACGCCCCGGTTCCATATAGTCCGCCAAACAAACGATTTTGTCGAGCTGCGTCATCTGTTCACGTCCGGATGTATGATAGCGGATCGCATCCAAAATTTCCTCATCGTCGATACCAAACTGCGTCTTCGCGATAAAAGCGCCTGCATGTGAATGCCACAGCTCCTTATCGAAAGCTAACAAGTCTTGCGGTAAATCGTTCTCACGAATAATACTAGCTTGCTCCTGAATAGGCCAATACTTGCAATAGTCGTGCATAATCGCTGCGACATCTGCTTTGACCGCATCTCCGCCAAATCGTTCAGCCAGCATAACGCTCGTTTCCATCACACCAAGTGTGTGCTGCCAGCGCCGTTCAGGCATTTGCTCCTTCACCGCCGCCATAAGGTCTTCACGTTTCATATAAGCGATTCACCTCCATGAACTGCCCTACCTTATCTGGCACAAGATACCTGACGGGATCCTTAAGTTGCCTAAGCGCCCGAATAGCTGTCGAAGAAATCTCAACGAGTGGCATCGGTACCAACTTCACCCGATTACGAATACGCTCGGGAAGCTGCGTCAGATCCAGCTCATAACCAGGTCTGGCTAATCCAATAAAATGAATATGCCGCACGATGTCATCGATACGATGCCACTGCGGCAAATACTGGACCATATCGGCACCAATAATATAAGTGAACGCGATGTCCGGATACTGCGATTTCAACAGTTCGATCGTATCGATACTATAGGATACGCCGCCTTTGTTAATTTCGATATCGACAGGACGAAAAAAAGGATTGCCTTCCGCAGCAAGGCAAACCATCTCCCAACGCTGCTGGCTTGTTCCCTTTGGGGCATTAGGCTTATGAGGCGGAACGTTGGCAGGCATCAGCCACACCTCGTCCAAGCCCCCTTCTACCCTCGCACGTTCAGCTGCGATTAAATGACCGGTATGAATGGGATCGAATGTGCCTCCCATAATTCCGACAAGCATACATCCACCTCATTTAGCGCGGCAGTTCAATCTTCTTATTGTCACGCGATTCTTTGTATAGCACGACGATCTTCCCGATAACCTGAACAAGCTCTGCGCCAGATTTCTCGGATAATTCAGCTCCGACCTCTTGACGATCTTCACCACTGTTGTTAAGTACCGTAATTTTGATCAATTCACGAACTTCAATTGCTTCTTGGATGTGACGAATCAAATGCTCGTTCACGCCACCTTTACCTACTTGAAAAATTGGATCTACATGGTGCGCCAAAGAGCGCAAATATCTTTTCTGTTTGCCTGATAACATGGATGTCCCTCTATTCATTCTTATTCAGTTAACGACTGTTCTACCACCTGTCTCATCGCCTCAACCGGCGCAGGGGTACCCGTCCAATACTCGAAGGCATATGCGCCTTGATAAATAAACATGCCGAGCCCGCCATGAATGCGAGCCCCTATAGCTTCCGCTTCACGAAGAAATCTCGTGATGCGTGGATTGTAAATAAGATCACTTACTAGGTGGTGTGGTCGAAGCAGATGAAGCGGTAAAGGAAGCTCATCCACATTCGGATGCATACCAGCCGACGTGGTGTTGAGCACAAACTCAACGCTATCCACCACGTTGTCAAGCTCATCCATTCCTAAACCAACGGTTTCGGTGAATGCGCCTATTGTAGCAGCAAGCTCCACGGCACGCGCTTTGGTACGATTCGCAATATAAATACAGCTCACGCCTTCTTTGGCCAAGGCATAGGCCACACCTCGTGCTGCGCCGCCTGCGCCGAGAAGAAGAACGCGTTTCCCTTTGAGCTCAATGCCTGTCTCTTCCTTCAAGGATCGCACATAACCAATCCCATCGGTGTTGAAACCTTTGAGCTTGCCCTCTTCATTCACGATGGTATTGACAGCACCAACAATCATAGCCCCTTCATCGATCTCATCGAGGTAGTTCATAACATCTACTTTATGTGGAATAGTAACATTCACTCCGCGGTAACCTAGCGCCCTAATTCCCCGAACTGCGTCTCCAAGCTCTTCAGGCTTAACGTGAAAAGCGGCATAAACGCCATTAATCCCCGCTTCTTGAAAAGCGCGATTCAGCATGATCGGAGAACGGGAATGCCTAATTGGATCCCCGAATACCCCGTATAGTACCGTATGGCTGTCGATTGTCCGAAGTTTCTCCATGATCTCCCCATGTCTCCCCGAAATAAACGGCTACGAAGTCTGTAAAGGACGACGCGTTTATCAGAAATATAGCCGATTAATAATGTGAAACTTATTCTTTCTAATATTTTAAATCAATGACTCCCGTGTAATCACTTTAATACCTTTCGGAGCGTGAACAGCGAGCTGTGCACCAGCCAGGCTATTTACTTTAATCCAGCCTAAACCTGAGATCAGCACGTCCATCTGTTTCCCCTTCGGAATGTGCAGCGGATGTTTAACCAGCTTAGGTAGCTCGTCCAAATCCGCTTGTTGCGGCGGCGTCAGCATGACACCTTTGTGTTCTTCATACAAGTTATCCGCTCGATCCAGCTTCGTGCGATGAATTTGAATCGCATTCGACGTATAGCAAGTAAATGATTGATGCTCACCTTGGATAAAATCAAAGCGAACGAGCGCGCCAAAGAATAACGTCTGTGCTTCATTAAGTTGAAATACCATTGGTTTGAGCGGTTTATCCGGCATTAGCGGTGTTAAATCACGCTTCTTCACGACCTCAGTCAGACGATGCTTGTACACAATCCCAGGCGTGTCAATAATAAATTTGCCGTCATCAAGCGGTATTTTGACGAGATCGAGCGTAGTTCCCGGATATTGCGATGTCGTTAATTCCGCTTCCAAATCACTGTAATCACTGATAAGGCGATTAATTAACGTCGATTTCCCTACGTTCGTTGCGCCAACTACATACACGTCCATGTTGCCGCGGTACTCTTGTACAGCCGAAATAACTCGGTCGAAGCCCATGTTTTTCTTCGCGCTGCACAGCACGATATCAACAACCTTGAGGTTCTCTTCCTTGACTCTGCGCTGCACCCAGTTGATAATCTTGTTGGCATTCGTTACTTTCGGCAGTAAATCAATTTTGTTTACCACGAGCAGAACGGGATTATTGCCAATAAATCGGGCAAGCGAGCTAATCATACTGCCTTCAAAATCAAAAATATCCACGATTTTCACGACTAACGCCTTCGTTTGACCAACATGTCCTAATAATTTCAGGAAGTCGTCCTGTTGAAGGGTAATGCTCGAAGACTCATTATAATGCTTAATCCGATAACAGCGCTGGCAAATCAAAGGTTCCTTTTGCAAGGCAGCCTCTGGAATAAAGCCAAGCTTACTTTTGTCTTCTTTTTGCAGCTGAATGCCGCAACCCGCACAATGTTGTATTGTTTCTGTACTCATGAAACCTCCTATTTCTTCATCCTTGCTACTGCCCATTTCTCAATCAGACGATTCACTCGCGTGAACAAGCCTTCATCTTTTCTTGAGATAGGTTGAACTAGGATCGTGTATAGCCCCATTCGATTGCCGCCAAGTACATCTGTCAGCATTTGATCCCCGATAACAGTGGTCTGTCGCGCATTCGTTCCAAGCAGCTTCATCGCTTTATGGAAGGAAGCATTCGTCGGTTTTTTGGCACGGTGAATAAACGGAATGCCCAGCGGCTTTGCAAAGGTCGACACCCGGTTATGATGGTTGTTCGACACAATGACAACTTTGAAGCCGATCTGCTGCAAATGATTCAGCCATTCTATTAACTCTGGCGTCGCATGTGGATCGCGTGCACCGACAAGTGTATTATCAAGATCCGTTATAATTCCGCGAATACCGAATCCCCACAGGTGATTGGCATCAATATCATAAATTGTATGAACAGACTGTCTGGGTACAAGCTTTTTCAGCAAACAAATTCCCTCCAACTGCTTCCTTGACATATACGTGAAACTATACCATAGTGCCTCGTTTGTTGCAAAAAGAAAAGAACATATTTTCCCACTAGGTCCTCGCTGGCAATGGCAACCAGTCTAAAACGCTTTGAATTTTGCGATCCCAGTAGCCCCACTCATGTGTGGCAGACTCTTCTTCATAGGTGATTTGCAACCCCTGATTTCGGCAATGATCACGGAACCGAATATTATCCTCATACAGGAAGTCTTCCGTGCCACAGCATTGATAGAGCTGCGGTTTTTCTTGTTTACTAGCTACAAGCTGGTCTGTGAGATAAAACAAATCATTCGGGCTGTCTTTTATCGTAGATACGTCACTGAAAATCAATTGAAAATCAGCTGGAAAGGCAGTAGCTCTCCTAACAATATCAACCGCACCCGACAAGCTAGCCCCCGCTGCATATCGCTCGGGATGCGAAAGAGCTAGCTTCATGGCACCATATCCGCCCATCGAAAGGCCGGCTACATAGTTCAACTCTCGCGCTTCCGCTAAAGGAAAGAAGGATCTCGCTACTACAGGTAATTCTTCACTTATAAATTCCCAATACTTTGGACCTGAGGCCATATCAGCATAAAAGCTGCGGTTCACTGCTGGCATAACAACGGCAATACCGAGCCCAGAAGCATATCGCTCAATGGAGGTTCTACGCATCCAAATCGTATGGTCATCGGACAAGCCGTGAAGTAAAAACAATGTTGGGTGCTTCCCCCCATAAGCATGTGAAGCTAGTCCAATTTGGCTTTTGGCAGCTTGAGGCAAAATAACATGCATGGAAGCCGCAACACCAAGGGATTCTGAGTGAAAATGACAATCGATAAATGCCATAAAAAAGATCTCCTCTCATAGGAAACCACCCTCCTTATTTGGAGAGTGGCTTCGTTTTCTCATTTTATTTGTTCTTTTACACGAATAATTAATTGATTCGCTTGTTGATATTCGACTTCAGACACGGCTATTTGACTGTATTTCGCACGTTCAAACAGATCAATTAAAGCGTCCAACTCTTTCTTCAACCACTTACTCTGTGTTGACCATCTTGTTGTGGCTTCACGCACCGTTTCATATTCGTGTCTCGTGTAACCTTTTCGACGGCAGGCACGGAGCATTCTTTCAAATTCAACGATAATTTTCTGATTGAAATTCACGACCTGCAGCCGTTTCCTCCGAGCTCGCCAGTTCCTCCAGGCTTCACTTCTCATGAAGAAGAATACAGCGACTGCTAGAAGACCTACGACTACTACACTGCTCAGTGTCAGCCAGAGCCATGTGAAGCTCGGCGCTTCTGTCGTTTCTTCAGGCAATGTGCTCGTTTCGGTATCTGTTGTTAAGTCTTCGAGGACTGGTGCTGCTTCTGGGAATACATTGGGCAGCGTGAAGCCCGAGGTTGGTTCAAAGGATATCCAGCCAAAGCCATCAAAGTACACTTCTACCCATGAGTGGGCATCCGAGTTACGAATGGTATAGGCACCAGCACCATCCATATCAATTGTGGCTCCTAACGCACCTAAGATCCCCTGCTCCCGAATCTCATCGGTGATCGATGAGGCACCCGAGGAATAACCTTTCACCCAGCGCGTTGGCAACCCAATGGACCGCGTGAGCACAGCCATTGCTGTCGAATAGTAATCGCAATACCCTTGCTTCACTTCGAATAAGAAGCGATCTACAAAGTCCTTGCTTTTCCCCTTCGTCTCATCCGGCGTATTCGTATAAGGATACTGCTCGGATAAATACTTCTCGATCAGCTTCGCTTTATCGTAAGGATTCGTCGCTGACTTGGTAATATCAAGAGCAAGCTGCTTCACTCGCGCAGGCAAATCAGCAGGTACTTGTAAGTACTCCGCCCATTCAGGCTTGCTTGTATAGTCTTGCTCGGTTTGCCGAAGTAGATCTTCCTCAAGAATCGGCTCTTGTACAACAATCGAGTAGTCTTTGGGATAATTACTTCGTCCAGTGAAGCGAAGTTCAGATTGTCGCGGTGACCAAATGAAACGCTGGAATGGGTTTTCACCTTTATTAATATCTACGATTTTCTGAATGGCGTATCCCCCGAATAATACTGGGAACACCTCTTCACGATCCATCACTACACTTTGGGTGACTTCCTGCGTTTTTAATTGCGATACATTAAACCGTGGATCCAAAGGTAACGGATTCAAATTCACCCGATACACAGGTAATCTCTTCTCCGTAGGCCCGAGCTCCCATCCTTTCCCGTTATACATGGATCTGGTTTCACCACGGAAATAGGTGCGTTTACTCGATTCAACTGTCATCACCGGTGTGTAATCAAACCGAAAGCCACCGCCGAGTCGGGTATCATCACGGCTATAGCCCGATGAGGCATCAGCCGTCGAAGTCGCAATACTAACCCCTTTGCCAAGTAACGGCACCGTTTCCCCACGACTCACTTTCCAAGCTGTGTAAGGATCGGTCAGAATCGGATTTACCGTTGGAGCGAATACACCAGCCAAAGCAATTACGCCAACCAAAATGAGGATAGGAACGGTAAAAGAAGACGGATAATCGGAAATCGTCTCCCAAACATCTGGCGCTTTTTTCTTCAGCTGTGAAAAATGTCTCACAATGAGTAGGAGAAATCCGCAAAGCAGGATCATCGCCACTTGAGGCCATAGAAAAATCATACTGAACGAATCACGTACGGCAAAAAATAAAATGCTGACAAATATAAGAACGACAATCCGAAATTTCGATTGGACGGACCACATCGCGAACAAATAAATAATCCACGTGCCTATACTAAACCAAATGTACGGCTCAAGTTGACCCGCATTGAGGCCAATTAGGCGCAGCGCCTCTTTCCAGGTTGTGATATGAACAGGTTTGAATTCATAACCCATTCCCAAGCCATGAAACCAGATAATGAGTACGAATTGGAGAAACCCGCGCCAGCCCGTTTTAATTTTCGGAATACAATAAGTCGCCGTAATGAGGACCAGCGTCCATGTCACGAAGGAAACCGTTTCAGAAAGCCATAGGCCATCTTCTTTCATTATCCAAATCACAAACTGATAGAGGAAGATACCAATAAATATCGCTGACACGCGCAGCGCCCAATCCTTAAGAAGAAGTCTGCTCCACCATGTGTTAGGCATACCGTTTCGCCCCTCCCAGAAGGTTAGGCAAGTCTGTTAACTGACTTACCTCATACCCCATATAGCCTTGTGAGCGAATCGCTTTAATGTAATCCTCAGGCTTGGACATTGGTTCCACTTCCTGAGACCCAAATATTTGATCTGCCTGGGTATGAATCCAAATATGGCAGGGCTTCATTTGGAGAAGCGCCATTTGCTGAAACATTTGCAGCATGCTGCTTCCTTTTTGCGGAGAAATGAGCACAATTAAGCTGCCTGCGGGCCAATCCTGCGAGCGTTCCTTCAGGATCTGGCTAAGAGATTGAAAACCATCCGCATCTACGCCCACGAGATGTTTAACAACTTCCTTATAATGATGCTGCGTATGCTTCGGTTCAAAGTAAGTAAATTCCTTACCGATCGATAGTAAGCCCAGTGACATTTCGCGTCCTGTTCCATAACGGAACAAGGAAGCAGCAACCGACACGGCAAGTTCAAATTCAGCCTCATCTCGGTACGCACGCGCAGTTCGGTCTAGTAAAATAATGGTTTTCGGCAAGGATTCACGTTCGAACTCCTTCGACTTCCATGTTCCTGTCTTAGCCGTAGCATTCCAGTGAATGCGTGAAAGACGATCACCATAAATGTACTCACGAACACCATTAATTTGCGTTGTTTCCCGATGTGCACTAGTCGTCGTAGAGTTGTGCTGCATCCCTTTGAGCATTTGATGAAATTGCGCCCATTCACGGATTGTGACGGTTTGCGGATACACGGTAATTGGCTGCTGCAGATCCAAACGACTCTTATGCTGAAAAAAGCCGAAAATATCTTCCGTCAAGCACTCAGTCTCCCCGAAGCGGTAATAGCCTCTTCGGAGTGGTGGCGTGCTATAGGTGAACTCGCCTCGACGCTTCCAATCCGGCACGATAGATCCTTCGAATACAGATTCATCGCCATTTTGACGTATGAGCTGATCCGTGATCATCAGGTAAGGAACCGGCCAATACCCTGGTATTTGCACACCGATCTGAATTTGCAGGGATTGTCCTGCCTCGAGTTTAGCCTCTAAGCCTGTATTCGTAAGCTTGCGAGTCGCCTGCGTGCGTTTGATGCCGCTCCAATTCCCTGAAAGCAAATACACAGTTAGAAACGTCATCATAATGAATAACATGGAGGCCAGCTTTCCACCTTGAAAAAGCATGAAGAACAAGCTTGCCACCAAACAAGTTAAAAGTAGCCATAATGCTGCCGGGAACCGGGGAAGCTCCCCGAATCGTTTAAATACCGGTCGTTTCATAGGCTCACTTCTCCAATCTGACCGGAACCCGTACTTGCTCAAAAATTGTAGCGAGCACAGAAGCAATACTAATGCCATCCATACGCGCTTCCATTTGAAGGATCATACGGTGACCCAGTACAAAAGGAGCTAAATATTTAATATCATCCGGGATGACATAATCACGACCATGTAAGAAGGCATACGCTTTGGAGGCTAATACTAACGAGAGTGTAGCCCTCGGACTCGCCCCAAGGAAAACAGCGTGATGCTCCCTTGTTTTTCTCGAAATGGTAACTAAGTAATCCGCAACGGCTTCATCCATATGTACATGGCGAACCTGCTCTTGGATCTCAAGCACTTGCTTGGTATCGACAATGGCATGTAAGGCTTCCATGGGATGAACTTTGCTTTGGGATGCAATCATCATTTTCTCAGCAGCTTCACTTGGATAGCCTAAGCTCAGCTTGATCATAAAGCGATCTAATTGGGCCTCTGGTAATGTATATGTACCTTCAAAATCGATAGGATTCTGAGTTGCTAACATCAGGAACGGTGAAGGGAGTTCATGTAAATCACCATCTACCGTAATATGCTGCTCTTCCATCGCTTCAAGTAGGGCTGATTGTGTTTTCGTCGTTGCCCGATTGATTTCATCCACCAGCAAAATATTGGTCATAATCGGCCCCGAGCGGAATAGAAACTTCTCTTCTTTGGGGTGATATATAGATACGCCAGTGATATCCGTTGGCAATAAGTCCGGGTTACATTGAATACGGCGGAATTGCCCGTTTATGGATTTCGCTAGCGCTTTAATGAGCACCGTTTTACCTGTTCCTGGAACATCCTCTAGCAGAACATGACCACCGGCCAACATCGCAGTAAGCAACAATTCAATTTCAGCGCTTTTGCCAAGAATACATGATTCTAAATTTGCTTTCAGCCTAGCTAGTACTTCTACATGATGCTGAGTGGCAGTTTCCATGTGTTGATCCTCCTTAGAGTTTTCGAAGAAAACTTTCTTCGTAAGCGTGTACTGAGTTTTGCTGAGTATTCACGAAAAAACTTGTATGCGTAAACATTACCAATTTGGGTTTATACGCTTCATCTTCCGTTTGGCTCAGAAAGTGAGAAAAATGTATTAAATCTAGTTTACAGGAAAGTTTTTCGTCCGTATACTTGTAAATCCTCTAAAGTTATTTGTTAAAATTACCCACGCAAACGAGTGTGCGATGTATTCCAAAAAATAGGAAGATTAGATGGCGTTATATTTAAATAAAACGTCTAGGGATTGGATCCTACACGTAGGCCATTGCTGGCCCCGAATTAGTCGATTTCTTCGAGTTGCGCTACTCATTTTGCCTTGGTCGCCACCCGCAACTCGATTTTTTCGAGTTGCGCTACTCCTTTGGACATTTTCGCCACCCGTAACTCGATTTTCTCGACTTACGCTACTCCTTTGGCCATTCTCGCCACCCATAACTCGATTTTTTCGAGTTACGCTACTCCTTTGGCCATTCTCGCCACCCGTAACTCGATTTTTTCGAGTTGCGCTACTCTTTTGGCCATTCTCGCCACCCGTAACTCGATTTTTTCGACTTACGCTACTCATTTTGCCATTCTCGCCACCCGTAACTCGATTTTTTCGACTTACGCTACTCCTTTTGCCTTGGTCGCCACCCGCAAGTCGATTTTTTCGACTTTTCCTGCCCTGGATGTCTCGCGGGGCGCGAGTTAGTAGGTCTCGTTACCAAGGACGAGTGCAGTCAACAAAAAAAGACGCCAATATGGCGTCTTTTACACACATTATTCCAAGCGTTCTCAACCTAGCTTCACCCTTTGGGTTTCACAAACAAAGCAGCCAGAAACGAGAAAATAATCGCAGCCGATACACCCGCACTGGTCACTTTAAAAATACCTGTTATGATGCCTATGTAACCATCCTTATGGAGCTCCTCCAATGCCCCGTGAACAAGGGCATTTCCGAAGCTCGTGATGGGCACAGTTGCGCCTGCGCCAGCAAAGGCAATAAGTGGTTCATATAGATTGCAGCCATCGGCTATGGCACCAAGTACAACTAGCGTGCTCATCGTATGAGCTGGCGTTAATTTGCCAACGTCCATCATGAGCTGCCCAAGGACACAGATCGCCCCTCCAACAACAAAAGCCCAAAAAAAGCTCATACGTACAACCCTCCAGACTCTATGGAAACAGCATGTGCGATACAAGGAATACTTTCGCCCTGTTGGAATGAAAGTGGTGAAAGCAAGGCTCCTGTCGCTACAACGAGGATTCTCTTCAATTCCCCTTTGGCCATACGCTTCAGCAAGTGCCCATAGGTAACCGTAGCCGAGCAACCACAACCGCTCCCTCCCGATTGAACCGTTTGCGTCTCACGATCAAAGATCATTAATCCGCAATCGTTATAAGTTGTTTGCTCGATCGGGAACTGGTGCTTATGAAAGAGCTCACGAGCGATGCTTATCCCCACCGCGGCAAGGTCCCCTGTCACGATGAGATCGTAATAGGAAGGGTCGCGATTCAATTCGCGGCAATGCGTTTGGATTGTATCCACGGCGGCCGGAGCCATCGCCGCGCCCATATTAAACGGATCCGTGATCCCCATATCCACGATCCGACCGATTGTGGCGGCCGTGACGACAGGGCCTTCACCGGTTTTCCCGAGCACGGCGACTCCTGCGCCAGTTACCGTGTACTGCGCCGTTGGCGGCTTCTGAGAGCCATATTCCGTTGGATAACGGAACTGCTTCTCCGCCGTGCAGTTATGGCTGCAGGTGCCGGCCATGACATAGTTGGCAGCGCCAGAATCGACCAGTTGAGCGGCTAGCGCGAGTCCTTCCATTGAGGTAGAGCAAGCACCGAATATACCAAGGTAAGGTATATTAAGCGTGCGGGCAGCGAAAGTGTTGGAGATGATCTGATTCATCAGATCACCTCCAACATAGAACTGGATCTGGCCGTCGGTTAGACCGGCTTTCGCCAGCGCGTGATGCGCAGCTTCCTCCAGCAGCGCTTTCTCCGCTTTTTCCCACGTTTTTTGACCAAGTGTCAAATCACCATGAACGATATCAAAGTCTTCACTAATAGGCCCTTTTCCTTCATCAGGGCCAACAACAGTACCAGTCGAGAGAATCACGGGCCGATTTTCAAAAAGCCAGCTTTGGTGTCCCTTCAGCATATCGTCAGCCCCCCATGAAGATAAGATGTGCAATCCCTACAAAGAAGGCTGCAACAGTACCGAAAACGATAACTGAACCTGCTAATTTAAACATATTACCGCCAACGCCTAGCACAAGACCTTCAGCACGATGTTCAATCGCCGCCGAACAAAGTGAATTCGCAAAGCCAGTAACAGGGACGGAGCTTCCTCCGCCTGCAAATTGTGCGATTTTGTCGTAAATACCGAAACTGGTTAAAATAACTGAGATGATAATCATCACAGCTACGGTAGGATTGCCCGCTGTTTTCTCCGTAAATCCAAACCAATTAATGAACATGTGCATAAAGCATTCGCCGATCAGACAGATTGTCCCACCCACCAGAAAGGCTCTGCTGCAATTTTTGAGAACAGGTCTCTTGGGCTCTTGCTGCTTGGCTAACTTTTGGTACTCCTGCTGCGTCATCGTTAAATTTTTCTTCTTGTTGTTAGGCATGACTTACTCCTATTCCCTCAAAACCTAAGCTCTGAGAATCGTATGTAGCTGCTGAATAATTTGGGTTAATTGAATGGAACATGCTTCATACATTTGTTTGGCTTCCGTATTTTGTGTCGTGAGTGAGAACAACTCAAGGTCTGCTTCACATTTCTTTAAGCTCGCGAGTACCGCAGGACGCTCGGAAGGTGCAGGCACTTTTATTTTGTCATCAAAGAGGTCAAGCATTAATTCTCCATGCGTGTCTACCTGACCAAGAAAGACATTTTCCTTAGCAATACCCATCTTTTCAAGCTCCGTTTGCAGCCATCCTCTACTCTTACCAGCAGCAGCCAATGGCTCATTCTGAATCACACCATCCATTATGACAGCTTGCGTTGGCTTCTCCACGGGCAGCTTCATCCCTATATGTTTAGGTGTTAATGGTTGGTTCGCACTCTTCAGCAGTATACTCAAGTCACCACTTGACTCCAGCATCGCGAATTCCACATCTGCCACCCGAAAAACACCTTTGGTACGCAACTGTTCCAGCAATTCATCGCCTGTATAGCGTTCTTTTCTCAAATTCCCCTCAAGGATCTTGCCATCCTGAATGAGAACTCTGCCGTTACCTTCAAACCAGGCGCGAAGCGTCTTGCTCTTCAACGTCAGAATTTCCAACACTAACGGCACAAGAACCCACACCAAAATCGCAATAACACCGTGAACGTAATTCGCTTCAACATCGGTCGATATATTCCCAGCAAGATCCCCAAGCGTAATTCCGATCACATATTCAAAAAAAGTGAGCTGAGATATTTGCTTTTTACCTAGAATCCGCGTTAATACAAAGAGAAACATTAAGGTACCTAGTGCTCTAATAGCAATAAGTATCCAGTCTGGCACATCATTCCCCCTCCTTCTCCAACTTTCAATATCTACATTATGTGCCATTTGGGCACTAACTATTATTGCTCTAAATTGGACGTATTTGGTAACATGAGCTGCTTACATTGCGGGCATATTAACAACCGCAAACAGGAGAGTGCATATGGATCACCTTTGTTCTCATCCATTATCACAATAGAGGAGTGTTTACGAATTGACAGTAGCAGCACAAGTTAAAACCACCCTAGCATCATTAAAGAGTGCCCAGGCCAGTCTTGAAACCTTTGCCCTTAGCACACAGAATCAAGAGGCCAAGCAATTATATGAGACAGCTGCCCAATCTACTCAGCAAATCGTTGACCAAGTCTCCTCACGGGTCCAGCAATTAGAAAATGAAGAGCCGCAATACAAAGGATTCTAAATACTAAACAGCCGCTGCGACTGATCGCAACGGCTGTTTTTCACTTTTTTTATAGAAACAAACTAAGAAACAAGATTAGCAAAACATAAAGGATGAGAATAAGTAATATAAGCTTTTCCTTTGGCATGGGAGCCGCCCCTCGTTTCGTTGAAATTCCTATGGATGTGTTCAATTCATCACTGTAATGGCTGTCCTGAAGCCTTCCTCACTTCATTAGCTAAGCGATTAAATTCCTTCCTCGCTTCAGCATCCGAGGTAGCGAAATAGGCAGCGGATAAAAAAGCAATAATCTTGTTCGCATCTTCCACACTTAACATCGCTATATGCCTCCTTCAAATATTCGATTTATTTGCCAGTCCAGTAATCAAAGGTCAGCGATCTATTTTTGAATAAGGAATAAGGTATATAGCAATATCCTGCGTCACCCCATGCAGTTCCCCATGAGTTACGGGCAATGATGACACCCTTCCCCTTTACTTTACTATCCTTGTAACCAACTGCAAGCAAGGCATGACCGCCAAGCAGCTTTTCCTTTTTCTGATTCGGATAAGGAATTTTTCCTGTTTTTGAAGCCAACTTACTCTCAAATGAGTCATAGATCCAAATGCCAAATACAACAGGTGATCCATCGGCAAGTGCCGCCTTTATGCCCGCAAGATCATGAATCCGATGATACCCATCAATCCGATAATATCTAGCAATAGCTTCGGCTTCATGATTCGGCGTATTGCGAAAATTCGCAATCTCATAGGGCCATACTTCCTCTGGACATACACCCGTTTTCTGCAATACTTTCAACCCATCACGGATCGTAGCTCCTGCATCTTGATTAACTGTATTCTCTAGTTCCCGTTCGTGCCAATAATGAAAAAGACGTGATAATCGGGTCTGGTTCTGTTCTTCGGTTCGCAGCCAGAACTCTCGCAGTCCACTTACAATCGCATTCGAAGTGCAGGAACCTAACGAACCTTGGTTTACAACGGGAGAGAGCTTGCTGCGCAAATCGGTTTGGCCCGGCAATTGGGATTCCCGAATATAATTGACACTCCTGTATGAGAAATCACGGAAATCGCGAGGATCCTGTTTGACTGTATATTTGCGCATACCTGTACCTCCTAAGAAGCCTAATCGCTGAGTACTCCAGTGTATTCACCCATGGGCAGGAGCGTGCAAAAAAGAGCCCGACTTCACTGAATGAAGTCCGAGCTCTTTCGGTTTTTACGTTTTATTCGGTTACCGTAACGGTTACAGGCGACCATTCGCCAATAATCGTTTGACCATGTAAGGAGACACTTCCTTGTGGCGTCAAATCTTTCTCCGTCATCATGCCTAATGCAACTGTGAAGCGATTGAATTTGATCGGCACATTTTTTTCACGGCGTACTTCCTCACCGTTCACATAGAAAATAACTTCATCATTCCCACGGTGGTACGTAATTTTGTACGTGTTAAATTCGCGCGGCTGGAAATTCGTTTCCTCTTTGAAAATGCAGAAGAAGCGCGTCTTATCTGTCTCAGGCACCTGCACTCCTGGGAAAGGGAGCACCGCGTAAACACTCGCATATTTATCATTGCCAGCGAAGAAATCAAGAGCTGCGCCTGTTGTAAAGTCAAGCAAATTCAACGAAACGAATCCATCATATAAATCGTTAGGTTCTGTATTTTGGGTGCGTGCACGGATTTGTAGCTCGAACGAAATTTCTCCTTCTTCAGGCACTTCAACATCCTTAGCTGAATAATACATATGCTTTGCGTTATCTAGAAATTGTACATAATCATTTTTGCGGCTTAGCGGCGCACGCGCATATAGAATGCCGTTTCGAACAATAATCGTCGCATTCGGTTCTCTGAATTCCCAGAAAGAGCCATCTGGCATCGGGAAACCGCCTATTTTCCAAACTTCGCCTTCCGAAAGGATCGTGTGAAAATCACCAATTGTAAATTGCTTGCTCATGTATATGACCTCTCTTCGTCTGTAAATTTTAAGATTGAATGATAGCTTGTACGACTAAAGCTAGCATCATAATCAAGCCGCCTCTTATTGTAGCTTTGAGCGAAGCACCCATTAATGGCAGATAGGCCGGTGAAGGATTCTCTGACTTCAAATTACGATAGACCCGATAAAATGGAACGGCTGTTAGTAATGCAAGTAGGGCATAATAAGGGAACACGCCTATGATTACACACGCAATCAATGCTACGTAAGACAGTACGAATAGGAATTTGGAGAACACCAGCGCACGCTTTTCGCCCCAAACGACAACTAGCGTTCGCTTACCAGCGCTTTGATCCGCTTGCCAATGAAGGAAATGATGATTAAATAGAATCAATGTCGTCAATAAACCAATGGGTAAAGATAGTAAAATCGGTCGATAATCAACCTGCATCGTTTGCACATAATAACTGCCTAGCGTAGGTAAAACACCAAAAGACAGCAAAATAGCAATCTCGCTATAGCCTTTGCCGCGGTAACCAAATTTAATAGGCGGCGCCACATAGAAATACGCAATTAAGGCACCTACGCCTCCGAATAAAAGAACAAGCCAGCCACTGCTAATACTTAGTATAAGTCCACAAATAAGGGCAACAGCAAAGAGTGACCACGTTAGAAAACTAAATGTTCTTTCTGCTATGATGCCATTTGCTAGAAATCCTGAGTTCGTTGAAATCGTAGAGGCCGTTTCCTTGGCTGCCGTATCGATTCCATTTCGAAAATCCCATAAATCATTAATCATATTTGAGAATAGATGCGCTGCAATAGATCCAATGAAGGTCAGCACAAATAGCATTGGATGAAATGTATCGTTCCACACAATGGCTCCCAATCCACCTAATAGGACGGGAATGATCATGACTGGAATAACCCGAAATCGCGATGCTTTCATTAATAGAGTTAGGTTTAGGTTATTCATCTCTCACGTTCCTTTCAAAAATACTCTGCAACTCATACTATCCCAATCTAACTAGTACTTCAAGTGAGTTTCTATTCCCTTGGAACCACGGTCTGCCAGCTCTGGTAAATTGTCGAAGAAATAAAAAAAGGATACTAGAAATAACTCTAGTGATCCTTTAAATCTATTTTTATTTGAGATAAAATACTTCGCGCATCGGAGTAATCGGCACCGCTTCACGGAAATCGAATGAACCTACGACCATTTTGGACGTAATGGCATTCCACCGATTACATGCGTCGCTCTCAGCAAGATAAGTAAAAGCAGCTTCTAAATCATCACACAAGAATACATAGAAGAATTGCGCACCATTTTGAAAAATGGAGTAATCCCGTATGCCAGCTTTACTATGTTCTTCCATAATTTCTGGCCATGGAGCTAAATGCATCTCAACATACTCTTCTAGAACTTCCTCACGAATCGTCCATGTCCAAGCAAATTTCCCACTATTTTGCATCAGGTTCTACCCTTCCTTTTACCAAATGTTAGATTCCTAACTTCACTTTACTTTGCCACCTAATGGCAGTCAATGTTAATCTTCAGTCGTTACCTTCGTCAGCCAACGCACACTATTCAAGACAAGTCTTCTATAAGCCTCAGATTGAAAAGACGGAGCATGATGGCCAGGCTGTAAATAAACAACCCTTCCCAGACCATAACGATGTTCCCATGCAGCTGGGTACTGCACCCCTTCATACTCATAGGATAGAAACACATTTCTTGGTGTAACCGGATCAAAATCAAACATATAAGGCTCCTCATCCAGTTGAAAGTTGTCAACCCCCTCCAATAGTGGATGTTTCTCTATCGTCCGAACATAGTGAAGCAATTGATAGGGTGGGTGACTTGCAAACTTAGCCCCCATCATCTGTCTAAGCTCATAACTACGCTGAATAGAAATACCATTGTGGATGATTAACAGACTTCCGCCACCCGAAACGAACCTTATCAAACCCGCGGTTTGCGCTGCCGATAGATCTCGGTTCCAGCAGTCCGTATAGGACAAGCAAAGTGAGAATCTATCCTGCTCCAACGTTACAAATGCTTGATAATCCTGGGTTGCTTCAAGTTGAAATTCCGCCTGAAGAATTAACTCCAATTCCTTTCTCACAGGCTCTAGTGGATGCCAAGGCGCATCCGTCATATCACCAATCAATCGTACCCTCGTTTTCTCATTCATCAGATTCATGTCCTCCTCGTCACTTCTTACCAAGGCAATCGTTTACCAGTGTCTGCCTCCAAATAAATGGGCATGTCTTCGAGTTCATCCTTATACATATCAATCTTACTCAGGATGTGAGCTGCCGATTCCTCCGCTGTATAGGTGCCAGCGTCATTCCATGTTCCGCTCATGTACGTTTTAACCCACCCCGGATGAATGAGGAGAACCCGCCCACCTAGGGCTCGAATTTTGTTATGAATGATGGTGGAGCCCATGTTCAGTGCGGCCTTGGCCATACAATAACCGAACCATGCTTCGCGGTGGCTATTCGCAATGCTTCCAGCTTCTGATGTGATCATGACAATCAGTTTCCCGCCTTGCATGATTGGTTCGATTAGCTTATTCGACATCCGAATGGCACCAAGTGCAGATACATTATAAACACGCTGAATCTCATCAAAATCAAGCTCATCTTCAACCGTTTTCATCGTGTCGCCAAGGATTGCCGCGTTGTTGATTAACAGATCCAGCTTATTTGTCTTGCTTCGGATGAACGCAGCACCTTCCTGAACACTTTCGTCCGAGCCGACGTCCAAGTGGAAAGCATATAACTGACCAGGATACTCCTCGCCAAGCCGAGTCAGATCAACATTGTTCTTCTGAATGCCTCCTGCAAAAACAGTAACCCCCTCCCGCAATAAGAATTGCGTTAGAGCTAGACCTATTCCCCGATCCGTTCCTGTTACACAAGCGGTTTTGAGGGGCTGCTTGGATGCCATTTGTGTCATTTCGCTCACACTCTCCCAAATTAACAATTCTAAAAAAACTACAAAAAAAACTAAAAACTATGGCGTACCTGCCAAACAAATGGGTCGCTATACTTAAGACATCGCAAATGGAAGCACTTACAAATAGAGAAAGGAGGTCCGTTTCACTATGCGATTATTACGAAAAATAGCACTTGGTATCGATACATTCATCGAGTCGGCGTCTCTTATCGGATTACTAAGTATGATCATCATCGTCACAGCTCAGGTCATGACACGCAAGTTATTCAATTTCGTTTTCTTCTGGTCCGAAGAAGTCACCATGCTGCTGCTCATTTGGTTCTCATTCATGGGAATTGCGATTGGTTTTCGAGAAAAGCTTCATCTTGGGATTGATTCCTTCACCCATAAACTTCCAGCCCCAGTCAACAAAGCGCTTGATAAGATTATCGAACTCACTATTCTCGCATTTGGTATCTATCTCCTGCTATACGGTTGGGATTTCACAGTCATGATGCATGAATCCGAACTGCCAGCAACGGGTCTGCCCAACAGCACGTTGTATGTCATTATGCCAATCACCGGCGTCATGACTTGCGCTTATGCACTTTTGCAGCTCTTTGGAATTGAAACGAAACGGCATGTCAACATGCAGGAAGGAGGTACCCACTAATGGACTCGACCATTGCCATTCTCATCTTATGCGTCACCTTCGTTGGTCTGATCGTCCTGCGATTTCCGATCTCCTTAGCGTTGGCAGGCTCATCACTGCTTACCCTTGTTTACTTGAAGGTTCCACTTGCAACTGTCGGCCAAACCATGATTCAAGGTATGAACTCCTACTCCTTGTTAACGATCCCCTTCTTCATTCTTGCCGGCCAGATTATGAGTGAAGGACAAATGGCGCTTCGCCTAATTAATCTCGCGCAGGTTCTCGTTGGGGGCATACGTGGAGGCCTTGCCATGGTCAACTGTGTTGCATGTATGTTTTTTGGCAACATCTCAGGCTCCGCGATCGCCGATGTCTCGTCTATAGGCTCCGTCATGATCCCGATGATGAAAAAGAAAGGGTATGATACGGACTATGCCGTAGGCGTTACCGTTTCGGCAGCTATCCAAGGTGTCGTTGTTCCACCGAGTCACAACCTTGTCCTTTATTCCCTTGCAGCAGGCGGCGGCATCTCCATTGCCTCTTTATTCCTCGCAGGAATAGTCCCTGGTTTGATTCTCTGTGTATCCCTTATGGTTACTAGCTATATCATCGCGATCAAACGCGGTTATACCAAGAGTGAAACGGTACCTTTACGTGATATTCCAAAAATCGTCCGCGACGGTCTTCTGTCGCTTCTGACTGCGGTCATCATTTTAGGCGGCATTTTCACGGGATGGTTTACAGCAACGGAAAGCGGTGCGCTAGCTTGTTTATATGCTTTCATCTTAACGTTTCTCGTCTATCGGGATATTCCAATTAGCCGTATGTGGATCATCCTTAAACGAACCTTTCGAACGGTATCCATGGTCCTATTCTTAATTGCAGCCTCGGCTACCTTTAGCTATGTGCTTGCATTCCTCAAGGTTCCTGGCATGTTAACGGATTGGATGCTTGGCGTGACAGAAAATCCTATCATTATCTTATTAATTATAAATGTACTTCTATTAGTACTAGGCGCTCCGATGGATATGGCACCGCTCATTCTCATTATGACACCTATTTTGCTCCCAGTCGTGACTGCCCTTGGCATGGATCCTGTTCACTTCGGCATCATTATGATGTTAAACTTAGGCATTGGACTTCTAACTCCGCCTGTCGGCACCGTCCTGTTTGTTGGATCGGCGATAGGCAACATTTCGATTTCTGAAGGCACGAAGGCTATGATGCCATTCTTCTACGTCATGTGTGTCGTGCTAATGATTCTGACCTATATACCAGGCCTCGTCATGTGGCTGCCTAATCTTCTGAAATAGCTTAAAAAGATCTACCAAACTTTTCGATAAAGGGTGATAACCGAAATGAATATAAAAAGAAAATATTTATCCATCCTCAGCACTGTCATTGGTACAAGTCTATTACTCACAGCTTGCGGCAGCACAACGACAACCAGCTCAACTTCAGCAACGAAAAAAAGCGATGGACCTAAATTGAATTTCCGTTTAGCTGAAACACATCCAGCGGATTACCCTACCACGATTGGCGATAAGAAATTCGCAGAGCTCGTCAATCAAGCGTCAGATGGTCGCATCAAAATCGATGTATTCCCAGCTTCTCAGCTAGGAGAAGAGAAAGCGGTAATCGAGCAAGTTCAACTCGGAGCCATCGAATTTACGCGAGTCAGCACAGGAGCACTTGGCGGCTTCAACAAACAATATGAAGTGTTCAGCTTGCCCTATATTTTCGACAATGACGCTCATCAATGGAAATTCTTAGAGAGTGAGCAAGGTACGAAGCTGCTGGATAGTTTGGAGACCTCCCGCATGAAGGGGCTTGCTTATTATAGCTCTGGAGCGCGTCACTTCTACTCCAAGAAGCCGATCAAAACATTGGCCGATCTTAAAGGACTAAAAATCCGTGTCATTCAAAATAAAGTAAATATCGATCTTATGGCCGCACTTGGCGCAAATGCAACACCAATGCCATATGGTGATGTCTTCAACGCCCTGCAAACTGGCATTATCGATGCCGCAGAGAACAATTATCCAAGCTATTTCTCTTCGAATCATTTCCAGCAAGCGAAAAATCTCATTCTCGACCAGCATCAACGTGTACCAGAGGTTTTACTCATTTCCAAAGTAGCGTGGGATAAGCTTTCTACAGAAGATAAAGATCTGATTAAGAAAGCAGCGCAGGAATCCGTCAAAACACAAAAAGCAGAATGGGAAAAATTCGAGAAGGATTCCGAAGCTAAAGTGAAAGCAGCCGGCGTTACGATTACGGATGTTTCAGACCTGAAGCCTTGGCAGGATGCCGTGAAGCCTGTTATAGAGAAATATCGCAGTGAATATAAAGAAACGCTAGAAGCGATCGAGAAAGCGAAGAAGTAACCAGAAAAGGACACATGAGAGGTGAAATTCTCCTCACAAGTGTCCTTTTTCTTTTGGCATTCCGCCACTTTTCCGATATTCTAAGGGTGAAAACGAGGTTATCTTCTTAAACGTGGTACTGAAGTAAGAAATATCCGTATACCCCAGTCTTTCCGAAATTTCTGAAACACGGAGAGAAGTCTTCATAAGCAGCCTCTTCGCCTCTTCCATCCGCATTTCAATCACAAAATCAACGAACTTACCTCCGGTTTGCTGCTTAAACAGCTGGCTTAAATAGCTAGGATTAAGATGAACTAGCGTCGCCGCATCGGTCAATGAAATCTCTTTATGAACATTGGCAACGACAAATTGCTGCACGCGAGCTATGGCAGATAGTTCTTCCGAATCTACGGTCGAAGGCTTCTCCCCGAGCAACCTCTTCCTGCATCTCTCGTGCTTGAATCCATCTCCGCAAACAATCATCCATCGCTTCCGTTTCCACAGGCTTCAGCAGAAAATCCTTGACCCCATACCGGATCGCTTTCTGAGCATATTGAAAATCATCATACCCACTAACTAAAATCAGGCTCACTGACTTGAGCGCCAATTGCTCCGCCAAACCAATCCCATCCATGATCGGCATTTTGATATCTGAAATAACCAGATCTGCTTGATGATGATGAAGTGCATCTAATGCCTCTAAACCATTTCCGCATTCCTGCATGATGGCCACTGGCAGCTTGGTTTGTTCAACGGCTTTGCGCAGCACAACACGTACCCATTTCTCATCATCAACTAGAATGATTTTATACATCACTGACTCCTCCCCTACCCTGTAGCTTCAGCGGCAGCTTAATCCTAACTGTGGTTCCAGCTCCTACACTGCTTTCCAGTTCAAGGCCAGCCTCATCCCCGAATAGATAAGAAATTCGTCGATGTACATTCACTATGCCGATTTGTGACACCGCAGTAACCATATCCTTTTGGCGTAAATCGAGCTGTAGAGATCTCAGTCTATCTGCGGGTATACCTGTTCCAGTATCTGTTATTTCTATTACAAAATGCTGATCATCATAACGTTTCGTAGAAATATCAATATGTACGGGCTTATCACTTGTCTCCATGCCATGAATGACACAATTCTCAACCAGAGGCTGGAGAGCAAACTTGGCAATCAACTGAGTCTCCGCCCATGCTGGTGTTTGAAACGAATAGGTGAGTTTATCCTGGAACCGATAACGTTGGATGCGTAAGTACATGTCACAGATATGAATTTCTTGTTGAACTGAAATGGTAGCGCCAGCATGATTTAAATTGTAGCGTAAAAGTCGAGCGAGCGAAGCAACCAACACGGAAATATCCGTCATATCCCGCTCCAACGCCATACCTCTCACGGTCTCTAACGCATTCATCAAAAAATGTGGATTCACTTGTGATTGCAGTACTTTCAGCTCGGTTTCTTTCTGTCGAAGCTGAAGATCCTTCTCACGAAGCTCCGAATAGTAAATTTCATCCATGAGGATTTGCAGCTTTTCGACCATTTTATTAAAATCATTCGTTAATTGCCCTATTTCATCTTTGGATTCAATATCTACACGAGACCCAAATTCACCTTCTTTTACTTTTTTCATGAAATACTGAAGTGATCTGATCGGTCGAACAATACTTGTAGCAAACCCAATGGCGATTAAATAGGCGATGAGAAGCGTCACGACAACCGTCCACCAAATGGTTTGCCTAATAAATTGCGTGCCATGCGTTAATTCGGATTCTGGGATCATCGTTACTAATCGCCAATTCAGATAAGACGACTTGCTCCACGTATAGAACGGTTTATCTCCTGTCGCCGCTTGGTAGGAGCCATTTTCTTGTGTGAGAATGATCGGTAATTGTTCAAGCTCAGCCAGTTGTCCGATCTCCTCGTAGTCTGGAGAATACATATAGTGACCTGTTGGATCGATGATAGAAAGATAACCGGTACGACCAACCGTAACACGATCAGCAATTTCTTGAATGCGTTTGAAATTCACTTCCATGATCAAGGTTGCAACAGGCTCCAACGTATTCGGACTAACTAGCCTCTTCACGATTGAGAGTACAGGCACATACTCAAGCTCATAACGAGGCGAAGGCGGACGGATGATGAGTCGAATATCACTATTGGCAGGAACGTTGGAAAACCAAGGCTCTTGCATTAATTCGATGGCTGGTGTTACGTTTTTGTTAAAGCTTGTATCTAATACAGCCTTATCCTCCATGACAAGCATGATACGAGAAATATCCGAGCGAGAATACGCGGTATCGTGAAATAACTGCATCAACGGTTCGCGGATACGGGATTCGTTCACTTCTTGCTCACTTGTCATCCTCAGAAACTGCTGCATCGCCGGATGGTTCTGCATACGAATCGAGTCAATTTCGAAATCACGTATGTAATATTCTATGTGGAGCTTTACCTGTTCAATAATTTGTTCATTGCTTAAATTTGCTTCTTCTCGAAGCACCTCTGACGATTTCTGATAGGAGATAAATCCAACCACACACAGCGGAATCACAACCAACATGGCTGAATACACGAGTAATTTAACCGTCAGTGGACGATCACGTAAAAATAAGCTTCGGTAAAACCAAATCCAAGCTCTTCGGCCTCTTTTTCGCATAATCAGCCCCTCAGCTTCCCATGTAATCGCATTCATTTCGGGTAAAGGAAAACCAGTTGCATAAGCAACTGGTTATCTCTTCACCAAATCTTCACGAATCGGTGTAAATACATCTAAAAGTGCAGAGTCTTCTAATGCTGTAACGCCATGCTTAGCGCCACTAGGTATGTAAACCGTTTGGCCTTGTTCAATAACCGTAACGACGCCATCGATTGTAAATTCGATTTTACCCTTCAAGCAATACGACATTTGTTCATGCACATGGCTGTGCTGATAACCAATGGCACCAGGTTCAAAGTGAACCTCCATCATCATTAAACCTACCTCAGCTTTCAAAATACAGCGTGTAACTCCTGGTTCTGCTGCTTCCCATACGCCAATATTAGACATCTGACTTTCCCCTTTCGTCATTCAAACGCTTCCTGAGAATAAAAAAGAAGGACCGCAAGCGGCCCTTCACTTACCCACTAATTATACCTGAAAAGCACCCAAATGAACATACTTGAAAATAAATGAACCTTACGCGGTAGTTGCCGCTCGGTCCTTACCTTTATCAGCTTCCCCTGCGTTCTTGTTGGCTGCTTCACGGTCCTGCTGCATATCAGCGACTGTTTTCACTTTCACACGGGCAGCCCCTTCATAGTCACGTGTTGGAATGAGGTTCCCAGCTGCAAGCCGCTGTTTGGCCTCAGCAATCGCTGCACCATATTGTGGCAGCCAAGCCTCTTGGGCAACTAACATTTCATCAACCATTTGCCAAATTTCCTTCGGATTGCAGACAGCTCCAACGAGAGGATCCATCATAAAGGCTTGACGCAGCAGCTTATCATCCCCGTGAACAGCCGCTTCTACCGCTAAGCGTTGAACGGAGATGCTGACATTGCACACCGCCGCTGGGCCAAGAGGCAGATCACCAACATGCGGCATCGAAACGCCGTTGCGATCGACATAGCCTGGCGCTTCGATAATAGCGTCAGCTGGCAGATTCGAGATCACACCTTGATTAACAAGGTTGAAATGTCCACGGTAGACGCGACCTGTTTCCAGACCCTCAATGATATAAGAGCCATGCTCTTCACTGCGCTTCTCGCTCGCATATACAAATGCCGGATCCTTCATCCAGTTCGGGAAATCCGTCTCAAACCATCGACGTCCCTCCGTGCACACACGCAAGTAACCACCCGTTTCGCCATTAATCCAGGACCCCATATCGATCCAATCTTGAATTTCACTGGCCCGTTTCCGATACCAAGGTACATATTCACTCAAATGTCCATTAGACTCCGTGCTATAGTAGCCAAAGCGGCGCAGCATATCAATTCGAACCTTCTCTGTTCGTGCATACTCGGCATGATTTTCAAATGCTTCTAGCAGCCCTGCGGTCAAATCTTTCCCATTATGGGAAGCTTGGATGTACCACGTTTGATGATTAATTCCTGCGCAAATAATGTCCACATCTTTCTTATCCAACCCGTAAACATCCGCGATTTGATGATGGCCATGCTGAACACCGTGACAGAGGCCAATCGTGCGCACGCCGCCGTACTTGTTGCAAGCCCAAGTTAACATAGCCATTGGGTTCGCGTAATTCAACAGTGTGACATCAGGTGCAGCGACCTCGCGAATATCTTGACAAATGCGCAGCATTTCGGAGATTCCACGCTGTCCATACATAATACCACCTGCACATAATGTATCGCCCACGCATTGGTCCACACCATATTTTAAGGGAATATCCACATCAGTTGCAAAAGCCTCGAGACCACCAACACGTATCGTACAGAGCACGTATTTCGCGCCCTCTAACGCTTCCCTGCGATCCGTCGTCGCTTGAATCTGAATCGCTAAGCCATTCTCGTGGATATCTCTTTGGCAGAGCTCCGTCACCATTTCTAAATTGTGAGGATTAATGTCTGTAAAAGCCACTTGGATGTTATGAAATTCAGGAACAGCTAGTAAATCTCGTAGAAGTCCACGTGTGAACCCGATACTTCCTGCGCCAATGAATGCTACCTTAAATGCCATATATATCGCCCTCTCTATCACTTCGTCTATGTTTTACATTGTACCAAGCAGACGAGAGAAAACGTTATCAAATTTCTAACCTCATTGTTTACCATGTGTCAAAAATCCTAACTTCCTTCTGGATACATATGCTTGTGCGTGTTCATCGATTTCCGATAATCCGTTGGCGTTAGATGCGTATGTGCTTTAAATAACATGTGAAAATACTGTCTGCTGCCCACCCCGATATAATCCGAAATATCTGCTATCGGAATGTCTGTTTCGAGCAGCAGCATTTGTGCTTTTTCCATCCTTATTTCGGTTAAATACGCCATCAGGGTTTGCCCTGTAACCGTTTTGAATATGCGTTGTAAATAGCCTGGATGTAAATTCACAGCCCTAGCAATATCCTTCACTTGGATCTCGCGATCGTAATTTTGATGCATATAATCCATGCTTTGTTTCACATACCATTCGCTTTGTACCGAACTACTGCTTACGGTTTCACGGCGCAAACGAGCAATTCGGATCAGCAGCTGGGCAATCAACAATTGAATCATCGTCTCACTTTTGTCAGTCGGCTTATCTAACTCTAGCACTAGACTTTTCATCACATGATAAACTTCATCCGGATCGCGCAACACTAAATATGACGTCTGGACCTCCAATAAGGAGGATAATTGCTTCTCATCCGCGGCTAGTTGTTGAATAGAGGGCATCACACCCTTATGCGCAATAAAGCGGAATTCCACATTGAGCATGCGACATGGCTCATCGTCTTCCACGATAAGTCGATGGGCGATATTCGCATTAAGCAGGATGAACTCTCCTTTTTTCAATCTCACCCTTTCGGTTCGAGCGGGAGACAACTGGATCTCGACCTCGCAAAAGCCTTGTATGGTGTACATAATCTCTGTAGCATCATGTCGGTGAAAGGGCATATGAAAGCCTTGCCATTGTTTAAAATAATAAGCAACCACCTGCGGGTGGCAGGGATGATCCGTCCATAAAGCTGGAAACAGACTACTCGTTTGAGGCATCGGGAGCTCCTTCCCATCCATTCTTATGGTCATTGTACTGCGCTGTCGTCAAAAAGAAAATCCCTTCCTAGAGGAAGGGATTAGATCGCTTTGAATAGTTAGTAAGTCTACAACTGTGAATCATTTTAGTCTCGATCCGTGTGATCATCCTCCGAAAATGGATGACTTATATTATCCATAATCTCTTCAACAGCCTCACTTAACATATCCGTCGGAGTTGTATCTTCTTCATCCGGTAGGGTTGGAATTGTATCGTTACATACACGATCAAAATAGTGACTTTTGTCCATTTAAATACGCCTCCTATTTCTTGCTCTCATATTAAACTTCGCTCGTTTGTTTGTTTTGTACATATTTCGCTGACTTTATTCACAACTTCCCAATTTTCCGAAAAAGTACACAAGATCTCCTTGCCTAAATCGTCGATATGAAGTAAATTAAACCTATATGAACGTATATCAACATAAATAAACCGACTCTAAGGAGAGATTAATCCATGGATATCCGCTATGCCTCACACCCGAATGAAGTTAAACAATTTGATACTGAACGTCTTCAAGCTGAGTTTCAAATTCAGTCCTTATTTAAAGAAAACCAAGTGACATTAGTCTACTCACACGTTGACCGTTTCATTATTGGCGGCGTCCTGCCAACTACGGAAACACTTCAATTAGAAGCTGATCGCAAAGAAATGGCTGCAGACTACTTCCTAGAGCGCCGTGAGATCGGTATTATCAATGTTGGAGCAAGAGGTACAATCACTGTTGATGGAACAGCATACACGATGGATTCCAAAGACTGTATCTACATCGGTCTTGGCTCCAAAGAAATTTCCTTTGCCAGCGATGATGCAGCAAACCCAGCTAAGTTCTACTTCAACTCCACACCTGCTCACACAACATACCCAACTGTTAAAGTTGCAATTAGTGAAGCAACGCCTGCACACCTAGGCAGCATCAACACTTCCAATGAGCGTACGATTTATAAATACATCCACTTGGATGGCATTCAAAGCTGCCAACTTGTTATGGGTATGACGCTATTGAAGCCAGGCAACATGTGGAATACAATGCCAACTCATACGCACAACCGTCGTTCTGAGGTTTATTTCTATTTTGACATGCCAGAAGATGCAGTTGTCTTCCACATGATGGGTGAACCGCAACAAACGCGTCACGTTGTTATGCGTAATGAGCAAGCTGTCATTTCACCAAGCTGGTCTATCCACAGTGGTGTTGGAACGAACAACTACACATTCATTTGGGGTATGGCTGGCGAAAACCAAATGTTCAACGATATGGACGCCGTAGCTATGCAAGATCTAAAATAATCGGTAATCCCCTCTAAAGAACGGATGAAACTAGGGTGAATCCTTTACGTAGATATGAAACGATTATGGAAGTTCTACTCGCTCAGAAAGAAGTCACCGTGAATGAGCTGAGTGAACGACTGGAAGTAACAGGAAAAACCATTCGCGAGGATTTAGCCAAGCTGGAGGAAAAGGGTCTGCTCATCCGCATTCATGGCGGTGCCATGCTAGCTCAAAGTGATCAGCTTGGCATACTTTCCGTGAAAGAACCGAATATCAAGCATACGGACAAAAAATCGGAGATTGCATCCCTCGCACTCCGATACATCCAGCCTCGCGATATCATCGCACTGGATGGCGGCTCTACAACGCTTGAAATCGCTAGGCGGCTGGAAAATCAGCCGCTTACGGTTGTAACTAACGATCTCTACATCATTTCCGAGCTTGTCCATAAAGATGAAATTCGACTTGTCGTGCCTGGCGGCTATCGATTGCGCAACATGCTTGCTGGCCCAGAAGCCGTCAATTATGTCCGAGACCTCAACATTCAGAAATCGTTTATTTCCGCCACTGGCGTGCATTTACAGCACGGCTTTACGATTTATACGAATGATCTTGTTGAATATAAGCGTGCTTTGATAGGTTCTAGCGCAACCGTTTATGGCGTTATCGATCATTTCAAATTTGGACAATGTGCGTTGCGAACCTTCGCATCCCTTTCCGAAGTGGCCATGATTTTGACCGATAGCGGGTTGACAGAAGAAACAGCTCGGCAGTTCCGCGAAACGGGCATTCAAATTGAGACACTTTAAGTAAGTAGAAGCTACACAAATGAAACCTATAATCTCTTTTTTGAAAAGGAGTACGTCATGACACTTTTTAATCTCTCCGGAAAAACAGCATTCGTTACAGGTGCTTCAGGCGGCCTAGGCCAAGCCATGGCAATTGGACTTGCAGAAGCAGGCGCGAACGTAATTGCGGTATCCTCATCTGAAAGCGTACAAACCGTTGAAGCGATCCGCGCATTAGGCGGTAAAGCTGAGCTTATCGCAGCAGATCTTAGCAACGAAGACATCCTTGAAGATGTTGTTGCTAGAGCTATTGGTATTTACGGCAGCATCGATATCCTAGTTAACAATGCAGGCATTATCCGTCGTACACCAGCGGTTGATCACGCACGTCAAGATTGGCACGATGTTATTGACCTGAACCTGAACTCCGCATTCTTCCTTTGCCAGCTGATTGGTCGTCATATGATCGAACGCGGCAGCGGTAAAATCGTGAATATTGCTTCCATGCTGACGTACCAAGGCGGAATTAATGTACCTGGTTACACAGCTAGTAAGCATGCCATTGCAGGTGTGACGAAAGCATTAGCGAACGAATGGGCTGGAAAAGGCATCCAAATTAATGCCATTGCCCCGGGCTATATGACGACGAATAACACGGCTCCTATTCTCAAAGATGAGAAACGCACGGCTTCTATTACTGAGCGTATTCCAGCAGGTCGATGGGGTTCACCAGAGGATTTGAAAGGTCCTGTTGTCTTCTTGTCTTCGGGCGCTTCCGATTATATGAACGGACACGTGCTCTGCGTGGACGGCGGATGGATGGCTCGATAGATGGGTATCGGTACACTCGCTCATACCGTCGGTCATCTGCCCTTGAAGGAACTGACTGCGAAGCTAAGCGGTCGAGGCATCGACTTCGTTCAGTTAGCGCTCAGTAAAGCGATTAGCGATTATGATTTAAGTCTCGGGAAACTAAGTCCAGCTCTTGCTAATCATATTGCCGAGCAATTTCATCGCGCAGGTGTTCGGATTGGCGTATTAGGTTGCTACATCAACCCTATTCATCCTGATCCGCAGCAACGTCGTTATGAAATCGATAGATTCAAAGAGCATTTGCGATATGCCAGAGACTTCGGTACATCCATTGTGGCGACTGAAACGGGAGATCTGACAACGTATCTCTCACAAGATGCTGAAGGCTACGAGGCTATTGGCTGGAACATCTTTAGGCAGACTGTTGAGGAATTAGCTGAAGAAGCCGAGCGTTGGGGCGTTCATATCGGATTAGAGCCTGTTTTCACACATACACTGTCAAGTACAGAGAAGATGGCTCGAATTTTGGAAGAAGTACCTTCCAGCACGCTGGGTGTCGTTTTCGATCCGGTTAATCTTCTTCCTCCAACTGTGGTTGAGCCGCAAGATCAAGAAGCTTTTTTGGATCATGCCTTCGCAACTTTTGGCAGCCGAATAGTACTGACTCATTTGAAGGATTATGTAGTGAAAAATGGTCAAAAGAATGAAATTGAGTCTGGTAAAGGAATATTCGAGACAGCTTCCTTCCTAGCAAAGCTTCACTCGCATAAGCCTGGTGTCGACATTTCGTTAGAACGGCTCCAAGATCACACGATCGAAGAAACGTTCTCATACGTTAGAAGCTTGTTGTAAGAAAGAACCCCGATTTCTCTCTATGGAGAGTTGTCGGGGTTTTCTCATTTCTTAATATCCGCATCAGTAACCACCTCGAATTTATCGCCGAGGTGCTGCTGAAGCGCCTTCAATGTCGCTACGCCAACGGCAATATCCTCGTCGCCGGCCCCTCCGCTGACGCCTACTCCGCCAATGACTTGACCGTTCACCACGATGGGAAATCCGCCTACGAAAATCGCAAACTTCCCCGGCATCATCGCATGAATCCCAAAGGCTTCACCGTGAATTGTCGCCGGACCGCCAGGCTTATTGAATAGATGCGTCGACCGTCTATGTCCACTCGCCGTGAATGCCTTCGCAATCGCCAGCTCTGGACTCGTATTGCGTGCGCCATTCATCCGCTCTAACGCTAACAGATATCCGCCTTCGTCGACAATACAGATCGTTTCTGCTGCCTTCGCTTCCTGGGCAGCTTGAATACCAGCAGCAATCATCACCTTCGCTTCCACAATTTCTAGCTTCAAAACGGATCTCATGATGAAAGTCCTCCTTTGTCGAATCCGCATCCGTTTACTACTTCAAACCTACTCTCGGCACATTTTCCATTTATATGGGGCACTGAGCGAAAAAAGTCGTATGAATTCCTGGCTGGCGAGAATTTTGACGTTAAAAAAGCCTAACTAGTCTCCATGGTTGGAGACTAGTTAGGCTTTTGGGGATTACTTATTTATTGGGCTGCTGTTGTCGAGCAGGTCTGGTTGGTCGTTCTACCCAATTCTCACGACTCATGCGCTTCACTTGATTAATCGGATTAGATTGATCAATAACCTCCGCTTTAAACGGCTGTTCTGCGGCAAGCTTCTCTTTATACCCAGTTCCAGGTGCTGGGCCACCTCCACCATTCCGTTTCCCCTTGTTCCATACGCGATTCTTGCTCATGCCACCACTCCACCGTTTTTTGTTTAAGTGTAATGGCAGTTACCAAAAAACGCAAATGCAGGTTTCACGACTTAGCCAGATTTCCCGGCATGAAGTACCTACAACGACGCTCTTGGCAAATTTAAATGGAAAACTCGAAGTTAAATTCACTCAAAATCGCGGATTTCAGAGAATAACTGGATAACCTACAGTTAATTTACAAGTTTTCGCTGAAAATTGACCAAATTGCCAAAATTAACTACATAAAACCCAGTTATTTCTCAAATTTACGCAAATCAGCAGAAATTAGCTGTATATTCTCCAGTTATTCCACGCCTCGAATTTTGCAGGTTACACAGTAACCGTGCTCCAGGTCACCCTCGCACATAACACTACAGCTCGAACGCCTTCGCTAGCAATCGATACGAGTGCAATCGCGCCTCGATGTTATGGATCGGCGAGACGACCATGATTTCATCGGCTTGATATGCCTCATTCAGCTTCAATATCTCTTCTTTCACTTGCTTCGGCGTGCCGACAATACGTTTATGGCGGCCGCTTCGAATTGTTGCGTAGTCATTTTCCGTATACGGATAATTGAGCGCTGTATGCACTGAAGGGAACGACGGCAGCAGCATTCCTCGACCTAATGACAGGAAAAATAAGTCCGTGCTCAGTGCCAGTTGATTCGCTTCTTCCTCCGTGTCCGCACAGATGACTAACACCGCTGCAAGCGAGTGCGGCTTCTCATTCAAGATAGACGGTGTGAAATGCTCGCGATAAATACGGAGCGCCTGCTCACAATCCGCGTTTCCAAAAAACTGCGCAAAGCCGAAAGCAGCCCCTTGATCAGCAGCAATTCTTGCGCTGTCATAGGAAGAACCGAGCAGCCAAATTTCCGGCGCCGTCGGTATTATCGGCGACGCATGCAGCGCGGCGAACCGATGGTTATCCGGCAATAAATCATATAAATAACCCGTCAAATCAGCGATTTGCTGCGGGTATTGGTCAACGCTTGTATATTTCCCCTCTTGCAGCGCCCGCGTGGATATGGGCATTCCGCCTGGGGCACGACCTAGGCCTACGTCTATACGCCCCGGATGCAGCGCCTCCAGCAAGCGGAAGTTTTCAGCTACTTTATATGCGCTATAGTGAGGCATCATGATGCCTCCAGAGCCTAGTCGGATTCGCTCGGTTTTGGCGGCCAAATGTGCGATCAGCACCTCGGGACTCGAATGCGCCAACGCTTGCGAGGCATGATGCTCTGACACCCAGAAGCGGCTATAACCAATGCGATCAGCTTCTTGAGCAAGCTCAGTCGTCTCAGCCAACGTTTGCGCCGCATTACGACCCTCTCCAATTTGTGATTGATCCAAAATACTTAATTTCAACACAATTAATCACCTCTCACCAACTGTAACATAAATAAGCACAGAATAGCAAAAAACACGATTCATTCTCCAACTAGCCTCTCCATCCCACACAAATTAACGAGAAAATCACTTCTTCATTCATAATTTGACAGAATCTCTTATTTTACACCTCTACCAAACTTACCCATAAGATGGTATTTTATTATATACATCCTAGCGAGGGAGAGATTGTAATGAAAACCATTTACGAGAATTATAGAGGATTCAAAATTAACAAAGCTGACAGTACTTATAACGCTATTCACTCGGATCGTATTATTTTTGCTCAATCGCCGCTTAGTCAGGTGCTAGATTCGATCGATCATTACATCGATGTGACGGAAAACTCCGATTCAGCCGAAGAGACGTCACCCTTACCGCAAAACTAAATAGCTACGCGTTTCCGCGAATGTGGATAAATGAACCATATGGACTTCTCCACGACAAAAAATAACTCCAGCACCCGCTAGCATCTGGTTGAAGTGAGCAATGCCGTGGTAAACCTACGGCTAATTACCGTGGATGCAAAAAACGCAACCGTCCTTTTGGGACGGTTGCGTTTTTTCTTCTGTTCTCTGCACTAGCGCGAGTTAGTCGGTCCGATTTTTCCGACTAACTCGTGGCGGATTACTCCTCCGGCACGTCAGTTAGTCGATTTTTTCGACTAACTCGGGGCGGATTGCTCCTCCAGCACGCAAGTTAGTCGATTTTTTCGACTAACTTGAGGCGGATTGCTCCCTCGGCACGTCAGTTAGTCGATTTTTTCGACTAACTCGGGGCGCCTTGCTCCTCTGGCACGTCAGTTAGTCGATTTTTTCGACTAACTCGGGGCGGATTGCTCCTCCGGCACGTCAGTTAGTCGGTTTTATCGACTAACTCGAGGCAGCCATTCGCCTGCCTTCCGCCCTTCTCCTTCCGTATCGACAAGCCCATAGTAAAATACGTCTGCCCAGGCCGACATTCGTTGCTCAATGAAACGACCGTACTCTTCCAATCGCTCTTTTAAGCCAGGGAACTGCTCCCAATACGCTCGAAGTCCTACGGAGTACAACCCGATACGCGGCTTAAGGCTTGCTTTAATTGCTAGATATATGGACATAGATACATCTCCCATTCATTATAAATAATAACTTTATAGAACTATTGTAATGGCTTACAATTGAGATATCATCCAAGGATCTTGGTTTAAAATAATAAAATCTTGTGATTTAAGGAGAGGCATTCCTTGTATGAAAGAAACTTTTACAACCGCATGGTCGGAGGACTCTATTCAGTTCATCTCTAGCCCCTCTACATCGCCAAAACGAACCTGTATTACGTTCAAGAAATCGGTCATTCCCATACCCTGCCTGGTTATTTCACAGAACGGGAAGGACTTGATTCCTATTTGATCGTCTACATTCTTAAAGGCAGTGGCCTGCTGACTTATCAAGACAGGAGCTATTCCTTAAGCGCCCATCAGACCTTTTATATTTATTGTGATAGCTATCACCATTACGCAACCAATCCTCAGGAACCACTAGAGCTTCTGTGGGTTCATTTACACGGGAGTGCTACATCAGCCTACTACGAGCATTTTGAAGCGTCACATGAGCCAGTTCTACAGCTGTCGAACGACTCCTCAGTTTCTTCATTACTACGTCAAACACTGCAGATCCAACAACAAAAAAGCGCTGCCACGGAGCTCCTCACATCCAAGCTGCTAGTTGATCTACTGACCAAGATCGTCCTAACAGCGCAGGAAAAAGGCTTGTTCGAGTCGGACAAGCCTGGGTACATTGATGATATTTGCCAAACGCTGGAGTCCTGATTCACGGAATCTATTTCGCTAGACGTGCTTGCACACGAACACGCCGTCAGCAAGTATCATATGGCCAAACGCTTTAAGCAGTATTCAGGCTTCTCGCCGCACGAATACTTGATTGGCATCCGAATGACCCATGCAAAGGAACGCTTGAAGTATTCTGAGATGCCCGTATCCCAGATTGCAGCCGCAGTTGGCATTGACAATGTCAGCCACTTTATCAATCTGTTCAAAGACCGTACTGGCGACACGCCATTGGTCTACCGTAAGAAATGGCAGCGACCCCGATAAACGGACAAGGTTTGGGGGCGGGGAATGGGATCCCAAGCCCTGTTCCTCCCTACTTCCAATCCGACTCATCCAACACCGCAGGGATTTCAATCCAAGCCCGTACCCCCTGATCCTCCCTGAGCGCATACTGCAAGCCATACCCTTCACCGAAATGCAGCTGAATCCGCTTCTGTACATTAATAACCCCAAACCCTTTATTGCTCTCTTTCCCCTGCAAAATCGCATTCAACATCGCGATATCCGCTGGTCGATAGCCGTTATCCTCCACGCTGATGATGATTTTCCCATCATTGTGCTTCACCTTGATCCATAATTCCCCGTCTTGGCTCATATTTTTGATTCCATGAAGGATGGCATTCTCGATAATTGGCTGCAGGACCACCTTCGGCATGAGGAAGCGCTTGGCCTCTTCTTCAATTTCCCAATGCGCCTTAAACGCATACTCATAGCGGAACAGCTGGAGCCGCACATACGCCTCAGCATGATTGATTTCTTCCATAACGGGAATGAGCAGCTTGCCTTTACTAAGTCCAATTCGCATAATGAGCGACAAATCCTTAATCATTTCAGCAGATTCCGCCGCCCCCTCCATTAAGGTATGCCAGTAGACGGACTCCAACGTGTTATAGAGGAGATGCGGATTGATTTGTGTATGCAATATCGACAATTCAACTTCTTTATGTTTTAATTCAAGTTCATATTGATCATAAATCGTCTGATTCAATCGATTCGTCATGCGAATGAAATGATTGCTAAGCAGCACGATTTCATTTTTACTCTCTGCATGCATGGTAATGGCTAAAGGTTTTCCTGGGTGGTAGGAATTCGTGATGCGAGCCAGCCTGGAGATCGGCTTCAAAATCGATTGAATAAAGTACATACTCGCCAAGATCAAGATCAGGAAATAAATCAACATAATCCAATCCACTAGGCGCTGAACGCTAATATGATCGATAATTATCGATTGAACCGGAACGCGCATAAGCAGCTTCGTCCCCGTAAATTCACTCGTATGAATGACCGACATGATTTCATTTCCATTCTCGATTTGCTTATAAACCCCTTCTTCCTTCCCCTCGGGAACAGCAATCTTCGAGCCTATGCCGAAGGCTTCCGTATTCGTAGCTAATACCGTATTATCAGGATCGAGCAGCAGGATTTGCGCATCTTTATACTTGTCGAAAGGGACGAAATCCATCTGCAACGGGGTCTCAATGCCCGACACAACCAAGTAGCCGATGACCGTTTCGCCGTTATAAATGCTGTTTAACTGCCTCAAATAAGCGACAGTTTGTGTGTTATTCGGGTTGTATCCAAATTTATCAATAACACGAATAATGCCCTTCCCTTTCGCATCACTAACCGCCTTATACCACGATAGGTCGGTCATATCCGTCGAATAAAACACCCCATTATTCAACAGGTCTGAATTGGGAACGAAGGAGTACAGTTTGTCTTTGTCCGAGAAAAATAATGAATACCTGACGGCATTGGTTGAATAATTGTTCAAATATTTATCTAACGTTTTGAAAATCTCAAAGCGCTCATATTCCGAGGATGAGGGAACACTTACTAATTGTTGGATTTCTTGTGAAATCATAATTTTTTCTGTTTTTTCCTCAAAATCGCTGCTTTCCCGATCTAGTGTTAAATGACTTCCGCGAACTAATTGAAGCAGCGCCGTCCCTACCTGTTCCTCTGTAATAGATTCCAGCTTCTTGGCAACGACCAAATCCAAGACGAGCGTTGGAATCACAACGAAGACGATAAGAAGTAGGATCAGCTTTTTCATCAACTTCATATTTTGCAGCATTTTGCGCATACCTGCTTATCATCCTTTCAAAAGCTTTCCGCCTAAGCCGCCATGAACAGCACCTCTGCACATTAGCTAACAGTAGGTTCGCTATGCCTGAAGGAATCTCCTTTAAAACAACAAGAAAACGCCTTCAGAATTCGCATTCTGATGGGCGTTTCCCCCTAACCTTTCACGCTGGACACCGATAATCCACGAATCATAAACTTTTGGAAAATCAAGAAGAAGAGCACTGGCGGCAGCATGGCCATTGTCAACACCGCGAAGCGTACACTCCATGGAATCACAGAGTTTGAGTACACAACATAGCGATAAATACCTGTGGCGAGCGGGTACATGCTTTTATCCGTCATCACGATACTCGGCCAGTAGAAATCATTCCACGTTGTCGAGAACGACAGCATGAGCAAGGTTCCGATGATCGGAGTCGAAAGCGGAACGGCAATCCGAAGAAAAGACGTGAATTCACTCGCGCCATCGATACGCGCAGCTTCTAGTACTTCCTTGTGAATGCCATCGAAGAAATTTTTGAGCAGCAGCATGAAATACGCATTTGCCGCCGCTGGCAGCCAGAACGCCCAGTAGGTGTTGATCATCCCTAAGCTTTTCAAATTCAGAAAGTTGGGTACGATGTACGTTGCCGGCGGAATCAGAAGCGTCGAGAAAAAGAAAAGTGTCAGCCAACGCTTGAAAGGTACTTTCAAATGGGATAACGCGTAGGCGGCAAGCCCAATAAATAAGAGGGAGAAGGCCACATTCCCAACATAAATCACTAGCGTATTTTTCAAAAACGTCAATAACGGAAGGTCAAAACTATTGAAAGCATCATCATAATTTTTCCAAATCCAGTGCTTCGGGAAAAAAGTTGGTGGAAAGGTGAAAAACTCTTCCCGCGTTTTCAGTGAGCCAAAAAAAGTATTCAGGAATGGATAGATGGTCGTAACCGCAATCGCCAGCACGAGCAGTACCATGAAGGTGTAACCGAGTTTGACGGAACCTTTTTTGAAATCATGTTGGGATATTAACCCGCGTTCGCCTTGCTTCATGCTTTCTCACTCCTACGCTGCATGACGTTGTAAAGGATGGTCATTCCAATGAGAACGAAGAACATCAAGCTGCCCATGGCGCTTGCTTTGCCAAATTCCAGATCACGGAACGCCGTATGGTTGAGCCATAATAAGTACGTCAGCGTTGCATTATTAGGACCGCCGTCCGTCATCGATAACTGCGCTTGGAAGCCTTGTGAGGTCGTGATCAATTGGAGCACAAGCAACAGCCCCATTAACGTTTTGATACTAGGCAAAATAATATAACGAACTCGCTGCCACACACTGGCACCATCGATTTCTGCCGCTTCGTATAAATCCTTCGGAATCCCCACAATAGCTGCTATGTAGATTAACGTAGCCGCCCCAAAGCTTTGCCATGTTTCTAGAATAACAATCGAAGCCATCGCTAATTTCGGACTGAAAAAGGAAACTTGCCCTATGCCTACCTTCTGCAACAGGCTGTTAATTGGGCCAACGGCATCAAAGAACCACATCCACATCCCATATAAAACAATGGCAGGTACCGCACTTGGTAGATAACTAATGATACGTGCAGCGCCTTGAAACCGCCGAAGCTCCGACACTGCTATTGCCACCAATGGTGGGATCCAGAAGCCAAGAATAATACCTAACGCCATATAGATCAATGTATTCTTGATCGAAATCCATAGCAGATCATCCTTAAGAATACTCACATAATTTCCCAATCCAGCAAACTCATTACCATCCACAAAATCAATGTTAAAGAAGCTATAGAAAATGCCTTTGAAAATAGGCACCCACAGAAAGATAATGAATAGCACGACTTCCGGTAAGATAAACAGCGTCCCCCATAAGTACCAGTTTATTTTCTTCTTCGAAACCTTGCTTGCGACGACAGGTTGTGCGCTCAGCTCTGCATCCATCCTAAACACTCCTTATGAGAAAATCGGATCTAAACCATAAACGGTTTAGATCCGGGGATTAGGCTTGCCTATTCGACCTTCACTTTGTCAAACGTTTCCGTTTGCACTTTGGTCGCGGCTTCAGACAGCGCTTTTTTCAAATCCACATCTTTCGTCGTAAATACTTTTTGAATGACATTTGCCATTTCCGTATAATATTTTTGAGCTTCGTATTGCGCTTCTGGCTTACCATCCCAGATTGCTAGCAATTGCGGATCGTATTTGAACACGTTATCATACTTCGTCAATAGATCTGTATACTTTTTACCGAAATCGGAGGAATCTTTCCAGTAGTTGATTGGTTGTGGAATGTACACACGGTTTTTGGCTTTGCGATCTTCGATTTCTTTTTTCGTGGAATTCAAGAAATCGTCTGTGAAATACTCATCCGTAATCCATTTGAACGCCATTTCTTGTTGATCTTTATCACTCTTCGGATTAATCACGCGATAGTTACCGCCAAGTACGCCTGTATGCTTGCCGCCTTTGGTAAAGGAAGGCATTGGATATACAACGAGATCATCTTTGCTGATGCCGCCTTCGTTGATTGCTGTATCGGCAGCGTTACCACTACCACACATCACCATCGCGCCACGGCCTTGAGCAAAGGCATTCAACGCATCACCATAACCAAGTGCCCAGTTTTGCGGGATCAAGTTCTCATCCTTCAGCTTTTTGTAGAATTCAAGCGCTTGCAAGCCAGCCTCTGAATTGAATACACCTACCACTTTCCCATTTTCCAGCTTCTGAACATCGCCGCCCGCTGCATAGAGGAAATTCGTCCAGTTCCAGCCTGCTTCCGGTCCTTTACCCATTGGAATAAAGCCTGCGATCCCTTTGGCTGGATCATTGATTTTTCTCGCTGCGGCTAGCAGATCGTCCCATGTCCAATCCATTGGAGGAAGCTCTACACCTTTATCTTTGAACAACTTTTTATTCAATGTAATCGTCATGACGTAACCATCGATCGGCACACCGTAGGTTTTGCCGTTCACAACAAATGGTTTGGAGAGCAGATCGTTCATATCCTTGGCATGATCCCATGAACTCATGGAATCAGTAATATCTGCTACCCACTTCTTATCAACAAGTACCTTCCCTTCCGTTGCATACGTTGTATACTCGGTTGGTGCACTGTTCGATGCCATTTTGATCCCGATCTCAAGCGGATTGTACTGCCAGTCGTCCTTTTTGAAATCGACATTTGGAAATTTCGTTTTAAAACGCGTAATACGCTGATCCAGTTGATCATTTTTTTCTTTTTGATCTGCTTTAAAGCTCTGTGCAGTGAGCGTTACTTTCTTCGCAGCTGGTGTTGCCGTTGCAGCAGCAGTTGTGGATTCCTTGGCCGCTGGGGCTGGACTCGCCGTGCTCATTGTCCCGTTGCTTGAACTACACCCTGCAAGCAATACGGTTAGTGCAATCGCACTCATTGTAGACGCTTTCTTTGCTTTCATGTTTGGTTCCCCTTTCGAATCGCTTCTCACTTGTGGTTGCTACAGTTTTGATTATAAAGGGAGAGCCATCCATGAGCGATGTGTCGTATTACGCTAAGTATGTCGTATCTTACGTACCTGCTTGCTTCACTTCGGAGATATTGATCCCGAAATGCTTTTTGAATATTTTGCTAAAATGCTCCGGTGATTCATAACCGATTTCTTCAGAAATCTCATAGCGTCGTTTATCGGTTGTCAGGATGAGGCGCTTCCCTTCTTCCATACGCAGCTTCGTGACGTAGTCCCAAATGTTCGTTCCCATCACTTTTTTAAACAAAAAACTTAAATAATTAGGACTCAAATGCACTGCATCCGCAATTTCCTGCAGCTTCAACCCTTTATCGCAAAAATGTCCCTCAATATACACTTTCGTATCGTAAACAATCCGGTGATTCACCTCATCCACACCTGCAACTGTTAAGTTCGGGTTTTGTGTGATGCTGTCTTTATCTTCGATATAGAACATGTAGTGACCCTTATTCGTTTCACAACAGGTTAAGCTCTCGAGCGCTTCCTTATACAACACCGGCCATTGCGTAATACCTTCACGAATGCGGCTAATGCCGATCTGACTCTTCACATTCAAATATTTCAGCAAATTCGTATGAATCATTTGAGCCACCATCAACAGTTGATTCACCCTCATTGAGCCCCTGCTCTCTTCTTCCGTTATTTGCAACAGCAAGGTGAAGGTGGAATTGTGATTATTGAAAACAAGATGGTTCCACTGACTCGCGGTTTCTTCCATGATGTTCAGAGCAGCGTATTTCAACAAACTGCGGTCCTTCAACGTGGATATTTCCTGATCATGAATCCCGCCTCGTTCGAGTGATAATTTGATGGTCAGCATGCTAAAATACGTACCATTCATTCGATGATCCAGCGTCTCTAGAATAGAAGGCACCTCGGACTCATGGATCGTCCCTGTCACCAACTCATTCAAAAAGTAATTCGTTTCATGCGACATATGCCCCGGCAACGTGCGAGAGCCTTCCCAGTTGGCGAAACGTTGTCCCTTCTCTTCCTTTTCCTGCAACAGCTTGGTCACAACCGAAATGAGATGCGGCGGCGTAATCGGCTTAACCAGATACTCCTTCGCTCCAAAACGGATCGCTTTCTGGGCATACTCAAACTCACCATGCGCCGACAAAATCACAATCGGAATGGAGGGGTCTTCCAAGAAAATGTTCTCGATCAACTCAATCCCATTCATTTTCTCCATCTGAATATCCGTAAACACCAGATCTATTTTCTCCAAATGTATAAAATCTAGGGCCTCAAACCCGTTATACGCTATGAAGACCTCGTTAATGTCCAACTTGGACTGCTTCAAAATCGTCGCAACACCCTTACAAATCATCGGCTCGTCATCGACAACTAAAATATTAACCATACTGCCACCTCGTTCAGTTACTTGCCATAACTCCATTTTATTGTACAACAGTCGGCGTGAATATGTGTTTTATTACGTTTATTGTGTGGGATGTGTGGTTGCTCGCAGTACGCGCTTAAATCGATTTCTTCCACTTACGCTACTCCTAATGCCATTCTCGCCACACGTAACTCGATTTTTTCGACTTACACTACTCCTATTGCCATTCTCGCCACGCGTAACTCGATTTTTTCGACTTACGCTACTCCTTTTGGCATGGTCGCCGCGCGTAACTCGATTTTTTCGACTTACGCTACTCCTATTGGCATTCTCGCCACGCGTAACTCGATTTTTTCGACTTACGCTACTCCTTTTGGCATGGTTGCCGCGCGTAAGCCGATTTTTTCGACTTACACTACTCCTATTGCCATTCTCGCCACGCGTAACTCGATTTTTTCGACTTATGCTACTTGTTACGATGCAAGAGACCCATCGCTTTTTCAGTAATCATGAATTTATGACTTCTAATCGTTCCTCTACCAATTGGATAAAGCAAACCTTTTGCTTCCAAATCTCGCAATACTTTTCTGCAAGTCTCACTTTTAAGCTGAAGCCATGTGCATACGTCCGTCAATCGAAAAGGTTTATTACCTAGCAACGAAAACCTCAAAACTTCCCGTTCATAAACAGGTAGCTGGAGCAAACCTACACCCTCCGCGTTTCCGATTCGGCCGATCAATTCATACAGGTTTCTTTGACAGAAACTCGGCTTTTTCTCTAGTTCATCTCGGCTATATGGAAAGTAAGTGTAACCTAATATCGCAACTGATCGTGCACGCGCCCTCTCGAATGAGAAACGGTCCCTCGTGATTTTCTCAGCATGGGTGACGAAGCTGTCCTCCTCGAACACGGTCCGTAACTTGGGGTGAAAAACGTCACCGTATATCTTCACACCTGACAAGCTCATCATTTCATATTCAAGCACCAAACCCTCTAAAGTCCCCAAAACAGGCAGTAACACTTCTTCCAAAAGCTTCTTCGTTCCTGTCAGGTCTCTCTGCAACATTTCCAGCCTCTGACCGCTTGCATTCCTTACTTGGTCTTCCCAAAAGATTTCATACTCCTTCTCAAACACAACTACCACCTCCTTAAAAAAACAAAACGCCGCTAGGCTCCGAAAAAAGAGCTAGCGACGTGTGCTTCACGCGTAAAATCATTCTTATCTTCACGATACCAAAATACTTGACACTTAGCAAAATATATTTATTTCTCATTATCTCTTAATTAATTTGAAGTCATCATAATGGAAACCCGGTGCAACTACACAGGAAACCAAAACAGGTTCATCGCCCAGCGGTCGCGCCATTTGCCATACATGCGCTGGAACAAGAGCCTGTGGATGCTGACCGTTCAGCACATCAGGACCTAGAATTATTTCCTGTGTCGCTTTAGGTTGCTCACTCGTCCCTCCTAATGTAAGCACGATCGGGCTTCCAGAGTGCCATAACCATAACTCGTCGGACAAAACGGTGTGCCATTCCGAAAATTCATCTGGATGAAGCAGGAAATAGATCGAAGTCGCTGCGTATCGCGAACCAGAGTATGCTTCATTGAGTACTTCTTTTGGGATTTCGAATGAGGCTTTCCATAGCTCCTTGTACCATCCACCCTCAGGGTGCGGCTTCAAATCTAGTGTTTGAACAAGTGGTGAAAGTTGTTTGGTGATCATATGATTTCTCCTATTTCTCTCTAAATTTACAAAGTATGAATTATACCATAGGGAAGTCACATATTGTATATGTAAGAATTTCCGAAACCACCAACCGATAAGCACGTATAGAAAAAGTGATCCATCTAACAAATGCTGGGAAACGAGGGATGAATATGCCAGATAATCTAAACCTTCAATTGAGGGTAGCGAAAGAACGGATGTTTCGGCTGCACAAAGCAGAACGCAAAAGAGAAGATCTTCTGAATAGAGTATATGAGCAGGAACGTCTCATACAACGGCTTGAGTTACAGCTTGAATCGGAGCAGGCAGATGTAGATCGATTGACGCGATTGTCACTTGTGAATCTATTCCACACGATTCTTCGCAGTAAATCCGAGCAACTTGAGATGGAACGGCAACAAGTCCTCACCGCTGCACTTCAATTAGAAAATGCCAAGCAGGCGCTTCTGGATGCACAGAATGCTTTGATTCAAGTCGGTGATGACCTCGCCAACTATCAACGTGCAGAAGACGACTATAAGAAGCTAATGGTTGTGAAGGAATCCGCACTCTTAAACGCACCTCTATTATCAAGTGAGCTTGAAAGAATGGACGACAACATCGACGATCAAAAGCTTTTGGTAAAAGAGCTGCAAGAAGCGCTTACTGCTGGAAAGCTTGTACTAGCTTCCTTAGCAGATGCGTCCAATAGCTTGGAGAAAGCAGAGAATTGGGGGAAATGGGACTTATGGGGCGGCGGCGGTATGATCAGCACCCATGCAAAGCACACCCATGTGGACGATGCCAAACGGTTTATTCATCGGGCTAATCACCAGATCCTGAATTTCCGTGACGAACTGACCGACCTGAATCGGAGTTTTCATATTGAGATTGATATCAGCGACACGTTGAAAATGGCAGACTATTGGTTTGACGGCCTCATTGCGGACTGGATTGTACAAGGTCGAATCACGAACTCGCAAAGCCAAACACTCTCTGCAATGAATAAAATTCGTCCTGTCGTTACTCAGCTGCAAAAAGAATATTCAGCCGCAGATGCGACTCTATCTGGTCTGATTACCAAACGGATTAACTGGATCGAAGAGTCTAATTTGGACAGTTGACAAAAAGAGCCACTCCCAACCAACGTTGAGAGTGGCTCTTTCCGTACCACAGCATCTATTTCTTCTTTCTTTGTACTCTTCCTCGGTCAGTGTACAGGGGATCACCCTGCTCACTCCTTTTTCAAATAGAAATTAACTCACAACGAAATACCCAAGAAGCCACGTGTTAATTGGAAATCAACATTACCCTGCTGGTAGAGACGGGGTGTATAGGTATGCTCAATGACTTGCTTTACGCGTTCTAGAATCCTGTTCGTCCAAGCATTCGGATCTCCACTGAGCAGCAAATCCAGATCCTTGTCATAGTTTTGCAGCATTCCCGTTTCCGATGCTATTTGCAGCATAGGAACGAACGGATGCGTCTGCATCGGACGACTACCGACTAGCGCGATAATTAACTCTACACCCGTGGCAGCTAGGCCCGTAACTGTCTCCACCCAATGCTCGGTCGGGGTCTCCATGATGTGGAAGCCATTGCGGCGGACATGCTCACCATAGGCAATTGACGGCAGGACATTGGACGAAGTGATTATATTTTGGCTATAAGAGCCCGTGGAAAGTAGACCGCTGTTCTCAGGAACAACCACTAAGCCGCCAGCGCCCACAACCATTTTGGTCAGCTTCGCCAGCTGCTCTCCTTCATCGTCGTAGATGGGACCATCGCTTATGATGCCAATACGCAGGCCTTCCAGACCGACTGACTCCTTCTCAGCTGCTCCAGCTGCTGCCACTTGATCGGCAAACCATGCTTCTACTTTCTGCGTCACCTTCGTAATTCCGCCGTCCAGCTGAATGCTGGCAAAGCCAAGTCGACTCGCGTCGACACCGCTCTCTTCCATCTGATGGCGCATGAAGTCGTTGTGGGTTTTCTCGCAGCCATGCTCCAGCAGCAAACAATGCTTCACCATTGGATGAGTGATATAGCCGATCATCGTTCGAGCAAGCATCTGTTCGGCTTGCCCCCCCGAATTCCCGCAGCCTTCCGTGTGAGCCAATGCCACGAATCGCGAAAGCTCGGGTTGCCCGACACCCTGTGTATTCAGCCGTTGCGTAATCAAATTGGCCACCTGTCCGGCGCAAAGACTGGTTGGCAGGATCAAGCCTATGTTGTCGCTGGCCGTGCGATCTTGATGCCGAGTGAGGTTGAATTGGATGAGGCCAGCCGTCGCTTCCGCATCCTCTTGGATTTCAATAGGCTCTCCCGTCGGCACAGGGGGATGAAGCAAAGTCTCCAGCTGGCTCGCATCGTTTTGCTGCCAATTGCGCCAGATCTGCACCTGAGCATGACCCGCCTTCTCTCCAACACTCCGCTGACCGGAAGCGATTTGGATGGTGAGTTCGAAAACCTCCTTGCCGAGCTCATCCATAGACTTGCCTTCCAGATACTGCCCCGCGTTGACATCCATATCATTGGACAGCAATTGGAAGCGGCGTGTCGTCGTCACAACCTTGACTGTCGGCAAATAAGGGAAATTGGTGATGGAGCCGTTGCCCGTCGTAAAGAAAATCATGTTGCAGCCTGCAGCAACCTGTCCGGCGATGCTCTCGAGGTCGTTGCCTGGGCTATCCATGAAATAAAACCCGCCCTCTTTCATAAGCTCCCCATACTCTGTGGCATAATCGAGGCGAGTGATCGGATCTTTCTTCTGGGCAGCGCCGATGGATTTGAGATAAATGTTATAAAGGCCGCGGTACATGTTGCCGCCGGATGGATTTCCTTCCGCACTGGCGCCATGCCAGGACGTGCGCTCCCTGAAACGCTGCACCATCTCCAAAAACTTGCGGGCGGTTTCCACGTTGCGCACCTTCGAGAGGACAAAAGGCTCCGCGCCAATCAATTCATCGGTTTCCGCCAGACTGGCAGCGCCGCCGTAACGCACTAACTCTTCTGAAATCCAACCCAACAGCGGGTTCGCGGAAATGCCGGAAAAAGCGTCCGAGCCGCCGCACTGTAGGCCGATCCTGAGATGGCTAATGGATTCAGGCGTCCGCTGCATCGCATTAACGGTAGGCAGCCACTCTCGTACAATCGCTTCGCATTGGACCAGATTTTCTTCAAAGCCGCCTTGGAGCGACACAAACTTGTGCAGCACATCATCGATCGGGTAGTTGTGCTCGCGCAAATACGCTTCCAACATCTTGTTGGTTACCGGTTCAATGCCATAATCGACAGCCAGAACCGCACCGACGTTAGGGTTTACCATAAATCCGGCGAGCGTCCGCAGCAGCAAGTCCAGGTTGTTCGGCTTTTCCGTGCCACCCTCCGTGTGCGCCGCTGGGACAATCCCTTCGACATTAGGGTAGTTCTTCAGCTCGCCTTGCAGACGAGCGGCAAGCTGCTTCACATAGCTGCCCGTGCGGGAGGTGGTGCCGAGCAGGACGATGTGATTGCGGGTACCCACTCCGCGGACTTCATCGCGGCGATACCCCATAAAGGTGCGAGTTTCCGAGTAAGCGGGCGGTGCCGGAGCGGGCTGAAAGTTTGCCTCGGCGAGAATATACGGATGAACTTGATCCGCAAAATTGGGCTTAGCAGGCAAAGTAAATTTCAGCTGACGCACTCTAAGTGCGTCCAATACCGCCTCGTTTATTACATAGTGACCGGGCTGAATCACTTGCAGAGCCACACCAAACGGCATTTCCCAAGAAAGCAGTTCTACACCGGGATCAATTGTCTTCACAGCAAAACGATGACCTTCCATAACAGTATAATCTATGATCAAGGTTTGGCCATCATAATGAATGACGGTGCCAGCGTCTAAATTACGAGTCGCAACGGCGCAGTTATCCCCAGGCAATGGAAGTCTAGCAATTTCATCAAATTGGTAAATTTCGTTCATCGATACCTATCTCCTTTTTGCGCTCAACAATTTTATGAAAATCTCTCTGATTCGGGATCATCAGTAGAATATCCAATGTCGTCCAGTGCAGGCCAAAGCTCTGAAGGAATTGGATAATTGGCAAGCTCCAACGTCTGTGCTACTCGTTCCGGCTTGCTCATGCCAACAACAGTACTCGAGACGCGGGAGTCACGCATGGAGAATTGGAGTGCAGCAGCGGCTAGGGGTACATTCCATGCCTGGCAGACTTTCATTAAAGATCTTGCACGTTCAAGCAACAAAGGAGGTGCATCACTATACGCATAACGTGCGTAGGCATCCGGACCTTTTGCCAATATCCCGCTGCCGTAAGGTGCTGCGTTAATTACGGCAACCCCCATTTGATTGGCGATATCAAGCAAAGGCTCAGCTGATCGATTGAGCAGTGTATAGCGGTTATGGGTCTCAACGGCGCTAAACTCCCCTGTCTCTACATAACGAATAAGCAAGTCGATAGGCCCACCAGATATTCCAATGTGATCTATGACCCCCTGATCCTTGAAATTTTTCAGCACCTCAAGCGGCCCACCTGCCCCCATAACATTTTCAAAGGTGGAATGTTCCGGGTCATGGATATAGACATATTGCAGACGATCTAGCCCTAACCGGGTTAGACTTCCTTCGATGGATCTTTTTATTTGATCCCCGCTGAAGTCGCCAGTCCGTAAACACCGGTCTGCTTTGGTGGCGAGCACAAAACCCGATGGGAGTCCTCCGTTCTCTTTAATTACCTTGCCAATGCGACGCTCACTCTCGCCTTCACCATATGCCGCAGCAGTATCGAGGAAGTTAATCGGGCTTGCGAAGGCAGCGCGAATTGTTTCCAGCGCGGTTTCTTCTGGTGCACTAAAATTAAAGGTTTCCGGCATATCACCAAATGGAGCTCCACCAACACAAAGAGCAGAGACAAGCAGGCCAGTTCTACCAATTGGTCGTTTCGAGTAAAGGGATGTAGTTGACATAAAGTCGCCTCGCTTCTTATTGAGTATTAATAAGGTTTTAATAAATAATCTGCACTTAAATATATAACTTCTCAGAGTTACCGATAATTCATTTACTCGCTAATAACGCCTTTTCTTAAAATTATATTGGCATACAGCGCCTTTTCACTTGTCGCCACAATGGCATATGCTTTCTTCGCTCGCTCATAAAATGCGAATCGTTCCACGTACTCAATAGCCGGAGTTGCATGTTCACGAATGATCCCCTCATACTCGACCCAGATCGGTGTTTGGGCAGGATCTCCAGGAACGACAGCCATAAGCGCAACAGGCTGATCGCTGTATGTATCAAGTGGATACAAGGATAATACCGCTTTCAACAATTCCGGTACCCCATGACCATCACAACGTATTAGACGGTTCGTATGACTGGCTGCCGGGAAATTCCCGTCTGCCAAGATGATTTCATCCCCATGCCCCATCTCCATTAGCACTTTGAGCAATTCAGGCGAAAGAATGGAAGGTATCCCTTTTAACATCATCAACATCTCCTATAAAAGTTTGTGTTATCGATAACTCAAAATTAACAATTTTACGTCTTGCTGTCAATCCTTTATTTCTATACAATATGAAATGAACGGCTGCATCGTCCTCTTAGGACGAGTGCGTTTTATCAAAAATATAACCCATGTAATGTGTGAAACATATACTTTCTACTATTTCAAATTAAACGATATTAGGCTGGCAAAGGAGATTAACACGTGATAACAATCTATGACATCGCCGAGAAGGCCGGTGTTTCCGCGATGACGGTTTCCCGAGTAATCAATAACACGGGCCGTATAAGCGAAGAGACGCGCAAGCGAGTGCGGAAAGTCATGGAAGAGCTCCACTACATTCCGAATGCATTGGCACGCAGTTTAGTTTCCCAGAAAACACATCTCATTTCTCTGCTCATTACGGACATTACCAATCCGTTCTATACCACGTTAGCACGAGGCGCTGAGGATGCAGCCAAGAATGCGGGGTATCGCTTGCTTTTTGCCAATAGTGATGAGAACTATGCGAAAGAAAAAGATTATGTCGATATGATTCTATCCACACGCGTGGATGGTGTTTTATTCGCGCCAGCTGGCGATCATTCCCAAGAAAACTTACTTCAATTGCAGAAGCATCAGATTCCGTTCGTTGTGCTGGATCGTGAAATCCCCGGGATTGATGCGGATGTAGTCCTTGGTGACAGCAAAGAAGGTGCCCGCAATCTGGTCGAGCATCTGATCGCACTTGGGCATCAGCGTATAGCCTTAGTTAACGGTTCACAGGATGTTTCAACAGCACGATTACGATACTTAGGCTATAACGAGGCACATCGTCTGAACGGACTAGCCCTCGATGAATCACTCGTCGTCCATCTGGGTTACCGCGATTTCCACGATGATTTAGCTCTCGATGGGTTACTCCAACTTGAAGAACCACCTACCGCTATTTTTGCAGCCAATAATATGCTGGCCGTTGGAGTCATCCAATCCCTGCGCCAACGTGGCCTACAAGTGCCAGAGGACATGTCTGTCGTTTGCTTCGACGACTTCGGACCCGCTGGCGCCATCAATCCGTTCCTCACCGTTGCCGCACAGCCTGCTTATCAATTTGGGCAACTTGGGATGCAGCTGCTAATTGAACGCATTGAAAGCGAATCTAGTGTTGCGTCACGCAGAATCATACTACCCTCTGAGCTCATCGTTCGCTCGTCAACACAACTTCTCTATCAGCCTGGCTTGTAGAGGTAGCAGGCTATTGTTCGTCCCATTTATGAACAATAGCCGCAATGATTTCTTCCTTCGTCTTCTCGGATAACCCATTCCGAAGCTCCGTTATAAACTCAATAAATAGCAGGGATAACAGCTCATTCAACTCCATATTCAAAGGATGATGATGCTTCCAATTCATATCATCGAAAAATACACGCATCCGATTTACCTCGGCTGGGTGTAATCTCACGTTAAGTGTTAGATAAGGAGTCCCTTCTGAATGACCCTCCTGAAAGGATAACCCCCACTGAAAGCCAGGAACACTTCCCGCGGTCGGTCGCTCATTCGTATTTACACTTGCTATAACACCGCCAAATTTTGTTCTTAGCTGCAGTATATAGGTATATAGATCCTTGCCTTTACGTACGTGATCCATGAAATTATCAAATAAAAGCTTAACAAGAAAGGTTTTGTTAATCCCGCTAAGCTCATCTTGTGATGTGTACACAATATCCTCCAAGAACGCATCTGCACGGTCGAAATAGTCGCGAGGCGCCCGTACTTTGACTGTATGATAGATGTCTGTCGTTCCCTTTTGAAATAAGCCCGTCCATGATTTTAATGAGAGCATCCCGTATTCCCCCTTCTTCTCCCCTCTTAAACTACTATTCCAAATCTAGCAAAAAAATGACTACAACACGTCACCTTGTAAAAATAGATGGCTGCTCACAAGCGGATTCTGATCTCACTGCATATATTACGTTGAATGATACCCAAGAAGCGATGATGGAAAGAGTAAGCGAGATTCATTCCTTGCCAGGGACGCTGTGCCATTGACTGAGAGCACACGATCGAATGCTTCGCCCAAGTTCACTCCTGAGCTGGTACCTGAACAGCATTAGATATTCACTCTAGCGCTCATAAGGAAACCCGTAATCCCTGCGATAAAGGGCTGAAAGTAAGAAGCTGTCTACGTCTAGTGGAAAGGGCACTTCTAAATAAGGGTGGTACCACGGCTCTTCGTCCCTTGCGACGGGGGCTTTTTGCTGTTTGGTTTGAGCAACTAATTTGAAAGGGTGGAAATGGGATGGAACATACGAGGTTAGATGCACTGCGAAGTCGAATCGACGAAATTAATCAAAGACTCTTGGAGCTGCTCTCCGAGCGAGCACAGATCGTCCAAGAAATCGGGTTGGAGAAGGAGAAACAAGGCGTGCCGAAGTTCGACCCGCTTCGCGAGAGAAGCATGTTGGAGTCCTTGGTCGCACGGAATACAGGCCCTTTCGAGCATGATACGATTCGTCACTTGTTCAAGCAAATTTTCCAAGCGTCACTCTCCTTACAACAAACGGATCATAAGAAGCAACTGCTCGTTAGTCGAAAAAGACAGCAAGAAAATACCATCATTCAGCTTGGCCCTGCTGCCATCGGAGGGAATAAACCGATCATGATCGCGGGTCCCTGTTCGGTCGAGAGCTTTGAGCAAGTTCGCACGGTTGCCGCTGCTTTGAAAAGCGCTGGCGTGACCGTTTTGCGCGGAGGCGCCTTCAAGCCTCGCACATCCCCTTATGATTTCCAGGGGCTAGGCCTGGAAGGATTACGAATTCTCAAAGAAGTAGCCGATGAATTCGGACTCCAGACCATCAGCGAAATCGTGGATCCCGCACATATTGAAATTGCAGGTCAGTACATTGATGTGATCCAAATTGGCGCAAGAAACATGCACAATTTTGAACTACTGAAGGCGGCTGGGGAAGTTCGTATTCCGATACTGTTGAAGCGCGGCTTATCCGCTACGATCGATGAATTCCTGCATGCTGCCGAATACATCCTATCTCGTGGAAATACGCAGGTTATGTTGATCGAACGCGGCATCCGAACCTATGAGCGGGCAACGCGGAACACGCTCGACATTTCCGCTGTTCCGATTCTGAAGCAAGAAAGCCATTTACCCGTCCTAGTCGATGTGACCCATTCCACGGGACGCAAGGACATCTTCGTCCCTTGTGCTAAAGCTGCCTTAGCCGCAGGAGCGGACGGGATTATGGTCGAAGTCCATCCGAATCCGGCCACAGCCCTTTCTGATGCACAGCAGCAGCTAACGATTGAGGAGTTCAACCAATTCTATGCGGCTATTCAGCGATCCGGACTGTTTTAGTTCCGAAAGTATTATTCGGAAATATCGGACTAACGTAGCTTTCTCTTCGGTGAAGAGCTAACATGATCATTCAAAAAGCCTCCAACACCACATCATACACGTGGAATTGGAGGCTCTATCTCGTGATAATTAGACCGTTTTATCTACAAAGGAAATTTTATTATGCTCAGCAAATTTTTTCAGCTTAGTCGCCATAGCTTCGATATCAAAACGGTTCAACGTTTTGTTATATACCCAACGAGGAGACTTACCGGTAAGCTCAATGATAATTTGACCTGGCGCGTGGACAATCTCTTTAATATTTTCCCCACCGAGCACTAATTCTCTGGCTAGACCTCTCTTCGAGAGATTCGTTTTGGTCACTCGCAAGTACGGTCTCCGCACAAAATAAATAAGTACGCCAACGACCAAATAGCTAAGCGTTGTATACCAGTACATCTTGTCCCCTTCGGTTTTCGTCAACGTAAACAACAAGAAGAGCGAAACCACGATGAAAAACGCGGCTAATAGAATGCTTCTTCCCTTAAATACGACAGGACGATCCGGATCCGTCGAAATAGGCGCCTTCCCTTGCTTGGTACGGGTCAGGTTTGCCTTTTTCGTATTTTTACTTACCATTCTTTCCCACTTGCGTGACATGCCTTTCACTCCCTGCGTAATAGTTACCAAACTCTTCTCCTCATAATCCCATACTTACGGCAGAATGTCGATATTTAGCTTGGACGCATAAGCAAAAGGAGCCCTCACGGGCTCCCTCCAATACATTATTCGTTCACATTCGAATTATACAGATATCCTCCGCCTGTACGCACATCGTTCGCCGCTGTGGTTCCTGTTGCTGCACTTGTTGCATAGACGACATAGCCCGTCGAGCTATCCAAATTTACGGTATTATTGTTAAAAGAATTATTTATGCCTGTCGCATATTCCGTACCATGCGTACGGACTTGGAATGCGTCTACAATGTTAGAGTTGCCATTCCGATACCCTTGATTATAGCGGACAATCGTATTCACTCCTTTTACGTCAATGAAGCTGTCTGCGCTATTCGCTCCACTAATACCGGTACCATTAAACGTGCAGTACTCGATAATCGTTCCGCTCGCGCCTTCCTTCACATCGATATGCTCTGCTGTAATACCGCCATCGAAATTTGTATGACTAATCACATTTCCTGTAACAACGTGCTCATATGGCGAGCTGGAATCGGAACCAACATAAGCACCTTCCCCATATCCCGCTTGATATAACCCCGTATCGTAAATTAGCGAGTACGACAATGTATTGTAGGAGCTGCCATCCCGGAAATGAACACCCTCATCGCCAACATAATAAACATCTACATTGTTCAGTAGATTGTTATTGCCGTTATCAATGATAATCCCTTTCTGCGCATTCGTGATTTCGACATCGCGGATCTCCCAGTAGTTTCCAGTCAGGTGAATACCATAGGAGCCATCGTTCACATTCACGCCTTTGAGAATGGCTGGATTAGCTGCATCACAGCTCTTCAGAACAATGGGACTGGAAGCTGTACCGCTTTGATCCGAGTAGAATAATCCTTGCCCGCCCGGATCGCCGCTGGTTAATCGATCACCAACATAATTGCCAGGGGCAAGCAGAATGACGGACCCCGCTGTCGCATTTTTCATGGCATTCTGAATCGCAGCCGTTGTTGTCAGTGCATTCGTACAGCCAGTTGGCGGTGTTCCCGCAGAGGTAGTTACATTGATCGTGCTGCTTTGACTCGAAACATTCCCAGCCGCGTCCTTTGTTTTGACATAGTAGCTATACAAGGTAGACGCCGTTAAACCAATATCACTCGTGGAAGTGCCCGTTACGGTCTTGAGGAATGAGCCATTCCGATACACATCATATCCCGTTACACCTATATTATCTGTAGATGCACTCCAACTTAGATTGATTTGACTGCTGGAAGCTGCTGTACCGTTGAATCCACTAGGAGCTGTCGGCGCTTGGGTATCCCCTCCCGTTCCACCGCCGCTATCAACAACAAGCTGTGGCTTATTCGAGGCATTCTCATTACTATTCAGCGTGGTGTATTTACCCACACTTTCTTGCAGTGCAAATGAAACAACACCATCTCCTGCTGCTTGAGCAGTCACATAAGCTGTAACATCGATCTCGTTGTACGTCATGGTCGTATTGATTGCAACACTACCTGCCGAGCTGCCGACCACTGGTTTTGTGCTCCAGGTAATCGCGGATTGCGTCCAGCTGTCGGTCGTTTGATACGCGGATAAAACCGTTGACGCGGATGCGCTGCCATAAATGCGGAGCTTGGCACTCGTTACGCCCGAAAGGCCAGAGAGACTGTATTTGAGATACGTGTACCGAGATGCACCTGGGTCGTTTTTCACATACAACGAAGTGGCAGTTCCATAATTGCTTGTTGGATTACCTTCATGCACATAGGAATCATCAGAAGGGCTTAGTGTGGTTGTCGCTGCTCCTGCCACTGCTGGAATTGCAAGCAGCACAACGGTTGACAGCATGGCAATAACCCCTATCTTACCTTTCCATGCCTTGAAAATCTTGCTCATTATTATTCCTCCTCAGTCTCCAATAGATAGCGCTTACAAATAGAATTATAAGAGATCGTCAGATACGAATGTTTCCCGCTATTGTTCAGAACTTGCACTGTGTTGCTGTCTTTTATACCTGCATGCGATACGACTTCGGCGTCGTTCCAAGAACGGTCTTGAACACACGCGAAAAGTAAGAACCATTCTGAAAGCCCACCTCCTGAGCGATAAAGCTAGCAGACTTCGACGTGGTTTCAAGCAAGAGACATGCTTCCTTTAATCTGCGGGAAATAATAAATTCCGTTATGGTGCGCCCCGTTGACTGTCGGAAAATATGAGATAAATAAAAGGTGGATAGATGTAAATCCTCCGACATCCGTTGTAGGTCAAATTTATCCTTGTAATGCCTTTCGATCCATTCCGTGATCTGCCCAGCCGTATGATTACTGCTCAGCTTCAGCTTCTCCTTCTGAGCCTGGCAAATTTCACTTTCATAAGGCTCAAGCTGCTGAAGCATGGATAATAAGCATAAGACAAATTCTTCTTGCTGTTTATGTGTCGAAACACGACTTAGTTTGCTATGTAAATGCTCATAAAATTTGGCTAGATGCTGCTGCCGAGGGATCACATGACTGGTTAACGCATGCTTCCAAAGCATATTAAACCAGGTGCGAATCCCGCTAAACGCACGCAGCGCTGTATCCAATCTGTATGGATCAAACATAAGGACAGATCGAACAAAGGGACCTTGGATTTGAATGCGATGCAATTGAAAAGGCTGGAAAATCAGAAGGCTTCCTGGCTCAATGCTGTACCAGCGTTTGTTCACTTCCACACGGCCGACTCCTTCATATACATAGAGGAATTCCATACAAGAATGGGCATGATAGACCTCCCAATTCTGCTTCGAACTTGATTTTTCATGATTCAGATGAAAGGGTTCTTTGGTGACATCAACACTTGTGCTAAGTTTCAACAGCTATCCCTCCCGAGTTTGGAAATAGTTGGACACTATGAGCGTGAGCACAATCTATCACATTCTTGTACAAAACAATTGTACAAATTCTAGGAATTCCTGTGTTTTGTTTAGGTGTGATTCTCGTACACAAAAAACAGATCCTGCAATTTTCCCCTGAGAGAAAATCTACAAGATCTGTTTACATGATCAACCTATGCGTTGACCTTATCTGTACGTTTTTCTGGCGCTTCCAGATGCTCAGGGGCTTCTTTCCCTTCACCCACGAGCTCCCTAGCTGAATTTTTAAATTCATGCAGCGTACGCCCTACGGCACGACCGAGTTCTGGCAGCTTAGATGGTCCAAACAAGACTAAAACAACCAATAAAATTAACATGAGTCCAGGTAATCCAATATTTTGCAGCATACGCACATCATCTCCGTTTCATTAGTCTTGGTTATGGTGCTTTGGATACACAGCTACAGCTTCAATTTCAATCAGCCAATCGGCGCTAACGAGGCTTGCAATACCAACCGTAGAACGTGCTGGCTTCACAGGATTAGCTTCTGTACCAAAAAATTGCGCATAAGCGTCAAACCAGCCTTGATAATCAAATTTGCCTTCTTTGGCTGCATCTGGTGTCACATACACACGTAGATAAGCGACATCTGCAAGGGTGAGGCCTTTATCCTTTAATTGCGTTTCAATGGCCTTTAGAATGCCAATACCCTGTGTTTTCGTATCCCCATAGCGCTCATATACCGTCTTGCCTTCTTTATTAATAACGGGCGGCACTGTTCCACTTGTGAATAAATAGGAGGATCCGGCAGGGACCGACACACCTGCAGCAATGGAAGAAGCAGGATTCCCATAAAATTCGACTTCGTTAATAGGCTCTGCATTGTATTTACTTGATTTCTCTGTCCCAGCCGCATAAGCACTTACACAAATCAGGCATGAACCAACGGTAGCTGCTACGATCGTCTTCCACTTTTTCGTTATAATCATCATGATTCACTCCTTCTCCTCTACTCTTTCATTACACGCTCATGAATTTCGGTAACAACTTTCCGCGCGGACTCAATAGCTCCGGCCTGCCAAGCGGTGATATAACTGATGTGCTCCCCTGCCAAATAAATGCGTCCATCGGGTTTGCATAGGGTTGGATAGTAGTTCTTACGATCGTCAGCTGTGTACGAAGCCCAGCCGCCGAGATTATATTTAATCTTCTTCCAGTCCACAGAGAAAGAGGTTTCAAACTCTTTATGGTATTGCGGATGAATCTTTGCACCTTGGCTTAAAGCATAATCCTCTCGGGCAGCAAGTGACATATTACCAAGCTTATCTGCATTTCCTCCGAATGAATAATAGCCTAATAGAATTCCTTTTTTGGAAAAATAGTCATTCGGCGGGTAATAGATATTGGCAATATCCATATTCGTCAATGAGCTTCCGCCATAAATCATCTCATCTTCTTCCCAGAAGCGACGTTTGAATTGAAGACCGATTTTGCCTGCAGACGCATAGCTAATCTTAGCTATTGCTGTTGACATTTCGGGAGAGAAGTCTGCTTTAATGTCCTTGAGGACTGGGAGCGGGATGGTACAGATGCAGAAATCACCAGCAACCTCTTTATTTGCGCCGCTATTCAAGTCCTTATACAAAATACGAACGCCATCGGAAGACTGCTTAATTTCGTGAACTTCCGAATTGAATTGAATCTTGTCGCCTACGCGTTTCTCGAACGCCTTAGCAATCATATCCATCCCGCCTACAGGGTGGAACATCATCATTTGCTGATCATAACCATACTCACTGCTGAGAAATTGACCAAAACCAGAATTAATAATTGCTTTTAAGCTAAATGGATCCTTGCGAACACCAGCGTCAAATTTACCGCCCGGCTCCTCCACATATCCAGCTCTGCTTGAGCCTTTATAGAACAGATCCGCATTCAAATCTCCTTCGCTTTTCAAATAGGCAACGAGTTTCGTTTTTTCTTCTGTCGTCAAAGGTAGATCTAACGCTTTCTGATTAACAGCCTTGGCCAGCATTTCTGCGACATAACCGCGTACATCGGCTTTTGCCTGCCGCTTAGGAACTTTCACACCTGACAACTCGCCTACATTTTCATTATAGTAGTACCCGCTCTCGTTCACATTGTTAAAGGGTTCTATGGCAACTCCAAATTTACGGGCATAATCCAGCGTTACATGAAATTGGGGAATTCGCATCGGCCCTGCATTGAAATACATGCCATTGTCGAAGCGAGCCACCTGTTTCGTGCCACCAATCTCCGTAACCGTCGTCCCTCTGCGCACTGACCATGCTCGTCCGCCGGAACGCGCTCTAGCTTCTAGTATTGTGCATTGATAGCCTGCCATTCCAAGCTCATACGCCGCTGTCATCCCGGCAATCCCACCACCTAAGATGATGACTTTCTTTCCATTGCGATTCGTCGATGTAAGATCCCTTCCCGATGGCGGTGTGTAATCTGCGGCTTTCATCGTTTCCGGGGAGAGCAGCCCTAAAGTACCCATCACACTGAATATTGCGGCTGACCCTCCTAATTTGCCGACTGATGTTAAAAATTGTCTGCGTGTAATTTGATCTTCTTGGATCGGTGTCTTCTCCATGCTTCCATCTCCTCGTGTTTAAGTTTGGCTATCCGCTACTTAAACGTAACAGCGAGATGATGAATAGTCATTATTTTATGTAAGATAACATGACATAAATTTTAGTTATACTAAGATAACCAACGTTTATTTGATCGTTTTTCCATAAAATGATAGAGTTTCATTAATTAGTGTCACATATAAGTTAATTTACCTTACATTAAAATGGAGGGATAGGCTGATGATGACAAAGAAAAAAGTAATTCAAATTGGTGTCGTAAGTGAACTGACGGGGTTAACAGAGAGGCAAATTCGATACTACGAGGACCGCAAGCTTATTTTTCCAGACAGAAGCAAGGGAGGCGTTCGCAAATATTCCTTCGAGGACATTCAAACCATTATGGATATTCACTCGAAGCTAACTGAGGGCTTTCATACGGTAGAATTAAGACGAATACTTACCGGTTCCTAGCACCTTTAACCAATTAGACTGGAGGGCTACTATGCAGATCAAAGAAATGATGTCACTTGTCGAACATCTAACTGAACTACGTATGCGCATTATTCGTGTTCTCATTGCAGTAATCCTTACCTTAATCATTGGATTCATTTTCGCTCAGCAGATATTACTTTACCTTAAACACAGTTCAACGGCATCCGGCATCACATGGCATGTATTTTCACCGATGGATGGCATTCGCATTTATATGCTCATCGCATTCGCTGTTTCACTCACACTCACACTGCCATTTATCCTTTATCAAATATGGGCTTTTGTCAAAAAAGGACTTACCCAAGAAGAGCAAGTCGCCACACTGAGGTACATCCCCTATACATTTTTATGCTTCTTGATTGGTTTAACTTTTGGTTATTTCGTCGTATTCCCTATGTGCATGAGGTTTACTGTGGGAATAACCGAAAATCTTGGCCTAACACAAACCTATGGCGTGGCTCAATATTTTAGCTTTATGCTCAATATTATGATTCCGTTGTCTCTAGCCTTCGAACTCCCGATTGTCGTTATGTTTCTAACGAAGCTGAAGCTGCTGAATCCTAAATTACTTAACAAAGTTCGCAGATACGCCTATCTGATTCTGATTATTACAGCCAGCCTGATCTCTCCGCCTGATTTAATCTCTCATCTGATGGTAGCCATCCCTTTATTCGCTCTATATGAGATCAGCATTCTATTATCTCGCTTCGTTTATAACGGACAACTGCGAGAAGAGAGTCTCAGACAAGTCGAATACGGAGTCTCCTAAAATAGTGCTTCTCACATATTGTCCAGCTTCATCAATTCGGATATAGTTACTTCATAACTGGCACTCAGAAAAGGTGAATTATGCGAATTGAACAACTCATCTATATCATTGAAATTAATCAAACTGGTTCCATTTCTTTAGCAGCTGAAAAGCTTCACGTTTCCCAGCCGAACATCTCTCAAGCGATCGTAAGCTTAGAGGAAGAGCTTGGCGTGAAGCTTTTCAAGCGTTCACGGACTGGAGCCGTACCTACCGAAGACGGCAAATTAATTATTAGCAAAGCGATCGAGATTATGAATAAAGTCGAGGAGCTTCGCGAGACAGCCGGCTTTCAATTCAATCGATTATCAGGCTCTCTCTCTATTGCCTCCGTACCCAGTCTATGTTTAAGTGTACTGCCTCCGACATTAGCTATCTTCAAAGCTAAGCACACTGATGTAGATCTGATTATGATGGAGTTGAACTATCCACAGATTATCCAAGAGGTTCTAAATGGACAAGTCGATTTAGGACTCATCGCTGTCTCAAGAAATTATCATAGCCCCCATGCTCAGCTAATCACGGAACATCTGATGGATTGCCGAATTATGGCCTATGTGGGTAAAAAATCCCCTTTATCGCACCGAACTAGTATCTCCATCGAAGAACTCCTTCAAGAACCTCTTTTGATTTCCTCTGATTTCCTGATGAACATATTCAAACAGCATGGAGAGCCTAACATCTTATTTAAGCTGGGGAATTCCGAAGCAGCTAAACGGATTATTGCGGAAGGAATTGCGATTGGCTTCTATACGGAGACGGGGATGCGATATGATCCTTATTTAGAAACGGGGAGTATTGTTGCACTAGAAGTTACAGGTGTGGATTTAGGGGTTTCCTTCCGTTCCATACGCCTGAAAGGCCGACATCTTTCCTTACCTTCCAAAGAATTCACCAAGGAACTCAAAACAATCATTGCGACAATGTAATATAATGGAAAGTATGCGAGCACCGACCCTTTGCCCTATAGCAATACCAATTGCATCTCGCAGCCCTAAATTTTTTGAAATTTCTCTATTTCATTCCCCTTGCTCACCCAACCCCCCTAACTTTGATACCCTTCATTTCTGCGAAAACCAGGAATTCCCTTTCTCATACCCAAAAAAGGACTATCTTACCAGTCAAATCTAGCGGCTTTTCTTTTAATCGAGACAAAATGTATCAAACAATACGACGAATATGTCGAAATTAGACTAACATTATTTAGGGCTTTTCCCTCATTGTTCCTCATAGTACTTTCAGCTATAGTTACCTCATATCAAGTTTCTAGGCATAGTTACTCCACCCATCTCATATCATGTATAGTTGCTTATTTCTGAAAACCAAATGTAATTTTGCAGAAAACTAAGTTCAAACTTGAAGGGATGTTGATTTCGTATTCTTACTCTAGAGAAAATTCAATTTATCGAGACACAATGTATCAATCCACAAGATGCCATCATTATTCGTCTGCTTATTGAAGGTGTTGCTCCGCACGAAATTGTTTATTTAAAAAGTAATTCCTTAGATGAAAAAAAACAAATACTTACTGTGTCTGATGCCACGGGGGGCAAAAGGTACATCCAAGTCTCCAAAATCTGTGTCGAACGGTTTCAAGCCGCGTTGAAGCAAACCAAATATCTGATGATCATGGGCAACCCGCTTCAGCCAAGGAAATATTCCGATCTAAGAAATAGTCCTTTCCTGATTAAAATGAGCATGTCCGACTACATCGCAAATCGAGCGATGATTACAGAATTGGATTCTGTTATTCTGCGCACCATTTATATGCGACTTCGCCGATTAGCCGAATACTACTCCCTTCCAGAGATTACTCACTTAACAACCGTGAAGTTGGAAATGAAACAACTCGCAATTGTATAGCTGTAATCGTTGTTAGTACAGAAAAAAGCTACCCCGACATTGATTTCAATGTTCGGGGTAGCTTTCATTGTGCTATTGTATCTTATTTCATTCGGTTTGAAGCCGATGAACGCGTTGTCTACGTTTCAATAACTCTGGCAACGCAATGCCTAACATCGTAATCAATACACCTAACCACTGAAGCCCACTTACGGACTCATGCAGGACGATAAAGGACATGATCACAGCCGTTGGCAGCTCCGCCGCACTCATGATCGTTGCCATGCCGCCGCCAATTCGCGGTACACCAATCGCGAAAAACAATGGAGGGATCACGACCCCGAACAGGGCTAGCAGTAAGGCCCAAGGCAATAATGATTCATGCAAAGATCCGTTCCATAAGAAATGAGGCGGGAAAATCAACATAACAATGATGAATGAACCTGTTTGCATGACAGCGCCTCGTGTGATGGGCGCAATTTGCTTCGCAACCTTACCACTCATGGCAATAAACAACGCATACGTCAATGCTGAAAGCAATCCTAAGCCCACTCCAAGCCACGAAGGTGCCTCGAGATTGCCTTTTAGATAACCACTTGCCATAATAATTCCGATGAATAAGAAAATAAGTGCGATGAGCTTATCCTTGCTGGGACGCTTCCGATCTATGATAGCTTCCAGAACAATGCCGATCCAAGTAAATTGAAACAATAAGAGAATAGCAAAGGATGCAGAAACATATTGCAAAGCTGCATAATAAAATATCCCGGTTAAGCCTGAGCTTGTTCCAACTAACATAAGCAGAAGTGCTTGACGTGGCGACACACGGAACGTTTTGGCCTGTGCCGAACCTTGCTTAGCTGATTTGGCAGTTACAAACGCCATGATCCACATCATGATTAAACCAAAGAAAATTTGACTGCCAACCACTTCACCCACATGAAAACCAGACTCATAAGCCTTCTTCACGAAAGTCGACAATAATCCGAAGCTGCAGGCGCCAGCTAGTACGTAAACATAATATTTCATGCTAACGACCTCATCAGAATATCTCTGACGGTGTCCCTTGTCATCATTTTGTATTGCCCAATGCTAGGCTTCATGAATGATTTATGCACCAATTCCTCGATTCGCTGATCATCAATTCCGTAATAACCTAGTCGATTGGGTGCGCCAAGTGAATCCCAGAATAGACGTAAAGCATGAATGCCTTCAAAGGCAACCTCGTGATCGGTTTTACCGGAGTCGTCAATTCCGAAAATAGCCATGGCCAGCTTCTTCATGCGCGAAGGATCATCCTCTGCACAGTGTGTCATCCAGTTAGGGAATACAATGGCAAGTCCACCCCCGTGAGGGATGTCGTAAACGGCGGATAAGCCATGCTCAATCTGATGAGATGCCCAATCCCCTCCGTCTGTCCCACTAGACAGCAAGCCATTAAAAGCCGTTGTTCCAGCGTACATAATCGTAGCTCTATGATTAACATCCTGCAGATTTGATAATAGCTTAGGAGCAGCTTCCATAACGGTCAGCAGAACAGCCTCCATGAAGCGATCGATCATTGGGGTATGCTCAGTACGGTGGAAATATTGCTCCAGCACATGTGACATCATATCCACAATCCCATATACGGTCTGATCCAAGGGTACCGACGTTGTATAGGCGGGATCCAAAATAGAAAAAACCGGATAAGCCAATGGACTGCTCCAGCCGCGCTTTTCATTGCTATCCCATTTCGTAATAACTGAGATGTTATTCATCTCCGAGCCTGTCGCGGCGAGTGTTAATACCGTTCCCAGTGGAAGCGCCCTCTGTGGCACAGCCTTCCTCGTGATGATATCCCACACATCTCCTTCATAGTAAACGCCTACGGAGATGGCTTTGGCACAATCGATGACGCTCCCTCCACCAACAGCGAGGATGAGATCAATTTGCTCCTTACGGCATAGCTCAATGCCTCTATTCACCGTTGTCAGCCTTGGGTTAGGCTCTACCCCTGGCATTTCAACGACTGTTGCTTGCATATCTAGAAGCTGCTTCAAGACAGCATCGTATACACCATTTGCCCGGATACTTCCTCCACCGTAAACAAGTAATACGCGTTTCCCGGTCTCTCCTAGCTCCTGCTGCAATTGCTTGATCTGACCTTCGCCAAACCATAACTTGGTTGGATTATACTGAATAAATGATTGCATATGTGTGTAAACTCCTTCGATGACTAATATCTACAGAAGTATATCACAAGTCCAATTCAATAGCATTGGTAACACCTTAGGTATGGACATGTCCTTTCTACGTAAAAAACCGTACATCTATTAGTAAGATGTACGGATTAGTGCACTTATATGCGGTGCAAGGGCAGCGAGAATGAAATGCTGCAGCCATGTCCCAAGCGGCTCTCCGCCCAAATTTGCCCGCCATGGTACTGTACAATTTCTTTCGCAATCGCAAGTCCTAAACCGCTTCCGCCAGAGTTGCTGCGCGATTTGGACACCTTATAGAAACGTTCGAAAATATGTGGAAGATCTTCTTCACTAATCCCGACACCCGTATCAGACACCCGAATAACGAGTTCATACGGTTCTTCACTAACTTCTACTCGAACATCAATGGAACAGCCGCTAGTCGAGAATTTAATGGCATTGTAAATAAGATTGGCATATACCTGTTCAATCCGATCCGTATCTACGGTTAGCATGAGTCCATCCATCTGTTCCATATAGAGCGTATAGGCAATACCCGCATTTAGCGCATCTAATTCATACTTGGCAAAAAGCTGACGAACCATGGCCACACATGATGTTGGTGCAAGCTGGAAATGGAACTGCTTGGTTTCAAGTCGGCTCAGTTGATACAAATCCGTAATCAATCGTTGAATCCCGACAATGCGCATGTGTACCACGGACAAGTATTTCTTCTGCTCTTCTGGCTCCTGAATTACACCATCCAGAATCGCTTCCACATAGCCTTGGATTGATGTAAGCGGAGTCCCTAGATCATGGGAAATATTCGATAACAGATCTCGCCGCGAAGTCTCCATCAGTATTAACTCGTTCGTTCTTTCTTTCACTTTGGATTCGAGATCATTGTAAAGCCTAGCATTTTCAATGGAAATCGCGGCTTGCGCCGATAATAATTTGATCACATCTAAGCGATCTGATGTGAATGCGTTGCGAATCAAATTATTTTCCAAATAAAAGACTCCGACTAAGTTACCTTGATGCAGAATCGGTTCGCAAAAGATGGATTTACTCTCGGCTTGACGTATGTAGGGATCGTTAATGAAAAAACCAGTCTTCTCAGCATCATCCAACACGATGCCTTCCTTCATGCGCGCAACATACTGGATAACCGCTTGGGGAAGATTCTCACGTGATTCCAGTAAGACAGAATTAACTGTACAGGAATCCTTCCCTGCACTTGCGAGCATCTCTGCTTCAACATATAATCTTTCCTTATCCTTGAGAACGAGAATACTCCTCTCCGCACCCGAGGAATACGTAACGATTTCCATCAGACGTTTGATCAACTGCTCCAAATTCACTTCACTTGATAGTGAACGGGACGTGTTCATAATCGTTTTGAAATCAATAGCTTGTAAGGAGTAGTCACTGATTTTGGTTGTTGTCCAGTCTGAGGACTCATGCAGGCTGGTTAGATAGCCCGGGTACCGTAAGATGAGATCATCCGCTTTCGCTTTAGCGCCCCAGCTTACATAACCAAAATAAGCATCCATGAAATAAGTCTTTGCGATTTTGTCGCGTCCAGCTTGTTTATAATATTTCCCAGCCAATTCCGTTGCGATAGCTTCGTGATGGATAAAGCCCTGCTCCCGCGCTTGCCGAATCGCATTCTCATACCCTTGTTCCGCCTTCTGCGTATGCCCTGTAACACGATCCCACTCCGCATGCATTAACAGATTCAGATGCAGGAAATTTTCCGGGCAATTCGCCGTCCATTTTGCCATTTTCTTCAGCATCTTTTTCACTTGCTTCGTATACCATTTCTGCTCATTGCTCGATGCAGCATGGAAATTAGCTGTGATGGACAAGACAAAGTAGAAATAATTCTCTGGCATATGAAACAATCCAAAGGATGCAGATTGGCGTGGCTCTGCTGCCTTTCCAAATTTCACAGCTTCCACATATTGACCAAACAAAAAATGCAGCATCATTTTCTTCACTGAATACACGTGAATAATCACTTGATTCGGGTGAATCTCAAGTTTACGAACAAATTCTTCCTCTTCAGCCTCATGATCTCCGATCAGCACGGGATTCTGTGTCTTTCCTTCAACGTTCATGATAACTTTGCGAAGCATTTCCATCATCAGAAGTGTATCGTGATGATTAGTCTGTTCCAGAATCCGATAATTCGTAGCTAAATCATCATGCACCTCGGCAAGTGCAACTCCTTGAAAATCCTTCACTAGAACCTGATAAGTGAGTGCATACCCCGCAAATACCAAGTCACCATCTTCAATTCCACTTCGGAACGATTCCTTAATAAGCTCAAGGCTGCTCGTGAGTGGTTTCACCCAAGGTGTGACGAACACTCCGAACGAGAAATAACTTTTGCTGCGAAATTGATGGGATTGAAATCGCTCATTCATACGGTTGCTTAGTTGACCATATCGGTAGCCACTTTGATAGTCTCCGAATCCAGAGCCTAGAATGAGTCCATACGAACCATACACATACGCCATTGCTGGCGAATTCCCATATTTCAAAGCGAGCTTCGTCATGTTAAGCATAAACAACACATATAAGTTTGGGTTCACGAAATAAGCCGATATCGCAACGCTCATCATTAGGTTCATTAATTTGGAGCGATAAGCATCTTCCATGATCGGTAAATCGTAGAGCTCGAGCGTATTCTTTCTGCCAATTCTTCTCTTCACATCTAAATAAGCCAGTAAGATATTCGCGCTTGTCGGCTCTCCCGGCAGACGAATCCCATGCTCCGCCAAGACTTTCAAGCCTAACTTAACGCTCTGAGACTGCTTCCCTACATTGGTGTAAAGGACAACTTGCAAGTTATAGAGCTCCAATCTTTGTTCAGCTGATTTCGCCTCTTGAAGGAGCTGCTCGTACGAAGTCTCGGCTTCCTCTGCCTGGCCGTTCAAATATAGAGTCTCAGCCTTCTCCAAACGAATGGTGTAAGCTAACTCCTCTAATTCCATGCCCTTGATTTGTTTCAGTACAAGCAAGCCTTTATTGTAGTATTGGAGCGCCGACCGATAAGCATTGGAAGACTTCGCTTTGCGCGCCGCACTCATATTCATCTCTAGAAGCTGGATTTGCGCTGTACGGTCTGTGAGCAATTCGGAACCTATATTCATGTGGATGACAATTTCAAATAGTCGACGTTCAATCTTAGGTTCTGATAAAGCGGCCAGCAACAATTGAGCAATGTTGGCGTGCATCTCAGTGCGCCTAGCCTCTTCGACAGAACCATAAATCGCTTCTTGAATAGAATCGTGAACAAACATAAATCGGATTTCGCGCGCTGCAGACTCACCTTGCAAGTCATTATAAAATTTGTAGTCCAACCCTACTGGGATAATCAAACCGCTCTGAATGGAGACTTCTAGCTCATGCAGTACATCAACGAAGGAGGTATTCATAATAATGCCTAGTGCCTCTAAGTCAAAGGAAGCACCTAGGCAGGCAGCCAATCGCATAATATGCTGTGATCTAGAGGGCATGCGCTCCAGCTTCTCTGCTAGAAGGAACATTAAGTTATCAGTAATTCGAAGCTTTTGAATCTTGTTCATATCCCAGAACCAACGATTGACATCATAATTGAACATTAACAACTCTTGTTCATGCAAGGCCGTTATGAATTGTTTGACGAAAAAAGGATTGCCTCCCGTTTTTTGAACAACGAGTTCAGCAAGCTCTTCCACTTCGTTCTGCTCGGATTTCAATGACTCGGCGATTAACTGCTTGACATCTTGAATTTCAAGCGCCTTCAGTGTAATCCGTTCCGCAACAAGTCGTGGAGGCAGCTTATCCAAAAACTGAATATGCATGGCAGACAACCGATTGCTCTCATATTCACTGCGATAGGAGCCAATAAACAAGAAATATTTCAATTGTGAGTCATTTAAAAGCAGGTCCAACATCTGTAAGGACGCCGCGTCCGCCCATTGTAAATCATCCAGAAACATGACGATCGGCCGATTCTTGGCGCAAAATAGCAACAAAAATTGCTGCAGCAAAAAGTGAAGACGATTTTGTGTTTCATGCGGGGGAAGTTGCTTCGCCGCCCTCTGTTCGCCAATTAATAATTTCAGCTCAGGTACGAGATCAGTCAATACTTGTCCGTTCGATCCCAGCATCCTTAGCAAACGCGTACGATACTCTTCCAACTGCTGATCCTTCTCGGTCAAAAGCTGTCGGACTAACTCTCGCAATGCCTTTGCGATAGCATGATAGGAAATATGCTGTTTATTAGGCTCGAAACGTCCTGATAGAAACCATCCGCTTTCCTTCATGATCGTTTTCATGGTTTCCGCAATTAGGAATGACTTTCCAAATCCAGACTCCCCTGTGACCCACACCGCTTCCAAAGAGCCATGCACAGCATAGTTATACACGTGCAGAAGTCGATTAATTTCGTTAGAACGTCCGTATAACCCTTGAGGGATCTGAAACATATCGGTCATATCATAGCTGCCTACAATGAAATCCCGCATCTCTTCACCAGAATTCATTAACAGCATGACCTGCTCCAAGTCTTGAACGATCCCATAGGCACTTTGGTAACGGTCCTCAGCGTCCTTGGAAAGCAGCTTCATAATAATATCGGATAGTGACTGTGGTATACCCAATCGCAAGCTATGCGGCGATTTCGGCGTTACAGCAAAATGACAATGCAGCAGCTCCACTGGATCTTCCGTTTGAAATGGCAGTTGTCCTGTAAGCATTTCGTAGAACGTGACCCCTAATGAGTAATAATCTGTCCGATAATCGATATTCCGGTTCATACGCCCTGTCTGTTCAGGAGACATATAGCTGAGCGTCCCTTCTAATAAAGAAGGATCCAGCATCTCTTGACGCTCTCTCGTAAACGACGAGATACTAAAATCACCCAACTTCATAATCTGCTTGTGGCGATTCATAATAATATTGCTAGGTTTGATATCCTTATGTATGACGTAGCGTTGATGAACCTCGCCTACAATTCTGGCTAATTGTATAGCTGCTTGCAAGAACGCTTGAAGCGATTGGCGAAACAAAGGAAAATAGGTAGAAAGTGTTTCCCCATCAAAGTCCTCCATCACCATGGCTACGCTGTTTTGATATTTGGGCAATGAAAGCGGCTTAACAATACCAGGAGTATCCAGTATTTTCCCAATTTCATATTCACGCTTTAATCTAGCAATATCCGCGACAATCGGGAAGTCGGAGCGCAGTGTCTTAATGATCACCTTCTCGCCTGTTTGCTTATCAATGGCACGATACAAGACCGTTCGTTCACCTTGATAGATTTGTCTGATCATTTCATAGTCTGGCAAAATTAACATGTTATCCTCCTAGTAAATCTCGCTGCTAGAAATGGAATTAAAGCAGCTTACCATCCCATGGTAACCCTCTCTCATACCGTCTCTTATCGTGAATATGATATATTTTCAATACATCGATATGGCCCAATTCAAAGGTATACATCTCCCAAATCTTACAAGGCTCCTCCTCTGAGCCATCACGTTCCAATATGGCATTCACAGCCCGACGCGCTGCCTCATTCGCACCTTCCATGGTTGCTAGGTTCGTGTTGGTACGAACATAATCTGAAGCTAGGAATAAATTCGGGATACCGGTAAATGCTTCAGGACGGTCATTCCAAGTCCCCACACGGTTAATGAGCAACGGTTCCATATTCGTGCACGCATGCTCTGGATTTTCGAATTGAATATCCGTATCCAAGAACCAAGAATGAAGAACATCATCTTCAAGAATTACCGTTCCATCTACGTTAAGGCTTAGCTTCATTTGCGCCCAAACCTCAGCTTTAATTTCTTCGGCAGTACAGTGTGTTGCCGTTTTACCGAATAGGATACCAGGTGAATCCCAATCCGAGATATCAACAGATAGGATGCCTTTCACTGTTCCATCGCCATATTCACTCAAATTCACGTCCGGCCAGAATTGCTTCTGCGAAACCGAAGTTAATGACCAAGGGGCGTCCAAATAAATCACATGTCCATGTGTGATCGGTACATCTTCCTTCAAGTAATACTGAATACCGTTCATCCAAGCAACAGAATCAACGAGTTTCTGAACGCCATGAAGGGACGGGTCTGCTTCCAGCATGGAATCCGTGATCATTTTTCCCATGACCTCGACCGGGAAGGCTGCAATATAGTAATCCGCTTCTACATCAAACGTTTCACCATTTTTTGTAATTGTTGCGCTGTTAATTTGACCATCAACACAATGAATTCTTTCTACTTTCGCATCCAAATGATAGTCAACACCTTGATCCTGAAGAAATGTCAACCAAGGGTAGATCCATTTGTCATTCGTTGGACCATTCAATAGCCTTACAAAACTCGTGCCAGGCGTTGTAATATCTAGTGTCATCTGAACGGCCACGGGCCCAACCGTTTGTGTATTCGCAATCTTGGACTGACAGGCAACGAGCGTTTTCGTGAATCCAGCAAAAATTTTCTGAAAAGCGGGTGATTGCTGATCCGCCTCGATGAATTCCCACCAATCTATTAAATTATATTCTTCACGAATACGTTCCTCGCAACTTGTCATCACCTGCCACAACTTCCGTCCATATTGCTCCATGTCCTCCATGGTAAGTCCTAATCCATTATCAAAGAGATCCTTTATGAGCACCAACAAATTGTCCAAACTGAACTCAATTTTGGCTAACAAAGGCAATAACGGCGCGGTATAAGTAGCGATATCTAGTCGTGTGACTTCAGTTAAATTATCGTAAACCGTTCCATTCTCATAAGGAATCCGTTTCAAGGTATCAATCACATGGCGATAGAATCGTGGAAATAATCGAAACCCGTGCTCCCCAGGCAAATCCCTTCGTCCACCAGTTCCGCTGCCAACAAAGGGCATACTTCTGGCCTTTCCGCCAGGTATATGCTTAAACTCGTAAACGGACACCTCATAGCCTCTTACTATAAGTTCATGAGCAGCACTCAAACCAGCGACTCCTCCACCTAAAATTGCGACCTTCTTCAACACAAATCCCCCTCGTTTTGGCGTTTTTTGTAAAATTATCTGGTCCTTCTATCATATCATTTAGGTCATTTGAATCATAGAAAAATCCTAGTAGTTTTCTGATAGAATCCTAGAAATACTAGTTAAGAAAAACCCTTCTAAATCTGAGTTTTTCAGCATAGAAAGGGTAATCAGATACGCCGTATTCCAAAATGCAGGAAAAAGATGTACAGTAAAGTTTATGAAGGTGTTACTCCCCTTCCTTTTGGTCCAAGTAAGGCTAAGCCCTTTGTTCAACGACATGTATGAGCTGAATGATATTTTGTTCCATTTGCGCTTGCTTAGCAGGAGCTTGGACCCCGTCTGTTGAAGGTAAGCTTATCCGAATTGATCCAAGCTAACGTGCAGTTCACCAATCCTAATTCCATTCAAACGGACAATTCGTACTATTTTGATAAAATCCCACAAATTCCGCATGCGTATATGTTATTTTTTATAACGACTACTCCTAAATTCCTAATCGCTTTCGAATCATTTATAATAAAGTGTAAGCACTCTTACATGCCAGAGAGGATGGTTATTCCATGCCCGATCGAATAGGTACACGATACGTGCCAAGTACACAAATCGTCTCTTTCCCTCATGGTACTCTCCATTATGGTGATGATGTATTCTTAACTCGCAAAGTACTGCTCTATCGCAAAACGCTTCGTCACAATCAACTTGGTGTCGATTACATAAGCTCTCTCCAGGATAAAGCGGCGTTTATTCACGACGGATTTCATCACATGCTGGATACGTCCATCGCAGAGGATGCTGTCACCATAATTTTGCAAGCGAAGCCAGGCTCGCTATTCATCAATCACATCAACAAGCGCCAATGGTCATTCCAGGCGGTCGTGTCGATGATGAGCGACTTAGGTGTTTCCTTGCTCGATGCCATGGAGGAAAAGATTACAGGCTTTTCCGTACGCCCTGATAATTTATGGTTAACCGAGCAGAATAAGCTCTCCGTTATCAACTACTGGGAGGAAGATGAATCAGAGGAACAAGGGGCCGTTGGTCTTTGCCGCTTAATGATTCAGCTGCTTACGGGGAGCGAAACGATTACCGATACGTTCGAGGTTATGCACACAAGTCTGGAGCGAGCTTCAATACCGAGTGCTACCACAGAGCAAAAATTAGCCTTAATTCGTCTTATTAAATTTATATGCCATGGGCAATCCTCACTCTCTTCGTTCGTATTCGGGTTGCGGAGTTTACCACCATCCGTCCCTAATAACAAGAGTGTGAAGATTGCTGCACCAATTGTAGCGGTAGAAGTTGAACCCTCCAGTGAAGTCCCACCTGAACCGTATCGTTCCCGTTCTGCAAGTGAGAGCCTCACCCGTTCGACGCGTTCAGCTAAGCTGATTGCCCTTGGCGCCGTCTCGGCACTAGTTATTGGAATCGTCGGCGTATGGTCGTATTGGCCCGAGCCAAAGGTTGTAGAAACCTTCGTCATCATCTCGCCTACACCAACAAGTACGCCTATCACAACCGTAAGTCCAACCGCTACAGCCAATACCAAGCTAACGAGTACGAAGGAAACCTCAGAGACGACAGTCGTACCTAATTTGGTAGGTCAAACACAACAGGCTGCAGAAAAGATGGCCCTTGAAGCCGGACTACACTATAACTTTCTGATCGAGACCAGTACGCAGGCGAAAGGCATCGTCACGAAACAAGATCCTAAAGCCGGAACAAGCGGCATGCAAGGCGATAATGTGACATTCTGGGTGAGTAAGGGGGCGCAGTAGATGGTGAGGATAAGGCTATACTATTGCCTACCGTTTGGAGCCCCAGCTCAGATTTAACTGGAAAATTACAGTTAATTTATTGGATTTCCGTTAAAAATTAGAATTAGATGGAAAAATGAAAAAGAGCAGTTAAAGTAGTCATCTACTTTAACTGCTCTTTCTTGTTTATGCGTGGAAATCTTGACCCGAACGAACTTCTTTCACATAGCCAGCGCGGATGACGAAGTCACCGAAGTGCTCTTCACCTTGACGCTCTTTCGCATAGTGAGGAATGATCGTTTGCAAGGAATCCAAGATTTCGGATTCACCGATGTTTTCTTTGTACAATTTATTCAAGCGGTTTCCTGCGAATCCGCCTCCTAGGTACATGTTGTACTTCCCAGCAGCTTTACCAATGAATGCAAGCTCAGCCAGCATAGGTCGTGCGCAACCATTCGGACAGCCTGTCATCCGAATCGTAATTTCCTGCTCGCGAAGGCCTACACCTTCAAGAATAGCCTCGACTTTCGTAATCAAGGAAGGCAAGTAACGTTCTGATTCCGCCATCGCAAGTCCGCAAGTCGGGAAAGCCACACAAGCCATCGAATTTCTACGAAGCGCGGAGTAGTGAAGACCATCCGTAATCCCGTGCTCTTTGATCAGCTCTTCGATTTTCTTCTTTTTCTGAGCGCTTACGTTGCCGATGATCAAGTTCTGATTCGACGTGAGTCGGAAATCACCACTTTGTGTCTTAGCGATTTCACGAAGGCCCGTCATCAAACGGTAGTCCCCATCATCCATGACGCGGCCGTTCTGAATGAACATCGTGAAGTGCCATTTGCCGTCGCTTCCCTTCACCCAACCATAACGATCTCCGTTGGACTCGAAATGGAACGAACGTGCTGGCTCAAGATTCCAACCTAGACGCGTTTGAAGCTCATTCACGAACCACTCAATCCCGCGATCATCGATTGTGTATTTGAAACGAGCATGCTTACGAACAGAACGATCGCCGTAATCGCGTTGAATCATAACCGTTTTCTCAGCTAGATCAACAGCTTGTTCTGGCTTAATGAAGCCAATCACTTGACCAACCTGCGGATACGTTTTGACATCGCCATGAGACATCCCCATACCGCCACCGACGGAAACGTTAAAGCCCACCAAGCGGCCTTCTTCAATAATCGCGATGTAGCCAAGATCCTGCGAGTAGACATCTACATCGTTGGATGGTGGAACCGCGATACCGATTTTGAACTTCCGTGGCAAATACACAGGTCCGTAAATCGGCTCTTGCTCTTCTGCGTCACGGCTATCCACGATTTTCTCACCGTCTAGCCAAATCTCGTGATAAGCTCTCGTACGTGGATCCAAGTGATTCGAGATACGGTTCGCCCACTCATACACTTCACCATGAACCTCGGATTGGTATGGATTTGGGTTGCACATCACGTTACGATTCACGTCTCCACAAGCAGCAAGCGTACTTAGCATGGATGCGTTCACTTCTTGGATCGTTTTCTTCATGTTCCATTTGATGACACCATGCAATTGAAAGGATTGACGCGTCGTAAGACGAATCGTCCCATTCGCATACTTCTGTGCAACGCGATCCATCATCAACCATTGGTCAGATGTGACAATCCCGCCCGCAGCACGAACACGCAGCATGAACTGATACGCAGGCTCTAGCTTCTGCTTCGCACGCTCATTGCGCAAATCACGGTCATCCTGCATGTAGCTGCCGTGGAACTTCATTAATCGGTTATCATCCTCGGGGATGGAACCTGTGATGCGATTTTCAAGCGTTTCTTCTAGACTGCCGCGCAAATAATTACTGCGGATCTTAATTTGTTCAACATCACTATGTGGTGCACTATTCTTCGATAGTAAGTTATTATCTGACATCTTGAGCTTTCTCCTCTCGCGATCGCGGGGATCCCGGTTTAATAAACATCCCGTTGATAACGTTTTTGCTGTTGCATGTTAGCCAAATATTGCACGGCTTCTTCGTTGCTTAATCCGCCCTCTTGCTCAAGAATCGTGAGCAGCGCAGCATTCACATCGTGAGCCATTTTCTTCTCATCACCGCAAATATAAACAACAGCGCCTTCTTGCAGCCATTGATAAACCTCGCGGCTCTTCTCTATCATGCGGTTCTGTACGTATACTTTCTGATCCGTATCACGGGAGAAGGCTACGTCTAATTTCGTAAGAACGCCATCTTTCAACCAACGCTGCCATTCAACTTGATACAAGAAGTCTGTAGCGAAGTGTTGATCCCCATAGAATAACCACGTTTTCCCATCTGCACCCGTCTCTTCTCTTTCTGCAAGGAAAGAACGGAATGGCGCTACGCCAGTACCAGGTCCAACCATGATGATAGCCGTTTCTGGGTTCTCAGGCAGCTTGAAGTTCGGGTTGCTTTGAATGTACACCGGCAACGCTGCACCCGATTGTGCGCGCTCAGCAAGGTGAACGGAGCAAACACCATAACGATTGCGTCCATTGGCTTCATAGCGCACGGCACGAACAGTGATGTGCACTTCATCCGGTGAAGCTTTGGATGAGCTCGCAATCGAGTACAATCGTGCAGGCAATCTACGAAGCACGGCTACGAATTGGCTAGCAGACACACCTTGTAAGGAGAAATCTTGCACCAAATCAAGTAAGTCCCGACCTGCAATGTATGATTTCAATTCGGATTCATTACCTGCAGCAACTAAAGCATGTAATTTATCGTTTGAAGTAAGCTTTGCAACTTGCTCTAACAAAGGTTTCGTCAATGTAGTGATTTCGTAGTAACGAGTAAGCGCTTCTTGTAACGGACGTTCTTCGCCATTTTTGTTAATAGCAACTGGCGTGCTTGCATTCCAATCCATCGCCTGAATCAATTCATTGACAAGACGCGGATGATTTTCCGGGAAAACACCAAGGCTATCGCCCGGTTCATATTGCAGATTGGAGCCCTCTAAAGAGATTTCCACATGGCGTGTCTCACGATCTGAGCCACGGCCATTCAAATTCAAGTTCTCCAGCACTTCAGCTTGGAACGGATTCGTTCTGGAATATTCCGACTCGGAAGAAACTGCACTTCCAACTACAGCAGCTGCGCCACCAACAGAAGCACTAGCCGATGAAGCGTTCAGAGCACCCAGTACACTAGACACCCAAGCCGCAGCAGGTTCATCAAAATCAACATCACAATCCACACGTTCAGTTAATGACTTCGCGCCAAGCTCTTGCAGACGCTTATCAAAATCCTTACCCGTTTGACAGAAGAATTCATAAGATGTATCGCCCAAGGAAAGAACAGCGTATCGAAGCTCTTCTAATTGAGGCGCTCTTTTACTATGAAGGAATTCGTAGAATGAGATCGCATTATCAGGCGGATCGCCTTCACCGTGTGTGCTTACAACCATGAGTAGGTTTTGTATCTTTTTCAGATTGTTCGGTTTGAAGTCGCTCATCGAGGAAAGCGTCACTTGGAACGCTTGCTCTTCTAGTTTTTTGGCTAGCTTTTTAGCTAATCCGTGGGAATTACCCGTTTGTGATCCGAATAGCACTGTAACTTCTTTAGAATTAGCCGGTTGACTAGCTACAGCCGTTGGTACGGAAGCAGCAGGAGCTGTCGCAGAAGTTGCCGAGCCTTGTTGAGCTGTTAGATAGCCGCTCAACCAAATACGTTGAGTATCCGTTAACGTTGGCAGGACACGGTTGAGCAATTCAACTTGCTCTTGGTTAAAAGGACTGTTTAAGACTTGTAGTTCCAACAAAATCCACCTCGTCAGCATGTATTGATAAGCTTTGCTATTTTTCGCACTATTTTTACTCTCCATTGAAACCTATCATAGTGCGCACTATAGGTCAATTAGAATCATCTTATGAGACTTATAAGGGGAATTGATATATGGTTAATTGCGCACTTTTCATGCAAAAAATGACCCCATTTCGGGGTCATTTTAACAATTCCTTACATATTTAGCCTTTTTACCGCTGCCCCTACGGTCATCGCCTATTCGACTTGTTCACTAAAGAGGACATAAACTAGTACATGTTCGTTCCGAAAACAAAAGATCCCCTACCGTGCAACGTCAGGAGCTACCTGTCCGTTACATTGTAAAGGATTCATACCTTTTTTTAAAATCACTACACACAGAGAATATTAACTCGTGCTTTCTAAACTGTTTTCACGGAATAAGCTAATCTGTCTAGCTTGAATTTCTAAAAGTAAAAACATGAGAAATTCCTTACTTAGCTTCATCCGGCTTGCATTTATATACGCATCAACAAGTGTGTCATTGGAGATGGCTTTCAGATTATCACGATCATTCATTGTGCATCAACCATTTCGGGTTTTCTTCAAGCATCGACATCATTTTTTTCATCGATTGTTGGATTTGTTCATCGGAGGGCAAGCATATATTGCCATAAGATTGCTGTACAACATCTGTTAACACCGAATCAAAAATGCCATTAAACTGCTCTGAATTCACTGGAACCCCTCCTGTTTTTCATTTATTTGGAAATTCTTATTTCTATCTTATCTTGAAGTACGCAAGAATACAGCGCATTTTTTTTTGCATCTCTTACCTGTTTTTTTTCTATAATATGTAATTTTATTTGCATTCAAGGAAAAAAGGCATGGAAAAAAACCAGCAACTTCACAAGAAGCTGCTGGTTTCACTAATCAGTTATTCACGATGATGCTTGTTACACTCAACAAAACTAGATGCTTCCATCAGTTCACGCATGACGTCAGAACGCAACTGTTGATTCGTAAATTCACCTTTTACAAATAGGTGCCCCTTCTCACTGGAGGTATACCGTGGCGGAACTCGGTTCAGCACGATTGCCAAGATATCTTCTTGGCACGTTGTACAATTACATTTCAATTCATAGTTTCTCCGAAACTCATCAAACAAGTGAGTAACCACGGTTTCCATCGCGTTGATGACAGCCATCTTGTAACTCTCCTTCTAGGAACCTTCTTTAGGTCTATTATACTCGATAAACCTAGAATGACAAAGAGTAGGAGGTAGAAGCATGAACTCGCATTTGATAGATACCTGAGCCAAGCTCGATAGATACATGACCTTCTGACTCGCTAACCGCTTCAATGCCTGATACTGTTTCTAGCATTTGACCATTGCAGGTCACAGACGATAAAGCCGTCTCACATAAGATCACTTCTCCGCTAGTATTCGATGGCAGCTGGAACGTATAACTGACGGCGCCATCCTCTTCAATTGTCCACTCACTGCGAACCACACCATAATTCGTGATGAGAGATGCCTTGGCATACGTGAGGCCAGAATCTGGGCGAGGTCGGAAGATCACGCGTTTGTATCCTGGCTCCTGATCATCCGAATCCAAGCCCGCTACTTTCCGATATAGCCAATCGCCAATGGAACCGTAGGCATAATGATTGTAAGAATTCATATCGTCACTCCAGAACGTACCATCCGGCTTGATGCCGTCCCAGTGCTCCCAAATTGTCGTAGCCCCTTGATGAATGGGGTACAGCCATGAAGGATAGTCTTCTTGCTGAACAAGCTTTACTGCCACGTCATGATAGCCACTCTCCGATAGTACATGACACAGATATGGTGTGCCGACAAAGCCTGTGGTCAGATGGTACTTTTGCTCCTTCACATACTCAGCGAGGGTCGCCGCTAAGCGTTCACGTGATCTCCCCGTTACAAGTCCGAACATCAGCGGAAGCACATGGGCTGTCTGCGTATGTCCAGCTAACCTGCCGCTTGGTGTCACAAACTCAGCTGTAAAAGCTTCCACAATGCGTTCATAGAGCGCTGAGAACTCAGCGACATCCGCTTCGCGTCCTAGTACTTCCGCTGTTTTGACAAACAATGAAGTCGAATACGCATAGAAGCAAGTCGCAATCAAGTCTTTAGGTGTAGCACCGATATAACTACCCTCTTTGGCATCCAGGCCTAGCCAATCGCCAAAATGGAAGCCCGTTTGCCACAAGAATTCATTCTCTCCTTGCTGACGCATGTAGGTAACCCATCCCTTCATACTGTCATACTGCTCTTCTAGAACTCGTTTATCCCCGTAAACCTGATAGAGTGTCCATGGGCAAATAACCGCCGCATCGCCCCACGCTGCTGAGGAATGGTCTTTCTCATTCAGGACGTGCGGGATTACGAAGGGAACACCTCCATCCTCGCGTTGGTCCGCTTTCAGATCCCGTAACCATTTGCTGAAAAAGAGAGCCACATCATAGTTAAAAGCAGCAGTACGTATAAACACCTGTGCATCCCCAGTCCAACCCAACCTCTCGTCACGCTGCGGGCAGTCTGTCGGCACATCAAGGAAATTACCCCGCTGTCCCCACACAATATTACTTTGCAGCTGATTCAGCAGCGGATGAGAACATTCAAACGTCCCCTTGGCCGCCATATCCGTATGAATAACCAGCCCTGTGAAGCATGCAGCGTCGAAAGCTGCATCCTGAGGCCATCCCACAACTTTGACATAGCGAAAACCTTGGAAAGAGAAATGCGGCGCATAGAACTCCTCACCTTGACCTTTACACACATAGGTAATCGTTTGTTTCGCCTTACGCAAGTTCCCAATATAGAAATTGCCTTGAGCGTCAAGCACTTCAGCATGAAGCAAATCGATGCGTGTACCCGTAGGTAGGGTTACTTGCATCCGTACTTTCCCTACCATATTTTGACCAAAATCAAGCACAGTTTCGCCTAACGGGGTTTTAATTACAGCAACAGGCTTCAGCTGCTCAGTCACACGAGAAGGCTCATTCTCCTGCATAACGAGCGTTTCCTTTCCATAGTTCAATTCAACTACAGGAACCCATGCCTGATCCTCATAATTAGGCAGGCTCCAGCCCGAAATTTCTAATCCAGCATCGTAGATTTCACCATGATATAGCTCTGACATCCGGACAGGTCCGAGAGAAGCTCGCCAAGAGGAATCACTCGTCACGACCTCTTCAGATCCGTCCTCGTAGACGATATGCATTTGCATGAGAAGCGCTCTTACGCTTCCAAAAATATGCCTCTGATTTTCCCATGCAAGGTTCCCTTTATACCAACCATTCGCAAGCACTGCGCCAATTGTCTGAATCCCTCGCGTCAGCCTATCTGTAACATCGTAAGACTGAACCTGCAAGCGATGCTTGTAGCTAGTCCAGCCAGGTGTAAGCTCCCAATCGCCAACTCGAACACCATTTAGCTCCAGCTCGTATACACCGTGACATGTGGCATAGATCATCGCCTTGCGGATCGGCTTGCTCAAATGGAAGTCTTTACGAAGATAGTAGGCTTCTTCCGCATCTGGATCTAAGCTCGCTGGATCAGGTGTGATCCATTGCGCTTGCCAATCCGCAGCCTGAAGCTGCCCCATTTCCCAGTAAGCGATTTCACTCCAAGCTGATTCAAGGCCGGACTTGCTCCAAACTTTAACTCGATAGTAATAACGGGTTCGCGGCAGAAGCTCAGGACCTTCGTAAGTAATAAGTACGGATTGATTCGAAGCGATTCGAGCGGTATCCCAAACCAAGTTCCCTTGTTCGAAGTTACTTGATTGTGTGCTCACCTGAATACGATATGCATCTTGAAGAGTAGCGTTGGCATCAGCTTCTAGCTGCCATGTAAAGCGTGGCTGGAGAGTGTCCAAGCCGACTGGGTTGACTCGGTATTCACAATACATAGCTGAAATTTGAATAGAACTCATGGGCTTCTCCTCCTAGAGACACAGACCATCGTGTGTATGTGCGTACAGCTTTTTTTGCACCTTTACGTTCTATTGTAAAGTATCCCGCCCGTTCATTTTATGGTGTATGCTGACATTTACACAGGGCAAATACGACATTTACTAATTTATTTGGCGATACCCTTAATTTCCAAGATCAAATCGAATAGTATAAAGTTATATCGAACTCATAGATAGGAAGGCGTTAATAATGCTGCAAAAAACACACAGTGTTGCTGGAATGATTGCTGCCGAGCTCGTACTCATTCATGGCGACATCAGCTTTTTCACTTGGGATGCCGCTGGCTCTCTTTTACTCGGTTGCTTGGCAGGCACTTTAGCCGATGTCGATAAGCCTGGTTCAACCATGGCAAAAGTTCTTTTCCCTTTATCTGCTCTCCTGCATGTTTTGAAAATCAAACATCGTACATTGACACACTCTCTGTTATTTATGGGGTTGCTTGCTATGATCAGCATACATCTAAGCCCTTTATATTTCTGGGTATTCATCCTAGCCTACGCCTCACATGCTCTCATCGATCTGTTGAATGATCGAGGCGTACAGCTCTTCTGGCCAATCCCGCTCAAAATCCGACTACTCCCCAAATGGATGGCCATCGACACAGGCTCTGCGAGTGAAACCGTATTTCGTTGGTTTTTATTAGTCGCATGTCTCGCTCTTCCCTTCTGGAACTATGTATTGCCGTACTTGCCTTACTAAACAAACAAAAAAATCGCTTATTTGGCTGTCCAAATAGCGATTTTTCTTATTATTGCATAGGTATCGTCAGCAGGAAGCAGATGAAACCTTCCTCCACCTTAACCTCAATCGTTCCCCGATAATACTCTACACGTTCCTTGACCACAGGAAGACCAAGCCCTTGATGTTCGCCATCCCCTTTGGTGCTATAGCCGATTGTGAACAATTGCGCATCATCCTCGAGATTAAAAGTAGGATTCACCCGATTCTTCACAGAAATCTTCACATCGTTCGATTCCTTCCACCCACGGACGGAAACTTCTCGCTCTTCAATTGGAAATTGGTTAGCCTCATCAAATGCATTATCAAGGAGATTCCCAATAATCTTCACTAGATCTACCGATTTAACCCCTAGCGATAACCCATCAAGTCCCGTGAATTCATAGGTAAAAGCAATTTTGGTTCGCATGGCGAGCGTAAGTTTCGATTGAATCAATGCCGCGATAGCTGGCTGCCCAATCCGAATAATATCATTGACTTCATTAATTTCCTCAATCAATTCTTCCATGTATCGCATTTGATCTTCTTTATTACCTTTGGACAAAAGCGCGTACATTGTTTGCACATGATTTAGGAAATCATGACGTTGGCTTCGAATCGTTGCAAACATGAGGTCAACATTCTGAATATACATCTCTTGCGTGGTCTGGACTGCCGACTCTCGTGATTTTGTAATGAATCCAAATACCAAAAAGACGAGTATACAACTGAATACAGTAAACAAAATGATGATAATTAGGACGCGAATGAGTTGGCCATTTAATGTGTTTTGAATGGCATGATAGTCTGTAACTATGGTAATCACATAGGGAACTTCTCGCTGAACTTCGGTAGATTCCTCTCTAACAGGCACATAAACAAATGTCTTTAGAATTGGATTGCCATTGTAGTTTTCAACCACACTTATAGGCTTATTACCCTCAATAGACTGTTTGTAATGAGTCAAATCGCTCACATTAATGATGCTATAGCTGCCAAATAGAAGCGGACGATCATACACGGAGATGTAGGTTCCACCGTCAGATCGCTTATATTCCTTCGGCTTTGTGCCAAAGGTTACCCCATTTAGCCCTGAAATTTCCATGATATCGGGATTGGCCGCAATTATTTTTTTCACAATCGTGTCTGTCCCGACAATATCCTTAAATTTCTGAATCTTATCGGCATTCACAAACACACAGATAATATAATTGGTAGTTCCATCGTAATAATAACCAAATTTACTCACATCACTAGAACCAGAAGCAGGCACTTCATAAATTCCTGTCCAGAAATTCGGAAGACTCTTTCCTTCAGGAATGATCACATTCTGGTATTTTAGAAGTTGATCAAAAGCGGTGAACCAATATCCAAATGATATTGTGCTTGTTAAAGTAAGTTCCTTGGGCTCCGAAGATTTAGCAACCATGATATCATTGCCTATGCCACTTCGTTTCATGAGCGATATACCGTCAACACCTGTTAATTTGGCAAGTGAAACGAGTTGTTCATTCGAAACTTTGTCTATATCTGGGTTCAGGCCGCTTTTGGCAATGAGAGCGGCAGAGCGCAATTGCTCCCCGATCATATCCTCCACGAAAAAGGCTCCCACTTCAGACTGCTCTATGGAAGTTCGGATTTGATTCGCCGTAGACGCCATTCGATCTGACAGCGCCTGCGTTAACAGCGTTTTGGTAAACCAATAATAAGACGTATTGTTCGTAACTAATAACAATATAACAATAGTTAAAGTGATATAAATGACTCTTATGTTAATTCTCATGAAGTTTTTCACACTTTCCCTATATTGTAAGATGGAAATTACAAGTGAAATTAAATTTTTTTGATTTCAGTTTAACCTATCTCGCAGAAATTGCTCCCACGTTATGTTAGTATAGTAGCTGAAGTAAGTGTTGTCCATCAATTATTATGCAGACTTTCTTTCATTTGGTAATATTGGGTAATCATAATTAATTGCTTATGTCAATTGCTTTACTTGTCTCAAGGACTTTAGTAGTATAGCTAATATCGAATGAAACGAGGTGCTTTACTTTTGTCCAATGATGAAATCATTTTGACCCCTGAGGGTTTGCGCAGTTTAGAGCTAGAACTTGAAGATTTGAAAACAGTGAAGCGTAAAGAATTAGCAGAACGTATCAAATTAGCAATCTCCTACGGCGATCTAAAGGAGAACAGCGAATATCATTCTGCGAAGAACGACCAGTCTTTCATGGAAACACGTATTCTTACGATTGAACGGATGCTCAAAAAGGCGAAGGTCGTGAAGAATACCGGCACATCCAAAGTACAAGTTGGCTCCACTGTTATATTGAATGATGTGGAATTTGCCGAGAAAATCGAGTACAAAATTGTTGGTTCTCAAGAAGCAAATGTCAACGAAAATAAAATTTCGTATGAAAGCCCGCTTGGGATCTCCCTCATGAATAAGTCGGTTGGCGATGTGATCAGTGTGAACGCACCAATGGGCGTTATTAGCTACGAGTTGCTCGAAATTCGGTTATAAACAACGATAAAATTGAACAGTCACGCAGCAAATTAAAAAGCAGTCAGTAACTAGAAGCTCTAGTTACTGACTGCTTTTCTTTTACTTTGCGGCTTGGAGGAAGGCTAACGCCTTTTCCATCTTCTGTATGTACACAGAATTCGAGCTGGAGCACATCCATTTCACATGCGCATTCCCCGTTTCGAGCAGCTGGTCGGCATCCTCAAGTACCTTCATTAAGCGATTTACGGTACCTTTACTTCCATCTACAATTTGAATGTGACTAGGTAGTATTTCACTTAAAATCCCACTATAAAATGGATAATGTGTACAGCCAAGCACGACTGTCCCGTAGGCGCTTAGATCAAATGGAGCCAATTTGGCCTTGAAATAGTCAATCACCTGCGGGCCTTCAAGGATGAGATTTTCACAAAATTCCACTAGCTCCGGCAGAGGAACTGAATCTACCATCCCCATATCATCAATACGGGATACTAGCTCTCTGTATTTCGCTTGCTGAAGCGTGAGCTGCGTAGCGAATACAAGCACTCTTTTGCCTGATGACCGATTCATCTCCAGGGCTGGCTTCACTGCAGGCTCCATCCCAATGATGGGGAGCTTGTAGGTTTTCCGCAACTCTGCAATCGCGATACTCGTTGCTGTATTACAGGCGATCACTAGCGCCTTAATTTCATCTTGAATAATGGCATCAACCGATTGTTTGACGAAGGTTAGAACCTCATCTTTCGATTTAATACCATAAGGTACATGCGCTGTATCTGCAAAATAAATATAATCCTCATGAGGCATTCTCTTCATGGCTTCATTCAGAACCGTGATTCCACCTAGACCTGAATCAAAAAATGCAATTTTCATCCTATTCACCCTGTTTAGTATCGTTCTGTCTTAAAGAAGTCCTGCCGTGATAAGACCGTTGCGTACGCCTTCTTCATCCACATGTGTTGTCACATGATCAGCATAAGGCAATAGATCTTTGTGCGAATTGCCCATCGCAATGCCGAAACCGACATAGGATAGCATCTCCAAATCATTCAAACCGTCTCCGAAAGCTACGGCATCTTCTGGCTTCAAGCCTACCAACTCCAGCATCGCGGCGATGCCTTGTGCCTTGGACCCGCCAGCAGGCAACACATCCATCGCATGTTCGTGCCAACGAATCAGTTTAAAATCCGAAAGCAGCCCCTCATACAAATGCTCATCCTTCGCTTCACAGTGTAGGAAGATCTGATAAATATCGTTTGACTTCCAGAAATGCGGATCATAGCTTGGTAAATCTACCTTCAACGAGGATACGGAGCTGTTCACAAAAGGATGATCCTCTGCATCCGTCGCAAACGCGTGCTCGCCTTCAAATACGAGAGAATGCTGGTGAGTTGCTGCCAGCTCAACTAGCGCTTCAATCGCGCTTTTCGCAATTACGCGGTGGTAAAGCGGCTCGCCTTTGTAGACCGCATATCCGCCATTTAAACATACATAGGAATCAATGCCCAGCAGCTCAGCTAGTGGCTTAATGAAATAAGGAGCTCGTCCCGTTGCAATAACGGGTTCGATCCCGCTTTGTTTCAGTTGGTGAATGGCCTTAACAGTGCTTGCCGGCACCTGCTTGTCCTCATTGATTAACGTGCCGTCAATATCAAAAAATACAATTTTGTACACAGTAGGGTTCTCCTTTTCATTCGGGGCAGCACCTGCCGCTCCTTCTCTCTTTCTCTCAATTAAACACCAAATGCCGAGAAAAAACAAAGAAAAAAGAGAATCCCTGCGGCTTCTCTCCAACCTTGCCTATACGATACTGTCAATGATGCCAAAGGTCAACGCCTCTTCCGGGCTCATATACCAGTTCCGTTGATGCTCCTTCACACGAGCCAGCTCTTCGGCTTGCAGATTCGTTTTGGACAAAATACATTCATCATAGATGTCTTGCAGACGCTGTGTTTCATCCACTCGATTCTTCAAATGCTCCAAATGTCCATCAATATGTGTGGAAACGGAGTGATACATAAAAGTGCTCAATCTACCAGCGTGCCGTTTGTGTCCGCTAACAGCGATCAATAGGCTCATACTTGCTGCAAGTCCGTACACATAAGTGTGAACAGGCGTTTTGCTGTTCTCAATCACATTGATAAGACCAAAGCCATCATATACGCTGCCTCCGTTACTATTAATGATCAGATCAATGGGCAGGCGTTTAAAGTCCTTTTCCTTCTTATCTTTGTCATCATCAAATTGATTAATTTTTATAATTTGCTCGACAATCAGTTTCACTGAGGTCTTATTGATGCCATCGAATAGATAAAGGGTTCTGTCAATCATAACATGCCTCCTGTCCGTATGGCCTTGTATTACAGTAGTCTATTCTAAGTTTTTAAACTTTGTAACTCTTTGAGCGCTGTTTTCAGATTTTTGGGCGAAACGGGTTGGTAACGGAGCGGTAATATCCCACCGCTCACTAGAAGCTAACCACACGACGCCACACGAACCAGGCTTGAAAAAACTACTTGATTGGCAACGCACCATTTGCATTCGAGTAGTTAACGGAACGTCGTTCCGCTATTTAGGGGAATTTGAGTGATTTCGCCGAGTTACGGAACGTCGTTCCGCTAATCTCGTGAAATCCGGGTCAAACGGGCAAATACGGAGAAATAGCGGACTATCGTTCCGTTTCTCAACGAAAATACGCGTTTTCGTGGAAATAGCGGAACTACGTTCCTTATGAGAGTTCATTCGCCAATATCACACCTCTACCCACCACTAGCTAATTTATCTAGATCTAGTCACATCCTTCCCCATCATCCCCCAAACAGTTGCCCATACGATACGGATTTGAGATAATGCTCATAGTGAAATTAGATGAATGGGAGTGACATCCGTGGACAAGCAGCAACAGACGAAACAAACTTTAGCCTTTATTGGATCTTACGCCGATGCGAAGAATCCGGGGGTGTATACGGCTCAATATGATGCAGAAACGGGAAGTTTAGCGCTTACCCACAACGTATCTGGACTGCAAAATCCAACCTTTCTTGCTGTCGATGCAGTTAATTCCAGACTATACGCATTAGGTGAAGGTGTTGGTGCGGAGGGTCAAAAATGTGGAGCAGCATTTGCTTATACGATCCAGCCCGAAACAGGTGAATTAACGCTGCTTAATCAGGAAAACACCTTGCCTGCAACAACATGCCATATCCAGTTAGACAACACGAATCAAGTTGTGATGGTGACTAGCTATCATGGTGGTATGGTTGGCTTATCCCCAATTCTGGCAGATGGTCATCTGGGGACAACTTCGGATATCCAACAGCATCACGGTTCAAGTCTGCTTCCGGTACAGGATCGCCCGCGTGCACACTCTGTTTTCGTAGATCGTGCAAATCGCTACATTGGTGCCTGTGATTTAGGACTTGATAAAATTATCTTATACAAGCTTGATCTTGCTGCTAAACGCCTTGTACCACATGGGGAAGTATCTGTTACACCTGGTTCAGGGCCTCGTCATTTTGTCTTCCACCCGTCCTACAAATACGGATATGTGATTAACGAACTTGGTTCTACGGTTACAGCCTTCAGCTATGATGAGGAACAAGGTAAACTGACAGAAATCCAAACCATTCCAACACTGCCAACCTCCTACAATGGCGAAAATAATGGGTGCGCAGACATCCATGTCTCACCAGACGGACGTTACCTTTATGGTTCCAACCGTGGACACGATAGCATCGTGGTTTATGCTATTGACGAGCAAACAGGCAAACTCACAGTCGTGGAACATGCTCCAACCCTTGGGAAACATCCACGTAATTTTGGGATTTCGCCTGATGGACGATTCGTCCTTGTTGCGAATAAAGACTCCGATAACATCGTTAGCTTTGCGCGCGACGAAGCTACTGGAAAGCTAGTCCCAACAGGCAGTGTGCTTGAGATGTCGCAACCAGTGTGCATCAAGTTCCTTCCAGTACAATGACGCCTTTTACGGAGAGGGCTCTCCAAGTCATACGATCCATACCCGAAGGAAAAGTGATGACATATGGACAGGTCGCGAGGCAAGCTGGAAGCCCAAGGGCAGCGAGGCAGGTTGTTCGAATACTGCATGCGATGAGCAAAAAGCACCGTCTCCCCTGGCACAGAGTCCTTAACGTCCGTGGCGAAATCGCGATTCAGGATGATGAGGGTGCGCAGCTGCAGCGGTTTTTGTTGGAATCTGAGGGTGTTCATGTTTCGGATGAGCAGACTGTTTCTCTAGTAGAGTTTCAGCTTCAAACGGATGAAGAATGAAGGTTTCTCAACATCTTTTTCTGGTAGCACAATCAGCCCCATTCAAGTATACTAGTGTAAAATAATCAGGTCGTGAAGCACACGCCGCTTTCATCATGGTTTCTGAGGGGACATTCCTTTCAGAGACCTTGATGAGAGCGGCGTTTTGTTTTGGGAGTAGCAAATGGAGGGTTAGAATACGATGAAGTTTGAGCAAGCATTTGAAGCTTTTATGGCCAAACAAATTGAAAATGAGACTAACAAGCGTAGACGGGAACGATTAGAACGTGGGTTGGGACATGCTGAAACCGAATTTCTTCGATCCATATGGTATCCAGCCGTTGGAAACTTCAACGACTTATACCCAGAATGGGAGGTTCGTGACTTTGCGAACGGCTACCGTTACATCGACTTTGCTTATATGCCAGGGAATGCCCAAGGCTCAATCGAGATACAGGGCTATGGCACGCACGCGCGAGATCTAGAGCTTTGGAGATTCAAAGATCTTTGCATCCGCCACTCCCACCTAGCACTAGACGGCTGGCTAGTTCTCCCTATTGCGTATCCCTCCATAGTTGAGTCCCCGAAACAGTGCCAGCAGCTCATTCTTTCACTTATTGGCAAATTCATCTCAACAGACGTCCCTTCGACGCTCCCCTGGCTAGAAAGCGAAATTATTCGCTTCGTTAGAAGAAAGCTCCGCCCCATTAACGCTTCAGAGGTATCCGAACATCTGAAAATCAGCACCAAGCACACGAGAACACTCTTACACCAATTGACGGATCAGCAGCTTTTAAAAGTAGCTAGCGGAAATGTGAGATTGCGCAGCTATCAGCTAAATTTGTAATTTCTAGAGGCCAGCACCGCGACAGTTTGAAATACTCAACCGAGATACGGAACGTAGTTCCCTTATTTGGCTTCAAAAGCACAAAAGCAGAAAGTTACGGAACGTAGTTCCGTTATTTACATGATTAATGGATGAATCACTGCATTTTCCGCGAAATAGCGTCCTCTCGTTCCGCAATTTCCCTGGAATCGGACAAAATGATCAAATAGCGGAACCACGTTCCGTTTCTCAGCGGGCAAGGCTGGGCATAGTGGGAAATTGAGTAACTAGCTTGTTCAAGTGACTAGTGGCAATGTGAGATTGCGCAGCTATCAGCTAAATTTGTAATTTCTAGAGGCCAGCACCTGAGATACGGAACGTAGTTCCCTTATTTGGCTTCAAAAGCACAAAAGCAGAAAGTTACGGAACGTAGTTCCGTTATTTACATGATTAATGGATGAATCACTGCATTTTCCGC